>DATJHM010000160.1:0-70992 GCA_035493895.1 Ktedonobacteraceae bacterium
TTCTTGAGCAGCATCAATCATTTCGAGCAAATGTACTGCTGCACTTTCAATGTCACTATGTTTATATTGACCCGCTCTGTTTTCTGCGGCAAGCACGCCACAGCGGTGAACCTTTGCAAAATCGCCGTAGGGGAATTTATATCTCCCCTTATTATCTTCATCCTGGTCTGTATCGATGCCTAAAAACCATTTCCCGTATTCACTAAAGTCATGTTTTTTCAGGTACTCATTCTCTTTCTGCGTAGATGGCTGATGTTCGCTCCACAGGTCTTTCTCATCCAGCACGAATTGTCCCTGCTCTGTCAGCTTTTTTGCATGCTCAAATGCTTGCTTATTCAGTTTCACTGCCATAAGTCAAATCTCCTTGCTTTGCTCAAAACACCAACGTCTCATCTAAAAAGCATACCCAAAAACCAAATTCTTATGCAAAGTCAGCAAAAGCTATATATATGCGAATAAGCTGTAAACACAGCCATAAAACGAAAGCACAATCATCACAAAATACGCAGAATGCATGTGCAATATATGCAAATCTAGCGACACACGCTCCATTTTTGGAGTATACTCAAGAGAGAGCGTTGATCTCAGCAGAGGAGTAGCTTGCGGACAGGGCCGTCCTTGCAGCAAATTTCTCATCCGGTGTCGAACGCTGACACCATACCGCTACCCGGACGATCCATCTTCGCTATCACCTGTACTGACATAGTGCTCAACACTGTCAGATCTATACATGAAGTACCGTACAATTGGAGTAGGAGGACGCAATGACGAGACCCGTCACACTTTTTACTGGTCAGTGGGCAGATTTACCGCTGGAAGAATTGGCAAAGAAAGTAAGTTCCTGGGGCTTCGATGGCCTGGAACTTGCCTGCTGGGGCGATCACTTTGATGTGCAACGCGCACTCAAAGAGCCCGGCTATGTTGAAGCCAAACAGGAGCTTCTCAAACGGTATAATCTGAAGTGGTACGCTATTGGTAACCACCTTCTCGGTCAGGCAGTCTGCGACCCTATCGATGCACGACACAAAGGTGTCGTACCACCACACGTCTGGGGCGATGGCGAGCCTGAGGGTGTACGCAAACGAGCCGCCCAGGAAATGATGGATACCGCACGTGCCGCCGCGAAATTCGGCGTGAAGATTGTCACCGGCTTTACTGGCTCCAGCATCTGGCACATGCTTTACTCGTTCCCACCCAATGATTTCGCCGAAATCGAGCGCGGCTACGAGGATTTTGCCGCTCGCTGGAACCCCATTCTGGACGTATTTGCGCAAGAAGGTGTCAAGTTTGCCCTTGAGGTTCACCCCACCGAGATTGCCTATGACTTTGTCACGACGCAGAAAGCTCTGGATGCCATTAAGCATCGCCCTGAGTTCGGCATCAACTTCGATCCCAGCCACCTGGTACCACAGTTCCTGGACTCCGCGGCCTTCATTGAAACCTTCGCCGACCGCATCTATCATGTGCACGTGAAGGACTCGAAACGCAAGCTGAACGGTCGCACCAGCATCCTGGGCTCTCATCTCAACTTCGGTGAACAGCAGCGCGGCTGGGACTTTGTCTCGCCGGGTCACGGCGATGTCGATTTCGAATCGATCATTCGCCAGCTCAACCGCATCGGCTATCAGGGCCCACTCTCCATCGAATGGGAGGATTCCGGCGTGGATCGCGAATGGGGTGCGCAGGACGCTCTGGCCTTCGTACGCCGTTCCGATTTTACCCCCTCCAACGTCGCCTTCGACGCTGCCTTCAGCAAGTAAAGCGACCGTTGAAACTGTCCGCTCTGTCCTGAAAAACACGAGCAATATGTCCCGGGGGAAGAGGCATCATACCATCTTGCTCTTCCCCGCCCTTTATCCCCACGCCTCTCTTTTCAATTGCGGAGGCATCACAAGAAGCCTGTTTCTCCTCTCTGCTCTTTTTGCATGTACCTCAGCCATAGGTTTGATGATTCGTCCACACTTCACGTCGATCTGAGAAAGCAAGCATGCTCTATTTCCTGGGTGAAGAGCATAGAGAAAGAAAAGATGCTACACAAGACAAACAGGAGAAGTACTGCACTATTGACGAAGTCCGGAAAAAGGTCTATGCTTCTATCCAGATGTATCGTCTTTGTAGTGTGGTTGGGTTCGTACATTCTGACCAGGACCGAAAAAGAGAACGCGGGATGAGTCAGGAGAAGGGGCGAACCGTAGAAAACCTCCATTCAGCGCTTCGTGCAACAGGCAACACGTTTATTTCAGTCAGCACATCAGGTTGATCCCATCTTTATTTCGTGAGGTAGAAAGAACACCAGACCCATTTGCTGTTCCTTCTCGTCGAGGGAAAGAGAATACAGTACAAATAGCAGTCTGCTGTGTAAAAGAAACCAAGAGATGAACATGCATGAAACGGCTCCATCCAAAAACCATACCATACCTGTGGTAGGAATCGGTGCCTCCGCCGGTGGATTGGAAGCAATCACGGAATTGTTGCGCGAGCTTCCCACGAATCTGGGTCTAGCCTATGTCATTATCCAGCATCTCGATCCCATCCACGTGAGCACATTACCTGCTTTGCTTTCCCAGGTCACATCGATGCCTGTTACGGAGGGAGCAGAAAACATCGCCGTAGAGCCTGACCACGTCTACGTCATTGCCCCCAATACGATCATTACCATCCAAAAGCATGTTCTCCACCTCCACGCTCGGGAGGCAAAAAGTGCTCATCCCCTGACAATTGACACCTTCCTGTTTTCACTGGCAGAAGATCAAACAACCTTTGCCATCGGGATCATTCTTTCAGGCATGGGCACCGATGGGACCAGAGGGCTCCAGGCAATCAAAGACCACGGGGGGATGACCTTTGTCCAGACACTCTCGTCCGCAAAATATCCCAGCATGCCACAGAGCGCTCTTCTGGCTGGCTGCGTGGATAGCGATGATACGCCCACTGGGATTGCACGTGCATTGACGACTCTTGCCTCGCGTTTTTCAGGAAAAACGTCAGCTGAGAATGCTTCCCTGGAACTTTTTACAGACAGAGAAGAGGAGTTACACACACTCTACCAGATTTTGCGCGAGGCAACTGGCATTGATTTTAGCGCCTATAAACCCGCCACCATCAAACGTCGGCTGCTGCGTCACCTCCTCAACGAGCAGCAGGCAAATCTGGCAAATTACCTCATCTGGCTTGCAGATCACCCAGCTGAAGTCCAGGCCCTCGCTCAAGACCTGCTGATCCATGTCACGACCTTTTTCCGCGACCCGGAAACCTTCAGAGAAGTCGAGCACCTGGCCTTTCCACGCATCCTCCAGAAGAAACTTCCGGGAGAGTCGATCAGAATCTGGGTGATGGGCTGCTCCACCGGGGAGGAAGTCTATTCCCTTGCCATTAGCCTGCTGGAATTCCTGGGTGAGGAAGCCTCTCCGTTTCCCATTGTTCTCTTCGCGACAGATCTTGATCCCACCGCGCTCGAGAAAGCCAGAGCAGGCATCTACCCGGAACAGGCGCTCATCAATATCTCTGAGGCGAGACGCAAGCGCTTCTTTACGCGCGTCGATGGAGGATATCAAATTAGCAAGGCCGTTCGGGAGCGCTGTGTATTTGCACGCCACAATATTACCCGGGATCCCCCATTTTCCCGGCTCGACCTGATTAGTTGCCGCAATGTCCTGATCTATCTGGGAACCCCGCTCCAGAAGAAAGTGCTCTCAACCTTCCATTATGCGCTGGCTTCCGATGGCATCCTGCTGCTGGGCACTTCAGAAACAGTCGGCAGCGCTCCCCATCTCTTTACACCACTGAGCGAGAAACACAAATTCTATGTAAAAACACCATTTCACGTACGACAGAATCTGGATCTGTCTATTGGGAGCTATATAAGAGAGGAGCGAACAGAGATGACAGGAGGAGAAGATCATAGAATCTCCAACCGGAGCAAACATACCGATCTGGGGAAACTCCTCGACCAGGTGCTCCTCACCCGCTACCTCCCCACCTGCGTGGTCATCGATCACACAATGGAAATTGTCCACTCGCGTGGGCCAAGTGCCCCATACCTGACCCCTGCCTCTGGACAGCCCAGCTTCAATCTGCTGAAAATGGCACATCCTGACCTGGTTCTTGAGCTTCGTAGCATGATCGCTCAGGTGAGAGAGTCAGGGCAAGCCATGAAAAAAGAAGGTCTGCGCCTGCATGATAATGAGGAAATACGAATAGTTACGCTGGAGATCACTCCCCTGCAACCATCTTTTGTCACCAGCCAGGATCTCTTACTCATACTTGTGAGAGAACTCCCTCCCGTTTCGAGCCAGCCAGACCCGCGACCTGAAATCAAGCGTTCTGTGGATATAGCTATCCGCGACGAACGTATTGAGCAGCTTGAACACGAACGAGTGACCCTGCGCACAGAGACCACACTGCTTATTGAGCAGCTTGAAGAACTCAACCAGGATCTGCAAATTGTCGGTGAAGAACTCCGTTCGAGCAACGAGGAATTGCAGAGTATCAATGAAGAATTGGAAACCTCGAAAGAAGAACTACAATTAATCAATGAAGAACTGGGCATGGCGAATCAAGACCTGCATATACGCAATACACAGCTGCAAACGGCTCGTGAGTATGCGGAAGCCATTGTCCAGACTATTCGCGAGCCGTTGCTTATTTTGAATGCGGATCTGCGTATCCAACAGGCCAACCAGGCCTTCTATCAGTTTTTCCAGACCACGAAAGAAGTCACAGAACAACGTCACCTTGAGGAACTGGACAACGGAGAATGGAATCTCCCCGCATTGCGTCACCTGCTTTCGGAGATATTACCCCACAACCACTCTTTCCACGGCTTTGAGGTCGAGCAGCACTTTTCCAGAATTGGGCACAAAACGCTCCTCCTCAATGCCCGTCGCATCTTCCAGCAAGAACAAGGGACCGCCTCCGTTCTGCTAGCCCTGGAGGATATCACTGAACGTAAAGCTCGTGAGAAACAAAAAGAGGAGGCGTTTATTGGTATTGCCAGCCACGAACTCAAAACTCCCCTGACCAGTCTGAAGGCGTATGCGGAGTTGTTACTTACGCGTTTTGCGCAGACAAACGATGAAGGAGCCGTCCAGTTGCTGCACAAAATGGAAAGGCAAATTGATAAACTGATCCTGCTTGTTGCAGAATTGCTGGATATCACCCAGATTGAAACTGGCCAGCTACGTATTCGCCGCGAACTGGTCGATCTGGCGACGATTGTGCGCGAGAGTATCGAGACACTTGAGCATATGACACCGACGCAAACCATGGTGATCGAGGGAAAAGGCAACTATCAGGTCCATGCAGATCCAGAACGCCTCAGAGTAGTCGTGAGCAATCTGCTCTCCAATGCGATTAAGTATGCGCCTGCCTCCACTTCCATTGTGGTGAAAATAGCTGAAGAGAGGGAGGAAATCATCCTTAGCGTCCAGGATAGCGGTCCAGGCATCGAACCTGACAAACATAAACACCTGTTCGAACGCTTTTATCGTGTCTCTGGCTCAGCGGAGGAAACCTATCCGGGGCTCGGGCTGGGACTCTATATCACGGCCGAGATCGTGAAAGGCCATGGAGGAAGAATCTGGGTCGAGAGCGAGAAAGGCAAAGGAACGACCTTCTTTGTCACCCTTCCCAAAGTATTGAGTCGCGAAAGGGAAACGCGAGGAGAAACATTCTAACAAGAATGGAGAAAGCTGGCATGGTCCATCCATTAGAGAGGAGATCCAATGCAGGCAAGAATATTGGTGGCTGATGATGTAGAAGCCATCGCAGATGCCCTCCAAATGATCCTGGAAACGGCAGGCTATATGGTGACAGTGACCCGTGATGGAGCACAGGTGATCCCACTCATGCAAGCGCAACCCCCCGATCTGCTTCTGCTGGATATCTGGATGTCTGGCTTCGATGGCAGAGAGATCTGTCAGCAGATCAAACAGCAGGAAACACTCCACCACATCCCTCTCTTACTGATATCCGCTCATCATAATATTTCTGAGATAGCGACACAAATCGGCGCTGATGGGTATATTCTAAAGCCCTTTAAGATGAAAACGCTTCTGGCGACCGTTGCAGCTGCGCTTCAGAAGGAATAGAAGTATCTTATTTAGCATGCAAAACGACACTTTTATACACGCAAATCTCACCGTAGAATTGACAATAACATAGCAGAACGTATATAACAGGGTTACCAGTTGTGCAAGAAATCGCTTGTGTTCAAGCTCGAATATTCACCATGAGGGAGAGTTTTCATGAAACCAGCATTGATCGTAATTGACGTTCAAAACGAATACTTTGCCCCCCACGGCCAATGGATTCTTCCAGATGGTCTGGCAGCTCTGACCCATATTCAAGAACTCCTCTCAGCCTTTCGTCAACACCGGCTCCCCATATTCCATATACAGCACGAAAGTCCTGCACCCGATGCTCCAGTTTTTCGCAAAGGCAGCCCTGGTCGGGAGGTTCATCCAGAGATAAGCATACTACCAGGAGAAAAGCAGATCGTGAAGCGCGTCCCGGGAGCATTTTACCAGACTTCGCTGGAGGAAGATTTGCTGGCTGTACAGGCTGATACGCTGATCATTTGTGGCTATATGACACACATGTGCTGCGATACCACCACCAGGCAGGCCAGTGAACGCGGTCTACGTGTGCTTTTCGCCACTGATGCAACCGCTACGCTGGACCTGAAGCTGAACGACAAGGTTATTCCTCATCAGATAGTACATGAGACCACACTGGCGATTATGACCAGATTTGCCAGCATCTTACCAACGACAGAAATTATCAAGACAATCACACAATAAAGCAGGCAAGCAAGCGGCCAATTGGCCGCTCCTGCCGCTACCTCTATACCCGCACTACCCCTTCAAACCACCACTGATTCCCTTGACAAAGAAGCGCGAGACCAGCGTATACAGCGCAATTGCAGGGAGCGCATACAGCATTGCATAAGCGGCAAGTTCGCCATAATTGACCTGACCATACGAGCCAAAAAAGGTGTAAATATGCACTGAGGCGGGCATTAAATCCTGATTTTGCAGAATGATTAAAGGGATAAAAAAGTTTGTCCAGGCTCCCAGGAAGCTCCAGACGCCTACCACCGCAATTCCCGGCGCAGCCAGCGGCAAAATAATATACCAGAAGGTCCTCAACGTCGATGCCCCATCAATCCAGGCCGCCTCCTCCAGTTCGAATGGTACCGAATCCAGAAAATTCTTCATCAGCCAGATGCTAAAAGGGAGCGCGCTGGCCACAAAAAAGAGTACCACACCCTGCAATGTATCGACCAGATTCAACATCGTATACATCGCATAAAGTGGCGTGATGAGCGCCAGCACCGGGAGCGCGCTGGTAAAAAGAATCCCGTACATCAGCGTACTCTTGCCGCGAAAGCTGTAGCGGGACAGCGGATAGGCTGCCAGACCGGCGAGGATCACGACCAGAATCATCGTACTCACAGCCATGATCAAGCTATTCGCGAAGGGACGGAGCACGACACCATTTACAATAATATCGATAAAGTTCTTCAGGCTTGGATGAGCAGGCCAGGTGACCGCCAGGGTCGCTGCTGGATTCAGGCTGGCAAAAATTGGCCAGGCAAAAGGGATCAGAAAGAATAAGCCCACAACCACAAGCACAAGATAGATCGAAGATGGCAGCACAAAACGACGAACAATCGCCATACTTACCTCCAACGCATGGGCGCATGACCGACCATGCTCAGATACTACAGATACCGCGGGCACACGCTTACAATAAACATGCTAAAGATCGAGGCGCAACACACGAATGTACAGAAGCGAGAGAATAGCCCCGACCACAATAATCAGCAGTGAGATCGCGCTCCCATATCCGATCTGATAGAACTGGAAGGCCTGGCGATACTGATAGATCGTCATCAGTTCCACATTAAAATTACTGCCGCCAGTCAAAACATAAACAAGTGTGAAGTCGGAGAGCGTTGCCAGCGTTATCAGCAGCAGATCAGTCGCAATCGAGCCCTTGATGAGCGGCAGAATGATATAGCGCAAGCGTGCCAGGATACCGGCCCCATCAATCGACGCCGCCTCCAGCAGATCTGCCGGAATGCTCTCCAGAGCAGAGGCATACAATAGCATCGAGAAAGCCGTGCCACGCCAGATATTCGCCACAATCACCATTGCCATAGGAGACTCTTGCAACCAGGCATGTTGAGGCAAACCGAACGTCATCATCACCGAATTGAGCAAGCCAGGACTGATTACACTCTGGGGTCCACCTGCCAGGAAAGAACTCCAGATAAAGCCCGCCACCACATCAGGAATGACCCACGCTGAGATAATAATCGCGCCCAGTGTAGCCTTGAAAAACCGATTGCGATTGCGCATCAACAATGCCAGCAACAATCCAAGCACCGCCTGCCCGATCAGCGCCGAGCCCACCAGGTAGATTAACGAGACACGCAGCGAATTGAGGAACTCACTATCATGCAAAATCTGCACAAAATTCTGTATCCCGTTCCACTGCACCGATGCTGCGCCCACCCCCGTCAGCGCCATATTCGTAAATGAGATATAAATAGCCCAGAATGCCGGTCCCAGCATAAAAAGCGCAATCACGAGAAAGGCAGGCAGCATAAAGAAAATACCAATGCGCAATCGTTTACTGATTTTACGCTTCCCAGGTGACGGAGGAGCAACCAACTCAATCGCCTCAGATGAAGCCTTTACTTGCATACAATTCGCTCCCTCAAAAAACAAAAATACCTCTCAAGAAATTTCCACTTCTGCCGCTAGAAGAGATGAGAAGGAGGAAAAATACTCATCCCGAGGCAGCGGGAAATGCTGATCAGTATTTCCCGCCGCTAGATACGAGCCCGTTAGGGGCCCGACTCCACATTGCCCGCGCCAGCAATACGCTGTACCGACTGAGCGTAGGCATTGGCCTCATCAGAGGGAGATTGTCCGGACATCACATGCTGCATAGCGGTATCGATCTCAACGGAGATCTTTGGGTAGGCAGGGAAGCCTGGCCGGAACTGGGTAAAATCCACCAGACCAGTGAAGAAGGTACTGAGTGGAGCATTATGGTAAGCAGGCACATCCGCCACATCTTTGCGCGGCGTAATCTGTCCCGCCTGCACATCGTATCCTGCCAGGAGATCTTTACTGAAGGCAGCTTTCAAAACGGCAAAGGCTTGATCTTTATGCTGTGATTTCGCAGCAATCGAGTAGGCCCAACCACCGGAAAGCGTCACGTACTTCGGATCCTGTCCATTCTGAGTCGGCATTTTCGCGACACCCAGCACCGTCTGCCAGTTTTTCCAGGGAGTCTGACCGCTATCGTACCAGGTGCCGGGTAACCACGAGCCATCAATATCAATAGCAAGTTTGCCCTGTGGCAGCAACTGCTGAGCAACGGTGTTCCCGGCCTGTGTACTCAAAGCGATATCATTGGTTGGCCCAAGCAAGTTGGAGGGATTATAGACCTGTTTGACGAAGTTCAGAGCATCGGTAAAGCCCTTACTGGGGGCAATCCACTTATTCGTCTGATAGTTATACAACGTATCCTTGGTTCCGTAGAGCAGCATCTCAAAACCCTGCATGGTCGATGCCTCATCCATCGGGATACCGGAATAGAGATTCATCGGAATGACGCCGGGCACTTTGGCTTTGATCGTACGAGCCGCGGAGAGAATATCAGCCCAGTTCGTCGGCTGCCAGTTAGTGGGCAAGCCTGCCTTCTGAAAGATATCCTTGTTGTACCAGATAGCGCGTACGTCCGTTCCATCCATCACGCCATAATTATGACCATTGAACGTCGAAATACTCTGCATGCTGGGGAACCATTGAGCTTTGTACTCAGGCCAGGAATTGAGATAGCTATCCAGGGGGGCCAGATAACCGGCAGTAACATCAGAGCTCACCAGAAAACTATCCTCACGCACGAGGTCAGGAGGATTGGACGAGCGCATTGCCAGATCGATTTTCGTATAATACGAACCTTCATCGGCAACAATCGGCTCTAAATTAACTTTGATATTGGGATTGGACGCTTCGACCTGTTGCTTGACCTTTTGCCACCACTGCTCATCAAAATAAGGGGGAGGACCAAACTGCTGGAAGGCAACAGTAATAGTAACCGGACCATTCCCGTTCCCATTGGAGGCGCCACCACAGGCGGCTAAGACCAGGAGAATACCAAGCAAGGAGAAAGTTACGATCAGCGAGAATATGTTTGAACCTTTGAAATGGGATTGCATATACCAGCTCCTTCGTCGGGACAATCGAGTGCGGAACGCATGAAATGATATATGTTAACGCCAATGTATGAACCCATGACACCCGCAATTCTTACTTCAGCGTAAGATAGAGAGTTCTTACAAGAGCAAACGTAGCAGATTGCTCCTCCTTTCGCAACAAACCTCTCTACAAGAGAAGAAAATAAGATGGCACAAAAAAGTACAAGGTGCACAAAAAATGTCTTTCACCGTTAGCTACATAGTACCGGGAATACGATAAATATGTCAAGCATATTTCTATATACTCAGAATATGCGACATATCTGATTTCTTGCCAAAAAAGTATCATCTTAACTTTCAACGATAATAGAGATATCGAAAGATCCCTGCCTGACAGCAACAGTCTTGAGCGTAAATCCGCTGTCACCGGAGAAGAGAGCTGGACAAGAGAATTTTCCCTTCATACGATGAATATCCACCACATCGGTAGGCACTTCGCTCTCTACGAGCAATTGACAGGTTGCGGTCTGATGCAAGGAAAGATCCCAGGTCGGCTGGCCGTTCCCCTGGGCGATATGGAGATCGCCGCCATTGGTAACACTCTGTAACGTGTACGCCTGTGGCCCTGTATATCCATGAAAGGCGATGAAAAATGAACGCGCTCCTTCCACAAGAAAGATCGTAAACTCGAGATGTCCATGGCGCAATTTCGACGTAATACCGTCCCCCTGGAGGAGAAAATGTCCATTCTCAGCACCAGCAAGCGTGAGTTGCACGACGCCGGGTTGCTGGCTGGCAATGGCACGATCCGTCGGTAGAGGCTTCTGCAACAGCACATTTGCCTGCGCCGTATTGCCCGGCATTGCCATACTGTTCGCGTCTCCACAGGCCACCAGACCCGAGAGACAAAGAAGAAAGAGATAGCTCATGATGCGGAAACATCCCTGTTTGCCCATAGCATTCCATCCTTTTTTCTTACCTTTATTTTCAGTGTACTCCAGTTAAGCAGAGCCCTTGCTCTTCCATTGATATATAATACTCAACGGAACACTATATACTACACATAACACAATAGGTTTTCTATGAAAGGAACAAGGCATGACATTACGTCTGATACATGCTGGTCTGGGAGGCTGGGGGAGCAATTGGGCGAAAGAGATCGTAGCCAGGAACAAAGATGTAGAGACCGTTGCCTGGGTCGAGATTGTACCGGACGCTTTGAGGCTGGCACAAGAACGCCTGGATCTTCCTGAAGAGCGCTGTTTTGCCACCCTGGAAGAAGCGTTGGCAGTCTATGAGGCAGATGCAGTGCTGGTTACGGCCAGTCTGCCAGGGCACATTCCCGTTACGCGAGCAGCGTTGCAAGCGGGCAAGCATGTCTTATTAGAAAAACCATTTGCCCCGACCGTTGAAGAGGCCCGAGAAGTGGTCGAGCTGGCAGAAAAAAACGACCGTATTCTGATGATCAGTCAGAATTATCGCTACTTCCCGGCTGTGCGAAAAGTTGCCGAGCTGGTGAGTTCGCAAGAGCTGGGACCTGTCACAGCCGTCAACATCGACTTTCGGAAATATGATAATACGCAGCCACGCGAAACCCATCGACATTATCATATCCCGCATCCCTTGTTAATGGATATGACGATCCATCATTTCGATCTGATGCGGCTCGTACTTGGTCAGGAGCCACGGCGCGTCGTCTGCACGACCTGGAATCCCTCCTGGAGCAATTACGATGAGCCACCAGCCGGAGCCGCCAGTATTACGTTTGATCAAGGGACCATTGTCAACTATCGCGGTAGCTGGGTCAGCACAGGTGAACCGACTTCCTGGGCTGGTTCCTGGCATATGGAGTGCGAAAAGGGCGAAATTATCTGGACCAGCCGTGGGGAAACGCCCGAGTCGGTAAGCATACGACGCCTCGGAGAGCCAGCTGAGAACATCGAACTTCCTGAAATCACTGCCACCGATCGGCATGGCAGCCTGGCAGCCTTTGTTCAGGCAGTCCAGACCGGGGAAGAGCCCGAAAGCTCAGGACGGCGTAATCTCTATACGCTGGCCCTGATGTTCGCCACGATGGAAGCCGCCGACACCGGCCAACCGGTCTCACTGGACCATCTCCGCTAAATCTTTTCCCACCTGCTGTCTATTTATTTCACAGCAGGCAGGCAGGCAGCAAAGCCACAGAGCGACACGAAGTGACAAAGAGTACACAAAACGATGCTCAACACTTCGTGTCTCTGCTACTAGCATCTTCTTTACATAAATACGCATAAAATCTTTTGTGGGACATTTTTCTTTTCATCTCGTCAAAACACACTAATAGATATATAATAATAATCCTACGAGTATTTTAGCCCATCTGCCATTTAAAGAGACAAGTGGCATACATTGCAATTGTGTTATGTGGAAAGTGTGAACAGGAAGAGTTCCCCTATGCAAATATGTTTACGATGCCATCAACCCTGTGAATCCGAGAATGGATTTTGTCGGCAATGTCATGCATCGCTCCTTGCGCGTGTACATCACGAAAAAAGTTCTTATCAGACACTATCATTTCTCCCTCTGGCACCATATCCACGTGCTGAGAGGCAAGCACAAACCAGTCATCCAGAAAATAATCGCTATTGGAGCTTTGAGTCTTCTCAACAGAGCTCACCCGTGCCAACCGTGGCGCGGGAAGAATCTCCTGCCAGACAAGCGAGCAGTTTTATTTGTACAGACAAACAAAGTGCTACGATGAGTAACGTATCCACCAGACGCCATATATCGAAAGGGCGTTTACTATACCTGTATGCTCCTTTATGTTTTTTATGCATTATCACTTTACTTATCCTGGCATTGACACAATTTCATCTCCCTGTTATCCAGGCAAAACATACAGCAGGATATCTGCCACCAGGAGTAACTAGCCGGAACACGCCTCAACCCTCACTACAAGAAAAACAGCGCTCCCCTCTTCCCTTACCAACGTCCACCGTTGCTTCGGTCGTCCCCCCAGCACAAATCATCGTATCGACGCCAGACAGTACGCAACCAGGGGTATACACTCCCCCATCTCCAACCAGCACCGGTACCACTAACAACGTACCTACCGTTCCAGCGAGCACTCCCACTCACAGTGCGCCTATCATACCAACAAGTACTCCTACCAGCAATGCGCCCATTGTTCCAACAAGCACTCCTACCAGCAATGCGCCCACTGTTCCAACAAGTACTCCTACCATAACACAACCCTGTTCGCTACAGATTTCACCCACTAACCTGACATTTCAAGCGGTCCAGCAACAGAAAAACATCCAGGCACAGACTATCATCCTGACAGAGAGTGGCCCTTGCAACGCCCCAATCACCTGGACCGCCCAGGCCGATACAGCAAGTGCACATTGGCTCATGCTTGCCGCTCACAAAGCTACCAATACAAGCACAGATAATACGCTCACAGTAAATATAAAAGCGCAGGGCAACAAGCCGGGTACCTATCAAGGACAGATTACTTTCTCAGCGAGAGATACTAATGGCATAAACGTCAATATCAATACAAGCGTTACCGTCAAATTCACCATTCTTACCAGAGATTAGCATATATAAGAGAACAAATTATGCTTCTGTGTGACGACACAGCATACAACAAGTGCAAACAGCCATAGGAAAGGATATCATATCTGATGTCAGACGGAACGCAATATAAACAACAAATCGAGCAGTCAATCACTACTCTCTTTACTTGCCGCAGTATAATCAGATTCAATAGTGTACTAAACGAAGAACAAAAACAAGAACTTCTGGCCGAGGTCGACACAACGCTACAATTCTTTCAGTCACGCCTGGTCGCTCATGTCCTCAACGAGAATACGCGGTCCTACCTGACCCCAACAAACGAAGAAGGCAAGCAAGAGCATGCAAAGACTTTCTTAGAGGAAACAATAGCAAACCAGCAAAAAGAGCAAGACCAGCAGGCTTTACAAGCACTCTACAAACTGTATCATGTGTATCTGGGAAGCACGCACGCACAGAGCAATAACGCAATCCTCAACACATTTATTACGCGCTTCAACGAAATTATGTACATCATTAAAGGAATTCGCGAAAGCAAAAATTATTTCACATCCTCCTATCCAACAACTATTGATGAGTCTCTGCAACGAATCAAGGGCTATATAGCAGAGTTGTATTATATCTTCATGGAGTTTATTCGTACCATCTCAACCATTCTTCAGATAAACGATATCCATGTTGATACTGATGAATTGCCGCCAACACAAAAGCAGCCAACAATGCAGGATCACCAGACCTCAATGGTTAATGAGATCACCAGACTACAAAGTCTATATGAAGCTCATCAGAAGCTAAATAAGGTAAAAGGAGGAATCGCCAATCGTGTCGTTGACACGATTGCGCTCATTGCTTACCTGGAGGAGAGTTTCGGCCAGGAGCTAAAAAAACGTGACGATCTGACTGCTCGTCTCAACATGATACCGCTCCTCCTCAATGATCTGGCCAATCTTTTGTCAGAATATGAAGATGTCATTGGCTCATTATTGAAAGAACAAGGATAGAAACGTCTAGCCTACATGCAAGGGTGAGTAGCCCCTGCACCCCGGTAACAACGCTTTTTATCTACGCTCATACGCATGAAAATAAGAAAATGAACAACACGGGTTATCCCTTATCTTCATGCGTATGGGGAGATTACCTATACTCGCTCAACCCGTTGCGGGATTGAAACCAGGCGCTGCTCGACCTGCTGAAGCATCTCATCGCTCTTGCAGAAGGCAAAGCGGACATAGTTGCTGCCAATATGCGCATGCTCGGGAGTGTAGAGCGTCCCAGGAGGGATACACGCTACGCCAATCTCTTTAATCAGGTAGTGCGTAAATTCCAGTGGCGTCCCCTTAAATACCCCGGTAAAGTCGGCAAGCACAAAATAGGTGCCCTGTGGAGCGAGGCAGGGGAGACCGCCCTTAGCAAGTGCAGAAAGCAGGATATCGCGCTTACGTGCATAAAGCTTCTTAAAATCATCGTAGTAGCTATCAGGCAAATTTAAAGCCTGAGCAACTGCCTCCTGCGTCGGATGATGAACCGCAAAGGTAATAAACTGGTGCGCGCGTGACACGCCTTCGATCAGATCGGGATGACCATAAACCCAACCAATCTTCCAGCCGGTTGCACTAAACAGTTTACCAGCGCTACTGATAGTCACGGTGCGCTCAAACATGCCCGGCAAAGTCGCGATAGGAATATGTACGGCATCATCGTAGAGAAGATGTTCGTAGACTTCATCGACGATGACCGTCACATCATGCTCAATGCAGAGTTCGGCAATCATCGTCAGTTCCTCACGTGTGAAAACGCGACCGGTGGGATTTTGTGGAGTATTCAAAATCAGGGCACGCGTTTTTTTGCTAAAAGCGGCACGCAGTTCATCTGGATCAATCGTCCAGGTTGGTGGATGCAAGGGCACACAGACGGGAATAGCATTCGCCATAATGACGCTGGGCTGATAAGAATCATAGTACGGCTCAAACAAGATCACTTCGTCGCCAGGATCTGTCAGGCCAAGCACCGCCGCAATGATCCCTTCCGTGGCTCCCGCCGTCACAATCACACCCTGAGCAGGATCAATGTCCATCTTATAGAAACGCGCCGCATGATCAGCCACCGCCTGACGCAACGCAGGGGTACCCGGCCCCGGAGCGTATTGATTATATTGACCCGCCTGGGCAAATTTTACCAGTTCGGCAATAATATCCTGAGGTGTATCATAATCGGGCTTTCCCTGTCCCAGATTTAGCGCATTATATTGCTGAGAGAGAACATTAATCTCGGTAAAAATAGTCGTGCCAAAAGTGGACACGCGGGCAGCAGATGTAGACATAATGCTTACTCCAATGGAATAGAACTCCTGGACCAAAAACCCGACGAACACCTGCATCTTCAAGAAAAGGGTTCTCTGTGATCTCGCCCGGAGTGGACAGCCCCTACGGGGTACAATTATCTGTATTATAGCCAGCCCTGGTCACTTAAAGCAACAAAGAAGCGCATACAATCAGGCATTGAGAACGTTCTCTTTGCCAATAGGCCCATAATCCCGTTCTCCAAAAGGATCGAATAGCGTTTTCTACCATGCAAACTATGTCTATTTTTTACACATATTTTTTACGCTATTTTCTATGCTCTTGAACTTTTTACATTTTATAGGTAGTATTACATTGTATTATTGGATAAGCAGAGGATATACGACAATTATCCTGACCCTCTATGCAACCAGGTACAGGTAGAAGCACAAGAGGAGCTACTCCTTATGAGCACTTTTATCCAGCTCGGAGCCACACGTGATGGCCACGATCCCTATTTACACGTCGCCCATACCCTGGGCATGCAAGCAGTGCTGATCGAAACGCCCGACTATATTCGCTTTCACCGAGCACTTCGTCGCCATGAGTTTGACCAGATTCTTGCCGTCGAGCATCCTGCGAACGAAGAGGAAGTATTGTATGCCCTCCAATTATTAGCGGAAGAACCGACATTGATCCTGGCAGGATTTGAGCGATACATCTTCAGTGCCTATATGGTTGCGCAACGGATGGGTATACAACCTGCGCCCCCGGGAAACACTTTTTTACCTCCGGATAAAGCGCAGCAGCGCCAGACCATTTCTCACACAAACGACCAGATCTTACAGCCTCGCTACCACATTCTCAACGGAACCGATGTAGACGCCGAGCAGTTAGCCCATCTCACCTATCCCATCGTCATCAAACCCATTGATGGAGGGGGTGGACTGGGAGTCTTCCTGAGCAGGAACTTCCAGGAGGTCGAAATGGCGCTCAACGAGCTACGCACGACCTTCAATTACGATGGGGGAGCATTTACCGGCATCGTCATTGAAGAGTACATTCACGGAGATGAGTATTCCGTGCAGGGAATAGCGCGACAAGGGAAATGTACGCTCCTGACTTTTTGCAAAAAGTTTATCGTGCGCGGCACGCAGGGTGATGAGGCCATTCGCGGCTTTCGCGAGGCCGGACATATCGCTTTACCGGCTGATCAGGCCGATCCAGCGATCGAACAGTTTGCCCAGAGCTGTATCAGTGCGCTTGGTTATACCAACGGTCCATTTCACATCGATATGGTACAAACGCCCGCAGGGTATTATCTGATTGAGATCAACTTCCGCTTATCGGGAGGAGGATTAGTCAACCTGATGGAGCGTGTCTGCGGTTACAACTGGGCGGAAGAGGCTTTTGCGGCGCATCTTGACCGCCCAATTCTGCGTAAGCGACAGCCTGTTTCTGCCAGTTCCCCATGTGCGGGCCAGCTCACAGTCGTCACAATGGACGAGATCAGGATGGCTGATGAGTTGCAAGCGTCCGGACATGCAATTGAGGTACAGCGCTTCGAGGAACCGGAGGCGCTCCCCCTCACATCCCGCTTAGCCACCGAGATGCGCCACCTTGGCTTTACCGGTCGTATCATCGCCTCCGCCCAGAACGCCAGCGAAGTTGAACACTTACTCCGCACCTGCTCACCTGAGCGAGCCCAACAAAAAGTGGTCTGACTGAGCATGGGGAGATCTGGATAAACTCCCCATGCTATAAAAGCATTTCATCAGGAACAATGTGCCCTGGTGGGCTCTCTCGTTCCTCATTCTCCATGTAGATCTCCAGGGAGACACCATAACTCTAAGAGCTTCCATCGACAAGAGAGTTCCACTAATCATCATAATGAGACATGGTTTTCATCCCTTTCTTCTCAGCCAGCGCTCGCACCCGTTAAGTGCAGACCGCACGAAAAACACTTTACCTCGGATAACACGTCTTTCTTTCGTCAGGACATCCACTGGATCTGCTGTATAGACGTTGTTGATAAAATAAAGAGAATTGTTCTCAGGGGGAGCAGAGACTTCTTTCGTTTGCGCTCCTACTTAAACTATACTTGCAGTAAGAAGTCAAAGAGGGTATTTCTTTGCGGAATTCTCAATGCAGCACACGATAAACATATGACGTGCCCATCACACACTGGGACCTCAGTCAAACAAAAGAAGGTAGAGACATTACAAAATTTGTGGACGTCCCCCGCCATCCATCCCTCCAACATCTTTCTCTTATCTTTATCGGCCTCGGTTGCAAAAACTGAAGCCATATTGACACGAATTATTCTGTCAGTATGGCTTCAATTTTTGCAATGAGCGAAGGCTCTGTATTAGCTCAATTGAGCAAGCAGATCATTCAAGCGTGAGACGAAATGGATCGGATCATCAAGCTGCTCACCGATGCTTAAAACGGACTGGTCAAAAAGAACGTAAGCCCAGTCGCTAAAGCGCTTCTCATTCTGCTCATCCTTCAATTTGAGGATAATTGGATGATGAGGATTGATCTCCAGGATGGGTTTGGTCGTTGGAATAGGCTGACCGGAAGCTTTTAGCAAGCGTTGCAGGCTTGGATCGATATCATACTCATCGACTACCAGACAAACAGGAGAGGAGGTCAGACGCGTCGTGACGCGCACCTCTTTCACACGCTCGCTCAAGATGTCTTTAAGACGATTGAGCAGATCCTTCATATCATCGGCGCTCTTCTGCTGCTCCTCTTTCTCCTGCTCATCCTCCAATTTACTGAGATCGATAGAGCCTTTGGAGATCGATTGCAGCTGAGTACCATTAAACTCGCGCAGTTCATTGCCGAGCAGATAGTCCACCGGATCAGAGAGAAGGAGTACCTCAATACCCTTCTTCTTGAAGATCTCCAGCAAAGGACTATCCTTGGCGCTGGCATAGTTCTCTGCAACCAGGAAGTAGATCTTATCCTGGCCCTCTTTCATACGCGAGACATAGGTCTCCAGCGAGATATCTTGCTTCTCACTGTTAGAGGCCGTTGAGGTAAAGCGCAGAAGCTTAGCAATAGCCTCGCTATTGGCAGAATCTTCGGCCAGACCTTCTTTGAGCACGCGACCGAACTCTTTCCAGAAAGAGTCATACTTCTCAGGATCGTTTTTCACCATATCGGCAAGCAAGCCAAGAACTTTCTTGATGCCGTTAGAGCGAATAGTGTCAATCATACGATTATGCTGAAGCAACTCGCGCGAGACGTTGAGTGGCAGGTCGCTTGAATCGACGATACCACGAACGAAGCGCAAGTAATTTGGCATCAGCTTTTCGGTATCATCCATGATGAAGACACGTCGCACGTAGAGCTTGACGCCACTATGGCGCTCACGGGACCAGAGATCGAATGGGGCGCGAGAAGGGATATACAACAGAAGCGTATACTCATAGGCACCTTCCATACGGCTATGGACATAAGCCAGAGGGTCAGTGAAATCATGAGCGATATGTTTATAGAACTCGTTGTATTCCTCTTCAGTAATGGCATTTTTGGCACGCGTCCACAGGGCCGAAGCGCGATTGACCTGCTCATCTTCGGGCTTCTCTTTATCCTCAGACGGCATCATAATCGGCACAACGATATGATCAGAATACTTGCGGATAATAGAACGCAGGCGGAAACCATCCAGGAGTTCATCCTCGCCATCGCGCAAATGCAGCACAATCTCAGTACCACGCCCCGGTTTGTCGACATGTTCCAGCGTGTACTCGCCCTGGCCTGCGGACTCCCAACGAATACCCTGGTTGGCAGGCAGACCAGCGCGGCGCGTCGTCAGCGTCACTTTATTCGCCACTACGAAGGACGAATAGAAACCGACGCCAAACTGGCCGATCAGATTTGCATCCTTCTGCTGATCGCCGGTAAGTGCTTGAAAGAACTCGCGCGTTCCCGATTTCGCAATCGTACCAATGTGCTCAATAACCTCCGCCCGGCTCATGCCAATACCATTGTCCGAGATCGTGATCGTACGCGCATCCTTGTCAAAAGAGACACGAATGAGTGGCTCAACATCGTCTTCGTGCAACGTCTCATCTGAGAGCATATCAAAGCGCAGACGATCAATCGCGTCCGAAGCATTGGAAATAAGTTCGCGAAGAAAAATCTCTTTGTTGCTATACAATGAATGAATCATCAAATCAAGCAGTTGTTTTACCTCTGCTTGAAAGCCCAGAGTCTCTTTCTGTGCTTCTGTCGTCATACAGACCCCCTCCTTACACAATACACAATATTTCCTATGATGCCTTTGCATCACGAGTTTTTACAATGATGTACTACGTTATTCTGGCTCTAATTTAGCAGAATCGGTATTTTTTTACAACATCTCCCGCCAGTTTTCCGCTTTGCTTTTCATCTTCAGCAACAAATCCTCGAAAAGGTTTATTTCACTTATCGAAGATCAACAAAGTTGACGCACTTCTTTGTCTGCACACGAAATGTCGGCAAAAATACCCAGTAAGTATTATATCCTGAAACCGCTGTGTCTCTGCAAGCAGGCACAGCAGAGAATAGCTTCAGCAGATAAGAAACAAGGCCATAACAGGTATGCTATACTTACTTCGTGCTTAAAAAGTAGATTGCGTGTGGCCTTTACTTCCTCAGTTTACAAGATTACACTGGAAGTGGCCCGGATATATAGAAACACATAAAGGTTTCGCTATGTCGCAGAACACGACAAACATAAGACGTACGAAGAGGCATCCACATAAAAAACGGTATTCCGGCACGGCCAATTTCATGGGATGTAGAGCCGTGGCTGGTCTGATCCTCCTCTTTTGTTTTTTTGCGAACCAACCGACTGCACACGCAGATGGAGGAGCGCCCAATCTCGCGTATGTCGCGGGAGGAGGTCCAGGCATCAGTGTAATTGATGTTATGCAACAGCGCATTGTACGTACCATGACACAGAATGCAGCCCCCACGATGACGCAACTCAGCTCCGATGGAAGTACACTTTTCATCGTGCAACCATCGCAGAGTCGTGCGCTGGTCGTGGATGCCGCCACGGGAAAAACGCGCTGTCAGGCGAATGCGCCCGGACAACCTTCGCTCCTGGTGCTCTCCAAGCAAGAGGACGGCTTTTTTGTGGCCGGAAACGGCGATACCCGCGTACGAGAGTTCGATCCGCGCACCTGCAAACTGCTGCACACCATTTCAGTGCCAGGGCCCATCTATGGCCTGACGACCGCATTGGATGGGGGGGTTTTCCCCACCCATACGGGACTGTATCAACTCTGTGTAGCTACAAGCAACCAGGTGCTGATTTTTGACCCAGATGGCAAACAGCTCGCCTCGTACCCTGTTCCCGCACAGCCCCGCTCTATCAGCGCCCCACCACTTGACTTCATACTCTACGTTACGACACAGCAGGGAAGCGTTGTAGCAATCGATCTGAATGCCAATCGGGTAACGCCACCGCTGTTAAGCGGCGGAACATTCGGGCCCATGGACTACGACGAAACGACGCATGAGGTCTACGTACCCGATATGCAGCATAAGCAGGTCGATGTGATCGCGTACAAGCCGAAACGAAACAATCAGGCTCAGACACCGAGTGCGCTCCTGCGCGTTTTTCCAACGAACGGAGTGCCGGTAGCAGTCGCCATCACGAGCGACGGTCAGATGGGATTTATCGCCTTGCAGGATGGGCATGTCATCATGCTGGACCTCCCGGGCCGACAGACGATGCAGACATTCACCGTGAACGGCAATCCACACTTTATCATTACAGGCGTATATCCACCGCTCCCCGTTCCTGCATCGAATCAGCCAGAGAAAGCAGCACAAACCAGCTCAACAGGGTCGAACGGCCTGCTCATACTTTTTGTCGTAATCTTTCTCCTCGCATTGGGTGGACTGATCGTCACACTACGCATGTTATGGAAACAGCGTCGTTAGTATTTTTTGAGTCGATAGAAACGGCGAGCATTTTCGACCCAGAGTTTGCGTCTGACCTCATGAGAAAGAGAGGCCGTGAGTTGATCGAGCGTTTCCACCCAGCGTTTATAGCTCGAGGCATGCAGTACAACAGGCCAGTCACCACCGAAAGCGACACGATCCTCGCCGAAAGCCGCAAGCACATGCTCAACATAAGGGGCCAGTGTGTCCGCCTGCCAGCTCTGAGGATCAGCCTCGGTAACCAGACCACTGACTTTACAAAAGACATTGGGGTACGAGGCCAGTTCGCGCATTTGCTGACGCCACGGCTCAGTCATGCCTGCCTTGATGTCTGGTTTCGCAATGTGATCGAGCATAAACGCCGTATCAGGACACTGTTGCACGAGCTTAATCGTGCTTGCCAGCTGGCGATAGTTGATGCAAATATCGCATGAGAGACCATAGGAAGCAAGCAGTTGCGTTCCACGCACAAAGCCCGGACGGAGACAGAATGCGGGATCGGGCTCGCCCTGCACAATGCGGCGCACGCCTTTGATGCGCGGATCAATCTTCACCAGCGCATCCAGATAGGCGCTTACTTGTTCGCCATCCTCTAAAGGAGCAGCTGCGACGATACCCTGTAAACGCGGATCTTCTTCGGCACGCTCGGCCACCCAGCGCGCCTCAAGCAAGGCATAGGCAGGATTTACGCCGACCTCAACATAGACAAAAGCTTCAATGGGAATGCCTTTCGTATGCGCGTGATATTCAGGCAGCGTATAACGCTGATGTAACAGGTCGTCGCCATCCAGCCAGGGTATGCGGAAGTGAGCGGGGTCCCAGAGATGGACATGGGCATCAATCAGCGGAAAATCGGGCATCGACAGATCCTTTCTGCACAGCACCACTGCTGTATTCTTCATCAGAAATAGTGACTACATGATTCGCCACTACATGCAACTACTATAATTCCTATAAGAGTATCTTGTCGAGTCTCAACATAAGGTTTTTGCCTGCAATCAGTGCAGATCGATCAGGTAACGATCGAGGCTGAAAAAGCTTGATTTTCTCTTTTCTATTAGTTAAGCTTGACGTGACTGCTCCCTATTTACAAAAACGCTTGCCAGAGTCAGGTATCGAGGTACGTAAAGGAGGATGGTATGACGACGACGCCGACCCAATCCCCGGTAAGACACTACGACGTCAAAGGTACAGCAGTTTCTGTATACGCATCCCAAGATCAGCGATGTACAAGTTATTGGCGTACCCGATGCTCGCTATGGCGAAGAGATCTGTGCCTGGATCAAACTGAGAGCAGGAGAGCAGGCAACGGTTGAAGAGATACGCGAATTTTGCAAAGGGAAGATTGCGCATTTCAAGATTCCTCGTTACGTCAAATTTGTGAGTGATTATCCGTTAACGGTAAGCGGTAAGGTGCTGAAGTATCAGATGCGCCAGATCTCAACGGAAGAGCTGCGCGGGCAGGCATAAAACGCCTGCCCCTACCTGTTCTGTTTCTTCGAACGAAAACAATTCCGCGACAGGATAGGCATAAAACATATTGAGCCCAAACAAAATGTCTACCTTCTCTTTTGGATGCTACATATCCTACACAAATGCCGATGCGATGGGCATCTCCGGGCTACACCGATGGCTACACGCCTATCATCAGGCTACACCCTCCTCTGCATCGTACCCATTTGTGACGCGCTACAAGAATTTTTATAAAAGGGCTACACCTGCTACACGAACGCCAATACGATCGGGATCTTACCCCTACATCGTCGCTCCACAGGGCTACATGGAAAACGTGAGATGTGCTCTTGTGAAGATGCTTCCCTTTGGCAGCGGTAGCTGTGTACACCTTACCAAAGAAACGAGATTGCACGTATCGGCCCTCTACAATTATTAATCGGCAGGTAGGTAATTTTCTAAAGAGCAATTTTGGGCTTGCTGGGCTTGAGCTGGTTGGCATAGATGCATGATTTTTCGTTGATGGAATGATATTCGCAGTCAAATCTCATTGCACACGTTTCTGTGGCAAGCGAAATGGTGGAAAGGGGCGACACGCCACGTCTGAAGAACAAGCGGAATCAAGCGAGTTCCCGGACGCCATTCCGTGCCTCCATGGCGTCCCTACTGGTCTGGGGAGCCGTTTTGAGGGTTGCCCAAACGTGTGCAATGAGATTTGACTGAGGTGTATGAGAAGAGATGACAGGAGCCTTGTGATGGAATTGCATGGGGTGTGATATGTACTATTTAATAATAGGGAATTTTATTTAACATTATATTACATATTTTTAACATAAAAGATGCGGATTCGCTTTTATAATGGAAGAACACAGGCGTTATTCAATATAGAGAGTTATTAAGCATAGGGAGTTATTAAGCATAGGGAGTTATGCAAGAAAGGCCCATTAAAAAAGGGAAACGAGCGATATGGATATCGGTAATATCTCAGGGATAGGAGACTTCTGGGTTAATGTAATCTCGCTCCTCATCGCGCTACTCGGGCTGGGCTTCGGCATCTGGACATACTTCAGATCGAAGCAGCGTAAGCTCATCACGTATGAAATCGAGGACCATAACACGAATGTCGTCAGCATAGACCGCGACAAAGGCGAAAATATCAAGATCTTCCTGGATGATGAGCAAGTAAGCGAGGTACGTTATCAGCTCATCAAAATCCGCAACGAGGGCAATGTCGTAGTTGATAAGGCAGACTACAACAATCCACTAAAGATTGAGGTCACGCCACAATCCACCACCAATACCAATCAACCATCACAGGTCATCTTGCGCGCAGGCATACCGGAAGCGGCTCCTGATCTTGAAATTTCCAGCCTGAATGCCAAAGATTATATTAATCTGGATACACAGAACCAGTTTGTTACATTGAAAGATGTCATGCTCAATGCAGGCGACTGGATCAGAGTCAAGGTGCTGACCCTGGGGAAGGTCAATATAAAGGTCACAGCACAAATAAAGGATGGCCATATCAAACCCTTTGCACCTGTACCAATTTCTCTGACATGGAAGAAAACAGGTGGTTACATCTTGCTCGGCGCACTGCTTTTCTTTTTGATTTACAACAGTCAAGGATTGATTACCGCGTTTATTCGGGGAGACTGTGTGCCGGGATCGATAGAAGTAAAGGGGTCGAGCGCGTTCTATGCTGCCAGTGCAAACTTTGCCAGAGGCTATCATACCGACTGCCCCATTGGTTTTGTGCATGTGGATGAGGATACCAGCAGTTCCGGTCTACTTGATCTCAAGAATGGCAGCATCCAGGTGGCAAATTCTGAGGTTCCAGGAAGCGTTGCAGGACTGAATTCAGCAGAGTTCAAAGATCATCAGATTGCAGCGATCGTCTTCACAGTCATCATCAACAAAGATGTGACAGGGATCATCAGTCTGACCCACGAGCAGTTACTCAAGATTTATAAGGGCACCTACCAGAACTGGAAGGACGTCGATAGCCGTGCGCCCGATCTTGCGATCAAAGTCTTTGGACGCCCTACGACCTCGGGAACCCATGCAACCTTTATCCGCTACGTGCTGGGCACAGAGGCGCGCAATGCTCCTAGCTATCAGGACGTGGATAGAACAGACCTGATGGCGCAAATGGTTGCACGGACACCCGGCGCGATTGGCTATGTAGATGTAGGTACAGCAGGCCGCATGAGTGCGGTAATCTCATCCGTAGAAATTGACCAGGAGGCACCAACCTATGCACTGGTCGAGAATAATGCCTACCACTTCTGGGCCGTTGAGCATATGTACACCCGGCAAAATCCAGACAAACTGGTGAGTTCGTTTATTACCTACCTGACCAACCACATAGAGACAGACGCAACATTTATCAAGCTACAGGATATACCAGTAGCGACCTTACAAACACACGTATAGAAGCCCGATAAAGCTCGCCCCTAACGCCGGGGGCGGCCGGGACCGCTCTCCTTATCCGCTTCACGTGAGAGATTGGAAAACCTCCAGATTTCCATCAGGCAACCAGCGCACCCGATTACCCGTTCGATAGAGACGAGATCCCACCTGCCCACTGAAAGGATCGGGAACAAAGCGTTGCGCCGTCTCTGAAGGCAGACCCACGTAACCATAAGCCAGTCCGGCACCACCAATATAAAGTTCGCCCACGACTTCGGATGGTACCTGCTGTCCCCATGCATCCAGCACATAGATCGAGCTACCAGTCAGTAGACATCCAGGAGGCAGAGGACAGCCAGTAGCTACCCGCGCCAGCAATATAGCAGGCGAGCATTCCATAGATCCATAGTGCTGGTAGATCTGACATGCTGGCGCTAGCGCACACAAGCGATCAAGCAACGATCTGTCAAAGAGTTCACCACTCAGCAACAAGTGTTTGCGTGGCAAAAACGAGCCTGAAGCGGCAGAATTGAGCTGTGTCAGCAGATGAGAGGGCGTACACGTGAGCACGTCGAACGGCTGGCGTCGCAGAGAGCTTGCGAGCAAATAATCAGCATGGAGTGGCTTATCGGGCAACAGATGTAGACAGCCACCGGTAAGTAGAGAAAGAAAGAGCATACTATATCCCAGATCGTCAGCCTGTAGCGAAAATAGAGCAAACTGCCAACCAGGCTCAGGATTGAGGTGAGCAAACAGGGCGAGACAGCCTGTGAGCAAGCTATACTGGCTGATCTGCACGCCCAGGAGTGCGCCGGATAGAGTGGAACGATAGAGCATACAGGTTATTTGTTCATCTTCATAGGGTGCAGCAGGGAAACTACTTGACTCGCCCATCCAGAGAAATTGATCTTGATCCAGAGAGAGAACATCCCCACGGTAAGTCGAGAGCCGTTTCCCAAATTTCTGCTGCGTCAGGAGGAGCGATGCCCCACAATGCTCAAGCTGCGCAAGTACATGTGAAACGGGGGCCACTGTTTCCAGAGGCACATAACATCCGCCCACTTTCAGAATTGCAAGCAACGCAATGAGTATATCAACCGAGGGAGCAAGATAGACGGCAACACACGTTCCAGCGCCTACCCCGCGACGTTGTAGTGCCCAGGCAAGGAGATTCGCTTGCCGCTCCAATTGAGCATAGGTCAGACGTTGCTCTCCACAGACTACGGCTGGCATACCAGGTGTGTATACAGCCTGTTGAGCAACCAAATGGTGGACCCCAAGAGGGGTGAGGCGTAAAGCATGTAATACATTCTGGTGCATAGATGATACCTTCTTTTAACGACATTACATATCAGGCAGACTGTTTTGTTAATATATTACATGCAACACCAAATATTATGGTAACTTTCTCCATATTACATCTGCACATTGGCAAAGGATAAGCCAGGCAATTCGAGAGCCTGGCGAAAGCAATTACTATTTCGGAGACAGGCTATTATTCACATAGCGTTCAGCAATCTCACCGACAAAGGGCAACTTCACATAACGTCCATGTAATGCCCCGATCAGGCCAACGAACCAGGCGACAACAGCAACCACATTCATCACCACAAAAGCAAAGATGGCAAAACCGGCCACAAAAGAGATCGGACTCGACATCAGCGAGATAAACACCACATACAGCACATTCACAGCCCCAAAGAAGAGCAGCGACTGCATAGCATGGAAACGGATGAAACGATCTTTTTTTTCAAAGAGGAGAAACAGAAAGCCGGACAACCAGAGGCCAACGTAGCAAAGGACAGCGGGCAAAGCCCCCTGCATACTCCCCGCTAGCGTATTTGAGGGCTGACTTGAAAGTGGCGTTTGATAGGCAGCATAGGGATCGCTTGCGAGTGGTTCGGGCGAATATGGAGGTTGCGGACGCTCATACTCGGAGTACGGGGAATCCGTGCCGGGAGTAGAAGATGACTGGTAGCCAATATAGTCGTGAAATGCTTGATTCTGTTGAGAATGTTGTTCCATATTTTGCATGCTTCATTCATCCTTCTCTGTGAAAAATCACCTTGTTTAGAAAGAAGTATAGAGAAGAAAGGTGAAAGAAATATGGCCGAATTGTCACAAAAATGTGAACAAAACGACCACATTGCATGGACAACATGAGCAGATGCGAAAAAGCAGTACGCGACTAAATTGACTATTGTCAATAAAGCAGCATCTATGTTAAAATTGCCACGATCTCTAAACCCAAAATACCAATTTTGCCGCTACGTACAACCCATCCCTACAACTCATGCGTATCATTAAAAACATAACGTCAGAGCCTGGATAGGCACACCTTCTGTTTGTAGCTCGGTCAAACAAAGGAAAGAAAAAGTTATGCGTACATTGAATAATCTGCCGAAAATCCTGCTTGAACTTCCCTACGAAGTACGCATTGGTTTAACAGGGCTATGTGCATTATTGACCATAATTCTCTACGTTATCTTATCCACATCAGCAATGAGCGTGGGCAATCTCAGCGTATTTGCCATACCGATTGCGATGGCGGCCTGGATTTTTAAGCGTTATGGAGTCCTGAGTTGCCTGGGAAGTTTCGTTCTCGTTATCATCATCTACCATGCATTTACCGCGAGAGGATTCACAGGACAATTTGACTCAGTGATGTCGTTAGGAGTCGGGCTGGGAGCACTGCTCATCGTCGGACTATTGATTAGCTCGTTGCGAGACGTCATCGACCTATCCGAAGATGCCCATATGCAGATCGCACTTATTTACGAGAAACAGCAGCAGCTCAACGAAATCAAGGATCAATTTATCTTGAACGTTAACCATGAGTTGCGCACCCCCCTGACAGCAGTCTATGGTTACCTGGAATTGCTACGTAATTACAACGGGCAGATTGACGCAGAGATGCAGGCGAAATTTGTGGAAAACGCGATGCATAGTTGTGAAGAATTGCAGCTCTTAACAAATAACATTCTGGATACCATCCAGGTAGCGAATGAGCGCAACCATCTCAAACTCGAGGAATTGTACGTTGCCGATATCGTCTATGAAGTCATTACCAGCTTAGACCCGAGACGCCTGCAAGAGCATCCCGTCGAGATAGACATTCCCGAGCATCTGGTTATATTTGCGCAAGATCAATATGTACGGCAAATTTTGCGCAACCTGCTTTCCAATGCATTTAAATATGCCCCGGTAGAAACACCAATCAACATACGAGCATACCTCTATGGAAAAACCGTGCAGAAAACACATCCAGCGCCAGAAGTGTGTATCAGCGTGCAGGATTGTGGACCTGGTATTCCGCCTGAAGAGATTCCACGCCTTTTCGGGCAATTTGTGCGCCTCGAGCGAGACCTATCGGGCAAAGTGCGCGGTACGGGTCTGGGCCTCTACGTAAGCAAGCAGCTTGTTGAAGCCATGAACGGATCGATCTGGGTCGAGAGTACAGGAGTGGTAGGTGAGGGAAGTTGTTTTAACTTTACGCTCCCCTGCGTGACACGCGTCAAAGTGTCGCCGAAGCTGCAAGAGCGATTGATACCAATCGAGAACGTCCATATTGTGCAGCATATATAATGCTCTGCGAACCGCTTTTCGGGGGATGATGGAGGATGGGAATTCGCGGATTGGCATCAAGCGCAATCAATACACATCAGCCGAAGGCCGATAGGGGAACGAACCCAGGCCCAGTAGAGGCACGGTGGAGTGAGAACGGAACTGTGCCTGAGAACTCGCGCGATTCCGCTGGCTCCGCAGGAGGAGAGACGCGCGAGCAAGAGGTGCCTTCGCCGCAATCTCCGTGGTCGAAAAAACAGGCGCCTGAACTTACCTTCGCCTCCCTTGCCGTCATCGTCTGTATAGCCTGAAACATCGTGCGAGTTCTCAGGCACAGTTCCGTTCCACTTCACCGTGCCACTACTGGGGCTATGTAGCATCACTGAATGCGTACGGGCATTTTAAATGCGCCATCTGGCAAGTATTTCCCCTTGATTATATTCCTGCTCCTTATAATGTAATTATACTCTGTATGCCAAACTGAACATCAGCGGCAAAGTTAAAGAAAATTTCCTATTTTCTGAATAAAGTCCGTATTAGTAATATTGGGTGGAAGTGTATATCCTGATTTTTCTCAGGATAGAGGAGAAAAAAATGTCCTTTCTCTGTAAAATGAGCCTGGCAAACAGAAGCATCGTAGCCCTGATCACGATAGCCATTCTGGCATTCGGCGCATTTGTGATACCTTCGTTAAAAGAGGAGCTGCTTCCGGAGCTCACCTATCCCGCGATCTCGATCATCACGGGCTATCCAGGAGCCTCGCCGGAGCAGATCGAACAATCGATCACCACGCCCCTGGAGCAGAACTTGCAGGGAGTTCCGGGATTGCAGCAGATTACCTCTTCATCGGATCAAGGGCTATCCATCATCATCATGACCTATAACTATGGCACTGATCTTAATCAGGCACAACAGACATTAGCCCAACGCATCAACACGGCCCAACATAGCCTTCCGGGAGGCACAGCGCCACAAATACAATCCTATAATATTGCAGATCAGCCTATTATTCGTCTGGCCGTCACTTCAGCAGATAGTGAAGAAAACCTGGCCGTTAACCTTCAGCAGGAAGTTGTACCTGTTCTCCAGGGACTGCCGGGAGTAGGGAACGTCAACGTATCGGGAATACGAAACCAGATCGTGAGCATAGTGCTCGACCCGACAAAGCTCCAGGCAAATGGTATCAGCGTGAGCCAGATACAGAGCGCCCTGCAAGCAAACAATATCTCCTTACCAGTTGGAGAAGTCACCGCAGGAACGAAAACCTCAACAATCCGCGTGGACAATACCTTAAATTCGCTTCAGAGCATCAAAGACATCGTCGTAGGAGAACGCGCCACCACACCTACGCAAGTAACGGCAACAGGCGCAGCAGGACAGGTCATACCAGGGCAGGCAGGCTATGGAGGAGCCCAGGCAATCCTCGATCCAACACAGCTACCAACAACACAATTTGTCAAACTTTCGGATGTGGCGAAGATCCAGCAGATACTCGCACCCTCAACGACATTAACCCGCACCAATGGGAAACCGAGCCTGGGGATTGCCATCACCAAAACAAACGACGCCAACACCGTCTCGCTCTCGCTCGCAGTCAAAGCGCAAATTCCAGAGTTAGAGCGAAAACTTGGTTCACAGGCCCAGATCACCATCATCTCCGATCAGGCACCCTATATTCAAAGCGCGATAGAAAGCCTCTCGCGTGAAGGCATGCTGGGAGCCGGTTTCGCCATTCTCGTCATCCTCGCATTTCTCTTCTCGTTGCGCTCCACCTTAGTGACCGCTATATCTATCCCGCTCTCTATTGTTATAGCGCTTATAGCCCTATGGGCGAGTGACCTTTCCTTAAACATCCTCACACTGGGAGGACTGACCATAGCAGTTGGTCGGGTCGTCGACGATTCGATCGTCGTGCTGGAGAACATTTACCGCCATCTGCATAGTGGAGAAGAGAAGTTGGCGGCAGTGCTCAACGGAGTGCGTGAAGTAGCAGGGGCAGTCACCGCATCGACCATAACCACCGTAGCCGTGTTCTTACCAATTGCATTTACCACAGGGATCGTCGGAGAATTTTTCCGCCCATTCTCATTTACCGTCACCATCGCCCTGTTAGCCTCCCTGTTTGTCTCGCTCACCATTATCCCCGTGCTCGCCTACTGGTTTCTCTACGTATCCAGCGACATCAGCTTTGGCTATGAGAAAAAGAGTATGCTCGAAGAGCGCTACGTCCCGATAGTAAAATGGGCCATTCAACATCGGGTAATCACCTTGCTTTGTGCTGTATTCATCCTGGCAGGCTCACTCGCACTCTATCCACTTTTACCGACGAACCTGTTCAGTAGTTCATCACAAAACACCTTCAGCTTCAACCAGCAGATGGCACCTGGCACCAGTCTGGCCCAGGCAAATAAAGCGGCAAGCAAAGTCGAGAAAGTCCTGAACAGCATTCCTGAAATCAAAGAGTACCAGGTCACCATAGGCGCATCAGCAGGCTCAGCGAATGGAGACAGCGGCATCAATGGAGCGGGATTTGCCATCACCACCGATCCCGATGCCGATCAACTCGCAGTGCAGCAAGACGTGCGCAACCGTCTGCATAACCTGAGCGATATCGGGAGCATCACATTTGCCAGCAGCGCACAGGGAACCAATTCGACACTGACCGTAAATGTCCAGGCGGCAGACCCGGCAGCCTTGAAGACGGCGGCACAGCAGGTTTTCCAGGTAGTTTCAGACACGCCAGATACAAACGACGTGACCAGTAATCTCGCAGATGCCGCACAACTAATTGACGTGCGTGTCAATTCTGAGAAAGCGTTGGCCGTAGGGCTCACAGCGGCCCAGGTCAGCCAGACCCTGCGCATGATCTACACAGGCACAACAGTGACACAGGTCACACTGAACGGGAGACAGCAAGACGTCGATATGACCATGAACATCCAGGCTGCAACCATCCAGAAGATCCAGGACATCCAGCTTCCGGGCGCACAGGGAAGGGTGCGCCTGGGTGATATCGCGACCGTAAAGAGCGTGACGGGTCCGACCCAGATCACCCATATCGCCACTAATCGTTCGGCAAGCATCAATGCGCAGGTAGCAGGTGAAAATGTTGGTGCCGTCAGTAGTGATGTTCAGAAGCGTCTGGATGCGCTCAAGCTGCCAAATGGTGCATCAGTCTCGATGGGAGGGATCACCGTTGAACAGAATGACGCATTTCGGAGTCTGGGCATGGCATTGGCAGCGGCTATATTGCTGGTTTACCTCGTCATGGTAGCGACATTCCGTAGCCTGCTCCAGCCCATTATCCTGCTGATCTCCATTCCATTTGCAGGGACAGGATCAATCGTTTTGCTGCTTGCCACCCACACCGCGTTAGGAGCGCCAGCGCTGATCGGGCTCCTCATGCTTATTGGGATCGTCGTAACGAACGCGATTGTCTTGCTCGACCTGATTGACCAGTACCGGCGACGTGGTTTAGATGCACGAAATGCCGTAGTAGAAGGAGGTAGACGCCGTCTGCGCCCGATTCTCATGACAGCAATTGCGACTATTCTGGCGCTCACCCCCATGGCATTGGGATTGAACGGATCGAGTGGATTCATCTCCGGTCCGCTGGCAATTGTCGTGATCGGGGGACTCAGCACCTCGACCGTACTGACCCTGTTGCTGGTGCCAACGCTCTATGTGGCGATAGAGGATATTCGAGGACGATTTCATCCTACCCCACCAAAGAGAATGGGTGAGCGTCCACATCAGCAACATGAAATGTCCAGAGCGAAAGAGGAACAGCAGTTTGTGTAGAAGAATGGTTGGGGCAGAGATTCTTCTCTGCCCCCCGACCGCTAGATTTCTTTTATCGCCAGATACGTATCAAACGTCCAGCCACCTTGAAATTGTTCGGAGAGGAAATCCTGAATCATCTGTTCGTAGAGATCGTGTAAAGTAGAAGGAGAAGCCGCCCGCGAAAAAAGCAGATTGCAATGTACAAAGTTGAGCACATCCCAGATATGCATACAAGCGTGCTTGTGCAGCCTGGTATTACTAGAAATATCGATGGTCGTCTGCGCCTGACGGACAGGCTGAAAGCCAGCCGAACTGAGCAATTGAGCCATGCGCGGAGTAACATCAGCAGTCATCCCATCGTTTTCAGCGAGGCAAACCAGCCGGGAGCACCAATCAGTAAAAGCGGAGCTATTCGTAACAGGGGGGCGCATCTCCATCCACATCACCAGACCACCGGGACGGCAAAGCTCCCACCAGCCAGCGGTAATGCGTTTCCAGCCATCCTGACGTACCAGAGGGGCAAGAAAGCGGATATGTAGCAGATCATAGTATTGATCTGGAGGGGAGAGAGCATCGAAACGGCCAACCTGGAACGTGGCATTGGCGATGCCCTGAGCAGAGGCTTGAGCCTGAGCAAAAGCGATTCTGCGCGGGTCTGGATCTATCCCCACGACCTCCATCAAAGGATTCTGGTAAGCGATATCACAGGCCCAATCGCCACTACAGCAAGGAACATTCAGCACATGCCACATATTCTCCAGAGAGAGAGGCACAGGCAGCAGCCCATCAGCATACGTAACAAGAAACTGGTGGAGATAGCCCGAAAGATAGTGGCGTATCGTACTCTGCAACGACGCGTACAATAGAGGATCCGACAGTATCCCTTCACTATATGACGCCTTATTCATAACACAACATCCTCCCTATCCAAGTATCTTCGTCTGCGCCTCAAATACAATGTTGATTGCTTCCTGATCACCGACAAGCTCAACCAGGAGAGTATGATACTCAGCAATACGGTTCAGGCGTGCGGAAATGAATATATGGCGAGCAACGATAGCATAATCAGTGGGCCATCGCCTCGCCGCTTCATATTCCAGCTCGATTTGTTTTCTAATCAATGCAACTTCACTCACAGCCATAACCTTGCCCCCTTCTCACTCACATCATACGTCTACCAGGACACCTCGTATACCATACCGTAACAAATCTTTTTACTATATTGAAGGAAGTAAAACTTTTCCCAAAGTATTACCTCCGGTTAAGGAAATACATCGACACACTTATTGCTATTTGCAGACACAAAAGAAACAGGCAACAACGTACCCTTCTCAGTAATTGTACATTGCTGCCTGTTTCCTTGCTTTTGCCGCGAGCAAGTGAGGTTTTAATAAGAGCGTAGTAACAAGCCAAGACGAGCGACATCGGGGCTCTGAGCGTACGTGCTGCCTTTAAGTTGCTGATAAAGACCAAAGATCAGAGAGACCTTGATATTGGACTGAATGGCCTTTGAAACCGTGAGAGCGCTCAAAGCATAAGCGGTCGCATCCGCGAATTCAGTTTTATAGATATGAGCTTTAGCCCGGTAGATATCCAGATGGGCCAGGCGTCTTGCCTGCCCATCGAGCATCAGGCCGTGAGCAGCAATATCCAGTTCGCGAAGTGCATCGTCCGGCTTGCGTAAAGCGAGAAATGCCTCTGCCCGTTCAACATGATGCCAATCGGCGCTAAACCTGACAAAATTCTCATCTTCCTCATAGGGTCCAGCATAGGCCAGTTGTCCAGAGTCATCGAGCATAGCCAGAGCTTTTTTTTGCTCGCTTATGCTCTGAGAGAGATGAGCATGGACGTGACCGGCGACCTGAAAAACGAGACCCTTCAAAGGAGAGCGGGCTGATCGGGCATAAGGGCATGCAGCGTTTAAATCTATCAATGCTGCTTCGAGATTTTCTTGCTCAAAGCTAATGAAGCTACGTCGTAGCAACGAAGAGGCCATAAGTTCATTGTTCTCCAGACCACGAGCCAGCTTCACGGCGCGATTTGCATAGAAGAAGGCGCCGTGATAGTTACACTGATCGCGCGCAATCGTAGAGGCGAGCTGATAATAGCGTGTGAGCAATTCCAGCCCCTGTTGTTTTTGCATGCCACGGGCTTCAAGGAGAGTAGCGCTCAGATCGCGCAACAGTTCAGAAATTTCCCTCATGGGATCAAGCAGAGAGCTGGTGTAGTAGCCATTCCAGTAGAACGGAAGAGACTCGCGGAAGCGATTGATCGAGACCATCTCCAGGTGCCATGGGGCCACAGCTTGTTTTGTGAGATGAGCTGCGCCCACATCCGCAGTATAATGCAGACTATCCAGGCCAAGGAGAGCAGGCGTAATACCGAGAATAAAAGCCAACGCACGTCGACGAGAAATTGAGTCCAGAGATTCGTTATTATTTTCCATACCTCGCACCGCCACATCTGAAATATTCAACGCTATACCTAAACCGGCTTGAGTCCATGAAGGGTTACTCTGTTTCTTCTGTTCGCGATAATACTTGACGACCTGACCGGGATTGGGATAGCCATCGCAGCCAGCCAGAAAGGCCGGATAGCCCTCCCGCAACCACCAGCAAGAGGGAGTTGCGGGAGCCGTGTGCAGGGAATCTAAGCCCATCAGAACAGGAGGAATAGCAAGAAGAGAGATCAAGCGACGGCGGAGAGACATTGAATCCAGACCAGTTTTTTTACTTTCCATCCCACGTACCGCCACATCAGTCATGCCCAGTTTATGTGCAAGGTTGATTGGTTTTAATCCTTCACGTTCGCGATAAAAGTGACAGACTTGCCCCGGGTCGGGGTATCCCTCGTCACCTACAGCAAAGGAACCATACCCTTCTTCGATCCACCACGGTGATTTACTGGACATCAATCCTACCTTTGCCACTTACCAACGATACACCCACACAGACCTTTTTTCTACACAAACATCATCCTGATTACATCACCCCAGCGGGCGCCTCGCCCCAGACAGTCAGGAAATACCAGAGACCATAATAAGTATCCGAGAGGAGATTAATCGTCGCCTCCCGGTAGAGAACATCAAAACGATCTTCAGTCACCACCTCCATCTTCAGCAAAAATGGTTTGATCAACTGCATCAGAACGGCAAAACTGGCATAGTTATCCTGAGAAGCTTTTGAGCCCTGGGAAAGATCAATCACATGGGCGCGCTGCTGCACCTGTTGATAGCCGACCTGACGGAGCATATGGCTCAGCATAGCCGTAGTTCCAGAGTAGTAGCCATGAGCAGAAGAACCATATCCAGCTTTATAGAGAGCAAGCATATTTAAACGGAGGAGTTCCTCATATGCTGCGCTATTCGTCACAATAAGCTCTGAAATGGTGATGCGCATAACACCACCGGGACGCAACACACGCAGACAGGACTGTAATAATGTCGGCCACGCACTGATCGGAACGCGGTCGTCGATAAATTGAGCATTCACTAAATCGAACGTGTGATCAGAAAAATCCAGGCCATGCAGTGCATCCATCACCTGAAAATCGACATTTTCCAGATTTTGTGCCTGCGCCTGAGCCTGTGCATAACGTATATTTGTACGATTTGGATCAATACCCACCACCTCAATCTGAGCATACGTGAAAGCAACTTCTAATGCCCAGATTCCCGGCCCGCAGGCAATGTCTAAAATACGCTGAATAGAGGACAGGCCACATCTCTCAGGAAAGAGGCCGCCCACATTGTCTATCATCAACTGTTGCCGTTTTGTGATACGCGCTACCTCAGCCGCGCTATTGAACTGTCCTGAGACAAACGGCCCTTGCTCAGTATCCTGTTGCCCCATCACTCACTACTCCTACAACACTGAGGATTTTACGAACGTTCACCCCCATATGCGATATATTCAGAGGCTCTCTCTTCCTCATCAGGGGAACGTAAACGATGTATATTTATTTTACATGCATCATACATTATTTACATCGTCTAAATATATGTAAATCATTGTGCATTTTATTTGTGATAACACGTTAAAAAACAGTAGCGCGGTTATGAATGCTCTCATCAGGAGAGAAGATGATGATCGATTGCATAGCGCATAGCAGCAGTACGAGAGGAGACAGAGAGTTTTGTATAAATAGCACGGAGATAAGAATTGACAGTCACGCGACTAATGGTTAAAAGTTCGGCAATTTGCGCATTACTTTTCCCCATAGCAAGCAGGCGAAGAACTTCCAATTCGCGTCTGGTCAGACTGGAGAGAGCCCCTTCCAACGCCAGCGGTCCTGATTTAGAAGATGGGAGGAGCTCAAGCACATCTGAATTGAGGGCCGTTTCCCGTAGATCCAGAACTTGCGCAACGCTCAGACGTGCGCCCTCAGCCGACAGAGCGGCAAGCGCAGCTTCTCCCAGATGTTTGCGGAGGAGGATATGAGTGGCTTCGTAATCAACCATCTCTGTTGGAGAAAGAGGAGCACGGATCTCCTCACGCAAGGCCGTAGCCTTTCGCCAGAGCAGGGCGGCCCAGCGTAGCTCTTTCAGCAACACGGCGACCTCTGCCAGCAGAGAGAGAAAGACAGCACAAAACCAGCGATCACGTTCATCTTTGATAGTTGCAACAACATGCGCACTCAACGTATGCGCAAGCTCCGTCTGCTGGAGATGGGCCGAGATTCTCGCCAGCCAGAGCGTTGCGTGCACAATACCCTGCACCTCACCCACCGTAGTATGATCGGCGAGGGCATCCTGTGCATACTGAAGTGCCCCCCCCACATCCCCCTGCCGCCAGACGATCCCTGCCATCATCGTCAACAACCAGGCAACGTTCCAGGATGTATTGCTCGAACGGGATAGCGCCAGACTCTCCTCACAAAACTGGCGAGCTTTTTGATAATCCCCTTGTGCATACACCACTTCCGCCAGACGCCTGTACGTTTGCACTAAAGAAAAAGGATTTTGCATCTTCCGCACAAGCAACAGGCATGTTTCAAAATGTTGATAAGCACTGGTATAATCGGCCATATAGAAAGCCGAGAGGCCCAGACAATTGAGCGAGAGGCCCCTGGCAAAATCATCATTTAAGCGATCCGCAAATTGTAGAGCCTCTTCAGCAAAAGCAGAGGCTTCTGTATAGGCATTTTTTCGCCGGGCACAGGACTCTAAGAGCCAGCAAGCCTGCATACAGCCCCGTAGCAAGGCGAGTTGGCGATAGAGCGCCAGACTCCTGCGCCCAAACATTTCCGCCTGTTCCCGATCTTCCAAATAGTCGAGCAAAATGCCATAATGCAAGAGAACTTTCGCACGCGCCTGCTCAGAAATGCGCTGATCAGTCTGATCAAGAAAGGGCAAGACAGAGCCCAGAAAGCGTTGCCCCTCACGAAAATACTCGTGTATCAGCAAATAGCCCTGTAAGGACCAGAAGAGTCCGGTCGCCCCGGCAAGGCGTAGCGCTTTCTCATACTCTTCATGCTCAATAAACCAGCGTAAAGCCTGGCGCAAATTGTTCAGCTCATGTTCAACCTGACCGAGTGCAGAGAGCTGATAGCTTCCGTAGAGCCGAGATTCAATGATTTCCATCCAGCGCAAAAAATGGTCAGCGTGCTGATTTCTGATCGTCGCCTCTTCCTCTTTATCGGCAGCCAGACATTCCAGGCCATAGTCACGGATCGTTTCCATCATCAGCAAATATGGCTCACCGCCCGGCAGATCAACCCGATAGATCAGACTTTTATTGAGCAGAGCAGTCAGGCCATCAAGCACGCTGAAAGAAAGATCATGATCAATCTGGCAGATTGCTTCAGCGGCTTCTACGGTGAAACTACAACCAAAGACAGAAAGGCGACGAAAGAGACGCTTCTCATCAGCAGAAAGAATTTCATAGCTCCATTTGACCGTATTGCGCAGCGTTTGTTGGCGTACATCCAGATCCCTGCTACCGTCCGTCAGCACTTGCAAGCTGTGCTCTAAGCGGCGCAAGAGATCCTGGGGAGACATGAGCTTGAGGCGAGGCGCAGCTAACTCTATGGCTAAAGGCAAGCCATCCAGGCGCACACAGATCGCAGCAAGGGTTGCAGCGTTCTGCTCATCCGGCACAAAATCATACTTTGCCGCCTGTGCGCGCTGCACGAAAAGGGCAATAGAGGGATAGAGAGAAAGCTGATCGGATGGCGGGAGATGTTTGAGATCGGGAAGATTTAAGGGAGGCACCGCGAATTCATATTCGCCCTGTACACGCAGAACGGCACGGCTCGTCACGACTATTTTGAGACGGGGGCAGGCTTTGAGTAACGCAACAACATCCATTGCGGCCTCAAGCACATGCTCAAAATTATCCAGTAACAACACCAATTGCTTCTCGTGCAGATTTGCTATGAGCAGATCTAAAAGAGGTTGCTCCTTGCCATTCTGGATACCCAATGCAGAAGTAATCGTCAGGAGGACCTGTAACGCATTGGTGCAGGCGGCCAGAGGAACAAAATAGACACCATCGACAAAATAGGAACGCAGATCATTGATAACCGCTACAGCCAAGCGTGTTTTCCCAATGCCTCCGGCCCCACTAAACGTTAAGAGCCGTACCTCTGGTCGCAATAACAACGTACGGGCAATCTCATACTCTTTCTCACGCCCCACAAATGATGTCAGCAAGGTAGGCATATTCGCCGAACTGAGGGAAAAAGAATGCTCATGAGCAACTCTCACCAATAGAGATTCATCCTGCATATGAACTTGAGGCTGCTTCTCCCCGTTTTGCTGCCACTCCCACTCATCATTCATCTCTTGATCCTCTTCGCCCAACTCTCACCATCCCAACGAGCTAACAAGCGTCAAAAAGTAGCCAATGAGTAAATGCTATATGGAAACAAGCAAATGTACTTATATCAAAAAAGCAATCCATCTTTCCTTTTTCCATTATTCATTGCCATGAATAATAACACTATACAACAGGTTTTTTATCATTTCAATCTTTTCGTACTCGTTTCACAGAAAATATCTGAAATACCCATAAAAACTTTTCATTGAGCATTCATTTCAAACATTCGCCCAAAAGCGTAACTCAAGTCGTATGCCAGAGCCAGGTTTCGCTTTGCATCACAACAGGGGTAGGAGTATTCCCCTGCGGCACACGACTGTGTTTATCGACAGGATAGAGCTTCGCGTTTGTGCTGGCATAGATCATGAGTGTTTGCCGCGTACTATCATAGGCCGCGCTATGATAGCCTCCCGCAGGAGCGGAGACGCTATTGAGCTGGCCCCAGGCAGTACCGTTCCATTGCCAGATATCATTCAGGCCATTGAGGGCAGGATTTGCCGTGACCGAGCTGCCGCCCACCAGGATTACCTGTTGGAGGGAGGCCACGTAGGTCATCGTAGCCCAGGCGCGAGGGAGCGGGCTGGTCGAAGGTGATAGCGATTGCCATTTTTGTCCTGTCCACGTCCAGGTATCTCCATAGAGAGCAGAGCCGGATGTGCCACCGAAAAGGACCAGCTGGCGATTGGCAACGTCATACGTCAGCGTAGAACCTACGCGTTCAGGGGGTGGGGCAGGTACCGCTTGCAGGCTCCAGAGTGCGCCATTCCAGGCCCAGGTATCATTGAGCAGGCGTCCGACACGACCGCCCGAAGCTTCGCCGCCGAAGAGCACAAGGCACCGTTGCGCCTCAGAATAGGCCATCACGGCCCCGCAACGAGCGGTAGGAGCACGTTGAGGCTGAAGTTGCGTCCAGGTTGTGCCATTCCAGAGCCAGGTATCGCCGAGCAGCAGACCGGATGTGCTCACGCCACCGAACAGCAGGATCGTGCCATGCTGGCTATCATATGCCATACAAGCGCTGGTACGAGGAGGAGGAGACTGGGAAGGGTGAAGCTGTGTCCACGAGGAACCATCCCACGACCAGGTATCATTGAGGCCGCCACCGCCGAACAGAAGCGTGCGATTGCGTCCAACATCGTACGCCAGACAGCCTCCCTTGCGCGCAGGTGGTTGCATGATTGCATTATGGCGTATCCATTGTGCATTTATTGTTGTATCCATGTGTGCAATTGCTTTCTTTACATAGTCACTTTTTTTCTACCGCTTGAGATTAGATATATACCGGCGTTTAGCAGGTGACATGATACGTTGTAGAACCCAATGCTGGCGTAAGAGAGGAGGACTGTTGCGTCATGACATTATAGTCGCCACAGCCACAATCGCTAATCCAGTATTGCCATACCACCGGCTTACGTCCGCCAAGAGTCGTATTTACCACAGAAGAGCCGAGTTTATTTTGCACAGTGCGCTGTGTATTGCAGGAAAAATTGCACGGGCTACAGATATCGCCGCCACAGGTACTACAACCGCAGATCCAGAGGACAAAATCGGTTGCGGGACGATAACCGGTGCCGAGCAAACTGCTCCAATAACGGCTACTGATATACAGGCCGGGCCAGGTAGCTTTAGGAGTGATGTCATAGAGATGAGCAAGGAAACCGTTGAGCACCTGCTGATTGCGTGTATAATTGCCAGCTGTCCAGCCGCCAAAGCCAGGTTCCAGATCGCCAAACAGCGTCATGCCACCCACATATTGAGCGTTTGGACCATGATTCCAGGCATTCCAGGCATTAGTTGCCTGCTGCTTCCCCCAATCAGAGGGCGACATACCAGCAGGGCAGGAGTTGGGTCCAACGATTCCCCAGTAGCCAAAAGTATGATCTTGCCCGGCAACACGGGCGGCGTTGAGATTGAAGTAATAGGCATCGCCCAGCGGTTGCCCGCCATAGCCAAGGCGACCAATATAGAAATGCTGCGACATATCACAGCACGTTTGTGAGCCGCTATCAGTGCCCCACTGCACGGAAAGAGCGGCATGGCTGGAAAGATGATTGCTCGTCTCCAGCGCCAGAGCGCCACCAGCCGCAACCAGGCCGCCCGTGGCCAGCATTTTCACCAGCTTGCGCCTTCTCACGCGCCTTCCCGTCTCCCGATAAATAGAATCGCGTACCTGTTGTAGCTCCAGGGCAGTGGCCCCATGCTCTTCAGCCAGAGCCAGATAGCTATCTACACAAGAAAAGCAACCAGAGGTAGCCTTACGCAGAGCCACCTTCATAGCATCGACACGGATCTGCTCCGAACTACGTTGACGAAGCATGCTTCAACTCGCCTCCTTCTCATAGCTCAATCATCAGTGCTCTCTATCATTATGAATAGCGCTGTAACATTAACCCACAGCGCCCTCATCCTCCGCCCGGACTGATTTCCAGCACATAGTTATCGTTGAGTCTGCACGTTTTAACAAACGCCATTTTCTGATTGTTTGGGGATATTCCAGCCAAATTTCCTGTATGCACCGTTGCAGCAAACAAACACAATTCTTCCATATGACCGGGCAGAGAACAAATTGCTGAATCATACAGAGCTAAAGAGATCGCCCAAGGAGACGATTAAAGAAGGTAACAGTACACAGAAAGTACTAGTAAAACGTCGTTTGAGCGCAAAAAAAGCGAAAAGGAACGGTTCAGGTTAATGAGTAGCAGTGCAAGAAAGAACAATGGTTTCTCATTTTTAGGAAGGGAGCATAATTTGTGAAAAAGGTATCTGTTTTTCTGGGCCTTACCATACTCATCTTACTGGCAAGCATAGCAACCAGGCGCACAGTACTTTATGCAGCTCCGGTTCAACGTACATCTGTACAAGAGGACGTATGCGCAAAAGTGCCAAGAGGATATGCGCGTTGCCTGGCAGTGCTGGTACGGAGCCAGCAGCAATTACACCCACTGAATGGACACATTGTGCCAGCAGGATATGGGCCAGCAGAACTGCAAAATGCCTACAAGTTGCCCTCAGCAACAGCGGGAGTGGGGCAGACCATAGCCATAGTTGATGCCTACGATAACCCTGTTGCAGAGAGTGATCTGGCGGTGTATCGAGCACAATATCATCTGCCTCCCTGTACCACTGCGAATGGTTGTTTCAAGAAAGTTGATCAAAACGGAGGGAATAGTTATCCGATAACGGATACAGCGTGGCCAATGGAGATTGCGCTGGACCTGGATATAGCCAGCGCAATCTGTCCCAACTGTCACCTGCTGCTGGTAGAGGCGAACAGTGCTTCTTTTGCCAACCTGGGGCACGCAGTCGAGACGGCAGTACGGCTGAAGGCCACCGTGATCAGCAACAGCTATGGAGGCTACGAGAACTGGGCTGATGCGATACTCTATGCCCATTACTACAGTCATCCAGGCATCGCAATTACCGCCAGCGCGGGAGATAATGGCTATGGAGTCGAGTTGCCCGCCGCATATAATACGGTGACCGCCGTTGGTGGGACCGCGCTCACGCCAGCAAGCAATGCTCGCGGCTGGAGTGAGACGGTCTGGAACGGCACAGGCAGCGGATGTAGCACGTATATCAATAAGCCGAGCTGGCAAATAGATACGGGCTGCAAAAAACGGACCGTCGCGGATGTAGCAGCGGTGGCCGATACCAATACGGCGGTAGCAGCCTACTATAGCTATAACAATGCTGGAGGCTGGATAAAACTGGGAGGAACCAGCGTCTCCGCGCCAATTATTGCTGGCGTGTATGCGCTGGCAGGCAATAGCGCCAGGATCAATGCAGCGGCCTATCCCTATGCTCATAGCTACGCCCTGAATGTCGTGACCAGCGGCAGTAATGGTGCGTGCGCGGTCCCCTACCTCTGCTCAGGGGTCAACGGATACAACGGTCCAACGGGTCTGGGCACACCAAATGGAGTTGACGCATTCTGAACGTCAGTGTTTTTCGTTGCGAGGAGCTATACCGCCTCGCAACGATGACCGGGAACACAAACGCATAAAAATGGAGAGCTTATAACTCATGCAAGCGCTTTTGCAGGCGTGCATACATTTCGGAATGCTTTTGCTCGGAAATCTCACCCGCAAGCAGGCGTTCGTCAAGTTTATCGATCATCTCCTGAACTTTCTCGCGCGTCATCGGACCTGTCCCCTGAGTTCCGCCAGGATTCGCACTTGCAGAGTTGAGCGGACCACTATTGTAATGGCCTGCGGGAAGAGAGGGTAGCGTGGGATTGTTGGGCACAAAAGAGCCGTTGATAATCGGTCCGGACAGCGGCGGAGGAAGCGTCGGCTGATTCAGAAGCTGGCCGATAAGCTGGGCACGGTCATCCAGTAGCGTTCCCTGGTTCGGATTGGCGGCGGCAACCTCGGCGACCTCGATGCGCTTCAGATCAAGAGGGTTCAGACCGAGCGCCTGTTGTTGCTGCATCAGTTCGATCTGAGTTCGCCCCTGTTTCAGAGAAGCCTGGGCCTGATAGTCGGCGATTAACGCATCAAGTTGCGCCCCTGCAAGCTCGCCCTCTTTTTCCAGCGTGATACGCGTACGAGCTTCGGCAGCGGCCAGAAACTGCGCAGGAATATGCTGATTGAGAATAGTCACTCCATGAAACTCCAGGCCCCAGCGCTCAAAGGTCGGTCTGAGCTTCTCGCGGCAGGCTTCGTTAAATTCGGCGTGCGCTTGCTGAAACTCGAGCACCGTCGTGCGCGCAAGCAGATCGCGTAGTACCGTGCTGACCTCAGATTTGACATAGACATTCAGTTGCTCCTCGCGATAGACCTGCTCATGACCGGCCACATTGAGCAGAAACGCCTCGGGATCGCTGATCGTCAGCGTATAATAGCCGCTGGCCCCGATGTTGACGCGATCGCGCGTAAGCACATCCGAGATGCCCCAGTTCAGGCGCAGCTCACGCGTCGTAACCCAGATCACCTCAATCTGCTCGCGCATCTGCAAACGACGCAGATCGTACAGACCCGGAGAGAGCAGCACGCCTCGCTCCATGCTCCCCTGCAAAACGCCGTTGCGGATCAGCATCACCTGCTCATTGCGCGAGACCAGCAAGGCCTGAGTATGGCGAAAAGAACTGGCCATCGGAACCTCTGGATCGGGGAGACGCCAGAGAATACCGTTTTTCGTGGGATACATCTGGATCGTTTGTTGCCAGGAGAGAGGCATATAGCCCAGGCGCTGACCAATACGCCGTACATCACTCTCAGTATTATCGACAAGGCGAATGCCCCAGTTCACAAAAGCATGCAAAAGTCCCATAATGCGCTCTTCACTTTCTGCACAAAGCCTTGCGGCTACACCCTATACGTGCGCAAAAAATCGGTTGTCCCGGTAAGATACGTTTGTAGTGCCTGATTGATAACAGGTACCGGGCACAACACTTGCTCGCGTTGCTTCTGCTTGCCGCGGTACTGCACGACAGCGGCAGGTAGATAGACAACGCCGATCATTTTCGTGGAAAGAACTTTGAGCCTGGCGGCCTGCTGTCCGGCATAGACCTTCATAGCCCGTTCAGCCATAGCATGCGTCACGAGGGCCGGGAGCGAGGCAAGCGGCTTATCAAAAAGCGCAAATTGTTGCGCCCCCGCCTGCACCACCTGCAACTGGGGGTCCTCGCTCGTAAGCGCGACCACCTGCGGCACATCGACGCTTGTCGCATCCACAAGCAAGAGACCTTCCCGTACATTCGTTTTCCTGACGAGCCTGCCATCTACCGCCGTATAGTTCAGACGCGCCACCCAGTAGGGATGAAAGAAACGCGCTTTGACCTCACCTTTTTCGCCGCCAAATCCCAACGTCCCCGCGCGCCGATGCTGCACCACCGCACGCTCTAACCACTGCCAGTTCTTGACAATAGGAAGAGGAGCTTCGCCCGCACGTGCTCCTAAGACGCGACTGATAGAAGTCAGCAGCCAGAGGAGATGCTCAGCATCCTGTAGCCGCGCCAGATGCTGCACATAGGATAGCAAGCGACGATGGAATGCAGGAAATTCGCACGGCTGCGTGCGCGTGACCAGCTCATACGCAGTCACCACCGCCTGAAAGATGCGTGCGCCCGTGATATCTTTTTTGATGCCATGCTGTAAGAAGACAGTATACAACGGATTATATGCGCAGGTATCTGCCTGATGTAGAGCCGCCTCCATCTGTGCCAGCGCACGCGATACCTGCGACACCAGGCGCTCAGGCACAATACCATGTTGCTCATCGAAGGCGCTGATCATTGCCTCGACCAGGAGCAATGCGCCCTGAGCGCGCTCATTTTGCGCGGCAATAAACGCTCGATAGCGTTGTTCCGCGTCATTTTCCTGGAGAAGCGGCTGATAGCTTTCCTGTAGCGCAAGAATATTCTGCCGGATGACCTGATAGGCGCTCACCTGCGCTGAAGCGAACTGCTGCGAAATATTTGCGTGATAGATCAGACTTTGTAGACGCAGCTGCAATTGTTGCAACTTGTACTGATCATCGGGAACCACCGCAAAATTTTGCAATTGTTCAGCTGTGACGCGGCTGACGAGCGTTTTCAGCCACTGGTTATCGCCCTGCGCAATTGCCAGAAGCGATGAGGCAGGCTGATACTCACGGAAACCGGCCGTCTCCTTCACCTGGATGAGGGGAGCCTCCAGAACCGTATCGAAAGCTTCCATGCGCCGCTCAACCTCTTTTTTCAGAATCGGATAGAGCGAATCGCTGAAAATATAGCGGCGAGCGTTAATATCCACAGAACTGCTCGCACGCCCACTACCGACAACCACGCGATCGAACCAGGCAATCAGCTCTTTCTTGAGTTGCTGAGCATTATCCTGTCCCTGACGTAGCGTATAGACCGTGTCGCAGAAAGGGCAACGGAGCGGTCGACTCAGATCTTGCGTCGTATCCAGCTGGGCAGGCGCGGCACATTTCGGACAGGCCAGGACCTCGGTCGCAGCGGCGTGGTAGCCGGTTTCATGAGATGACATAGCAGGAGGTGTCACAGGGACAGGCGGATCTGGCTCAGCCGTCAGGAGCTGCGTCCATTTCTGCTTGAGAGAATCATAGGTTGGCTGATCGATGCGTCCCATCGAAACCTGCACGTCCAGAGAATTGAGCATAGTGAGAATCTCTTGCTTATCCATAGCTCCCTAACCCTTGTTGCGTGCAACAACGACACTCTGCTCAAGACGATGCAGGCGTTCATCCAGTCCATCGATGCGCATATATGCCTGAGCCAGCTCCAGCAGCAGATCGCGGCGTACCCGCTCCGCCTCTTCGGCCGCGCGGAACGTGATCATCGAGCCACAGGGACTGCATACCACCACCTTCATTTCCTGAAGATTGATCGTAAAGGGGTCCTGATTCAGCTTCTCCAGTAGCTCCTTTGTGTAGGGCGTGAGCGTAGCACGACACAGCGAGAAATGCAGATCTGCGCCCTGAACTTCGCGATGACAGATCCAGCACGTACGCACCACACGCCAGTTATTCAGCAGCGTCTCCATACGTTCAATACGGCTGGTATCGTTGCAGCGTCGAAAGGCCTGGAGAGCCAGCGCCAGATCATCGGCGGCGGCACCGGGATAGCGATCCTTTTTCAGCATCGCCTCGTAGAACTGATACATCCCCTCATGGAAGAAATAGCGCTCATCGGTGCGCTCATCATGGCCGTTGCCGGACCTGACATATTCATACGTCAACAAAGGATTGCAAATAATCGCGAGGAATCTGGTGCTGGCCGCTTTATGCAGATCGCGCAGGCGCATCACATCGTCCATCGCCTGAGTAATCGCAGCCTCAACCAATCGACAATCGAGTTCGGCGCATAGAGGTTCGGTCGGCATCATTTCATGACGTTGGCCACCAATACGCTCGATTTGCGTCATAGTGCGTAAGAGATGGAGCAGATTTTGCAAAGAGGCCGGATTCTGCGTTGCCAGGTAGCGATATAGCAAAGCATTCGCGGCTGCTTGTGTAGTAAGAGCTTGATTGCCATGCCTGCTGGCCTTTTTAGAGGCTTCATCAAAGAGATCTGCCGCCTTATGGAAATTCTTTAACAATACACCTTTTTCAAATGCGCGCTCGTACAGCTCTTGCTCATCCCGTCCAAAGAGCGAACTCATCTCTAGATCTCCTTCCAGAAGCGATGCATCCTTTTCTTCTCTGTATTGGCAATGCCTGGCATACGTCTCTCTATCATTTTTTGTTGCGAACAAGAGCTAATCCAGTTCATTATAAGAGGCGAGACCAAACAGGTATATCCGACATGAAACGGGTTTATACAGGTATAGACGTGGAAAACCACCATGTATCATAATAGCTGCTTCACCCCAAAAATGGAAGGGGGATTTTCCGGCTCTCCCGATTGTGATCTTGCGTTCGAGCACAATCGGGAAATATCGTCCCGGGTAGGGAAGAGGTTAGCTAGTAGAGAATGACGTTGAGGTAACTCTGCGTTTCAGCAGGGAGATAGGCAAACCAGTTACTGCCACCCATAGAGATGGCATAATCCACATTGCCAGGGCCAGCATTATAGGCAGCCAGGGCCTTCGCATAATCGCCACCATACCTCGAGGAGAGGTTGGCCATAAAAGATGCGGCCGCATTCAATGACTGGACAGGATCGTAGGGATTGATGCCCTCCTCGGCAGCAGTACCGGGCATGAACTGGGCAATACCAATAGCGCCAGCCGGGGAAACGACATCTGGATTAAAACCGCTCTCTTCTTCGATCTGACGTTCAAACAGATCGGGATTAATGCCAGCAGCCACAGCATCCTGACGTGCAAGCGCGACGTAGGACAGAGGAACCACCGGTGCGGGTGCTGGTGGTGCTGGAACCGGTGCAGGTGGTGCTGGAACCGGTGCGGGGGCCGCATGCGGTGGGGAGGCTGGCTGTGAGTGTTTGGGAGCTGTATGCGGAGGCGCTACCGGGTGCGAGTGTTTGGGGACACTGTGCGGGGGGGCTACCGGGTGCGTTGCGGCCCCATGCCGGTGTTGCGCATTCCCTACCTGATGTGGTATTTCGGCAGGTATTGACGATGTATGCTTGTTCTGACCGGCTAACATTATGATCATTACGGATAATAAGAGCACAGAGATGATAACCCCATATTCAAACGTGAAGGGGGGGAGATCAGGACTTTTTTTGATTCTTTGCATGCTTGAGAAAAAGCTCCTTCTAAATCCTTCTCATTCTTTTATTCCAGTTAAGAACCAGAAGGATCTATGGTACGACAACTTCATCCTCTGACCGCAAGCAATACATTCCGACTTGAGACGCTTCTAGGATTGCGGTCATTTTTCAATAGAGGTTATGTAGACAAATAGCGATTGCGTGTCGCTCTACTATATACATGTGTATGAAAGATAACGTACAGTTTTTAAATGGTCAAATCATCATCCTGTGATTCATGTTTTATGCAAAGATAGCCGCGGCAATTAGCCAAAAAGTACTATTTATCTTTGAAGATCCCCTATGTGCTCGGTAGTTTGGCTGTCTTTGTACGATGGTAATAGAGCCTGTGCACCACGTATCTTTATCAATACACTTTGTTTGCGATATATGAAACGATAGTCAGGAAAAACTATGCAACGTCGAAGCTTTCTTAAACTTGTAGGAACAACAGCCACCGGGGCTCTGCTAGCAGGGGGAAGCGCCATAGCATATGCGAATTATATTGAGCCCGGCTGGATTGAGATAGTGCAGCAATCATTGCATCTGCCACGGCTGGATGCAGCATTTGGAGGATATCGCCTCATTCAAATCAGCGATCTGCACGCCGATGATACCTGGCATGGCTCCGTCTGGATCGATCGAACCCGTGTAGCGGAATTAGTACAATTAATCAATGAGCAAAATGCGGATGCAGTTGTAATCACAGGCGACTTTGTGACCCGCATAAAAAAGCGAACCCCCGATACACTCTCACCGTTGCGTGAGTTAAGGACTCGGGACGGAGTCTACGCGATTCTGGGAAATCATGATCATTGGAGCGGCCCTCAGGCAGTGCGCAAGCTCATTTCCCAGTATGGTATTCATGATTTGAGTGATACCAGCCATACCTTACGCCGGGGCACAGCCCAATTCCATCTTGTAGGCATGGACGATCTCTGGCCCGAGTATGGACCAGTGGCCCCCGTCTGGTCGCATCAAGCGCGTTTGCGCCGCATTTTACGCAATGTGCCTACAGAGGGAGCCGCCATTCTTCTGGTTCATGAGCCCGATTTTGCCGAAGTTGCCGCAGCTACCGGGCGCTTTGACTTGCAACTCTCAGGCCACACGCATGGAGGACAGGTGCAACTTCCCTTCTATGGAGTATTGAGAGTACCACCGCTAGGAGAGCGCTATCCGGCGGGTCTTTACCACGTACGATCCATGCACCATTACACGAACCGTGGCATAGGTATGGTAGAGCCGCATGTGCGCTTCGATTGTCGGCCTGAAATTACTGTATTCAACTTTTTGTCCCACTCTCAGGCTCCTCAAGCAGGGTAAACCACGATGTCTCAAAGCAATTGCATTCAGACATCGCCGAGAAACAGCATCGCATCGACTTTCTGGCCCGCAGGAGTATAGAGTTGGATGAGACGCTGTTCTATCAATAAGCGCAACGCTCCTCGCATCTGCTCTAATGATAGATGCGTGAGCAGGCAGAGGCGTTCGATATTGCTATGTCCATCGATCATATTGTAGACACGCCGCACCAGACGATCCGCATTCAACGTCGAATAGGAATGACTGGCCCGTGACGCATCCTTTTCTTGCACGCGCAAAGGGATCAAAGATTGTAAAAGATGATCCGTAGATGCACGATCAACCGAGATGGGTTGCACGGGTGATGGTTTGGACGGGAAAGGCGTTTCCGGACGACTCTGGCCCATAAGCAGCTCCTGCACGGCAGTGCGGAGAGCATCCTGACTAAACGGTTTAGAAAGATAACGACTGGCCCCCTGACGAAGAGCCCACGTAGTATCTATAGAAGTTTTTTTCGTGCTTACCATAATAATAGGTAACTGTTTAAAAGCAGCATGAGCCCGTAGATAGCGACATATTTCATACCCATTCATCTCGGGCAAAACGACATCCAGAATCAAACAATGAGGGCGTTCCACAAGCACCTGACTCAGACCTTCACGTCCATTCATGACGCAATTCACCTGATAACCTGCCTGTTGTAACGCTTGAGACATATAAAGACATTCAGTAGTACTATCATCTATGACTATTATTTTAAACGCATTGGCCATACCGAGCGTGTTACCTCCCTGGAGCTATCCATGCCACCGCCCACTTGCACAACCGTTCTGGCTAGAGACGAGTATACACTCTCTACTAGCTTGTTGGATATGCTCATCCTAGCATGTAAGCAAGCCTTAACACAAACTTTCCCCAAAAACTCACCCAAAGGTACCTATCTTTTTTCACCCCTCTCTATTCAGGTAAAAATCGATATAGTACTATACTATAATTTATCACATTATCTTTCGCTTCAGTACTTTCTGCACGTTCTATTACACTATTTTTGGGCAAGGAGCCGCAAATCAAGGCATATGTTGCAGGATCGCCATGAATGTGATAGGAATGAGAGAGGAAACACCATTGCTATCCAGCAGAACACAACAACTTTGTCCAGGAGGATCTCTCATCTATGTCTACATCGTTAAAAGTCGTCATGAATTATGATTTTCCAGCTTCGATTATAGATCAGATTCGTGAGGCGGCGCAGACAGAAGTTATTTATCAAAAGGATGACGCAGCATTTAAAGAGGCACTAGCGGAAGCAGAAATTGTGTGTGGATTTTTGCCGGGCGACAACTGGCGAGAGCTTGCGCCTCATTTGCGCTGGCTCCAGAATCCGGGAGCAGGTATCGATAAACTCCTTGATACGCCCATTATGGCCCCTGATAGTGGCGTGATTATCACGACGGCTGCGGGCGTGCATCAGTACATCATCAGTGAATATGTATTTGGAAGTATGCTGATGTTTAATCGTTCCTGGCCGACAATGGTTGAGCTACAGGCTAAACACATCTGGCCGCACACAGCGCAGGAGCACCAGGAATACCCGCTTCGCAAACAAGAGCTGGTGGATCGAACGCTCGGGATCGTAGGATTGGGCAACATAGGACGACGCATTGCGCAGGTGGGGCGAGCCTTTGGCATGGAGATCCTGGCCAGTCGTCACTCCACGCAAGCGGGCGATAGCGATCCTGACGTCGACCGCCTGTTCTCGTCGGAGCAACTGCATGAGATGCTCGGTCTGTGCGACTACGTTGTGCTTGCGCTGCCTCTGACGAAGGAGACAAAACATTTGATCGGAGAGGCAGAACTACGCGCGATGCCAGCGCATAGCTATCTGGTGAACATCGGACGCGGAGATATTATTGATGAGCAGGTCCTGATTCGTGCATTGCGGGAAAACTGGATCGCAGGAGCAGGCCTCGACGTCGCCTCACAGGAGCCACTACCGGCAGACAGTCCACTGTACGATCTCCCCAACGTCATCCTCACGCCACACATCTCGGGAGGGCATGAGCGCTATGCGGAACGACTGGGCAAATTGTTCATAGATAATCTGCGGCGCTATCGGGCCGGTCAGCCCCTGCGCAACCTCGTCAACACGCAAAAAGGGTACTAAAAAAGACCAGTAGCAAAGAGAGATAAGGCACTTCATTGCATAGTGAAGTGCCTTATCTCTCTTTGCTACTGTGTCACACCTCATAGCAGAGACGCGCATATACATCTATACTCTATAATAAAACAGGTCTCGTCCCAAAGGCCACCCTGTTAGTAGTATAGTATGGAGGTCTGCGTGTTTATTGATAATAAGTTTCCTATCCCCCTGAGAAGAGTGCTGGCGATCTCTCCTGGCCTCTTGCTCATTCTGGTACTGCTGGCCGCTTGTGGCGGCTCTGGACCGACGGTATCAGTTCCCACGCCAACGCCGGTGTCACTATCGTTTACCACCCTGGATCTGGGTCTGCCACCACAAGCACTCAATGCCCCTGTGGTCGGGACGGTACCCGATTCAACCATTCTTCATGTAGGTATTACCTTTAAAATTAACGAAGATCAGCTCAACCATTTAGCGCAAAATGGCCAGGGCAAGACGAATGCCACCAGCACGCCGACCAATGGCATCGAAAGCCTGGGCATAGATGATGCAACCTATCAGAAAATTAAAGCTTTTTTTGGTATTGAAAACGCCACCTTAAAACTGAGCAAATCACGTACGAACCTCGATGTTGACGCCAAAGCAAGCTCTTTTGCGCGCCTGCTACAGACACGCTTTGTGCTGCATAAATTGAATGGGCGCACCTTCTACACGCCCGATCCCGCCAAACCGCCACAGGTTCCGACGTTCATTGCAGGCTCAATTCTGGCCGTGACAGGGCTGGACAACTACAGTCTCCCGCCAGAACATCGTACGGTGTTCGGCGGCCAGGCGCTTCAACAGACGCAGACCGTACAAAACGCCAACTGTACAACCAGCACAGCGGTCGTCCTTCCTCAAGAGGTCGCTCAGGCCTATGGATTTACGCAATTCTGGAAACAGAACTCACATGGGGAGAACATGAAAGTGAATCTGGTCGAGATCGATGGATTCACAAATAGCGATGTAAACAATTACTTCTCCTGTGTGAACTTCAAAGGCAGGCTCGACACCGTAACGGTAGGCGGCAAGGCACCAGATCCGGGCGGAGAAACTACATTAGACATTGAGATGCTCGCAGGACTGGCACCGGCAATCCATATCATCGATTATCAGACCGATACCAGCCAGAGCCAGAGCTTCGGGGATGTCTGGGGCCTGGTCAACGATAGTTTGCAGCAGATCATAAACGATAATGCCAATACACCTGATTCAGCAGGCATCGTCAGCATGAGCCTGGGCCTATCCGAAGAGTTTATGACCCACAACGATATCAGCGCCATCGACCAGAGTCTTCAGGTACTCACCAAAGCGCTCCATATGACGGTATTCGTTGCCAGCGGAGACTGCGGAGCATTCACCGATCACATCTATAGCAGCCTTTCCGTCAGTTTCCCGGCCAGCGATACCTACGCAGTCGCCGTTGGCGGGACAGTGCTGAATGTGAACAATAATGGGGATCGTGCAAAAGAAGTCGCCTGGTCGGATGGCTCAAATATCCTGGTCTGCCAGAATCAGTGGGGCACAGGAGGAGGAGTCAGCAAGCTCTTTACGCGTCCGGAATGGCAGACAGGGGCAGGGGTCCAAAACTCCTACTCAAATAGCAGGCGTCAGTTGCCGGATGTCTCCGCGATTGCAGATAACCTGCCGATCTATTATCAGGGTGAGTGGATCGCCGTAGGTGGAACCAGCGCCGCTGCGCCCATCTGGGCAGCTGGGATGGCACTGGTAAACCAGACCCTTATACAGCAGCAGGGGGCCTATTTCTATGGGCCTGATACTTTCTATAGCGCAGCCAGCAGTGCCGGTCAACTGCATCCCTTCTATGATGTCACACAGGGCGATAACCTGTACTACCATGCAGCGCAAGGTTGGGATTACACCACGGGTCTGGGAACCCCGAATCTGGTAGATCTCTATTCCGTGCTCAAGCAGAGTCTTCATTAACCTGCACAAAACAGAGTGCGATGCTTCCATTTTCTCAGCATGCTAAGAACAGAAGAGTATTCCTGAACTGCCTTAGCATGCAGAGAACAATATACCATTCTTGAATTTCCCTTGATTTTCATCAGCTTCGACGCCAACAAGGGCCAACGAATATGATACAATGAAGAGCGGTATCGGTATCTTGCACTCGGCACATCATAAGACAAGCACGAAAAATAGGCTTATTTCAAGATAAACGAACGCGAGAAAAAGATAATGAACAACACACCAGACCGATGTAGCCAGTTACGCAAACTACATGAACAATTGACAAATCAGGTGAGGCAGTTACGCGAAAATATTGAGCAAGCGGAGCGGGAGGGCGTTGGCGCTCCCGTGGATATGCTTAATACGGTCAAAACGCTGCAAACATCTTTACGTAGAGTATCTCAACAATTGGAAGGTTGTCCTCCCGAAACAAGTGAAAATACGGCTCTCCCCTCCTCAGCCCTACAGCAACAGGCAAAAGTGCTTCAGAGCACACGCTGGTTCCCTGATAGCGCTCAGCAGGATGAGAGCCTGTTCGATGACCCTCTGGGTAGCATCGAATAGACAATTTGACATAATCAGTCTGATCATCGGGCCGATGTGTGAATGACGCGATATTCGTGCAAACAGTATGGAAACTGCAAACCATTCAGCTTCCATACTGCTTTTGCCGCGTTATAGACAATCTCTCTTGCGCCTCTCTGGCTGATATGGGTTGCCTGATAGAGAACACCATATCAGCCATAAGAGCAAGATGCTATGAGAGCGCCCAGACCTTCGCATTGGAGAATATGGCTTCAGCGGCCTGGCCCGTATTAAAAACGGTAACGCCAACCTGCCCGCTGCTATAGGTACTATCCTTATCGGTCGCAGTCCCTACCTTCTTATGGTTGACATAAAAATCGAAGGTATTGCCACGGGCTACAACGCCGATCTGATTCTCTTGATCTGCCAGCCAACCAACATTACTGCCAGAGTACAATTCCGTGCCGGTGCCATAATCTTTATACAAGAACAAGACATCCGTGCTATCGGAGGCGACAAGAAACTTGTATGATTTGCCACTTACTTTATCTGAGCGAAAAACCAGTCCCACAATTTCGCCCTTGAGCAGTTTCACTGTCGTCTCAAACGTGAAATTGCTGAAATTGCTCTGTGCCGCAAAACAGACATTATAGGTATTGTTTGTTGCCTCAGAGACATGGTAGGCACCGCCCGTAAACACGCAATTCGTCGTAGTATCCCAGCTACTCGCACTGCTATTGTCGGTCAGGGAGTCATTGAGCTTCAGATTAGCGCTGAACGGATACGTATTTGCCACCGCGGTAGCCGTCGCGACAGACGCAGCAGTAGCGGCTACTTGAGCCGCAGCCGTAGTCGTGGCGTTCGCCTGAGATTGCGCCACCGCCGTCGCATCGCTGTTCACCTGATTGTTGTGCGCAGGGATCGCCACGGCTATCACAAGGCCACCTACGATCACCAGTATCGCCAGAGTCAGCAACAGAGCGAAGCGGCCTCTCGAGCGGGGCGGCTTCGGCGAAAGAGGAGGCTGGTTGGGATAATTGAACTGTCCCGGATACTGGTTCTGTCCGGGTTGTATAGGAGGTGGAGCATACTGCGTATACTGATTATAGGGAGTCGCAGGCCCGGGTGGAGGCTGCTCTGACCCATACGGATTCCCGGCACCATAAGGATTCCCCTGGCCGTAGGGATTGTATGGATAATTTGCGCCGCCGCCTCCAGCAGGTGGTGGCGGTGGACTATATCGTGTCGCATCATAAGAACCCGGGGCGGGTTGGCCTGGCCCGGGCGTGTGAGGCGGATAAGCATTTGGATCAGGATTCATAGATCTCCATCCCTTTTCTCAAAGCGTAGCTATAGCAATTACTTCACCACACAAAACGCTCTTACAATTCATTATTCGAGGATCAATTACCGACCAACTATACGTGTGATAGGGATGAAGCAGCGATCCATGCCCTGTTTGTTGATCCTATGAATTCGTTTGCACCTGTTGCGCCAGCTCAACGAAATACTGGATAGCAGCGGGATTGCTCAAAGCATCAGTACTGGCCGCCTTCTCCAGAGGAATGCCCATGAACAGCTTTTTGACCGGAACCTCAAGCTTTTTACCGCTCAGCGTGCGTGGCACTTCAGAAATTGCATGAATATCATCAGGAACGTGATGAGGAGAAACCTCGGTGCGCAGACGTAGCTTAATGCGCCTTTTCAGCTCATCATCCAGAACCACCCCTGCTTGCAGCACCACAAAGAGAGGCAGGTAATAGCGTCCTCCTGGTTGCTCCACACCAACGATCAAGCTATCGACCACCTCGGGAAAGCTTTCGACAATCCGGTAGATCTCGCTGCTCCCCATACGAATACCCGCGCGATTGATCGTCGAATCCGAGCGACCATAGATAATAGCGCTGCCACGCGGAGTAATCTTCACCCAATCGCCATGACGCCAGACATTGGGAAACATGCTGAAATAGCTCTCACGATAGCGTGCACCACCGGGATCACGCCAGAAGAAAAGCGGCATCGAAGGCATAGGCTCAGTAACTACCAGCTCGCCTACCTCATTGATGACTGCATGCCCATGCTCATCGAACGACTCAACTTTTACCCCCAGAAGACGACATTGGATTTCGCCAGCGTAGACGGGGAGAAGAGCCGAACCACCCACAAAAGCCGAACAGACATCGGTTCCTCCGCTAATAGAATTGAGCCAGATATCAGCTTTGACATGTTCATACACCCAGCGAAAACCTTCGGGAGGCAGCGGTGAGCCAGTCGAACCGAGCGTGCGCAAATGTTGCAGGGCGAAGTCCCGGCCCGGCTCAATACCAGCCTTCATACATGAGGTAATATAGGCTGCGCTGGTACCAAAGAAATTCATGCCGCTCTCTTCAGCAAAGCGCCAGAGAGCATTCATATCAGGATAGGCAGGACTCCCATCATACAAGAGCACGACACAGCCCACCAGCAACGTGCTGACCAGGAAATTCCACATCATCCAGCCCGTCGTCGTGAACCAGAAGAAACGATCGCCAGGTTTGAGATCAGTCTCCAGTGTGAGCATCTTGAGATGCTCCAGCAGAATGCCGCCATGCCCCTGCACAATAGGTTTGGGGAGACCAGTTGTACCAGAAGAATAGAGTATCCAGAGGGGATACGAAAAAGGCACCTGCTCAAAGACGAGCTCGCCCCCTGGCTCACGCAACATATCCTCCCAGGCAAGCGCGTGGACCAGTCCCTGCGTATCTGCATCAGAGAGATACGGGATCAGAATCGTCTTCTGGAGCGTAGGGAGAGCGGCCTGAATCTCTGCCACAACTGCGCGACGATCGAAAGGTTTGCCATTATAATAATACCCATCGACCGCAAAAAGCACTTTAGGCTCGATCTGCTTAAAGCGATCAATCACACTACTGGTCCCAAAATCAGGAGAACAACTGGACCAGATTGCCCCGATACTGGCGCAGGCCAGAAAAGCGACCACCGTCTGTGGGATCGTCGGCAGATACGCCACAACACGGTCCCCCCGCTCGACGCCCAGAGCATGCAGAGAGCGAGCCAGCGAGGCAACCTGCGCCTTCAGTTCATCCCAGGAGACCTCCTGCATAGCATGACGTTCAGAACGAAAAATAAGAGCAGGACGTTTCGTCGTCGCATTGCGAAAAACATGCTCAGCATAATTCAATTCTGCCCCCGGAAACCAGGCGGCACCGGGCATCACACGTTTCTCCAACACCGAAGCATACGGCTGAGATGACTGCACCTGAAAATAGGTCCAGAGCGAGGCCCAGAAATCTTCCAACCTCGTAACCGACCAGTGCCAGAGCGCTTCATGCGAGTCAAAGTGCAGCTTCATCTCATGCTCTAGCCAACGCATGTAGTGGGTAATATTCGCCTGTTGCTTCATCCGTTCAGAAGGTTGCCATAACGGTTGCTCATCGCCGGGAAGAGTCATACTCACACTGCCTTTCACATCTTAGCGAAATCTAGCGCATCAACATTGATCAATGCCAGACAGTTATGCTTAAAAATAGGAATTTTCCGTACGCTTCTTATCTTATTATATGCTAATCCGTGATAAGTCCACAATAAGGCAGGAGAGGATTTCCGGCCCTGTGGAACGCTCTTATTTCGTGGTTCCCGGATAGATACCGACAAGATTCGTTTGAGCATCTGCGGCACCGGCCAGGATCACGATCTGGTCATCCGTCGGATTACCATTAGAGTCGAAAGCGATCTTACGGCTCACCCCCTGAAAAGCATGGCTGGCATCGATCTGTTGCAGCGACGTGAGCAGTGTATCGGGCGTCAAACGCTCGTGCTGCGCTGAAAGCTGCGCGATGCCATGGAGAAAGGCCTGCATAGCATCGTATGAGAGAATGGCATCAGCATCAGCGCGATTGAAACCGTACTTGCCGGGCTGATACTGTCCAGAAGGATCAAAGTTGTGCGCGTATTCTTGAAAAAAGAGCGGCTCCTGTGTTGCCCCCTGTTTTTCCCAGGCATCAGAGAAAGCAAATGCCGTAAATATCAGACGAGAGTAGCCCTTGTAGGCATCAAGCGAATAATCGCGCTGCACATAGAGAGCATCGCCCCCCATCACCTTCAGACACGAGTTTGGATTGGAGCAAGCAGGCAAGAGTTGAAGAAGCACACTGGCATCATTCACAAAGCCAGCAAAATAAATAAGGTCTGGCTTCTTCACTAATTGCTCAGCACGCTGAAAGCCCGCCTCGATCGTTTCAGGTTGGCCTTGCTGATAGTAGAGCTGGATCACCGTATGTTGCGGATCGGCAAAGTTGCTCTCAAAAGCCTGAGCAAGGCTCCTGCTATAGGAATCGCTATCATTGACAAAAACCGCGACCGTTTTTACATGCATTTGCTCTTTTGCATACCTGGCACCAACCTGACCCTGGACCGTATCGGGAGGAGCGACCCGAAAAAAGTAGGGTGACTGGCCCGATAAATCCATGCTAGAAGCAGTCGGAGAGACCATAGGCAGGTGCGCTGCGGACAACAGAGGTTCGGCGACCAGGGCGATATTACTGGTAGGAAGGCCCATCACACCGAGAATTGACGGATCAGTGTGAGCTGCCTTCACGACTTGAAGTGTTACATCGCGAATGCTGGCCTGATCCTTATTCGTCACAGCAATCAGCAGGCGCAACAGGACACCACCGGTCCGGCGTACCTGATCGTTATGTTCTTTTTGCGCCACATACGCGCCCTGCAATATATCGCGTCCCCCGCCGAGATGATCTTGAGCCAGCGTCGTAAAGACAACCAGAGTACGATACTCGAAATGGCTCGGAGCCGCTTTTACCTCATCAGATACCTGCTGATTTTCCAGATAGATCAGCACCTCAGCATCATCACTATCCACCAGGAGAGCCTGTTGCCACTGCTGGCGAGCCTGCGTGAAATCGCCATGAGCAACATACGTCGCGGCAGCCTGTTTCAAATCGACATCTTTGCGATTGGTATCAAAGACCTTATTCCCGGTGCTGCTGATACCGATAGGAGGAGTCGTCGCCGTATTAACTTGAGAAGTCGCCATCCTCGAGGCAGGACTCTTACTTGGAGGGCTGACAAGAGCAATACTTAGAGAAGCAACCCCAACCGCCAGCAGAGTGAGCGAGATAATCAGCAAGCGGCCGCGATCGTGCCAGAGCTTCTCAGGCGTAGAATGCTTCAGGACAGGCAAAGGGTCGTGCAGAGAAGGATCGACCTCGGCAACGGGATCAAAGTTCTCGCCTTGCGAGGGGAAACGAATAGGAGTAGTAGGAGAAGAAGAAGAGAAATAGTGTCTCCCCGCAGTAGGATTGCTCCATTCTTCCCGCAAGACCAGTCCACGCCTCATAACTATACCAAGGATGACAGCAGCAATAGCGATATTGGCTAAAGGAGCAATAAGAGCGATATTTGAGCTTGAATGCTGCATCACATATATACCGAGAGCAAAAGTAATAAGTCCCACACTCAAAGCAATAATAACAGATTGCATACCAAAGGCGGCAATAAATTGCTTCATATAAGCCAGAGCATCAGAGGAGCGAGCCTGTTTCGGATATTCTTCCAGGGCGCGTGCCTGCAAAGTAGCAGGCAAAGGAGGAGGCTCGGCCGGTAAGACGGGAAGAGAGAAATAGTGACGCAGCTTCTCATCAATCACACAATACTGGGCATATTGTTCCTGACAAAGAGCACATGATTGGATATGCTCTTCAAAGGCTGCGCATTCAGTCTCCGAGAGCATATCGATACGCAGCGTTGCGAGTTTGTGGAACCACTCATCATGTGGCTGAGACATACATCCATCCTTTATAGTCTTGCACACACATAGCACCTACAACGCACTCTCATTGAGCGAATTGCCTTCCACTATTCTGAAAGACGTAGCTTGCAGGACCGGGCTCTTCAGAGCGCGAGATGCAGACTTTTTACTATTGACGCCAAAGAAAGAAATGCGCAGCTTTTTACGCCCCTTGCTGATATATGCATCTACGGTCTTTATTTCCAATTTTAAACAATTCGCAATCTCTTCATGGCTCAGACCATTGACCATCAGCTGCAAACATTTGCGCTCTTTTTCAGGCATTTCCAGCAAAATCTGCTGGAAATGCATGTAGGCCAGAACCCAGTTCTCATCTGGCAGGTTACGTTCTTCCTCGTAGGGTAATTCCTCCAGTGAAGTTTGCGGCCTGCGACGACGGAAATAGTCAGTAGCCAGATTTTTCGCGATCCGATAGAGCCAGGCATCGAAGCGTTCGGCGTTGCGCAGATTCTCAAGGTTTTCCCAGGCTTTACGGAATGTATCCTGAGTCAGGTCACGAGCGTCTTCACGATTAGAGACGCGATTGAGAAGCAGAAAATGGAAAATACGATCATAATAGCGATAAAAAAGCGTATTGGCAGCCTCCTGGCTTCCCTGGAGGATTTGATGCATGAGCAATTGATCGCTAGGACCGTTTTTGAACATTGGGGGGCCCTCCCTTTGTTGATCGTGAGAGTAAATGGTTGCCACAATAGCATCAACCAACGGCTACCTCAAGATGATGGCACACGTTACTACACCATGTGCCAGTAGTATCATTTGAAGCTACTCTATTTAGAGACGCAGAAGACAGGCATTTTTGAATTTTTTTACCCTGCAACTTTTCCGGCTGGTACAGTCCACAATACATCCAATGTCGTCATAGAGATTATATAAAATCTATTTTAAAATTGCAGCGCGATGAAGCACGTTCATCGCATAAATCTTACAAGCGCGAATTGGCAGGGAGCAAGCATTGCTTCTCACGAAGGGTCTATGTTAGAGTGGAAGCATAAATGTTGAAGACAAGATGCAACACAAGGAGTAAAAATAACTATGACGGAGGCCCTTACTCCCCAGGAGGGAAGCGAATGGATAGATATTTCGGTCCCTATTTTTTCGGGCATGGCGCATTGGCCGGATAACCCGGAGATCGAAGTCGAGTTTGTCTCGACCATCGCCAATGGCGACCCCTGTAACGTCTCAAGCATTGCCTTCGGAGCGCATACGGGGACGCATATGGATGCGCCACTGCACTTTATTGATGGGGGAAAAACCATTGATCAGATGCCCCTGGATGCCACTATCGGGAAAGCGCGGGTCATTGCCATCCATGATCCAGAATCGATCAAAGTCGCAGAGCTGGAACAGCATGCCATTCAACCAGGAGAGCGCATACTTTTTAAAACCCGGAACTCTCCCCAGGCCTGGCAGACAAATACGTTTGTCAAAGATTTTGTCTTCATCGAACCTGAGGCAGCTCAGTATTTAGCCGAACACCAGGTACAGACAGTCGGCGTTGATTATCTGTCCGTGGGAAGTTTTTTTCGGGACGGTGCCGCAACACACCGTGCGCTGCTCGGGGGTGGCATCTGGGTCATTGAAGGGCTCAATCTTGGGCAGGTAGAGCCGGGCGACTACGAGCTGATCTGTCTGCCCCTCAGGCTTCAGGGAACCGAAGGTGGACCGGCGAGAGCAATTGTGCGTGCGCTCAAAACGACGGCGTAATTTTTTTCGGGAACATGGGATATCTCGTAGAGGAGGGGCTTGTCTCCTCCTACAAGATAACCACACCCATTACAAAGTCCAGATGGTAACACCTTTGAAAATAGCATCCGTTGGATGAGAGCCATCTACTGCCGCCACGCCCACAACGCCCTGTAAGCTGCTGCTATCCTGTTGCTGATCCACCTGCTGACTATTCACAAACAGGGAGATCGTACTTCCCTGAGCGACCACGGCCAGCATGTTGCTCTGATTGAGACCTTGCTTGATTGCAGCACTCGTATTTCCCTCGATAAGCTGGAGAGATCCATTCGGGGCCCATTTGTAAAGGTCCTCTTCTCCCCACTGACAAATGACGAAGGTATAGCCGTTAAAGGTGGTCTTATCGACACGAAAAAAGATGCCCGCACAATCACCACTCACAATAGTGACCTGCACCTCGTAAGCAAAATCGCTAAAAGCACGTATCGATTGATGGCACCAACGATACCCCTTTTTACTCATCGTAGCATGATAATCATGACTATCAGAAAATTCGCAGAAACCGCTATTATCACTATTGGGACCAGTTTCCCAGTGCGCGGCATTGGTCACAGGATCATATACCACAAACTGACCATGGCCGGGCAAATAGCCAGGATAGGGATGGGTATTTTCAGGGATAGAGGTAGGAGTGGGCAAAGGTCTAGCCGTAGCCTGGATTGGCGTTGCCGTCGCAGATCGCGTCATAGCCTGGGCCGTTGCGGTCGCCTGGATTGAGACATGATCTCCTGCTGTCATCGTGGAGGATACAGCTTTACTGCCCTGCGTGAAGCCAAATTTCCCGATCGTAAAAAAAGTCAGCCCTCCTATCAGCAACAGCGTTCCCAGAAGCACAAAAAGGGTCAGAGGCCCTCTGCGTTTTTTGATAGGCCCCACCTTCATAGCGTCCACAGCGACGAGCCTGTCAGTAGGACCATCTCCGCCCCTCGATCCAGGCAGCTTCGGCGGTGCAAAAGAGCTACTTCCAGGCAGCGCCTCTTTTTCACTCAATCCCGTGAATGGTCCGATATTTGCACCATTCGTCAGCGGCTGAGCGATCTGCGGAGGCCAGCTCGCTCTATTTTCCAGTCCGATATTATATGACGCGGGCATGTCGGAAGCGCGTGGTACACGCGCAGCTTCTGCCAGGGCAGAGGCAAAAGCTTGCACTGTGGGGAAACGCCGCGCAGGATCTTTTGCCAGGGCTCTCAGCACAACCTGCTCGACTGCTGGTCCCAGGTCAGGTACACTTTCGCGCAATGGAGGGGGCTCGATCGTGAGCTGTTTGGCAAAAACTTCAGTCGCCGTGCCTCGAAAGGGAGGAGTGCCCGTCAGCCACTCATAGACCACGATGCCCAACGCGTACTGATCCGTGGCTGGACGTGAATACTCGCGAATTTGCTCTGGGGCCATATAGTGGGGAGTGCCAGCGAAAGCCTGTCTGCTCATTGAAGATGTGCTATGAGCAACCGTAGCAATCCCAAAATCAGAGAGAACAATCTCACCTCTCTGCCCAATCAGCATATTCTCCGGCTTGACATCGCGATGGATCAAACGTCTTTCATGCGCAAAATCGAGTGCGCCAGCCATCTGCTCCACATATGTGACAACCGTTGCCAGCGGAACCCGCGTCCCTCGCGGATGGCGTTTGCGCAATGATCCCTCTGGACAATAATCCATCACCAGAAGTGGCAGGTTGCCGTGAATATCGAAATCGAAAATCGTGATGATATGTGGATGTCGCAAATCCGCAATAATTTGCGCCTCATGCTGAAAATCGGCGACGGCATCCTCGGCGAGGCGAGCATGCAGGACCTTGACGGCTGCCTGCCTCTGGATATAGATATGCTCCCCTAAATAAACCTCCGCGAACCCGCCCTGCCCCAGCAAACGCGTCAGACGATAATTTCCCAGTTGCTCTCCTTCTCGGCTGGTCATTCATCCCTCTCTTGCAGCTTATAAACAATGCCACGGAAAGATTGCCTGCATTTACAGGCTATAATAACAGAAGATCTATCCATTAGTCTATATATAGTAGTTTTGCAGAGAGAAAGAAAAAAACAATCTTTCTCGCAAAATTATCCAATATCGCTGTAAGCAAAAGCAGGCAATCGCTTTAACAGAAACCAGAGCCGTATTAGCCAGATGTCGAGGGGTATTAGAAAAAAACAGGTACCAGGGGTGTACAAAGGTACCTGTTTTTTCCGCTTCTACTTGCAGAACACCAGCATTTGTGGTTAAATGCCCACGTTATGGCAGAAGGATTTTCATATTCGAAAAATACAGCTCAAGAGCGAACCTATCGGGCATTCGAGGCACTGATAACAGGCAATGAAAATAGTATCGATCTTGCCGAAGCAGCTCTGCTCATCGCCAGTATTGAGTATCCAGATCTCGACAGAACATTTTATTTGAGACAGCTGGATGAACTGGCCAGGCAGGTGCGCGCGGTGCTGGATCTGCCATATCCCGAGACGTTACCACAGCTTCCTGAAGAGATCGATCCGCTGCGCGTCCTGGAAGCGATGAACCGTGTGATCTTCGAGAAAGAGCAGTTTCATGGCAATCGCCAGGATTATAGCAGTCCCGATAACAGCTTTTTTAATAAAGTACTGGAAAATCGCGCCGGTATCCCCATTACGCTCTCGCTCCTCTATATTGAGGTGGGACGGCGTGTCGGCGTGACCATTGAAGGGATAGGGCTGCCCTGGCACTTCGTCGTTCGCTATTGCCTGCCCCAGGAGATCATCTATATTGATGTCTTCAATCAGGGACACTTCATGGATGAGCGCGCCTGCCGCGATATGATCCGCAATATGGCACAGACGCGCATTCGCATGCATGCCGAGTGGTTCGAGCCCGTCAAACCCCGACATTTCCTGTTTCGCATCCTGAATAACCTCAAACATATTTATGTACAGAACGAGGACCATCAGCGCGCCCTGGCAATCTGCGAATTGATGGTCACGCTGATGCCCAATCATGGAGCCGAGAGACGCAATCGTGGCATCATACATCTCCATCTCAAGCACTATGCCCGCGCGCTCCACGATTTCATGGCCTATATCGAACTTTCGCCGGATGCCTCCGATCGCGAGGAAATTCTGGAGTATATCAAAACGGTTCGCCAGACGCTGTCCCTGTTAAACTGAGCCGCTTATAGGGCTCCCTCCTCAACTGGCAGACCTTCCAGCGCCATGATCTTCAGCGCATTCGTGGTCGGCGAGGGTCCGGAACGCAGCACATAGTCAAAGACCATATTTCCCTCGATGACCTCTTCGCGGAAATGGTAATTCTCGATGCCCTTCACCTGTTCCGCCAGCTTGACCAGCTCCAGATCATGCGTAGAGATCGCGCCCGTACTATTGCGTCCCACCAGAGCCCGTACAAATGAGCGGCTACCAATCAAACGCTCACGATTATTTGTGCCTTTGAAAATTTCATCGATCAGGAAAAACAAAGGATAACCGGGTCGGGCCAGTTCTTCCAGCAGTGCCCGCAAACGTCGCACTTCAGCATAGAAGTAGGAATAGCCGTCTGTCACCGAATCACTCACGCGAATGCAGGTAAACAGGCGAAACAGAGAGATCGCCAGATAGGAGGCATTGACCGGAGCGCCTGCATAGGCAAGACACAGATTGACGCCAAGAGTGCGCAAAAAGGTGCTCTTCCCGGCCATATTCGAGCCCGTGATAATAATCACTTCGCCCAGATGGTGCAAAGAAAAATCATTGCAGATTTTTTTATCTGCGGGCAACAGCGGATGTCCCACAGCTCGCGCCGTGAAATGGATGGGGCTCTCGTGCGCCATCTGCTCCTGTTGCGTGGGAACGATCTCGGGGAGCGTATACTCTGGATTGAGATAGGCAAAGGTTGCCAGCGAGTTCAGCGCCTCCAGTTCAAACCAGGCATCCAACCACTGCGGCAAACGCGTTTTGATCTGCCCTTTGTAATGACTCAGACGATAAGCGCAATAGATGTCCCAGGGCAGCAGGGCATTGAGCACCAGCCAGAGCAGAGCATTCCCTTTCAAACTGGCCGCCCAGATAATATACTCCGTTCGCGCCATCAGCGAGGTCGGACCAACCCCATCTTTCGCCAGAAAAGGCGCACAGACCTGCTTCAGATGAGAATGCTTGCCATACGAATAGGTTTCCAGAAAACGGAAGATGCGGCTCAGTGTCCCGAAGCCGTAACGCAGATAGGTGGCATCATTCAGAATATCGCCGCGTAGCTCACCGGTTGCGAAGAACAGCAGGAGAGCGGCTACCAGCGTGCCGATCCAGAATTGCGGCAGAGGGGAAAAGATGGTCAGCACAAACAGGATAATCGTCAGCAGATTGAGTATGGTAGAAAGCACCAACAAAGGCAACAGCCAGCGAGAAGGAGTCTGTTGTTGTAACCAGAGAAGTAAGCGTCCTCCCTCTAATTGCTCTTTCACACCGCGCCTGGCTTGCAGCGAATTGAGTAGCAAGCGGTCGCGGAAGAGGCTGAGCGGCTGCATTTCGCGCACCAGAGTTTGTCGTCGCTGAATCGCCTCGGGATCGGGAGAAGTCTCCAGAAGCCAACCGGCCAGACGCTGACTCCCCTCACGAGAAACAGCGACATTCAGCAGGCGATGCAGAGAACGTTTACCCGTAACGTCCAGATCGCCCTCGAAGGGATGGCCCTCACGCGGAGCATCTTCATAACCGACAGGAATATCGCTCCAATTTAATTGCATACGCGCGATATGGGCAGTTTTAATATGGAGCCAGAGCGAATGCCGTGTCAGACTGTCATCAATCCGGCTATGGTACCAGGCCACGACTCCGAATACAAGCAGAATGAGCAACAGCAGGATAGCCCCAATCCACCAATGCGTGAGCATCGCCACCACCACACTTACCGCCAGACCACCAAAGAAAATGGAGACCCGCAACCACGAATAGCGGTTACTTCGCTGATCCAGGTTCTCTATACGTTTGCGCAAACGCGCTATCTGGCGTTCTAAGAGCAGAATGCGCTCTTGCTTTTCTTGCACAACTGGTCACCTCAAATTTCTCGAAAATTTACCTTACAAAGCTATTATGAATGTATCATGCAGCCAGCAGCTCGGCAACACCATCCTCGTGTTGCCAGTGGCAATCTGCTGATGTAAAGGATATCATAAGAAAGGATTTCCACAAAATAACGTAGTAAAAAGGCACAGACAAATACAGAAAGGTATGATAATGGATATTGCGAACAAAGGCGTTTTTGTCTCTGGCGGCGCTTCCGGTCTGGGTGCGGCCTGCGTCCGGCTGCTGGCCCGGGCGGGAGCACGCGTGGTTATAGCCGACCTGAATACCGAACTGGGCACTGCGCTGGCGAACGAATTGGGCGAGACGGCACTCTTTGTAAACACCAATGTGACAAACGAAGAGAGCGTGCAAGCAGCGATTCAGCGTGCGGTTGAGCATTGCGGCGCGTTGCACATCGCCATTAACTGCGCCGGAATCGGTGTGGCGGAAAAAGTGCTGGGCAAAAACGGTCCGAGTAGCCTGGCCTCATTTAGCAAGGTAATTAGCATTAATCTGATCGGTACCTTCAATGTTATTCGTCTGGCCGTCGCCGCAATGAGCCAGAATCAGCCGAACGAGGGTGGAGAGCGCGGCGTCATTATCAATACGGCCTCGGTCGCAGCCTTCGATGGACAGATCGGACAGGCGGCATACTCCGCATCCAAGGGCGGAATCGTGGGTATGACCTTGCCCATTGCCCGTGAGATGGCGCGCTACGGCATTCGCGTCATGACGATCGCGCCGGGCATTTTTGACACGCCACTGCTGGGTGCGCTACCAGAGGCCGCACGTATTTCGCTGGGTCAGCAAGTCCCCTTCCCACCACGCCTGGGGCGACCGGATGAATATGCGGCGCTGGCAAAGCATATTATCGAGAACGAAATGCTGAATGGGGAAGTGATCAGGCTAGACGGCGGAATCAGAATGGCTCCTCGTTGACATAATCAGATTATAGGAGAATATGCAAGAGCTGACCAAACTTTTCGGACTCAGTTTCCCGTACTGCTGAAAAATACGGCAGGTAGAAGATAACGGGGGACGGGTTCCGCCCTGCTTTTTCCCATAAAAAACCACACTGATAGAGCTCTACCTGTGTGGTTTTCTTGTAAAGAAAAGAAGTGCATTTTGTTCTTCTTCTGTTTGCGGCTGCGAACTATTTGCCCCATGAATGTATCTTTGGCACCAGCCCTCCGTCTACTCCAATAAGCCTGACAGGAGCAGAAATAAATTGCATCATGCAATATACATTTATTTGATAAGTATGTATAAAAGTATACATAAAAATATATTGACTTTTATGTATACTTATGGCATGATACTAAAAACAATAAAAGGAGAAAAATATGTCAGACGAATGTGTTGCCGTTTTTACTGCCCGCAGTCCTCATCGCATCCTTCGCGAAGGAGGTTCACAAGCCTGGGTACTTGATCCCGATAGAGCCAGAAAATGCCGCTATTTGATTTGTGTACAGAACCAACACAATCCAGATCGCGATTTCTCTGATGCTTCTGAGGCACACGGGGCTGCCTTTATGGTAGGAAAGATCAATGATGTTATCCCGGCTCCGGAAGATCCCAGTGGCGGTCGCTGGATGATCTGTATTAGTGAATATTCAATACACACTCTTATGAATGCTTGGAAAGGGTGGCGCAATCCGGTACGGTACACATCACTCGAAGAAATGGGAATAAATCCCGATGATCTAAATTTTCACTCTGTCGCTGATGAACAACGTAATCTAGGAGTAACCACTAACCAGCAGGCTCTAAAAAAGCAGGATGATAGATCAGTCGTTTCTCTTTCAATCGCTAGTGCCAAAGCTGGACTGGCGGCATATTACGGTGTTAGCCAAGAAGCGATTGAGATCATAATTCGAGGCTGAAGTTGTAATTAAAACAAAGAAACCAATGGAGCAGCACAAAAGGTAAAGATAACGCCCTCCAGATCGCTGATCTAAGGGACGGCGATGAGCAAGTCATACAAAGGGAACCTGGGATAACTTCCACGGTGTTTATCTCAATACCGTTCAAATAAGCACAATGGCAAGCTCAATTCGCTTGATTCTAGCTCTACCATAGATGCCGGGTTCTTTTTATTTGAACGGCATTAAGAAAAGCATTGAGGTAATCCCCGCCCCTACCAGGCATTCTCACGCATTGGAAACGTCCGCTCCTGCCCCAGCTTCTCCACAGCCCGGAAGTTGACGTTCAGGGAGGCGAGGCGCGCTTCATGCACCGCCAATCTTCCCCGGAAGTCGGCGAAATCGAGGCGCTCTTTTGGCGTCCAGGCGACTTCGGCGAGGGCAATGGTGCGTGGAAACAGCATGTACTCCAGATGCGCGGTGGTGGGAACGTACTCGCTCCAGAGATTACACTGGGCACCGAGAATATGTTGCGCCTGCTCCGGTGTGAGCACGGTCGGAATGGGATCGAAAGCATACACCTTGTCCACAGGGAGATAGCCGCCAATGGCCAGCGGTTCTGCGGGATCGTTGGACTGATAGTAATCGAGATAGACAAATGATGTGGGAGTCATGACCACATCATGATGCGACTGTGCCGCTGCGATCCCCCCCTCGATCCCGCGCCACGACATCACGGTCGCGCCAGATGGCAGGCCACCTTCGAGAATCTCATCCCAGCCCAGAAGGCGACGATTATTCTCTGCAAGGAACGTCCCGATCTGTGAGAGGAACCAGCTCTGAAGCTCGTCCTCGTCCTTCAATCCAAGCGCTTTAATGCGCGCCTGTACCTGCGAACTCTCCTTCCATTGATCCTTGATGGCCTCGTCACCGCCAACGTGAATGAAGGGACCAGGGAAGATCGCCATCACCTCGGTCAGGATATCCTTGAGCACCTGGAGAACCTCTTCGGTAGGATTGTACAGATAAGGATGAATGCCCCAGGTGGTAGCCAATTCAACCGGTGCACCCAGAACGCCCAGTTCAGGATAGGCAGCGACCGCAGATTGTGCATGCCCGGGCATATCGATCTCAGGCACAACGGTGATAGAACGAGCAGCCGCGTAAGCCACGATCTCGTGCAGATCCTCCTGGCTATAGAAGCCACCATGCGGCGTGCCGTTATATCCATGCGGCTGCCTTGCGTGTCCGATCACGGTTTCCTTACGATACGCGCCTACCTCGGTCAGTCTGGGATATTTTTTGATCTCGATCCTCCACCCCTGATCGTCCGTCAAATGCAGGTGCAGTACATTCATTTTGTGCAAAGCCAGC
>DATJHM010000161.1:0-50624 GCA_035493895.1 Ktedonobacteraceae bacterium
TGTGTAAAATCAATAATCACATCGGCCCGTTCGGCGGGAGCGAGAAGCAGCCGACGGGGAGACTTCGCATGGGGATCATTCAATTGAACGGGGATATCGAGCAGGCCGCCGTCGGTCCCGATCAGCCAGAAGGCGGGGCCAGCCGCTTTATTGGCGTCATCTTGAAGATGCATATTGTAAAAGCGCGCATTGGAGCCATTCAGCAAGCGGAAGCGGTAGCGGCGTGGTTCTACTTCGAGGTAGGGCCAGCTTTTGCCGTTGACCAGAATAGTATCGCCGAAGAACTCGGGAATCCAGTAGGGATGGATCTTCGGATTGGGAGGACCGCCATTCAGGCCCGTAGGATTTTTCTCCGGCGTGCCATTGGGGAAGAGGAGCTGGCCGTTGGTGTCAAATTGTCGATCTTGAATGATCAGCTCAACTTCTTGCGGACCGAAGGGCAGCTTGAGCGCATTATCGGGCTGGCCAGTATCATATTTGTCACGCAGCAGATAGAAGGCGGCGAGCCCGGAGAAGACATTGATGCGTGTCATGCCCAATGAATGATCGTGGAACCAGAGCGTGGTTGCGGGCTGTTCATTGGTATAGTGATACACCGCTGAATTTGCAGGGGTCGATTTAAACGTGACATAGCCCTTGCCATGCAGGCCATCAGCGGTAAACCATTGTTCCGGGCTACCGTCGAAAGAAGAGGCGACTTCCGCGCCGTGCAGGTGAACAACAGTGGGGATCGTGCCCTGATAAGGTTGTGTAGAGCCCATCTTGTTCAGTGGATCGGCCCAGTGAATGGTCTGGTCTACCGTCAACTGGGGCAGCAATTTGGAGGCTGACGGATGAGGAAGATTGTTGACATAGGTAATAGTGGTGGGAAGCCCCTGTAGTGCTTCAAGGGTATAGCCGGGGCTAAAAAGGGGATTGTTGCCCACTTGATATCCCCACAAGTATGTACCGTTGTTATAAGGAGAACTGAGCTTTTCATAGATGCTCTGTGGGAGCATTTTCTGCTGAAATTCTTGTATTTGTACCGTGGTCGATGCAGATTGGACACGTGCCCCTGCAAAGACTTGTAGTGGCTCCACAAACTGGGGAATGGTGTTTCCTGCGAGAGGCGTCTGAGTATCAGGTGTTGCAAAGAAACGCAGGATAATTGCGGCCTCCGTACTGGCCCCAACTATCCCTACACCGGCTAATATGCCTAGCTTAGCAAAAGTTCTCCGTGTAGGCACAATCAATATCTCCAATCATGTCTATTTTGAGATTGATAAGCGATTTTTTTGCCAGTGAAAACGATGATAAGGCTTCATATGATTTTTTTGGACCTATATACATACATATTCACATCGCTATTTAAACGTTCATAGTGTGAGAAATTGGTTAAAGTAGCATTAAAGTCACATTAATAAAATGGGGTAATGGTTGAGATTCACCTACAGAGGTGATTGTTACATGTGGAAGGATTGGATAGCAAATCAGCGTTACATCTGGTCTCATTCAAGCGGGGCGTGTTTCGCTGTTTTTATCGTTCATCTGGTATCTGATGGTACTTTTAACCTCCTTGGAAGTGGAGTAAAATAGCGCTGGTGAAAAGCGGTGGTAAACTTTCCATCTGGCTAAAAGCGTATTGATAAGACAATTTCGTGCTGGTTGCATGGGAAGAGTAATCTTACGATCTTAATAAGGAAAGAAACATATGTTGTTTATTCTATTGATGCTGGGTTCGGGAATCTTCTGGACCGCAACATATATATTGATCATCCGGCGCAGTTTTTTGGATCAGACCTATGGGATGCCCATGGCTGCCCTGTGTGCCAATATTTCGTGGGAATGTATCTTCTCTTTTATTTATCCGCCCAACATCATCCAGCACGTGGTTAATCTGGTCTGGTTCGCTCTGGATGTGGTTATTTTCTTCCAACTGCTTCGCTTTGGTCCGCGCGAATTTGCCGATTTCTCCAGGCGTGTCTTCTATAGTGTATGCGTCCTGACACTGCTGACCAGCTTCGGCGCTGTCCTTTTGACGACTATGGAGTTCCATGATGCTGGTGTCTATTCTGCGTTCGGACAGAATTTGATGATGTCTGTGCTCTTTCTGGCAATGCTATATCGGCGGCGGTCTTTGCGCGGTCAGTCACTGAGCATCGCGATTTGCAAGTTGCTTGGTACTGCATGTGCATCGCTGGCGTTCTTTTTCTTCTCTTCATTGTCTCATCGGTCGGTCCTCTTGCCGTTCCTCTACGTCGCCATTTTTGTCTATGATCTCCTCTATGTGGGTATGGTCTACAGACAGCAACGTGTGAAGAAAGAAGCCTCTCAGGAATCGACGCCGCTATCCAGCCAGGCCGAAATATCACTGTGATTGTGCTGGGAATGTTTTATCACTTTTGTGAAGCCAATGAGATATTTCTATGGTAAAGAGTAAGTAGAGAAAAAGATATATCTCCAATCATAGGAGGTGGTAGATATGGCTACGACATTTACAATTACAGAGTTTGAGAAAGCAGAACGCGAGCTTCGCACAACTGAAAGTCAGTTGCACTTCTTTCTGCATATGGCCTTTTTCATTGTCATTAACGTTATCCTCATCTTGCTCAATCAGGTCGTATTGCCGATGTATCCCTGGAGCATTTTCCCACTGGTCGTCTGGGGTATTGGCCTGCTGGTGCATTACTTTGTGGCTTTTCGCTGGATACGCAGCGAAAACGACCACTGGATCGCAAAAGTTGAGTATCATGCAGCGGAAATTGCTCAAGCACGTGCGATGGCTCGTAATCAAGCTGTATAACCTGCAAGTCTCACTGCGATAGGCCTGTAAGGCTCCCTGGTGCCATGGATTTTTGCTCCCGCGACACTTTTGGTTGTGCCTGCTATTCTGACCTTATAGCAAGCGGTAGGCGTATGCTTGCGTATAGCGTACTGAACAATGAGAGATGAGCATGCCATAAGTAAGGAGGATCTGCCATGATCAGGAGTATACAGCGCTGGTTTGTGAGATTGGCGCTAAGTGGTGTTGGTCTATGCTTGCTCATGGGCACCAGTGCGGCTCCGGTTGCAGCAAGGTTGCAGCAGGTTGACGCTCCCGCAACGTTGATCGCCATACGTGCTGCGAGCCATCCAGAGGAGACCCCACGCTACGATCGGGTTGTGTTCGAATTTCATGGCAGGTTGCCGGAGAATATACGTGTAGAGTATGTGCCCAGGCTGATTGCCGATGGTTCGGGGGCCGTTATTCCTGTAAGAGGCAACGCCATTTTGAAGCTGACCGTTTTCCCGGCAAGCGCTCATAGTGAGAATGGGAATGCCACGGTTCCAGGAAGAATCAGCTACAACTTGCCTGTAGTCACGGAAATCGTACGCAGTTGCGATTTTGAAGCGGTTGTGTCGTATGGCATTGGATTATCGCACAAGACGGAGTTTCGCTTCTCTACGCTGACTGATCCGACACGGATCGTGCTTGATTTTTTCCCATAGCAGTGGCAACTTTTAACCTCTGCTTGCTAATCTCAGCTCCTGCCTCGTGTCTTGATTGACAAGAGCGAAAAAAATATGGTACCGTCAGTAAGGACACGCTTGAGCAAGCGTGTCCTTACCATCACCGCTATTTTGCTCAGAATATATGGCAATTGGTATGTCTGGTGAGCTATCTGAACATGGGCTGTGTGTCCCTGAAGACTACGATGTCGTCGGATATAATACTATCCCCGTTGCCTTGTCTACCATGCTATCCTGCGCGACCATCGATCTTCCGGCCCAGCAAACCTCTTGTTCAGTCTGCTTTCTCATCGAGAACCATGACACGGAACCACAGCGTGTCTGTTCGCCGATGAAACATGCAGCCTCTGATTGCCATAGAACGACTCTGTAACAGTATCCTTTGTGGAGGACATGCGTATGGAAACGATGTGGCTCCACGAAGAAGAAGGAGAGTAGTTGTGTCCAGGATCAAGATTGACCTTGAGCGGAAAATAGGCAACGTGGATCGTAAGATCTATGGAGGCTTTATCGAACATCTCGGTCGCTGTATTTACGGCGGGATTTATGAAGAGAACTCACCCCTCAGTGATGAGCACGGCTTCCGTAAAGATGTCATGGATGCCATACAACCTTTACATATGCCCCTATTGCGCTGGCCGGGAGGGAACTTCGTCAGTGGCTATCATTGGACGGACGGGATTGGTCCGCAAGAGAAGCGTCCGGCACAGCTAGAACTGGCCTGGCATACCGAGGAATCGAATCGCTTCGGCACTGATGAGTTTATTCAGTATTGCCGTACGATTGGGACGGAGCCCTACATCTGTGTCAACATGGGCAACGGCACCATGGATGAGGCGCGCGCGTGGGTCGAGTATTGTAACGGGACCGCGAATACGTACTGGGCCAATCTGCGGCGTCAGAATGGGCATGAGGAGCCGTACAATGTGAAGTATTGGGGCCTGGGCAATGAGATGTATGGTCGCTGGCAGATTGGCATGCTGAGCGCCGAAGATTATGTGAAGAAGGCTATCGAGTTTGCCAAGGTGATGCAGTGGACTGATCCAGGCATCGAGCTTATCTCCTGCGGTGAGAGCGGCTTATCCGATTGGGACCGTATCGTGCTAGAGGGTCTGGCCCCCTACGTTCGCTATCATAGTATTCATATCTATACCGGGAGCGATGATTACTATAGCAACGTCCTCGCCGCTCATCAGTCCGAGCGTGCGCTGCAAAATTGTCGCGCACTGATCGACAATGTGCGCTATAGCCAGAATATTGCGCACCCGATTCACGTGGCGTACGACGAATGGAATGTCTGGTTCAGGATGCGCGGTGCGGAGACGATGCTGGAGGAACGCTACACGCTCTCCGATGCGCTCGCCGTCGCGACCTACCTGAATGGCTTCATCCGTCACTGCGATACTGTCAAAATTGCCAACCTTGCGCAACTGGTGAACGTCATCGCACCGATATTCACGAACAAAGAAGGATTGTTCCTCCAGACAATCTACCATCCACTGCGTCTGTTCGGTGAGCATATGCAGGAAACAGCCCTGGATGTGTATGTCGATAGCGAGACCTATGTGCTGGAGCCCGAGAAAGAAGTCTCACCCAGGACGCATCGTGTTGCCGACATGGGTCCATTCAAGTTTTTAGATGTATCGGTGACCTGTGATGCGTCCGGGCAAGAGCTGGCTATCGCCGTTGTGAATCGTGATCGTGAGCGTGCTCACCCCACGACGATCCAGTTGACGGATGTTGCGACCCTGTCGGGCGTTGTCGCCTACGAGGTCAACGCTGATAGTCCTGAGACGGTCAATTCGTTTGAGCGCCCTGATGCCGTGACTGTGCAGGAGCGCCATCTGGAGCAAGAAGGCCAGAGCATCTCGTATACGTTCGCGCCGCACTCATTTACGTTGTTGCGCATGCACATTTCTTAACGTCTTCACGATTCTCTTGCCTGGAGGAATATGCAGATCTGGCCTCAGGTCACATTATGTGACCTGAGGCCGGTTCGTGAAGCGTTTGCACTTGTATGCAAATCTATTGCCACAAAGCGGCCACGCGTGCTGCCTCGTGCCGACTCTGTTCTCGGCCCAGATTGGCGGAGATCTCTCGCAGGGAAGGATCAAGCGCGTTGCCTCCAACCGCGGCCACAGCGGCCTTCATCGCTTCATTGGGCGCGATCACTTCTATCTGTGCTCCCTGGCGCAGCAAGCGTTCTACTTGCTCTTCCAGACTTTCCGCTAAGAGCATGGGAGGCGCATCGGGCTGGAGTAGCAGGATCTTGTCGAAGCCAGCGGCAAGGTCCACATTGGCAATCGAGTAACATCCGCCATCGATATAGCGACTCTGCTTGATCGTGGTGGGGGGCCATACACAGGGTACCGCGCAACTCGCCGCCACCGCATCGACCAGTTCAACTCCGGACTCCCGCTTGAAAATGGTTCGCTCGCCGCTGAATGCGTCAACTGCCACGATTTCTAAGCGGCTCTGGGGCCAGCTATGCACTGGCAGACGTGAGACGATTACCTCTCGACGTTCGGCTTCTGGCACGGTAGGCGTTGCCAGTGACAGAGCGCCGATGCGTTGCAGGATCTCCGAGGTGGTTCCACCTTCTTCGAGAGCGTGTGTGAAATCAGCTATTATCTTCTGAAAGTCTGGCTGCGGTGTCAATTCGCGAGCCTGTAATGCTGGATCAACCTGTCGTTGGAAGAGTTCATCCAGCGTAAGGCCGCTGGTGAGCTGTGCTGCCACCGTGGAACCCGCTGAAGTTCCCACAAACAGGTCGGCATCACGAAGATCTATCCCGGCTTCGGCCAGTCCCACGAGTAGCCCGGTCTCCCAGGCAATGCCCGCTACACCCCCTCCGCCAAGCACCAATGCGCGTGTTGTCATAAATCTGTTCCTTCATATTTATACAACCGAAAAAATACATTGCCCTTCCAGGGCTTGATTTCGTTTTCGCAGCTTTCCCAAAAAATCAGTAAGGAATTTCTCCATAGACAAGAACGTTAAGTCGGCTTCCTAAGCCTATCTAACGTTCTTGTCGTATGAAAGAACGTTACCTTGCATTATCCATTATTGATGGTAACAGAGAGATTCCCTTTTATATTTCTGGATACATCCAGAAATATGGAAGTGTGGCTTCTTCTTCTCAATAATACCATTCAACTGGTGCAGGGAATGCGGAATTTGAGGCAATAAAGAGGTCTCATTCATCTGCACAAAACCGGCGAACCTGCCTCCTTCTTCGCGCTCGTTGAGGCCGCGGGCGCGTTAGTGGGTTGTCTGCTCTAAGACCACCACCAGGCGATTCAGCGTCGGCGTGGCGAGGGGTGAGGAGCGCAGTTGCGCCATGATCTCCCCGGACATCTGGCGGATCTCCTCCAGGTCATCGTCGAGATGGGCATCGAGCCCAAGCGCGGAAAGACGCGTGCGCAGCAGAGATTGTATGAGGATGACGGTGAGCCAGCGAGGAAGCCAGAGAAAGAGCAGGGTCAGATAGAAGGGTGTCAGAGGCATGCCCAGCGCTCGCAGGGCCAGCAGCCCTTCACGAATGGCCTGAACCAGCATCACAACGTTGCTGCGCGATCGTGCAAGCTGTGCGCTCTTTCTCCCCGTCATCATGACAGCTGCAATGATGCCCATATCCATGATCGCGTGGGTTTTCAGCCACATTTGCATATCGGGACTCAGATTGACGGTGAAGCCTGCCTGTTTGAAAATAGCTGCAAGCTGGCGAATGCGCGGCGTCATGCGGCCATCAGCTTCGCCCAGCATTGTTGGCACCTGGCGCAGGGTGATATAGCGCACGACATCTCCTTTGCGTACACCACCGACGGCTGGAAAACCAGGCACGATGCGCTGCAAATCAAGCTGCTCAAATTGCCTCATGCCAGCCGGATTATTGAGCAGAAACAACAGTGTAGGAATCTGGCGATTGGCGGCAAGGATTGGCAAGATCGAATGAAGCTGGTCGAGTCGTACGGTTACGAGGACAACATCATATCTATCGGTTGGAGTCAGGTCTTCAACGATGGAAACCCGGATTGTTGTCCTTCGCCCGGTCGATGCATCCTCAAGTTGAATTCCATGTGCGCGCAACGACACCGCCCGTTGCCCTCGTGCCAGCAGCGAGACGTTTTGTCCCGCCTCCTTCAGTCTGGCGGCATAGACGCTGCCAATAACACCTGCCCCATAGACCAGAATATCCATATTTCTTTCTCTCTCTTTCTCTTTTTCTGCTTGAGATAGTTCCTCTAAAGTGGCGCAGAGCCGACGCGCCGTTGCAAAAAAAGCGTAACCGATGGTACAATGAGCGTCAACCAGCAATGAAACGGAATGTGTTGCCTATACAACATGGGAGCGGAAAGTGATGCAAAAGCTCGATGGCGTTGAAGATCTGAGGATTCGTCGTACGCGCAAACTGCTTCAGCAAGCGTTGATCGAGGGGACTGTGGAGAAAGGGTTCGCGGCCCTCACCGTGCGTGATATTACCAGGCGTGCCATGGTGAACCGCTCGACGTTTTATCGCCACTACCTTGATAAATACGATCTGCTCGAACAACATATAAATGAGATATACGAGGTGTTAGAGAAGGAGGGAGGGATCATAGGGGAGGGTCGGCATGAAGGACTCATCGAGCTATTCAAGCAGATTCAACAGTTTCCCGACTTTTACCGCGTGATGCTGGGTGCGCAGGCGGACGCCTTTTTGAGCCAGCGCTTTCGCCAACAGACGCAACAGCGTTTTCTTGCTTACTTCCATCAGACGTTCCCCGAAGCCGCATCTGATCCCGATACGCTGCCGCTCGACCTGAAGTTCACCACGGTTGCCTCGGCTGGATGTAGCGCGCTCGGCTGGTGGCTGGAGCAGGAGCGGCCCTCTCCACCTGAACAGTTTGCCCACTGGCTGCGACAGCTCATCTATGACATCTCGATTTCTATGCTCAAGCCGAAAAGCCAAAAGAGCGAGGCCGTGCGAGGCTCACGCGAATCTTTATGAAGTTCTCGTTGTACACTCACTCCACGTTCTTCAACAGCTGTCACAAAACGAGGATCTTTGATCGCTCCATACCAAACAGTGGTGATCAGTCTCTGGCTCTGCTTCGATCCAAACCTCAGTAACGTAAATATCAAGTAGACCTAAGACACCTGCGGGGAGATGAACAAAACGATCTCTGCCATATCCAGCCTTAGCTCGCACCTGATTCTCGTTATCGACTCGAAAACGGACATGTACTCCTTGAGTTTTAATTCTATGCGCTGCTCCACTCCTGACAAAAACAAACTCGCTGCCTTGTGAATGGTACTGACATTTCCTATCTCTCTATGGGGGTTACAAAGTCAGATCACAAATTCAGTAAGGTCGGCTGGCGTTGCTTGAAGCATCTGCAATTGTTGCTGATGAAGGAAACGGTAATACCACAAGAGGCGAGCGTGAGCGAGCGGTTACACACAAAATAGCCCCTTACGGAGGGTCACTACCATGTTTACGCCTCTGCAAGAGAATAGTTATCTGGCGAACGAAATCTGAGCTGAACATCTCTTCTGCTCTCACTTTTTTTCAGACTGCCTGAAGAGAAACAACTCATAAAGAGGAATATACATGCATGACGCAAATGCGCCTCTCCGCGTAGAGGCCAAAATGCTTGGGAAGCGCAAGCCCATCAATCCAGCATGGTATGTTACCCTTCCCTCCGCATTCTTCCAGGAAACAGCAGACCCTGAGCATGGACCATTATTGCGCCATCTCATCGCATATATCGTGAGTGAAGAGGTACGTGCATTTCAAATGCGGCAGGAAGAGCACCACTTGCTCCATATATTACAGCCACACGAATTGAACAATGCCGCCAGCACAGGCAAAATCAGCATGGGAGACGCGCTGCAAAGATCGGATAGCGCTCCAGTCGACGAAAATGCAGCCGTAGAGATTGCGCTGCAAGGCTTTCAGGATGGTATCTACTTCGTCTTTATCGATGGCCAGAAGCAGGATGATCTGGATGCGTCCGTACAGTTGTCTGCAACAAGCACGTTGCTCTTTTTGCGCCTTGTCGCCCTGATAGGAGGTTAGGAGATATTATGCTTGCTTCACGCGAAGACGTGCAAAAAATCATACAAGAAGAACAAACTGCCAACTGGTCCGAGCTCTGTTTATCGGCAATTGAGAGTGAATTGCCAGAGGCTCACCGCGCGATCGCTTACGCTTTTTTCAATCGTGACGAACATGGCAACAACTTTCCCTATCAGACAGCCACTACTGAAGCAAATCAGCGTCACAACCAGATGATCGAACAGCAGCTACTACGGTTGACTGGGCTGACCTCTGAGGAGCGGAGCGCTATTTTCTCTGTTCTGACACCGCGTGTGGCCACGGCGGTTGAGGCGGCATGGCAATTGCTCGGACGTTTGCCATACCAGACTGGCCGGGCACGCAAGGCGTTTCGCATTTCTGCTGATAACCCCATTCATGGACCCCAACGCGTGGCCTGGGTACGCTCTACTCTTTTGCAACTGGCCCGCTTTCGTGAGAAAGATCTTGCCTGGTTTGCCGCCTGGGTACCCCACGTTCTTCCTTATAATACTCAGCCGTTTGGTATTCTTTTTGCCGCTGCGATCGATGAAGGCGGAGCGGAGGGTGACGAGATTTTTGCGATTCTGGTAGACACGACTCGTAATGAGCATGCGGTTGGCATGATGGGACGCCATGTGACTACTGGCCTGCTCGCTGCCGCCCGCCAGGATGGCTGGGATTGTATGGAACATCTGCTCCTTGCCGCCCAGCGTGAGGAAGGGCTACGGCAGGTCATTCTGGAAACGGTGGATGAGGCCCATCCGGAGGCGTTTCGGCGTATGCTCCAGCTGATTCTTGAGCATGATCTGCTCCGTTTCAGTGCCACGCTGCGTGCGGCTGATGTCTGGTTGGGTTTCGATAGGGCGGTTGAGGATATACCAACGTTCCGCAATGCGCTGCATGCCCTTGTGCGTCTCCTCGATGAACGTGTTGAACGGGACGAGGCGATCGCGCACGGCAATCCGCAAGAGGTGTACTTCGCGCTGTGGGCAACCGCTTTTACCGATGCCATCGAGGCGATTGCGGCGGCACAGCCCGTTCTACATGATCCTCTGCCAGAGCGCCGCCTGGCCGCTACGCACCTGCTGGGTCAGTTGCAAATACCCGAGACGCGGGATACGCTTTTCTCTTTGCTTGCTGATCCAGATCTACGTGTCGCCTTCCATGCTTTTGCGTGTATGCAACGTCTCGATCTGGCTCAGCATCATGATGAGCTTTTCGTGCGGCTTCAGAGGCTGCTGGAGCGAGTGAGTGGTAAGGCGTATTATACGCTACAAAGTGGCATCTGGCCCTGGTTGGAGATCCCGGTTCAGCCTGATGCACTGTTGCGTATGATGCTGCAATGTCTTGGGGAGCGCGATCCGCGGTGCATGGTTGCCTATCTCCCCCAGATGAACAATGAAGATCGTCTGGAACTGATCAAGAAATTTGCACCATTACCCATCTCGGATTGGGATGAAGAGATCCGTAGCACATTGTACCGGTTGGTGGGTGACCGCTCCAGCTGGGTACGCGCTCAGGCACAGGAACTGCTTACCGCTCGTCCACTCGATGAAACGAGCACGAGGGTCCTGGAGCAATTGCTGACGCGCAAGGGCGTTGAACTGCGGCGCGGCCTCATCGGGCATCTCCTCAAAGGCGAGGATGAAGCTGTGTTGCAAAGTGCCAGCAGATTGCTGGCGCAACGTACTGCGGAGCAACGGCTGGCTGGTCTGGACCTGCTCAATGGGTTGGTTGCAGAGAAGCGTCAGATCGAGCGTGCTATGGCGCAGGCCAGCGCCTACCGGGAGCGTCGAGATGTGCTCACTGTGGAGGAGATGGCGCTTGTGAATACGATCCTGGCAGCCGCTCAGGCACAGGAAACGCCTACCCACGAGAACGTTCTGGGTCTCATTTCGCCGGAGCAGCGTTCTCCCGTGATTCCTCCACAGCGACGAGCGGCACTTATCGATACGCCTGCTGCTCGCGACTGTTTGCGCTCGCTTGATGCGCTCATTGAGGAACATCGCGTTACACCGGTTGTGATCGAAACATGGCAAGGGAAAGAGGAAATGCTACTGGGCAATGTGCAGTCGTACTTCCCTGATCCTACCATGAAGCTGGAGAATGAGGTGGACGAGCGCGAAAATCTTCCCCTGGCCGAGGTCTGGCTGAAATGGGAACGTGAGCGAGATGCAGCCTTGCGCGATCCTGATGGGCTGGAGCTTTTTCGTGCTGCTCTGTTACTGAAAGGAACACTGGCTGTAGAAACTGTGCAGGTTGTGAGAGAAACGTCTGCCAATCCGTCTTTCCTGGATCAGGGATTAGACGAAGACGAAGAGCGTGAGCCTGTGTCGGAACGGGAAACGCTGGCTCTGCGCTATATTGATATCGTGGGCGCGTTGCTCATCTGGTTACAACGTCGCCAGAATGTGTCAGGCGAGATAACGGATTTTCTCCTCGACGCCATGGAAACAGTCTTTGCTAGCATCGATGTTGCCAGCATAGTAGCCCAGGAAACGGCGGAAACACAGTATCCATGGCGGTCTTATGAACTTCGTAGTAGCCTCTCCGGCGATGGGAGCCATTCGTTATTGCAGATCTATCGTTTCCGGCATCGTTCACCGTGGTCAAACGAGCACCGGAGACGTTACTGGCAACTGCTGCATTGGCTGGATGAGCCTGCACCAGGTCTGGCACGGCAACGCCCCTCATTAGATGTCTTGATGGAAGCCTATCAGATCGGTGAGGCGAACGAAGCGGACATTCTTGATCAGCTTGGTGGCCCTGTGATGCAGACCTACGGAACAAAGCATATCGATTTAAGTACACTGTCAACTCGTGTGCCACCTCAGCAGATGGCAGACTATCCCATTCTCAGTACACTGGTTGCCGATCTGCGCACGCGTATTCTCGAGATCGAACTGGGGCGAGGAGAACTGCCGACCGTCGCGACCGAGATGGCACTGTCTTTGCGCTACAGCGGCGGTATGGCCGTCTTCATGCACCTGATAGCGTTGCTCGCTTCGCCAAAAACGCTCGTACGCCGCTATACCGATGATGGACAGGGGAAGGGCGCGACCTGGAGTCACCTGTTGCGCATCTGTTATCCCGATCCAGGTGAGACACCGCAGGAATTCGCACAGCTAGCCAGAGATGCGCACTTTGCTACAGAACAGCTGGTTGTGGCCGCCGTGTATGCTCCACAATGGGCGCACCATATCGAATATACGCTCAACTGGTCGCATTTTGCCGATGCTGTCTGGTGGATCTATGCGCATACCAGAGGAAGCAATTGGGGAGTCAACGAAGAGATGCGCACGATGTGGCAAACACAGGTCGCAGAACGCACGCTGATTAGCGCGGAAGAATTGCAGGCCGGAGCGGTCGATGTGGACTGGTTCCAGAAGAGTTATGTCGGATTGGGTGCGGAACGCTGGGAGAAGATCTATGCGGCGGCGAAATATGCTGCCAGTGGCACTGGTCACGGTCGAGCGCGTCTCTATGCAGATGCTATGAGCGGCAAAATCAGCATGCTTGAATTGCGTCAACGTGTCCAGGAGAAACGCCAGCAGGACGCTGTACGTGCGCTGGGACTCGCGCCGCTCCCGGTCGATGACAGAGAGCGGGAGGGCGAGATCGTTGAGCGGTACCTGGTGCTCCAGGAATTCAAGCGTACGGGAAAGAAGTTTGGCGCACAGCGTCGAGCCAGCGAGGAGGCGGCCATACGCATCGGCCTCGAAAATCTGGCGCGCACAGCCGGTTTCTCCGATCCGATACGCTTACAATGGGCGATGGAGACGCGCACGGCGAATGATCTGCGGGATGGGGCGCTGACGCTGCTAGAAGAGGGCATCCAGATTACCCTGAAACTGGATGATCGTTCGGCTGAGCCACAGATCACGCTTGTCGGAAATAAAGGCAAAACGCTCAATGCCATGCCCGCTCATCTGAAAAAGAACGAGAACGTTATAGCCTTGCTGGCGCGTAAACGCGAGATCGAGCAGCAAATTGCCCGTATGCGGATCTCTCTGGAAGTCGCCATGTGCCGGGGTGATCATTTTAGCGCAGATGAAGTACTCGCGTTGCTGGCGCATCCTGTGCTGGCTCGTCTGCTGCAAAACCTGATTTTTGTACCGGCTGAAAATGGACAGGGTCAGCAGCGCAACGCGTCTGGTTATCCTGTGCGACGTGAAGGCGAGACGGGAGCACAGCTCTTTTTGCGTGATCATGCTGGCAATGAGACACTCGTCGATCTGGCGACAACGGCGCTGCGTCTGGCCCATCCTGACGATCTGTTTTCTCGTCAGGAATGGCATCGCTGGCAGCACGAGTGCTTCACGGTTGCGCGTGCGCAACCTTTCAAGCAGGTGTTTCGCGAACACTATGTCCGTACCAGCAATGAGGTGCGCAATGGTGAGGACGCGCTTTCCTGGCGCTATGCCGGTCAGCAGGTGCAGCCACGGCAGGCACATGCGCTCCTTGGGCAGCGCGGCTGGGTCGCCGATTATGGATCAGATGCGCATCGTACCTTCCATGCGGAGAAACTTACGGCTACTGTTTCTTTCCTGCGCGTTTTTTTTACGCCGAATGAAGTCGAAGGTTTGACCGTTGAGCGCGTGTTTTTCATGCAGCAAGGCGATTATAAACCCGTTCCGCTGGCAAACGTTCCGCCGCGTGTGTTTAGCGAGACGATGCGTGATCTGGATCTGATGGTGAGCGTGGCGCACAGTGGCGGCGTTGATCCGGAGGCGACGGCCTCGACTGTGGAGATGCGCTCCTCGCTGATCACGGAAACCTGTATGCTGCTTGGCCTCGAAAATGTCTCGCTCAAGAGCGCACATGCGCTGATTGAGGGCGCGCTCGGCTACTATACCGTGCATATTGGCAGCGGGGTCGTGCATAGGCAGCCGGGCGGCGCGCTCTGTATCATCCCGGTCCATGCGCAGCATCGTGGGCGCATCTTTCTGCCCTTCGCCGACAATGATCCCAAAACGGCCGAAGTGATGAGCAAGGTGATCCTGTTAGCGCGGGATAGCGAGATCAAAGATCCTACTATCCTGGAGCAGATTTTGTGAGATAGCTTTGCGGTCTCCTCTGGCATCCCTGGAAACTTCGCGGGATGCCAGAGGGGATAGATGCATGGGTGTTGCTCAGGCGTTTGTTTGCCGTTCGAGGAGAAAAACGGGGATTTCACGATCCGTTTTCTTTTGATAGTCCGCATAGGGGGCAAACACTTCGCTTGCTTTCACATATGCCTGTGCTCGCTCTTCGCCAGACAGCATTCTCGCGGTAGCCGCAAACGTTTCGGTGCCGACCTCAACCGTGACCTCGGGATACGCCAGCAGATTGTAATACCACTGAGGATGTTGTGGTGCGCCACCTTTGGAAGCGACCGCGAGGTAACCATCGCCATAAGGAACGGACATTAAGGGATAGATGCGCGTCTGACCAGATTTAGCTCCTTTGGTCGTGAGAAGGATTAATGGAGCCCAACCGTGCACATTACCACCGTTTGCACGGAACTCCTCAACAACGCCGTTGTTCCTGCTTATGAACTCAGAATCATTCATTATTACAAATCTCCTTTTTGAGAATACTTTAAATAGCAATCGAAAAATCTCTCTCTGTGTCCCAATGGTCCATCCCTTTATGCGGCAAGATGAAGTGCCTGAGAGAAATGCCCTTCTGAAAGAAAACCAATCGGCGAAGCTATTTTATTTCCGAAATGGATGCTTATCTGCATGCAGAACATTGATCTCAGCCTGTATCATAGTGTTGGTGGGCTGGTTGGACCTATCGAATAGCGAACTGTCGCGCATAGATCCCGTAGAGGCGCTGCTTGTCTGCGCCGGAGCTACACGCGATCACGAAAGCGAACCTGGGTGATACGAGTTCCCTGGCGCAGACAAGCAGCGCCCCTACAAGGATATTCGGTAAATGGGAGATGTAGGACGCATAATGTAAAGCGTAGAGACGAATATTCGTGGTGCAATGAATAAGCGTTGCACTGCTGGAGGTCTGCCATGACACATCTTGCAACACACCTTGATCAGACACGTTTGCAGCAACTGCATCAGTATTGGATGGCAGCGAACTACCTGACGGTTGGACAGATTTACTTACAGGGCAATCCCCTGCTCAGAGAGCCGCTACGTCCCGAGCATATCAAGCCACGCTTGCTTGGGCACTGGGGAACCTCACCTGGCCTCAACTTTCTTTATGCTCACCTTAATCGGCTTATCATCGATCAGGATGTGAATATGATTTATCTGGCAGGGCCGGGACATGGTGGCCCGGCGGTGCTTGCCAATGTCTATCTGGAAGGAACCTATACTGAGATATACCCGCAGATGACTCAGGATGTGGAGGGGATGCGCCGCTTCTTCCGCCAGTTCTCGACCCCGGGAGGCGTTCCCAGCCATGTGAGCGTGCCTACTCCCGGCTCTATTCATGAGGGAGGGGAGCTTGGCTATGTGCTGGTGCATGCCTTTGGCGCGGCCTTTGATAATCCCGATCTGATCGTCGCCGCCATTGTCGGCGATGGTGAAGCGGAGACGGGACCGCTCGAAGGGTCCTGGAAGAGCGTAAGCTTCCTGAATCCGGTGCGCGATGGGGCGGTGCTCCCGATTTTGCATCTGAATGGGTACAAAATTTCTGGTCCGACCGTGCTCGGTCGCAAGGATAACAAGGCCATCGAGCAACTGCTCTCCGCCCACGGGTACAAAGCGTATTTTGTGGAGGGGGATGATCCGTTCACGATGCACCAGATCTTTGCAGAGACGCTGGATACCTGCTATGAGCACATTCGCGCTTCGCAAGCGGAGGCGCGCCTGCATGGCTTCAGCGCCCGCCCGTCCTGGCCCGCCATCGTTCTGCGTACGCCCAAAGGCTGGACGGGTCCCAGAGAGGTCGATGATATTCTGGTCGAGGGCACCTTCCGCGCACATCAGGTGCCGGTTGCCGACGTGAGGCGCAAACCCGAACATCTGCACATTCTTGAGGAGTGGATGCGCAGTTACCAGCCCGAAACGCTCTTTGACGAGCAGGGACATCTTCTCTCCTCACTGGCTGCTCTCGCACCCAGAGGAGAGCGTCGGATGAGCGCCAATCCGCACGCGAACGGTGGCAAGGTTCTGACCGACCTGGATTTGCCCCTGTTCACCGACTACGCCCTTGAAGTAAAACAGCCTGCGACCGAGCAGCATGAATCGACACGACAGCTTGGCAAAATGCTGCGTGACATCTTTGTCAGGAACGCGGCACAGCACAATTTCCGCCTCTTCTGTCCCGACGAAACGAACTCGAATCGGCTAGGCAACGTCTTTGAAGTAGAGAATCGCTGTTCTGTGGAGCCGCTGCTCGCCACAGACGATCACCTCTCTCCAGATGGACGCGTGATGGAAGTACTCAGTGAGCATCTCTGCCATGGATGGTTAGAGGGCTATCTGTTGACCGGACGGCACGGCATCTTTGCAACGTACGAAGCCTTCGCGATGGTTTCGGCATCCATGACGATACAACACACCAAGTGGCTGGAAGAGAGCATCAAGCTCCCCTGGCGTGCGCCCATCGCCTCGCTCAATATCCTGTTGACCTCGACCTGCTGGCGCAACGACCACAACGGGTTCAGCCATCAGGGGCCCGGACTCATCGACACCGTACTCTCCAAGAAAGGTACCGTGGCGCGCATCTACCTGCCTCCCGATGCCAATTGTCTGCTCTCAGTCGCCGATCACTGCCTGCGTAGCCGCGACTATGTCAATCTGATCGTGATCGATAAGCAGCCGCAACTACAATGGCTCTCGATGGAGGAAGCGGTTGCGCACTGCACGCGTGGTCTCTCCACCTGGCAGTGGGCGAGCAACGATCAGCACCTTGAGCCGGACGTCATTCTGGCCTGCGCCGGGGATATTCCCACGCTGGAGACGATTGCGGCAGCCTGCTGGTTGCGTCAACATCTGCCCGAACTGAAGGTACGCGTGGTCAATATTGTCGATCTCATGGCGCTCTATCCGCCAGACCTGCATCCTCATGGTCTGGATACTGCTACATTCGTGGAACATTTTACCGCTGACAGACCCGTCGTCTTTGCGTATCACGGGTACGCGCGAGCAATTCATGAAGTCATCCATGGGCGACCCGACGCGGGCCGGTTCCATGTGCGTGGGTTCATCGAAGAGGGCACCACCACGACGCCTTTCGATATGGTCGTACGCAATAAAATGAGCCGCTACCATCTCTGTATCGAAGCGATGCAGCGCGCCACGCGTGTGCACGCTCTGACGCCACCGCTCATCGAAGAATGCAACGATCTGCTCGCCAGACACGAGGCCTACGTTCTCGCTAACCTTGAAGATCTCCCGGAAATCCAGAACTGGGTGTGGACAGACGAGAATGGCACATCAGATCGTGGAAAGCGCAGATAGAAGATAAGGAAGCAAGCGACGAAATACACGAAGAAAGAATAGTGGAAATACAGGCGATTTCTCTGCTCTGGTGAAGATATTGAGAATACGGATAGATCTTGACAGGTGTCGTTTCTCACCTTATACTTTGATAAAGCGCTTTATCAAAGTAATTTACCTGTTGGGAGTCTAGATTGAGAAAACGTCCACGTCAGACTGAAGTTGCCGCATTAGCGAATGTATCGCCAGCAATCGTGTCATTGGTGATCAACGGCCGGGTACATGGCAACGTGCGTATCAGCCAGGAAGCGCAGCAACGCGTATGGGATGCTGTGCGGGAACTGGGATACGTCGTCAATCCTGTGGCACGCAAGCTGGCGGGCAACCAGAGTCGGATGCTGGGCGTATTCACCTACCAGGCAATCTTCCCTCTGGAATACCACGATTTTTACTATCCCTTTCTGATCGGAATCGAAGAGGAGGCCCAGGCTCAAGATTACGATCTGCTCCTCTTCACGCGACCTGCTGCTCATGGTGGACGTGCCATCTACAAAGAGGGAGTTAATAGCCTGCAAGTGGCTGATGGCGCAATTTTGCTGGGTGTGTATGAGGGACCAGACGAGATTGCGCATCTGTTGCAAGATGGTTTTCCGTTTGTCTATGTCGGGAAACGCGAAATACCGGGTGGAGAGATCCCCTATGTAGCGGCAGACTATACAGAGGCAACTGCACAGGTGGTTGCGTATATGTATAGTTTGGGGCATCGGCGTATTCTGCATCTATTTGATCGCAATGGCGTACAGCGTGAGGCGCATCGTGATCGTCAGGATGGGTATATCCTTGCCCATCAGCGTCTGGGGATGCCATGTGATGAACAACTACTGGTGGGATGTGAGCCGTCTCAAATCACGCGCGATCTGGTGCAACACTATTTTTCCTCCGGCGTGACGGCCTTAGTAATTGAGGATATCAGCCACCTGCACAAGTTTCTGGATAGCGCTACAGAGCTTGGGATACAGATGCCTCGGGATATCTCCTACGCGCTCTTAGGCGATCCGCTCAATGAAACACAACGTCTGGTCGACGTCACCGGCTTTTCCATCCCACGCTATGAGATGGGGAGAGAGGCGGTGCGTCTGCTTATTGATCTTCTCGCAGAAGAGAATTCGTCAGGGAGGCAGCAAATTATGCTGCCGTGTACATTCGTGAAAGGGAAAACCGTCGTGCCTCCAGGAAAGCGATAATATCAGCATTTTCTTAGATAATCTGGCGTCGATCTGTCCATACGTATTGTCGTGCGGATGTACTATCCTTTGCATTTTTTTTAGCCCATGGACGGGCGACCGGGAAAAGGAAATTGAACAGCGAAAGAGTATTTTGCAAGTTCCAGGAAACAGGAGGTAAATACCATGTCCAGGTGTATATCCTTCCTCGCAATGCTGCTGACGTTTACGATGGTTTTGACAGCCTGTAGTAGCGGGTTGTCTTCATCGGGGACCGCAACGACTCACATTAAAGTATGGTTTCCGGGCAATAGTGGCCCGGAGAGTGATCTGGTGCTCAAGACCCTGGTGCCCGCATTTGAAAAAGCGAATCCAGATATTACCGTTGACGTGCAATATGTAGATTGGGGTAGTCTTTCGCCCAAGTTGAACACCGCCTTCGCCGGAGGAATCGCGCCCGATGTCTTCGGCCATGGTCCGGCCGCTGCGGCAGGCTTTGTCGCAAGCGATCGCGTGTTGCCGCTTGATAGCTATATCAATACGCTGGATGAGGCGACGCGCAACGATTTTGGCTCAATGCTTGATGCTGGATTGGTGAACGGGCATCGTTATCTGTTGCCGATGATCAGCGATGGCCTCCTCTTTGCCTATCGAACCGACTTTTTCCAGCAGGCTGGCCTTGATCCCACCCGTCCACCCACAAACTGGGACGAGCTACAGAGTGATGCGCTAAAGCTCACGCAACGCCAGGGGGGTAAGATCGTGCGTGCGGGCCTGGAATTTAGCAATGCCGGTATTGGCTCGGAGCAAACATTTTCGACGTTTCTCTATCAGGCGGGCGGCCAGCTTCTGAATAAGGAGGGGACCGAGATTGCCTGGAACTCCGCTGCGGGCGTCAGGGCGCTGCAATTCATGGTCAATTTCTACAATGGCTCTGACGCGGTTGCGTCAAAGGATGGTGGAAGTACTGGCACCTTGCCCATTACGCAACAGCCACTCCTGACCGGGCAGACTGCGATGGAGCTCATCGATTCTGGCACTCTTGCGGGTATACAGCAGGCGGCACCGAACGTGATGAAGAATATTGTTGTGATGCCGCCTCTCGGGCTGGTACAACCTGCTGCCTATGGTGGCGCGGGCACCGGTCTCTTCATCAATAAAGATAGCAAGCATCCTGACGCAGCCTGGCGTTTCATCAAGTACATGACCAGCGTGCAAACGCTTCAGCAATATACCGATGTGACGGGAACGGTTCCAGCGCGAGCGTCATTTCTCAAGAGCGATCTGGTGCAAAAACGTCCATTCATGAAGAATTTTCTTGAGGCTCAGGCCGCAAACGTCTTCAAGCCAAATCCCAATATTCCAGCGTGGGTCCAGGTACGAGATGTCCTCACGCGTTATCTGGAGAAAGCCATGGCCCAGCAGATGACCCCGAAGGCGGCTCTGGATGCTGCGGCACAGGAAGCTGGCAGCCTTTTAGCGAAGAAATGAGTGAGCGTCATGGTAGTTGAAACTCTCCGTTCCGCGCGGCCTGTCCCTCGCTCCTCGAAGCGACTGAGCAGGATGCAGAGGCATATCGCGCTCACCGGAATGATTTTTGTCGCGCCAGCCGTGATTTATGTGCTGATATTCAACATCTTTCCGGTCATTTACGCCTTTTATCTCAGCTTTACCAATTATAATCCGCTTGATCGTCAGGGCCCGCAACTTCAGGGCCTTGACAACTATCGCGCAATTCTGGCGTCGGACCAGTTCTGGAACGCGCTCCGTGTGACGACGCTCTATACCATCGAAGTCCTGCCGCCGTCGATTATCCTGGCGATAGCACTGGCGCTGCTTGCCAACAAGCCGTTGCGTGGGATCGGCCTGTTTCGGGCCATGTTTTACCTGCCACGCATCGTTTCGCTTGCGGCCGTGAGCCTGATCTGGCTCTGGCTCTATTCCGATCATGGTATTCTTAGCTATCTCGCTAGCTTCTTTGGGGGTGGTGTGATTGGCTGGTTGACCTCGCCAGCTCTGGCATTGTCAGCGGTGGCGGTGATGCGCATATGGAAGTCGCTGGGGGGCAACATGGTGCTCTTCCTGGCCGCACTTCAGGGTATCCCGCAGGATCTCTACGAGGCTGCTGCTATTGATGGCGCTGGCAGGTGGGCAAAAACGCTCCATGTCACCCTGCCGGGACTGCGTCCCATGATCGTCTATGTCACGACCATCAATATTGTCTATCTTTTTCAATCCTTCTCTGAGCTCTACATTATGACGCAGGGAGGGCCGGTCGAAAGTACCACGACCGTGAATATACTGATCTACAATCAGGCATTTCAGTACAACCAGCTCGGACAGGCCAGCGCGACCGCGTTCCTGCTTTTCGCCGTGATCTTCATCTTCGCCTTCTTTAACATTCGTCTCATCAGTGCCAGGAGGACCGCATCATGAATGTAGCCCGTCTTTCTGCTTCTCTCTTTGCTTCCAGCACGCAACAAAGACGCCGGAGCGCCATGACGCTGAGGACATTGCTTCTCTATGCTGCGCTCATCCTGGTCGCGATTCTGATCATCGGGCCGTTTATCTGGGTGATATCGCTCTCTTTCAAGGGAACGAATGAGGCCTTTGCCTATCCACCCACCCTGCTCCCACAGGTGCCGACGCTCAAGAACTTTGCCGAGGTCCTCTCGAGCGATGTCCTGCCCGGAGCCTTTTTGAATAGCGTCGTTGTTGCCATGACGAGCGTTATCACCAATGTCGTGATCGCTACCCTGGCTGGATATGCTTTCGCTCGTCTGCGCTTTCCCGGCAGCGAGGCGGTCTTTCTGACCTTGATTGCTTCGACAATGGTGCCCGGGGCCGTAACGCTTGTGCCGCTCTTTCTGATGGCAAAGAACTTTCCTCTGATGGGCGGAAACGATCTGCTGGGGCATGGCGGGACAGGATTGCTGGATACCATTCCCGGCGTGTTGCTCCCTCATGTGATACAGGCGTTGAACATTTTTCTGGCCCGGCAATTTTTTCTCGAGCAGCCGGAAGAACTGGCGGAGGCGGCGCGTATCGACGGCGCAACCGAGTTCGGGATTCTCGCGCGGGTGTACCTGCCCCTCTCGTTACCGATGATTGCGACCATTGCCATTTTCGCCTTTACGGGTGCCTGGGAAGATTTTCTCTGGCCGCTCGTCGTCACTTCTTCGCCTGAGAATTACACAATCCAGGTCGCACTGAGCGCTTTCGCAGGTATCGGAGGTGGAGGCATTATCGATTGGGGACCATTGATGGCGGCGACCGTGCTGGCTACACTTCCCCTTTTGCTCGCGTTTATCTTCTTTCAACGCTACTTTGTGGCCGGGCTGGCGAGTGGCAGCGTGAAGGGATAGCGAGTTTTTCTGTTTGCACATTTCATATTGCTATGTTCTTTTGGAAAGGCAGTACCATCTATGCAAGAGCGACATACAGATATCCTTATCGCAGGAGGCGGTTTAGGAGGTGTAGCGGCGGCACTTGCCGCGCTACGCCTGGGGAAACGGGTGATCCTTACCGAGGAGACGGACTGGATTGGCGGCCAGCTCACTGCCCAGGCGGTGCCGCCGGATGAGCATCGCTGGATTGAGCAGAGTGGCTGTACTGCAAGCTATCGTCGTTTGCGCGAGGGGATTCGTTCGTACTATCGCTCTCATTATCCGTTGTCGTCCGAAGCCACGAATAATCCGACGCTCAATCCAGGCATGGGGGGCGTGAGCCGCCTCTGTCACGAGCCACGTGTGGCGCTGGCGGTGCTGGAAGAGATGCTCGCGCCCTACCGGTCCAGTCGACAGGTGGAGGTGCTTTTGCGCCATCGGCCTGTCGCGGCGGAGTGTGATGGGGATTTTGTACGTGCCCTCACTATCCAGAACGATGAAACGGGCGAGCAAACGATCATCCATGCCCCCTACATCCTCGATGCAACGGAAATGGGCGATGTATTGCCGCTGGCTGATGTGGAACATGTGATCGGAGCTGAAAGTCAGGCTCAGACCGGCGAATTGCACGCACTCGCAGGCGAAGCGCAGCCGCTGGATCAGCAGGCCGTGAGCTGGTGCTTCGCCGTCGATTATCTGCCCGCTGAGGATCACACGATCGATAGGCCGGAAGATTACGAATTCTGGCGTAGCTATCAGGCTGATTTCTGGCCGGGACCGCAGCTTGGCTGGATTGATTGTGAGCCCACGACGCTGCGAACGCGCCACCGTGCGATCTTTGATGGCGACAGTGATCGTGAACGCGGCGGTGATTTCTGGCATTATCGGCGTATTTTCTATCGTCAGTACTATCCAGAGGGTCGTTATCCCAGTGACATTACGCTGGTGAACTGGCCGCAGATCGATTACTGGCTTGGTCCGCTGGTGGGCGTCTCGGAGGAAGAAAAGCAGCGGCATATCCGCGGAGCGCGCCAGCTCAGCCTGTCCATGCTTTACTGGATGCAAACGGAGGTCCCGCGCCTGGATGGAGGCAATGGGTATCGAGGTCTGCGCCTGCGCAATGATATTGTGGGAACCTCTGATGGGCTGGCAAAATATCTCTATATTCGAGAAAGTCGGCGCATTCGGGCGGAATTTACCGTTCTGGAACGGCATGTAGGCGTCATGGCGCGTGAGGAGGCGGGATTGCCGAAAGGGTCCGAACTCTTTACGGATAGTATCGGCGTTGGCTGTTATCGCATTGATCTTCACCCCAGTACTGCTTTGCGCAATTACGTCGATGTGAGCAGCTATCCATTCCAGATACCGCTCGGGGCGCTCATTCCACAGCGCATCGAAAATCTGTTGCCTGCCAATAAAAATCTTGGGGTAACGCACATCACCAATGGCTGTTATCGCCTGCATCCCGTGGAGTGGAATATCGGCGAAGCGGCGGGAGCGCTGGCGGCCTACTGTCTGGAGAAAGGACTGAAGCCGCGACAGGTGCGCAATACGCCTCAACATTTAGCGGATTTTCAAGCTCTATTGCGCGATACACTGGGCTTCCAGCTGGCCTGGGACGAAACGGCCCGCACAAGTGCCGTATAGGAGCAGAATGCGTCTGGCGGAAAACTGAAGCGTTATCCAGACGAGCAGGCTCATCTTCACAAGAAGTGAGCCTGCTTTTCGCCTACCAGACATAAGGGATAAGGCGATACTTTACTTGTTTCATATAGTCGTCATAACCCTGTAATTCCTGCCGTAGCGTGCGTTCCTCCAGGGTGGCGCGTATGGCGATCATAACGATGAAGAGCAGCACCATGAGCAGCCCTGCTACCGATCCGAGCAGGAGAGGAATGCCCAGCAGAAAGAGCAGCGCGGCGGCATACATAGGGTGGCGTACGTAGTGATAGGGTCCGGTAGAGATCACCGTCTGGCCTCGATCTTGCTGGATGCGTACCATTGGTGACAGGTAGGAGTTTGCCCGAAACGTGGCGAAGAAGAGGGGGAAAGAGCAGACCAGGACAATTGCCCCAACTATCTGAAGCCAGATCGGTATCTGTGACCAGTGGAAGCGTACCGCATCCAGCGGCATCAGGATCAGCCAGGCCAGGAAGATAACGAATAAGAGCGCAGAACCTATCTTATCCCAGGTTTCCTGATCGGCCCTGGTGATCGTCATACGCTCTTTCAGCAGGTCGGGATTGTGTTTGAATAACCAGAGTGTAATAGCAAAAGTGAAGCTCAGGAAGAGAAGCAGAAAGATCCACGCAGGTGCCCAGACGATGGTCCCTGCTGCGAGAAACAGAGGTAGGGAGAGAAACAGGACCAGATAGATTAATTGCGCAATCAGCATTTTGATATTGATCGTTGTCACATGCCCTCCTTCAACGTTCAGAAATGACTGGTCCACAGTATTTCTCTCTAGATAATAGTTGAGAAAAGAAGAGTTCGCAACTGAAAAAAGTTTTTATGCCTGCTGCCAGACGTTGCGCAGAAAGGGAACTGCCTGTGGGAGAGCGATCTCCGGCTCAGCAATTTCGGGATGCCATTTTTTTTCCCATTCCAGGGAGAGATAGCCGTCGTAGCCTGCATGTTTGAGCGTTGCGCAGATCTCGCGTAGTGGCACGTTCCCCTCGTTGAGCAGACAGTACTCCCATATTCCTGGCTGCTCGCTTGAACGACTGTCTTTGAGATGGGCGTAGGCAATTGCATCTCCGAGCACGGATAGCGATTGCGCAGGGGCTTCACCAGCTCGGTACGTATGGTGTGTATCCCATAGAACTTTGACCGTGGGCAGGTTCACCGTGCGAATCAGGTCTCGCACATCGCTGCTCCTGGTCCATGTGTCATGCGTTTCGAGCATGACGATCACTCCGCCTGGAGCAGCATAAACCCCGAGCGCGTGTAGTACCTCGGCGGTTGGGCTGAGCATGCTTGCACAGGTCGCGCCTTCGGGTAAGGGGCCACCAAAGACACGTATATAGGGAGCCCCCAGTTCAGCCGCTAGATCAATCATACACTTGCCCACATCGATGACTGCCAAACGCGCCTGGGAGGTTCCCTGCGTCACCCGGCACGAGGTATCCAGGCATGCGATCTCGATTCCCAGGGCGGCAGGCGCTTCGCGCAAGCGACGACGAAGCTGTGCTGATGCGTCAGGCTCAATAGTGGCTCCATCCGCCAATCGCCACTCAATAGCATCGTAGCCGTAACGCGCGGCAGCGGCTATCGCCTCCTCGATGGTCCATCCTGGACAGGCAAGCGAAGAATAGGCAAGTTTCATAAACCTCTGTCCTTTCACGGTAGAGAGATACAGGTTTGTGACAAACCTTCTGCGGTAACCAGCAGGGTAGTGGTTTCTACTGCTCGAATAATGATGCTGGCACGTCCGTTGGCAAGCTCAATCACGTGGCTGCCGTCGTTCATCTGTTTTGCGGCCATATGGCGCATGCTTTTCCCCCTTTCCGGGATAATCACTCTTTCACCGCGCCAGAAAGGCCGCGCACAAAATAGCCCTGGAATAGCAAGAAAATGATGAGCACAGGTACGAACGAGATAACCGTGCCCGCCGCAAAGCCAGTCCAGTCGAACGAATTCTCACCCTGGAAGGCAAACATCCCAACGGCCAGATTGCGCAGATTCGGAGCGCTCAATGTGTAGATCAGTGGAATGTTGAAATCATTCCAGGTCGCGATAAAATTGAAAATGACCACCGTCGCGATCACCGGACGCGCCAGCGGAAAAACGAGGCGGAACAGGCGTACAAAGCCGGCCCCATCGACCTTCGCAGCGTCAAACAGCTCCTCGGGTATCCCCTTGAAAAAGTTCGCGAAAAGCAGCACATAGAGTGCGCCCGCAGCGCCCGAAAAAGCCAGAATCACCCCGGCCTGCGTATTTAGCAGGCCGAGCGACTCCACAACCAGAAATTGTGGCAGAATAATCGAAGCCAGCGGAATAAATAGCGTCCCCACAATCAGTGAATAGAGTAGATTTCGCCCCGGAAAGCGGTAGCGTGCCAGGACATAACCGCAAAGGGCCGATTTCAGCAGCTCGACCGCCGTCGAGGCAGACGAATAGAGGAGGGTATTGAAGAAATACTGGCTGAAGCCTGCCGTGATCCAGGCGCGCTGGAAATTGGAGAAATCAAACTGTTTCGGAATCAGGCTGGCCCCCGAAGTAAAAAGACCAATCTGCGTCTTAAACGAGCCGGAAATAGCCCAGAGAAAGGGATAGACCCAGACAAAGCCCGCCACCAGTAACAGCGTGACGAGAATCAGGTTATAGCGCACAAAGCGGCTCCTGCGCCATCGTTGTAGTATACTCATGCGTGTCCCCCTCCAATCTGCCGTGTACTTGCTGTATTATCGCGTCCGAGCCGCCATTGGATAATGACAAATATTGCTGCCAGGACGACAAAGAGGACCGCCGTCGCAGATGCGTAGCCGTAGCGGAAGGGCAGATTCTGGAACGCTGCCTGATAGATATAGTAGGAAAGAACGTAGCTGCTGGTGCCAGGTCCCCCGCTGGTCAGCGTCACAACCACACCGAAGACGTGTAGCGCGTTGACCAGACCGAGTAACGTAATCACCACAGCCATAGGCGCAATCATTGGCAAGGTAATATAAAGGAACTGCTGCCATGGGTTGACCCGGTCAATTTGCGCGCATTCGTACAGCTCTTCCGGCACATTCTGGAGCGCGGCCATCCAGTAGAGCATATATTGCCCGAAGATTTGCCAGACGGAGATAAGGATAACCGCCCATAAAGCCGTACTTTCGTTGCCGAGCAGATCGATTGGCTGCTTGAGCAGGCCGATCCCTAGCAGAAAACCGTTCAGTGCGCCATTAGAGGGATTGAGCAAAAAGGTGAAGATTTGTCCAACCAGGGCGATCGGCAAAATAATAGGCACAAAGAAAATTGTGCGAAAAAAGCGCTTGAACCAGAGCCATTTACGGGTCAGGATAATCGCAAGGAAGAGTGAGAGCGGGAGCTTGATCGCTGTGTTGGCAACCGAGAAGAGCAAGGTATTCCAGAACGACTGCCAGAATAGCGGATCGTGCAACAATTCCAGATAGTTGCCCAGTCCGACAAAATTTTGCGCAGAGAGCGCATCAATGCCGTTCCAATCGAAGAACGAAAAAACAACGGTGGCTATCAACGGCCACAACGTAAACGCTCCAAAGAGCAGGAGAAACGGTAGCAGGAAGAGGAAAATCCAGAGGCCTGTCGAGACTTTTCTGCTAAGACGTATGGGTGTCCGCGTTCCCCCTACAGGCGGAGAGAGTGGGTGCGAACTGGAAGATTCAATCGTTTTATCCATTTTTTACCTTTTTAGCGCTGTGAAGAAATGTAGGACGCCATTTCCAGGGGAGTGCTGTATACAGAGCGTGCGCACACTGGAATACAGAGAAATGCCTGAGGCAACATGCTGTTCCCACAGGCGCGTCTATCGGGGATGAGAGGATTCGTCTGGACTCTCTCATCCCATCTTCTTGCAGACTAGCTGGCTGGATAACTGCCTTTATAGCTCTCGTTATAATTCCAGTTGGAGAAAGCGTAACAGGACTGCGAGACCTTCAATCCCGAGGCCGCTTCTTGCTTCAACGTACTGAGGAAAACTTGCTGGCGCTGTGCCACCAGTTGATCTGCGGCCGGTTTGAGAGGCGTGTTCTTGACGATCGCATTGACCATGATCTGCCATTCACCGTTGGGATTCATGGCCGCGGCTTTCGAGTAGGCCTGCGACTGCGCCAGATCAGGGCATTGCAATAACGACTCGGGATAGGTTACACGTAGTCCGTTGAGCGCAATCTTCTCCATCGCTTGCATGGCAGGGTCGGTGATCAGCGATTTGTTATCGGCAAAAGAAAGCGTGCCAAAAGCGCCTTTGAGATAGTTCTTTGCAAAAAATCCAGTCGGGTCGGTTATCCACTGGATGAACTGCCAGGTCTGTTCGGGGTACTTTGTCTGACTGCTGGCCCAGTACACATTCTGTGTATTGAGAATAGCTTCAGCCCCATGAGGACCTTTATCGGGCACAGGTGGCGCAGCAATACCATACTGATCCTCAGAAAAGCCAAGCTGAGTGAGCGTGCTGGGCAACCAGGTACCGTCGAAGTAGATCGCGACTTGCCCACTCGCGAGTTGCTGACGCGAGAAGGTCTTATCATTGACGCCCGGAGCAACCAGGCCCTTCTGATAGAGGGTCTGAATGAAGCTAAATGCCTGGAGTAACAGAGGATTATTCAGATCAAAGGTCCCATTTTTGTAGTCAAAGAACTGGTCAGTCATGATCGAACCGGCAATGGGGAACCAGATGCGCTGGAGATCACTCCCCTTCAATGAAATTGCCAGACAATATTTACCTGTCTTCGCCTTGATTGCCTCGCAGTCAGAGAGAAACTGGTTCCAGGTTGTGGGCGGATTTGCCGGATTGAGGCCAGCTTGCTGGAACATGGATTTGTTATAGAACATAAAGCCGGGTCCCCAGAAGATATTATCCGTGAAAGGAAACCCATATACCTTGCCCTTGCTCTCATTAATCCCTTCCTGAAATAAACCAGAGGGCCAGCGATTCAAAAAGCTCTGAGAAGGATTGCCATCGGGATCGAGTGGACGAATCCAGCCCTGCTTCAGCAGAAATGACATCGAAAGTTCAGGGGAGATTCCCGATTTGTAGTAAAAAATATCCGGGGCCTGATGACTCTGGAAAGCCAGCGGTAAGGACTGTTCGTACTGGGCCTGTGCCGACGATTGCCATTGAATAGTCACATCGGGATGCAGCCGATGGTACTCGGTTGCTACAGCCTCGTGGAAGGCTTTTTGCTCAGGTGAGAAGTCAGCAATTTTTAAGACGACCTGCTGAGCACTATTTGCACTGCTGCCACCACATGCCGTAAGCAGCATACTCAAGAGTAACAGGCCGCTAAATGCCAGATGACGCCATTGACGCATAATGAAGAAACCCTTCTGTTTGAACTAAACAAGAACGACATTGTATCTGGTTGCTAAGGATCAGGGTCTCGCTCCTCCACAACATCTTCGACCAACGTACTATGTATGCATGAGCGGTAGGGCTCTGAACTGGCATTGTCCAGCCCTTACAGCTTCATAGAGGATCTGCTAGCGATCTGAGCCTGTCTAGCTACGAGGTCGCCATGAGTCGAACCTGTGCGTGCGTGATGGTATATTGCAAGGGTTCTCCCGCAACAAAGCGTTGCAATTCTGCAACCATCGCCTGCCCCAGGCGGCGGCGCTCTGAGCCAAGCGAGCCAGCAATATGTGGTGTGAGCATGACATTTGGCAAGGTATAGAGCGGGGAACCGGGCACTGGAGGCTCGGGCGCGGTGACATCCAGCACCGCATGCAGGTCGCTTCTCTGCTCTAACACCGCAATTAACTCCTCGTGCTGTACCAATCCTCCACGTGCGGTATTGATAAATGTTGATCCATGAGCCATGGAAGACAGGTGTGAGCCACGCACCATGTTGGCAGTTTCGGGCAAGAGTGGTGCGTGCAATGAGACCACCTGCGCCTCGCGGAAGAGTGTCTCCAGCGAGCAGAGAGAAATATCCAGCGCGATGGCCTCTTCGGGAGAAACGTAGGGATCATATGCCAGCACGTGCACATTGAAAGGACGGAGCAGTTCGCGCACATGCCGACCGACCATTCCCAGAGAGATAATCCCCACTGTTGCATCATAAATGCCGGGCACAGCATTGCGCTCAGGAAAACGCTGCTCCCGGCGTGTCTGCGCGGCCAGTGACCAGCCATGTTTGAGCGAGAAGAGAATGGCAGCCAGCGTATATTCTGCCGTAGGAATGGCGTTGGTTTCCTGGGCACTGGTGATCAGGATGCCTCGTTCCCACAGCGCGTCGGTGGCAAAGCCGCGAATGGAGCCAGCACCATAAAAGATAGCACGCAGGCAAGGTGCATGTGCCAGAAAAGCTTCATCCATGAGCGGCGCTCCCCAGCCGGAGAGAATCACTTCCACCTCCTGCAAGATCTCAGGATGGGCGAGTATGCTCTCAGAAGTCTGAGGGGGGGCGATCACATCGATAAGCTCACCAATCGTGGTGCGTTCCTGGTGTCCATAGATTTCGTCATACGCGTCCGGGCGCAAAATAAATAGGCCTTTGATGCGCGGCATGCGGAGCCCTTTCTTGTCCGTAAATATAAAGGCTTCTGCAATCCATTGCAGAACGTAGAGTGTGGCCTGTTTCTTTCTGGATCTGAGATGAGGCCAGCGTTGCAATAGAAAGAGCCTCACTTTTCAGAGTGTACCGGGTAGAATCTCAATTTTCAAGTGATTTTGTTGCAAAAACGTTGCGAAAATTTCTGAAAAAGCTTTACAATAACTTCTTTTAGAGAATTATACAGGAAAAATGCTCTTCAAATAGCTTGATAGGGAAGTTTTTTCTATCTTGTCAGAAACGGTCTTGCAAATAGTTTCGCAATAGAATAAGATGGATACACAAAAAATTTTGAGATGGTTCTCTCCATCTAAAAGAGGTCGTATGAAGAACAAGATCTCCCCTCTTCCCCTGGCAGCGCGCCATGTGTCCCAGCGTGAGATTGCGAAACATGCAGGTGTCTCTACCAGTACAGTCTCTCGCGTTCTTAACAATGTGGATGGCATCAGTGATGAGTTGAGAGGGCATGTGCTCAAAGTTGCGATGGAACTGGGTTATCATAACGCGGCAGCGTCCGGTGAACTGCGACAACTGCATCTTTTCACCACGTCTTTTGCTGCCATGACCGCGTCCCATACCTTCCATCCCAGTATTTTGGATGGGGTTGCAACTGCGTGCCGTCAGAAAGGTATTTTGCTCAGCTATTCGGTGATTGAGCAGAGCGCAGCCGATCGGACGGCAGTTCTCTCCCAGGTCAGAGATCGGCCGGAGACTGGCATCTTACTGATGAGCATCGATGATCGTGTGCTGATTGAAGAACTGCTCGCGCTTAAGGTGCCGATCGCGCTTATTAATGCAGACCATCGTGACCTGCCGATTGATACGTTCTTGCCGGACAATTTCATCAGTGGCCTGCTGGCGACGAGGCATCTCGTCGAGCTGGGACACCGCCACATCCTGCATATGACCGAGCTGGCAAACAAGCAAAGAAGTACCTTGCAGCGGCGCTTGAATGGTTATAGTGCGGCTCTGGAGGAGGCCAGCATTCCCTATGATCCCGCGCTGGTACTGGAAAGTCCACTCAGGGTTGATGACGCGCATCAGGCGATGCGGGTCTGGCTTGCCACGCATCGCTTGCCATTCAGTGCCGTCTTCTGCGCGAACGATGCCAGCGCGATTGGCGTCATGCGTGCGCTGCAAGAGGTGGGCAAGCGTGTGCCAGAAGATGTCTCCGTGATTGGGTACGATGACGTCCCGGCGGCTGCCCTGCTGACGCCTTCGCTGACCACCTTCCATATCGACTGTGAAGAGATAGGGCAACTCGCTGTGCAGCGCATGCTCTATCGTGCCCTGAAGCCTGGGGCTACGCCGATCCGCGTTGAAATTGCCAGCAGACTTGTTGTCCGTCAGTCGGTCGCAGCTTATCATGGAGATGCTGGGCGCTCGTGTTAAAGAAGTCCTCGAGAATGTGTCCCCCTGTGTAGTGTCGGGCTATAGAGAGCACGATATTACCAGGTGGATCGCAATCATTGCCATGTAGCCCGGCCTGCACTGTAGAGCAAGCTAAAACAGCCTATATGCTCTGTTCACCTATCGCTGAAAGTGTCGCCGTCAGTTGATGCAGTTGTTCACGTAAAGTCGTAAATGTTTCAGCATCTAATGCGGTACGGCAGACGAACTCCGTCGCAATCGGAGAGGCCTGATTTTTGAGTGCGAGACCAGTCACGGTGAGATGCACTTCTACCGATCGCTCATCCACATTGCTCCGTATTCGTTCCACCAATCCGGCGTTCTCAAGGCGCTTGAGCAAGGGAGAGAGCGTGCCTGAATCTAGAGAGAGCATCTTCCCAAGATCTTTCACTGTACTTGTCCCATTCTCCCAGAGGACAAGCATGACCAGATATTGAGGATAGGTCAATCCCAGCGATGCTAAAAGTTCACGGTACGCATTTGTCATAGCCCGTGTTGCTGCATAAAGCGCAAAGCAGAGCTGGCTGTCAAGCTTGAGAACCTCATCTTGTGATATCTGTGTCATGGGAAACCCTCCAACGAAATTTTGAAATGTCGTAGAAATAATGCGTCTAAAAATATACCTGCTACTCTGCCCGGCAGCAGCAAAGAGGGGTAAGTTACATCTTACTGACTTATCATAACATGTGGATATGTTTTTGTCAATCTAATTGTGTGCAATTAAACTGTGGAAAATACAATTTTCAAAGATTGAATATTGATCAATAATATTGACAAAAATTTAATTGTGTGGCATCTTTATATCCAGATGCGATTATGCATTGGTGAAAGCATATCGACAACAGTGCAATCGTGAAGTGAGTTGTAGGTATCCAACATGAACTTTGCTGCGATCACTTCCACGTTTGGTAGGAACAAAAACTATTGGAGAACGAAATGAGCGATCAAGTCAATAAGAAACCACCAATCACAACGGATGATTCGGGCATTCCTGCCGCAAGCGATGACCATTCGCTTTCTGTAGGCGCCAATGGACCTCTTCTGCTGCAAGACCACTACCTGGTTGAGAAGTTAGCGCAGTTCAACCGCGAGCGTGTTCCTGAGCGTGTCGTGCATGCGAGAGGGACAGGTGCCTTTGGCTATTTTGAGGTAACTGCCGATGTGTCCCGGTGGACCAAAGCCGCCTTCCTCAATGGTGTCGGGAAGCGCACGCCTCTCGTGATTCGTCTCTCGACCGTTGCCGGTGAGCTGGGCTCTGCTGACGCGGTGCGCGATCCACGTGGTTTCGCCGTCAAATTCTACACGGAAGAGGGGAACTACGATCTGGTCGGGAACAATACGCCGATCTTTTTCATCCGCGATGCCATTAAGTTCCCGGATTTCATCCACTCGCAGAAGCGTGTCCCGAGCACGGGTCTCCCGAGCCATAGTGCGCAGTGGGATTTCTGGTCTTTATACCCTGAGTCCGCTCACCAGGTGACCTACCTGATGACCGATCGTGGGACGCCCCGCACTTTACGCCACATGAATGGCTATGGGAGTCACACGTATATGTGGATCAATGCGCAAGGCGAGAAGTTCTGGGTGAAATACCACTTTATCAGTGAACAAGGGGTGGAGAACTTCACCGATGCAGAGGCAGGGGCTATGGCGGGTCAGGACCCGAACTTCCATCGCCGCGATCTGATTGAGGCGATCGAGCGGAAGGACTATCCATCCTGGCAGTTGAAGATGCAGATCATGCCTTATGCAGACGCCGCTACCTATCGCTTCAATCCCTTCGATCTGACCAAGATCTGGCCGCACAGCGACTATCCGTTGATTACGATTGGTCGTATGGTTCTTGACCGCAACCCGGCGAATATGTTCAATGATATTGAGCAACTTGCGACATCTCCGGCCAACATGGTCCCTGGTATCGCTGCCAGCCCGGATAAGATGTTACAGGGCCGCATCTTCAGCTATCCAGATGCGCACCGCTATCGCATCGGCACCAACTACAATCAGTTGCCAGTCAATCGGCCACAGAACGAAGTGCATAACTACAATAAAGATGGTTCGATGAGCTTCTATCACAATGGGAACCAGCCTCACTATTCCCCGAATACGTTCAATGGTCCCCAGGTCGATGCTCAACGCTATGGCGAGCCTGAGGGCGTGGTGATCGATGGTGAGATGATGCGTACGGCGTACACGCTGCGTGCTGACGACAACGACTTTATTCAGCCCGGCAATCTCTACCGTCACGTGCTGGACGAGACGGAGAAGGAGCATCTGGTCACCAATATTGTTGCTCACATGAGCCAGGGTCTTGACCGCGCTTTGCAGGAGCGCGTCATTAAAACGTACTGGTCGCAGGTCGATCCGGATCTGGGTCGCCGCGTAGCCGCTGGTCTCGGCCTTGTGGTGAGCGCGCGATAGTCGCGTCAGGAGTGGTGGTCAGGGAATAGTGAGATAGGGATTGAGCACAAGGGAACCTTCTAAAGCCCTTTGAGCTCAATCCTTTTTTTGCGTGGCTCTACCGCCATCCCCATCTGCATTCCCGGCTGGTTGGCGAGGAGGACTCCAGATTGGATAGGGGATGCCAGCGAGTCGATTGATGGCGAACGCTTGCATGGTGAGTAAGAGAACCGCGATCATGAGCAGGACCAGTTGTGTGGGTTGCGTCAGGAGGCCGAGCGAGACGATCAGCGTCGTTGCTCCGGCAGGTGGATGTGGTGCCCGCAGAAGTACCATGAGCCCGGCCGTCAGCCCCAGCGAGAGCGTGGCGGCGATGACGCGTGGCCAGGTTACACCGATCGCGAGAGCCGGTCCTGCCATCGTCAGGCCCGTCACGACAAGGCTGAAGTATCCGGCGCATACGCCGATCGCGTGACCGATGAGGGTGTTGCGAGGTGATGCGCTCGGGGCCGTTGGCGTATAGAAAAACAGAAAAGCCGTTGGACCGAGCGAGGGAAAGACAAAAGGCGAGCGTGTAAGTACTGCCAATATGGACATCAGCCCGATACTGATACAACCGTTGATGAAGCTAAATAGCGCGAGAACAATCAGGTTCGAGTGATGCGCAAGCAACCAGGGAAGGCGTGCATGCCGCAGGATTCCTTGCAGGATATCAGACATCTCGCCGCCAATTGGATGATCGCGATCAATACGACCAAAAACGCGTTTTCCCACATGTCTCTGGAGAGGCGTGTTTCTGCTCCCTTCCTGTTCGGAGGTTTTTTGTGGATGGGTATCCGACTCCTGGCTCATCTTCTTTTCTATCCTTCCTGCATCTCTGAAAAGCTTTGCCTGCGCGAATCTCACTTTCCCTCAATATGATGGTGTGGCCAAAAAGTGATGATCAGGGCGAGGAGAAAGCCAAGGAAGCTTACCAGCGTCAACCATCCCAGATGAGTTGTGTGCCCTGAAAGTAACTCATTGAGCGCATTGGTAACGAGCCAGAGCTGGACAATAACAATGACTGCGACCAGAAAGATCTGGCCCTGGACGATCGCTGTTCGTCCGGGGATGCCTATATAGCTGGGACCGGGCCTCGGCCCCTGTGGCCCCTGAGGGGGACGGTGCACGGGGGGATCGTCAGGATTGGCTCGTGGGAGGTGTTGGGCCATACGCCCGGTTTCTTCTGTATTTCTGCTCATCGTGGTACCACCTTCACTGCATAAATGATCCCATCATGCACTGCCAGCTCGATCAACGGAAGAGGGCGCGTAGGAGGTCCGGCCAGCACATTCCCGGTGGCTGCGTCAAAGAGTCCCTCGTGGCAAGGGCAAAAGAGCTGTTTGCTCTTCTCCTGGTACGTAACCGCGCAGGAGAGATGCGTACACACATCGCTATAGGCCACCAGTCCCTTCCCCGGAAAATTGATCAGAATACCCTGTGCATATTGATCCGGAAAATCGAAGACTTTCCACGTATTCTCGGCCAGTTCCCCGACGTGTGCGACGGGGACAGCCTTGACTTGCTCGCCAGTGGGCAGGTTACCCACAATGGCGAGAAGCCCGGTTGCCAGGAACAGTGCTCCGGAGCCAGCAAGCAGGAAGCGCAAGGTATCGCGCCGCGTTACGACTTCGTCCTCGTTCCAGGGATAGGGAAACTCTTTGCGCCATTCCTCCTGGGCGGCTGGGTGTGGCCTCGTCGCTCCTTCCATTTCGGGGGGCAAAAGCGCCTTGTTTGTTGATTGTTCCTGTGGCCTCATCTCCTGTTCCATGAACATGCTCCTTCTACTACTTGCTCTCCGCAAAATGGGTGCTACTACTACCAGCAGGTATGGCAGGGACAGTGAATGGTTGTGGTTCGCGTGGCGTCCAGGGTTGTGGCGGGGCGATGCGCTCCGGTATCCCGGCAGTTTCTGCGTCCACCCACTGATCTGCATTGTGTCCGGCCGTGGCTTGCGGCACCTCACTATTTTTCCCCAGACTGGCTGCGTCCACCATTGCCATGAGATCGAGGGCCTCGTCTTCTTCTGTCATGATGACGTAGTTTCGTGTGCGTACGCGCTGTCGTCCGAAGTAGAACGTGTTGACCGGTTTGGCTCCTTGCAAGCCCCGGCCTGCCCCCACCCACTCTTCATAGGTACCATAGAAAAGTGCCTGCGTTGGACAGACCGTTGCACACATCGGCCCTTTCCCCTGGCTGGTGCGGTCATAGCACAGGTTGCACTTGCGCATGAAATGTCTGGCAATATCGAATTTGGGTACGCCGAACGGACAGGCATAGCCGCAGTTTTCACAGTAGATACAGCGCGTCTCATCTGCCTGATGGACGACACCATCGGGACTGACCAGGATGGCCTGCGCCGGGCACACCTGCGCGCACGGTGCCAGCGGGTCCTCACAGTGCATACACAGCGTTGGCGACGTAGCCACTGTATGATCACGTTCAATATAATCAATGTAGATCATACTTTCACCCTTGTGCGTGTCACACTCCCGACAGGCAGCGACGCACGAGCGACATCCGATACATCGCGATGGATCGAGAAAGATCTTTTGAATGGAGACTGTTTCTGTCATACTGCTTCGTTTCCTTTCTCCTGGTATGCCCCTATTGAAAGGTGGGTGCTGGTCTGGTGTTTGCGATCGGCAACTCACGACGACGTTTTTGCGCTGCAACGAGGTCCGCCACATCGAGTTGTTTTGCCCATTCAGGTGGCGCTACTGCCCGGATAGCAGCGGCTGCACAGACCTTATATTCGGGGATTTTCATCATTGGTTCCAGTACCGGATTCGTCAATTGATTTGCCGCCTGGGTATGCCCGTAGTGATATGGGATAAAGAGCGTATCGGGGCGAATAGTGCGTACGACGAGAGCGGGAGCCGTCATTTCGCCGCGCCGTGTGCGTACGGTGATCCAGTCGCCATCCTTGACCCCTAGCTGCTCTGCCGTGCGCTCGTGCATCTCCACCCAGGGATACGGTGCCATTTCGCGCAGGAATGGTGTGCGCCTCGTCTGGTTCCCGGAAAGGTAGTGATAAATGACACGTCCCGTGGTCAGTATCAGCGGGTAGTCCTGGTCGGGCTCTTCTGCGGGCGGGATATAGGCAATTGGATGGAAGCGTGCTTTGCCATCGGAGAACCCGAAATGCTGCTCGTACAGGCGCGGCGTTCCGGGATGATCTTCTGTTGGGCAAGGCCAGAAGACGCCGTTTTGCGCATCAATTTTCTCGTAGGTGATTCCCCAGTAGTCCGATTTTGCGCCCCGTGTACACAGACGCAGTTCGTCGAAGAGCTCGCGTGAGGAGTGAAAATTGAAGTACTGTCCCTTGCCGAGGCGGCGAGCCAGATCACAGACGATCTGCCAATCGAGACGAGCTTCTCCTGGAGGATCGACGGCTTTATTATATTTAATAACGCGGCCTTCTAAACTGGTCACGGTTCCTTCATCTTCAGCCCAGACATTGCCCGGGAGCACGATATCGGCGAGTTCGGCCGTCTCCGAGAGAAAAAAGTCTATGACTACAAACAGATCCAGGCCGCGAAATGCCCGCTCAACCGTGTGCTGGTCGGGGAGAGACACCAGCGGGTTGGAGCAGATCAGGAGGCAGGCGCGTATTTCTTTGCGCAGCATGGCCGGGACCATCAGTGTGGCCGGATAGCCAGCATGAGGGAGATCTTGCTCATCGATGCCCCAGATCGAGCTGATATAGGCGCGATCCTCCGCATTCTCGATCTCACGGCAGCCGGGCAATTGCGAAGCTTTTTGCCCGACTTCGCGGCCTCCCTGTCCATTTCCCTGGCCGGTCAATGTGCCGTAGCCAGCACCAGGGCGTCCGAAATTGCCAGTCGCGAGCGCCAGATTAATGGCAGTGACGCCGTTATCGACACCCTTGCTCTGATGTTCCAGGCCGCGTGCCGTATAGATCAGCGCAGCATGAGCCCGTCCATACATACGAGCAGCCTCAACAATAGCCTCGGGACGCAGTCCGCATACCTTCGCTACGCGCTCCGGCGGATACTGTTCGACGAGCGCTTTTGTCTCTTCCCAGCCTACTGTGCGCTCACGGATGAAATCCTCATCAATCAGCCCTTCTTTGAGAATGACATGCAACATGCCATTCAGCAAGGCAGAGTCGGTCCCGGAACGTAAGGGCAGGAAGATATCGGCTGTGCGCGCGATGGGCGTCTGACGCGGATCGGCTACTATGAGTTTGCAGCCCCGGTCGCGTGCCTGCCATAGGTAGCTGGTAATGATGGGAAAGCACTCGCCAATATTGGCACCAATGACGAAAATGCAATCGGCGTGGAGCATATCGCTGATCGGATTGGCGGCGCGATCAATGCCGAGCGAGCGTTCATTTGCGCCCGTAGCCGAAGACATGCACAGGCGTCCGTTATAGTCAGTGTGGCGTGTGCCCAGGGCAACGCGGGCAAACTTGCCCATCAGGTAGCACTTCTCGTTGGTCATCGATGAGCCGCTGAACACGGATACGGCATCATTGCCGGATTCTTGCTGGATCGTCCGAAAGCGTGTGGCAATCGTCTCCAGCACCTCATCCCAACTGGCGCGTTCTAACGGACTGTTTTTTCCATTGCGGCGCATCAAGGGGTGGGTCAGGCGATCAGGATGGTTCACCGTCTGGTACGCAGTCGCGCCCTTTGGACAAAGCATGCCGTGATTGAGTGGAAAGTCTTCTCGAGGCTCGACGCCGACCACCTTTCCCTCTGTGACTTTCAGATACATACCGCATTGCACACCGCAGTAGCAACAATGGGTTGGTACATAGCGCTCAATCTCTTTCGTCGATTCCCATTGCGCAGGGGCAGACTTGCCTGTATGAAAATCGAAGGTTTCTCGTTGACGCTGATCGCGCCGAAACAGACCTTTATCAACACTCATACCTTGCTCCGTTCTTGCGTATTCCGTCGGGCACTTCAGGATCTTAATAGGTAGACACGGATCTTCTTATAGACAGGTGCCAGAGATCTCCTGAGGAGAGATGCTATTCTTTCTTATGCTTACAGGAAACGATTGCCACCAGGATCAAGCGCGGCAAGGGTGGCCTGTCCTCGCATTACGCGTTTACATGATGGGCACAGATCTTGCCACCAGAGCGTGCTCGTCGCTTGCTCTTCCTTCAGGGTTCCGGTTGATTCGGAGCTCTCTTGAGCAGGCATATCCGTGTGTAACGTATAGTTTTCGCCCACATTGAGCAGTGTTTTTTTGAGATCCTGTATGAAGCGTGCCGGAGCGAACTCGTCGCCACAGCGTGCGCACTTCTGCATCTCTGTCCCTTCACCAGTACGCCAGTAGAGCTCAATACCGACCGTCGCTGGACGTTCAATAAGATGGAAGAACTTGCCAAAGGGTAGCGAGATGAGCCAGAGCACCACTACCGTTTCGTGCGTTAGCGAGATGTACCAGTAGTAGGCTCCACCCAGCCAGGCACTGTCAGCAGTTAACGCCAGACCGCTGACCACGATCGCCATAAGCAAGGCCAGCGGCATGAGATCAAAGCCAAAGCGCTGCACAGAAATCAGCGAGAGATCGTGGAAGCGACGATGAAAGGCCAGGACGAGCCCGATCAGCAACAGAATGGCCGTGAAATCCAGAGCATGGTAGATCAGAAATCCCAGCAGAGAGGGCGGCGAAAAGGCCAGGAGAGGGAAGCCGAAGAACCAGACCATGTGTTGTCCAGCTTGCGTCAGCGTCATGCGTATCCAGCCGAAGGTGAGCGAAAAGGTAATAGAGCAGGAGAGAATTACGCCCCAGAAGATACACTGATGGGTTAACCAGCGATACAGGCCGCGCCGTCGAATAAACTGCTGTGAGAACAGATCGAGAATGGCGGTTGGGATCAGTGTTGTATAGCGGCGAAAGTTCTCGTAGGAGAAAAAGAGTTGCCAGCTTCTTTTCCAGTAGCGGCCCGTTTGTGGGCGAGCCAACCAGAAACTGTATTTGTACGTGACCGCAGCCACGGCGAAGATCGAGGCGACTGCGTAGCCGATGAGCGCGGCGTCGAACCAGTGAAAGCCTCGTGATCCCAGGGCAATCAGTCCGGTAAGAATAGCGGCGGCGAGGATGCCATACAGGATCGAGCGGAATCGTAGTCCAGGCGACACGTTCCTCGCTCGATGCGAGTTCGATGTTGTCGAAATGTGTTGATCGGCACGTTGTTGTGCTTTTAGCATCAATCTCTCCTTGTTGACATTGAGAGAAAAGAACGATCCTCATTTCTTTCCAGTCTGAGAAAGGCGCCTGAAACGGTTCGTATCCACTCCACCCCGTCGTGAAATGGATACGAACCGTTTCAGGCTCATTTCTGTATCGGGTTACGATACATATAGTCAGTATAACACATTTTTGCGTTACACATTGGCGGGAATATTACGCAATGATCACGGTTCAGGATGATCTGGTTGCGAATGTCGCCGAAGCTTTCGATGCGCTCTTGAGGGGAGTTACTGTAAGCGTTGATCACGTCTGTGTTGGTCACGTCTGTCATCGTTTTTTCCTGCATATCTATCCCTGCTCCCGCACTTGCGTCACTTCTGCTCGAACCGGTGCAAGAGATGGGAGCTAGAACGTCGATCACGTGATGGAATGATAGCCTGAAAGCCCGGCAGATTTAACGCAGGAAAATCCGGATCTTTCTGAGAGTAGACGCCAGCATGGCAGTTGAAAATGGTATGGTATACGCGCAGGCAAGCAGCAATCCACCACTATACATAGAAGAATAAGGGGAGAAGCCATTGCGTTTAATTGCACCGGAAGCTATTCTTGAGACGTCCCGCCTTTCGCTTGAGCCACTTCAGATCTCTCATGCACCTGTCTTGTATGAGCTACTTCAATCAACCACTATTTACGAATATATCCCGGAGGACCCTCCGATCTCATTAGAGGCACTCGTCAACCGTTACCAGCGACTCTCTTTCAGAAGATCCCCTGATGAACGGGAAGCGTGGCTCAACTGGGCGATGCGTGAGCGTAGAGAGGGCAGGTATGTGGGAGTCCTGCAAGCGACGGTCTATCCTGATGCGAGCGCCTACCTTGCTTATATCTTGTTTCCTGCATTTTGGAGACGGGGGTATGCCAGGGAAGGATGTGAACGCATCCTGGATCTCCTGTTTAAGGATTACCAGGTCCACAAGGTCTCAGCCGAGATCGATACGCGAAATGTGGCATCCATCAAATTGATCGAGTCCCTGGGCTTCCAACGCGTTGCAACCACGCTGAATGCCGATTTTTTCAAAGGGGCCGCCAGCCATGAATATCGCTATGAACGTTTAGCACCGCTTTTATAAAGTACATATCCCTTCGTCATGGTACAGGTACTATGCATGGGGAGAGAAGTATGAAGCAAAGCTGACGTGTACAAAAAACATATTTACTTCTCTCAATCATCTCGATATACTTACTGTAATTTCATGCATAAACTATTTGCGGCAGACTAATTGCAAAGGAAGATAGTGCCTTGGAGAAGGAAAACAATACCTACATCATCGATGCGGAAAGCGGCACGGAAATGGCGCGTCTGATCGATCAGGATCGCATCGTTACCAAAGCCATGGGTAGCCTGCTGCCCCCTGATTTTCAGCCTGAGGAGGGCAAGATCGTCCTGGATCTGGCCTGTGGACCCGGTGGGTGGGCGCAGGAGGTGGCCTTTCAGTATCCATCACTGGACGTCATTGGCATCGACTCCAGTCACAAGATGATTGGTTATGCCCGCTCGCTTACCACTGCCCAGCAAATTGAGAACCTCACATTTCATCTCATCAACCTGCGTGTCCTCCCGCTCGAGTTTCCCGACAACTCCTTCGACTTTATCAATGCCCGCTTTATTGTGGGCGTTCTGTTCAGAGAGGATTGGCCCGTACTGATACAAGAGTGTATGCGTCTGCTTCGTCCCGGAGGAACATTGCGTTTTACCGAGTGTGATCGTGCCGCAAGAAGCTCGAGTCCAGCCTTTGAAGAAATGCAAAAAATCCTTTTGCTCCATAACTATCACGCGAAGAGAGGCTTTGATCAGGAAGACATGGGCGTAACCATCCGTCTGGCACCGTTCCTGCGCAATGCGGCATGTAAAAATGTGCAGATACAGGCGCACGCCATTGATTGGTCGATGGGTACGCAGCCATGGTCGGTTGTCCGGCAGAACTTCGAAGTTGCCTACAAGCTCATGCAACCCTATGTGGTGGGCGGTGGATCAGTCACCGATGAGCATTGGAATGAGCTCTGGGAGCAATCCCAACGCGAGTTCTTTGCCCCAGATTTCAGCGCGCTCTGGCCTTTTGTCAGTGCCTGGGGACAGAAGCCGTAGCGTTGATCTGGGCAAGGAGATCTCAAGAAAGAGCACCAGATGTCGATTCATGAACGCAAATCCTGACGGAAGATGTCAGTAAGGAAATGCTATCCTGCTGCCAGGAGTACGAAGGAGGCGGTTGTGTGTCTGTCTTACAGATGATACCGCTCCAAATTTCATTGTTGCTCTGTTTTCAGGAGATATCTTATGCGCTATGCCATTAATCTCCCCGCTTTCGGGGCCTTTGCCGATGTTCACGCACTTGCTGCTCTTGCTCAAGAAGCGGAAGTGGCTGGTTGGGATGGCTTTTTTATCTGGGATCATCTGCAAGCTGAGGCGGGCGTGCCCGTCGCTGATCCCTGGATTGCCCTCACCGCCATTGCTCTGAAGACCGAACGTATTCGCTTCGGAGCACTCGTGACCCCGCTGCCTCGTCGTCGACCCTGGAAGCTTGCGCGTGAAGCCGTCACGCTCGATCGTCTCTCCGGAGGCCGTCTCATCGTGGGCGTCGGCATCGGCGGCGATCGCTGGTATCGCGAGTATAGCACTTTTGGCGAGCCAGTTGATGACAAGCTACACGCTGCACAGCTCGATGAAGGACTTGACGTGTTAGCGGGCCTCTGGAGCGGCGAGCCCTTTAGCTATGGGGGACAGCACTATACCATTCGTGATGCGCAGTTTCTGCCGCCTCCCCTCCAATCGCCACTCATCCCTATCTGGGTTGCGGGAATCTGGCCGAACAAAGCTCCGATGCGTCGTGCCGCTCGTTGGGATGGCGTTTGCCCGATCGTCGATGGGCATATGGTGCAGCCAGAAGAAGTGCGCGAAATGCTCGCCTATATTCGGCAATACCGCCCCGCCGATGAACCGTTTGATGTCGTCGTGGGCGGATATGTCGACAACCGTGATCCAGCGGAGGCCGCGAAAGTGTTCAAACGCTACGCGGAAGCCGGTGTTACCTGGTGGCAGGAGGGTTTCCTGGGGCACGATACGCTCGACGATGTGCGCGAACGTATTCGTCAGGGACCACCCGCCGTCTAATGCAGAATGGTAACTCTGTGCCGGAGATGGACTAGATAGCCAAATATCCGCCATCAACGGGTAGCGTATCGACGCGAAATGCTGCGCATGATGGGGCAGCGTGTTATGAAAATTGTTAAAGTGCTACACACCCTACACAAAGGTGGATGTGATCGGGATCTCGATCCTACACCGGCCCCTACATCAGGCTACAGAGCCGTGTGAGGCAGGAAGTTTGGATCTTTTTGGTGACGCGCTACAAAAAAGCTACACATGCTATAGAAGCTACACTGACGCGCTACAAAGTTTTTGACAAAAAAGCTACACATGCTACAGAAGCTACACCATGCCGATTGCCGCGAGACACGCTCCCCTACACCAGCACTCCACGTGTCACCATGTTGATTGTCCCTCTCTCATCAGGCGACATCGTGATGGTGAGAGCTGGGAGGAAGGGTGTGTTTGCTCCTCCTATTTATATATATTCGGCGGATGGTGAGATTTCTGAAGAGTCTCTGCGAGATTCGTTTTTCGGCATGAATTTGTTGGAGTTCATGGGCTTGTCTGCGACTGGGGATGATCACCTCCCACCTCGTCGTCGACCCGGTCGCAGACAAGCAGCGACGAATATGCATCAAGATAAGGGATGGGGATGAAGGGCGCGGATCGGCATGAAGCGCGATCCCTACCTGTGCGGCCAGGCGACGATGGCCGGTGGGGGACGCGGATCGGCATGAAGCGCGATCCCTACCTCTGCCTTTCTTCGAGGGTGAGGACTTCGTGCCTCCTCCGTGCCACACGCGATTTGGTTCCGCCCAACAGAACAGGTAGGGGCCGGGTTCGTCCCGCCCGCGAGCCCCCGGCCATCGCGAATAGCCCATCATTTCTTAGGTTGATGCGTATTGGTTGCAGACAAGCAGCAATGTCACGGGATTGAGAGGAGATTCCCCCTTATTTACGTGATGTTGCTACTTGCTTGTTGTTTCTGATTGCGCCAGAAGTGCTAGAAAACGCCCGTAGGCGTCGTCCCAGCCAGCTCGCTCGCCCGCTTCGGGATAAAAGAGACGGGTCTGTGTTACCAGGCGAGACAGGCTGCGTGCTTCCTCCAGATTGTGGAGTTCACCCAGGCCGACGAGCTGCATCAACGCGTTCCCGAGCGCTGAGGCTTCGACTGGTCCGGCGACGATCGGCAAGCCGGTTGCGTTCGCCAGCCACTGGTTGAGCTGCGTATTCTGCGCGCCTCCTCCCACGATATGGACGGTGTGCAGCGGCGTCCCACTGGCCTGAGCGGCTATCTCCAGAACCTGACGGTAGCGCAAGACCAGACTCTCCAGGACGCAGCGTATCATTGCACCGGGCGTCTCGGGCACAGCCTGTCCATGCTCGGTCAGATGGTGTCGGATGCGCGCGGGCATGTCGCCGGGATGCAGGAATGCAGGCTCATCGGGATTGAGTAACGGACCGAATGCTGGAGCCGCAAGACTCAATCTCACCAGATCTTCGTAGCTATATTCTGCCCCCTCTCTGGCCCACGTGTTGCGGCACTCCTGCACAAGCCAGAGGCCCATCACATTGCGCAGATAGCGTACCGTAGAAAAGATGCCGCCCTCATTGGTGAACGTATCGGCCAGACCGTGTGCAATCAATGGCGCAGGCAGTTCCAGGCCAACTAACGACCATGTGCCAGAACTGACATAGGCCCAACCGGGCGTAGAACCTGCGGGAATCCCCGCCACGGCTGAGCCAGTATCGTGCGTGGCAGGCGCGATCACACGTACCCCGGCTCCCAATTCCTGCGCCAGTTCGGGCAGGAGTGGTCCCAGGTCGGTGCCCGGCTCAACTACGGGCGGCAGGATATGCGTCGGAAGTTCCAGCGCCTCAAGGAGTTCCGTCGACCAGCGTTTTTGCGGTACCGACCAGAACTGCGTCGTGGTTGCGTTCGTGTACTCGCACACGCGCTCACCGCTGAGCCAGTAGTGGAGTAGATCGGGCATCAGTAGCAGGCGGTCGGCGCAGGTAAAGAGTCCCGGCTGGCTGCGGGTATGGGCGACAAGCTGGTAGAGGGTGTTAAACGGCAAAAACTGAATGCCAGTATGAGCGTAGATTTGCGCCTGGGGCATACGCGCGGAGACCTGTTGCATCAGGCCATCGGTCCGTGTGTCCCGGTAATGGAAGGGCAGACCGAGTAACTGGCCGGATGCGTCGAACAGGCCATAATCGACGCCCCAGCTATCGACGCCAACGCTGTGTAATTCGCCCGCAGCCGTGCGCGCCTGACGCAAACCCGTCAGGATCTCTTGCCAGAGAGTCGGCAGATTCCAATACAGATGTCCCAGGATGCGCACCGGACGATTGAAAAAGCGATGAATCTCGCGGAATGATAGATGCGTCCCGTCGTAGCTGGCCAGAAAGACGCGCCCGCTTTCCGCGCCCAGATCCACCACAGCTAGATTCCGTCTTGCCATCGTTCACTCCCTCTTTTTAACGCGGATAGGCCGCAGCAACACCACCATCGACATTGAGGATATTGCCGGTACTCTTGAGCGCGCGCGTCGGCGAAGCGAAGAAGGCCACGGCCTCGGCGATATCATCCGGCAAAATATTGACGCCCAATGTCGTGCGTTTGCGATACACCGCTTCCAGTTCATCGGGGGCGACCCCATACGTCGCCGCACGAGCCGTACGCCAGGAACTGTCCCAGATGCGCGATCCCGTCAGTACCGCATCCGGGTTCACCGTATTGACGCGAATGCCGAACTGTCCTCCCTCTTCCGCCAGACAGCGCGCCAGATGTGCTTCCGCCGCCTTGGCCGTCGAGTATGCAGCCGCATTTTTGCCAGCAACCAGCGCGTTTTTGCTCGCAATGAAGACGAGATTGCCCCCACGTCCCTGCGTGGTTAGCACGCGGAAGCCCTCGCGCGCCACCAGAAAATAGCCGGTTGCCAGCACATTCCAGTTCTTGTTCCACTCCGCCAGACTGGTTTCCGTAATCGATGCGCTGGAGGCCAGCCCGGCGTTATTCACGATCACATCGATCCCGCCAAAGGCGAGTGTTGCCTGTTGAAAGGCCGCCTGCACACTCTGCTCGCTGGTGACATCCATTTTGATGGCGATCGCTCGTCCCGCGCCAAACTGTGTATTGAGATGTGCAGCGAGCTGTTCGGCTCCGGCAAGATCGATATCCGTGGCAACGATGTGCGCGCCATCCTGTGCTACGCGTCGGCACGTCGCCGAGCCGATGCCGCCAGCAGCTCCCGTGACCAGCACAACATGCCGCGCAAACTCGCGCTCCGGTGGGGCCAGCTTGAGCTTATACTGCTCCAGGGGCCAGTATTCGACGGCGTAACTTTCGGCGTCACTCAGCGAAATGAAGCCGCCACATGCCTCCGCGCCGCCCATAACCGCGATTGCACGATGGTAGAGTTGAGCTGAGACGTCCGCCATCGTCGCGTCTTTCCCCGTGGTGAACATGCCGACGCCGGGGATGAGGATCACACGCGGATGGGGATCGCTCTGAGCATCGCTGGCGCGATAGATGGGCGAGGCCGCATCTGGATCGAGGTTCTGCTGTACCTGCTCTTCCAGATAGCGATGATACTTCTCCACGTAGGTCGCAATACCTGTGCGCAATGCAGTGGTGAGGGCCTCACTATTCTGATCGGGGGTCCAATCGACCAGCAAGGGCCAGGGTTTGGTATGCACCAGATGATCGGGGCAGGCGGCGCCGATCTGTGTCAGGCGGGAGGCATCGCGACTGCTGGCGAACGTCAGCACATCCTCACTCTGCTCAAATCGCAAGATCTGACGCTTCTCCGCTGAAACCAGCCCGCGCAGGACGGGCGCAACCTGTGCTGCCAGATTGGCCCGCTCTTCAGCCGGGAGTGTGGGGACGCGCGGCCCGCCGAAGATTGTTTTATCGGCCTGAGCGATACACTCTTCCACGAATTTTTGTGCGCGAGTGACTGTTGCCAGCGTCGAAGCGTAACAGGACTCGTCGGTCTCTCCCCAGGTAATCAGCCCATGTTTGGCGAGGATAACGAGTTTCGCATCCGGTCGCGCGCGGACTGCCAGGGCGACTTCACGCGCTAATCCGAAGCCGGGACGGCGATAGGGAATCCAGATCAGCTCATCACCGAAACAGGCCCGTGCCAGCTTCTCGCCATCAGTTGCACAGGCAAAAAAGTTGGTGGCATCGGCATGAGTATGATCGATAAAGGCGAACGGCAAAAAGCCGTGTAAAAGCGTTTCGATGGAAGGGCGTGGACGGCCCGGCTCGTAGAAACAGTGGGCGAGATAGTCCACCATCTCGCTATCGCTCATATGCTCACGTTCGAGCAGGGGCAGCAGATCGTCCAAAAAGAGCCCGGTAAAAGAGGCTTCAGTGCAGGTCGCGAGATCTGAGCCAGAACCTTTGACCCAGAGAATGCGTGCCGTGCGGCCCCGAAAATCGATCTCGTCAGACTTGGCAGAAGTATTGCCGCCGCCCCAATTGCAGACCGAGCGGTCCGCACCCAGCTTGCGTGAGCGTGCGACTAACTGTGCCAGCGTTGACGATGGAGAAAGAGATGCCATGGTAGTTCAGCCTCCTGAATAAGGGTAAAATGGTTTCTAATATGTGATGTTTGTCGAAGGGAATCGTGGCGGTCAGCGGGCAGGCATAAAGCACAGCCCCTACCTGTGATGTTTGTCGAAGGGAATCGTGGCCTGTCCGTTTTTTTTATTGGCACGCTCGCTTTTCTTTTTGTGACGCACTACGAAAATTTCTGAAAAAAGCTACATAACCTACACAAATGCGGATGTGATGGGGATTTTGACCCTACATCATCGCGACACGAGTGCTACACGATCCTACATGGGATACATGAGCATTTTATTGCTCCTGGTCTAAAGTATCGGCAGATGGTGAGATTTCTGAAGGGTCAAGGTGAGATAGGTATCAACCTCAGGGTCGAGATGGCCGGTGGGGGACGTGGATCGGCATAAAGCGCGATCCCTACCTCTACCTTTCTTCGAGAGAGGATGGTTGTTCACGTCTCCCATCGATCATATTTTGGAAAGGTGCGTGATTTTATGCGCCGGGATACCCGCTTGTTCCTGCTGCGCTGCCGCGTTCGCGGGCGACTCTTTCCGCGTAGCCGCTGGCACGGAAGGCGGCGATTGGGTCCGGTTCGAGGCCCATTTCGACGCGGGCGCGTTCCAATAGCGGGCGTACGTCGGTCTCGAAGGCATCGCGCAGGACGCGATATGCTGCCAGTGTGTCGCCTGCGGCCTGCGCGGCGGCGAGACGTGGGCGATCCACGAGCAGGGCTTTGGCGTGGGCGCTCTGGATATGGAGCACCGATTGGATCATTGCCTCGATTTTGGGTTCGATGTTATGCGACTGGTCGATCATATAGTCGATGCGCAGATCCGGTTGCCGCGTGCCTGCATCAAGCAGCTCGTTGAAAATCAGGTACAGCTCAAAGGGATTGAGTGAACCAACGATCAAATCATCGTCGGCATATTTGCGATCGTTAAAGTGAAAGCCACCCAGGCGTCCCTCATCCAGGAGAAGAGAGACGATCTGCGCGATATTGGTTGCCTGCGGATGATGGCCGGTATCAACCAGCACCAGCGCCTGTGGTCCCAGTTTCGTTGCCATGGTGTAGGCGGTACCCCAGTCGGAGAGATCGGTATGATAGAAAGCTGGCTCAAAAAATTTGTACTCAATCAGCAGACGCAGATCATTGCCCAGCGCAGCATAGACCTCGCTCAAGGCCTCAAAGAGACGATGACGTCGAGTGCGTATATCGTCCTGACCGGGATAGTTGGTGCCATCAGCCAGCCAGAGACTGACCGTGTCCGAACCGGTCGCCCGTGCAATCTCCACACATTCCAGCATATGATCAATTGCGCGCCTCCGAATCATTGCGTCATGATGGCAGAGGCTGCCCAGGCGATACTCGTTCTCCTGAAACAGATTCGGATTCACGGCACCCAGGCGCAGACCCAGCTCAGCCGCGTACGTCCGTGTCGCCGACCAGTCATCCGAGGTATCCCAGGGAATATGGATTGCAACACTCGGACAGATGCCGGTTACCTGTTGTACCTGTGCGGCGTCTTCCAGTTTCTCCTGAAGGTTGCGCGCCGCACCGGGCCAGGGAAAGACCTTGAAGCGCGTGCCGGAGTTGCCATACCCCCATGAGGGCGTCTCAACTTTGAACTGCTGGATGGCTGTGATGATCGTTTCAATAGGAATATCTCGCTCTTGCAAGCGGTTTTCGATTTCTGAACTCACTTATTCACCTTTTCTATGTATATGCTCTTGTAGAGTCGCGGGCAGGGATGAACCGCTGCCCCACGGGCAGGGATGAACCGCTGCCCCTACCTCTGCGTTTCTTTGAGGGTGGGGAGCGCATGCACCCTGTTGTCTCGCCCGCGTGCCCCCGGCCATCGCGCCGATCCGTAGAGGTAAGGATCGCGCTTCATGCCGATCCGCGTGGCTCCCGGTCGCAGACAAGCGGCAATGTCACGGAAATAAGGAGAATCTCCTCTCAAATCCGTAGAGTCGCCGCTTGTCTGCAATGTCACGTAAATACGCCTGTACCCGGTGCCCATCGCCCCCATCCCTGTAGAGTCGCTGCTTGTCTGCGATCGGGGGCGAGCACCTCCCACCTCGTCTGCGACCGGGAGC
>DATJHM010000162.1:0-93946 GCA_035493895.1 Ktedonobacteraceae bacterium
GTTGTTGTTTTTTCAAACTTTTACCATATCTCTCGGAGATTCTTTTTGTCCACTTTTTCGCCAATTGTCACATTGGTTCAAGCTCACTTTGAACCATGCCTTAAAACAAGTACGAGCTTCTTCCGTAAAGCAGCATTAGACCGCCTATTGAAAATATTTGATAAATAGCAATAGAAGCTAAAAAGAACGATATTGTGCAAATACAGAATGCACTTATCTCCTTTTTGACAGCAACGTGACAGCAACGCCCCTCTACCTCCTTCAATTTTCATACTCTTCAGTAGACATAACTCTTCGTTTTCGAGCTCAATATAGACATCAATAGACCGATTTATACCTTCCAACCCGAATTCCTAAACCGTGCGTCGGAGGTTCGAGTCCTCTCAGCCCCACTATTGATAAACCTGTGTCGGTATGCGTCTTACTTCCCCTCTTCCTGATGAGCAATGGCCGTTGAGCGGCGTAAGAAGAAGAGTGTCAAAATCACATAGCCGCATGAGGTAAGAGCGAAAAGAAGAGAGCCAGCGAGATAGAAAACGAGCGCCGCACCAATCATCTCAACAGAATGCAGATCAGTATCAAGGAGAATAACAATGCCTACCGTCAAGAAGAATAAGCAGAGAGCGTAAAAAGGGAAACCGCTCAAGATGACCATACGTCTTTGGATACGCCATTCTTCTGACCCAAAGGAACGACGAAGAAGGCGAGCAACGAAGTGAGTAAAGGCGACTCCAAGCAGGATGTAGAAGATGAGAAGCAACAGCCATGCCCCTCCAATGAAACCAGGAGCGATTTGATCTAATATCTGTAAAACCGGGTTAAAAGCCAGGATAATGCCGATGCACAACCCAATAAACACGATTGCAGGCAACCAAAGACGAAGAAACAGCAGTATGTCGAAGGAGATCGGTCCAACCGTTATTTTCATTGCAGAATCCTTTCTGGATGTTTTCAATATCCTGCCAGGCATTTGAGCATTTCTTCAGGATATGCTCCCACGCCGAAAATGGCACGAGGCACGCGCCCGCTCACTGGCCAGCACAGTGGCCGACCGGACCAATCGAGGGCGTATCCCACATTGGAACCACCTATCACCGCTCCCAATAACACATCTCGCATTTGCCGCGTGTAAGCGATATAGGCGAGCGCACCTCCCCTGAGACAGTGCAACAGAGCATCCTGGCACCCTCTTTCATCCTGTGAATCGTCAACCACCTCGAAGCCAGCTTCGGTCAGGCGCTCGACGACTTCTTGAGGAACACGGCTATTTTTATAGACTCTTCGGGGTGAAGCGGCAGTGGGAGGTCTTAACCGTATCCTATCACTTATGTCTGAGGAGTACACATTCCTGGCAAGATAACTCTGCCCATCGGCATCCAGCCAATACAGGTGATCCCTTGCAGGGAAGTAGACCAGAGCACCTCCCATTTTTCCATTATTCACTAACCCGACACAGACAGCATAGTCGTCCCGCCCGGTCAGGTATTCCAGGGTCCCATCTATCGGGTCAATCACCAGGCTCAAAGGAGATGCTTGACCCGTGAACAACCTGACTGACGGACTCTCTTCCTCGGCATCCAGCGTGACCATGCGGCTATCCAGCACATCGGCAGCGGCAAGAAGCAGTATTTCCTGAACGATCTCGTCCACAAGGGTCTTTGCCGATCTCTGAGCGGCCAGACGTGCGGAGTCATCCGGGAACACTTCTGCGGCTTTCCCCTCATTCGCCACCCTGCCTTTGAGCATATTCGCAATAGCTCCAGATTGACGAGTTGCCAGGATCATGCGATCCAGGAACGATTTTACCCGATCTTCAGCCATTATGGGCACTTTCTCCTTGTACTGGTATCATATGAAAAGCTGAACGGTCCCTACTCTTTTTTCAGCGTCAGCCCCTTTTCTGTCACGATGAGAGGAAAGGCTGGTGTAGAGCCTGAGCGGAGTCTCTTTCATATTGCACAGTACTGATATTGATTGCATTTACCTGCTCAGGATACCAGACCTTTTTTTTGCACGCAACTCATTGCTTCACCGCGTTTTTACGCTTCCATTTTTGCCCCCAGCAGAAGCAAGGCCTCCTTTTGCGCTTCCGAAATGCCTTTGACGCGGGTAACGTTCATCCCTTCATAGGGTCGCTCGCGGCGTAGAGTACTTTTGCAGCGCCCACTCTCAGCGCTCCAGATCTTCACCGTACCATCATCACTGCCACTGACAATAGTGCTTCCATCGGGACTCCACACGACCGACCAGATCCACGCCTGATGGCCTTTTATAATACGTATACAAGAGCCAGTCCCAAGATCCCATAGACGCAGCGTTAAATCGTGGCTGCAACTGACAAGCCTGGTCCCATCTGGACTAAAAGCAATCGAACGAACCCAACTTTCATGCCCTTTGAGTATGTGCAGACACTCTCCGCTGGCGACTTTCCAGATACGAATGCTCAGATCATCACTGCCGCTGGCCAGAAGTTGACCATCGGGACTAAAAGTAACGGTCCAGACACGATGAGTATGCCCCGTCCATTCCTGCTGTACTAACCCGGTCTGACTATCGAGAAGAACAACCACAGGATCATCACATCCTAGAGCCACCAATTCACGCTCAGGACTGATAGCAACACTCCAGATGCGGCCATAGTGCATAGCAAATACGTTGCGCACCTGACCTGTTGATACATTCCATACACGCACACTGCCATCATAACCACCGCTGAGTAAATGCTGACCGGTAGTATCAAAAGCAATCGAGCGAACCAGATGCGTATGGCCACGTAACTCTCGTAGCAAGTTGCCGTTTTCTACGCTCCACAGGCGAATTGTTTCATCTTCACTTCCACTGGCAAGATGCTGGCCATCGGGACTAAAGGCAATCGTACGCACACGGTTGCGGTGTCCACGCATCACTTTATACAATTGTACGGCCTGACTATTCCATACACGCACCGTCGTATCCTCGCTGCCACTGGCAATAGATACACCATCGGGATGAATGGCAACAGCTTTTATAAGGTCCGTATAGCCTCGCACCAGTTGCTGGCATAACCCTGTGCGCGTATCCCAGTAGCGTAAGGTATCATCTTCGCTGGCACTCACCAGTATATTACTCCCAGGATGCTGTACCACCGACCAGATCCGGCGACTATGTCCCGAGAGAGTTTTGAGCACCTGGTATGTAGTCAGATCCCACAAATGTATCGTGAGATCATCGCTACCAGTGACGAGGATAGTACTGTCTTCACCAAAAGTAAGCGTGCGTACGCGTTCAGTATGCCCGGTAAGCTTCCTCAAGAGGGCGTAGTCTTTACTACATTCCCAGAGACTCACGGTAGCATCTTCGCTTCCACACGCGAGTAATCTTCCATCGGGACTGTAGGAGAGCGCGCGGATGGGCTCGTTATGCGCGTTGCATCTCGCGACGATTTCCCAGGAAACGCAATTCCACACAAGAACTGTGGTATCATCGCCCCCTGTCGCAAGCAGTTGTTGGAAAGGATGGAAGCTCAGACTGCGAACTCTAGCGCTATGTACCCTCAGTTCCCGGATGCATTCACCAGTGATCGCATTCCATACACGCACGCGATGGTCTTCACTTCCACTCGCCAGCAAATAGCCATCAGAACTAAACGCCACCGCACGTACGGCATCACCATGACCTGATAAGCGCTGACTTCTTCCCGTGCTCAGATTCCACAGGCGTACACTATGGTCATCGCTTCCACTCGCCAGAAACCGACCATCTGGACTAAATGCCACGGAAAGAATCTCTTCGGTATGCTCGCTGGCAGAAAAAATGGGCATTGCATCATTGAGATTCCAGATGCGTATCTCCCCAGTTGTTGTTCCTGCGGCTAACAATTTTCCGTCCGGGCTGATGGCTAAGCATAAAATGCAGGTAAAAGTATCAGTAAAAACACATGACTTTAGATCTGCATCAGTAAAATTGACCAGAGGAAGCTCTACGCCTCTGAAATAGGCCTGGCGAACCATCAGTTGTGAACAATCCACTCCACGTAAATCAGCATGGAGATAGATGAGAAGATTGAGAATATTTCCAGCCGGATATACACTTTCCGCCTGATGCGCGGTGCGTAGCTGCTGGAAGAAGGAGATGAGTATCTCGCGACTCTTGATGAGCCCGAAGGTATTGAGGAAATGATCTGCAACGGGAGCCAGAATAAAACGGATCTGGCTTTGCCTAATGTAATCGCTACTGGTTGCTTTGATGAGTGCGTATCGCCCAAATTGATCAAGTGAGCCAGCTTTCAACCAGGTTGACATACGCTCGATCAACTGCTGTGTGACATATTCCATTACCACAGGCTGTAAGGTAAATCCCTGCTCAGGTAACACTTCAAGAAGCGAACGTCGTCGCAATGATTCTATAGTGGTAACAACTTGTTTTGAAGCAACAATATCAGCACGCAGGATGGGAATCTTTACCGCTTCACGTTCGATTGCCAGCCAGAAAAGCAGCTCTTGTTCGTGTGCGGAAAGGCGTAGAAACTGTTTATGTAGTAGTTGCTGTACATCGCCAAAGACAAACTCACCTTGTTGTAAAAAAGATGACACATCACCTTGAAAGGTCTCACGTACAGATGCTGAAACAAGTTTTAAAGCGAGAGGATTTCCAGCATAGATATCGATTAGCTTTACGAGTTCCTCCTGTGAGCACTGAAGACCCTGTGCATGCAATAGTTGTAAACAATCTTCTTGCTCAAGTCCGGAAAGGAGCAAAGAATGAACGGTCGAGTTTGGGCCTTCAAGACGCGCAATGCTTACTGGCTTCTCCTGGCTAGTCAAAAGCAGGCAGCTCTGGTGTGAAGTTTCACCGATCCGTTGAAAAAATCTGTCGTAAGCAGAATCATCGGCATGAAAGTAGCTACCCTGGTGTTTCTCTTGCAAAACGACTTCAACGTTATCCACAATAAGCAAACAGCGCTGTTGCTGGAATACCCGGATCAACAACGAGATCTGTCCATCAAGCGTTTGCTCGCTTTGAATAGTCTGAGACTCCAACAATTGATGCAGGCAACGCTCTAAAACCATCTCTAACGCAGGAGCATTACGCAGAGAAATCCAGATAATCCTGGCAAAGCTTTCTTTTACATTGTCAGCGATCATACGTGCCAGCAATGTCTTTCCCATCCCCCCGATGCCGAGAAGGATGACCATACGACTTTGCTCTCTCACCATCCAACGTTTCAACAGTTCAATTTGTGTGGTACGACCATAGAACGCTTCTATTTCAGGGACAAGATCCCCCTCGATACCATGGATATTCTTTCGAGCAGAAACGTTTTTGCTCCCGTCACGCTGACCCTGTTCAAGCACATCTAACAGGCCAAGAGCAGCAACATCCTTCTGATATAATTCTGTCAATTGTTGAATAAGATACCTGCCAGGAAAAGCTTCTCCTCGTTCCCATCGTCCAATAGTTTTACTATCGCAGATTAATTTTGTTGCAACATCATTTTGGGACCAGCCACGTTTATTGCGCTCCTGCTTCAAAATGACACTCCATGCGGGAAGAATCTTGTTCATTACTGCGGCTCCTTCGTACCTCAACGCTTTAGCCCATCATACGACGTCACGCATGTCCTTAACATGTCCTCTCGATGTCTTCCTACTGGTATTTTCAATGCTTATGAGGTTCAGTATGCTTTACTACAAAAGACGAAGGAGAAAGAGATTGCTTAAATTTATATACGGAGATACTGGTGTCATCATACAGAATGGCACAAAAAGGCACACTATTTCACGTATGCTCTCTTCAGGTACAAAGTGGGCAATAACGGCTTTTGTATGCTTTCAGGAGGAAATACGATGAGTTCTATAACTACACATACTATTGATTTTAACTTGTTGGCCCGGCAGCTCATACCTGATGCTCGAGATCGAGGAAAACTTCCCCTGGTGTTATCCCATATAGCCCAGACCATTGCATCTCTTCTTCAAACAGATGCTTATGTGGTAGCAGGTACCCATCCCATTACAGAAGTTACGCAGTATATCTTCACAGCATCCCGCGATCTGACCATCAACGCAGACAAGTGTCAACGAGTAGTGGATGTCTCATCGATCATTACAGAAATAGAACAGCGGAATGTTTATCATCTTACAAATCAGAAGCCCATAGTAGAAATTTTGCAATTAGATCCACACCTGCAAACGATGCAATCATCGACGATACTCCCCCTGCGTCTACGACCTGATGCACGACCATTCGGTTTCCTCTTACTCATGTTTAAGCAAGCGCAAATTTTCGACCAGGAGAGCGACAAAATACTGGCATTTTGTACACAACAGGCCTCTCAGATACTACAGGAAACATGGCTATTGTATCGTTATAAAGAAGTGGCGCGCATTGGGCAAGAGATCAATCAGGAAATATCTACACCTGAGAAGCTTTTCGAAAAGTTGCGTGGACTGGTGATAGATATTCTTGATGCACATCGCTCGTTCTATCTTGCACTCTACGATCCTACAACAAACACGCGTGACATCTACATCACTGATGAGGGAAGAACTATCTACTTACCAGGACGCCTCTTAGGGGGTGCAAGCGGATTTGTACTTGAGCGCAAACAATCAGTGATGATTTCTTGTTGGAGCCAGGAAACAGCTACCTCCACGTTTCAAATTCTGCCTATTGAAGGGACAGAACCTAAAGAATCTTTTATCTTTGTCCCCTTGCTACTGCATGATACGCCACTGGGAGTGATCTCTATCCAGCATCCTCTTCCCAATGTTTATACAGAAGAAGACCTGGCAATTGTACAGGTTCTGGCAAATCATATTGCTCAGGCGATTAATAATATGCGTTTATATAATAACTTAAGTCAGCTTAATCAAACCGGACAATTTTTAACGCGCATATTCGCCTCAGAAGGGGTGCTGCCAGCTGCGATAGAAAAAATACAAGATGCAACAAAAGCCGATATTGTGATACTGGCCCCACTCTCTTCAGCAAAAGAACATCATTTACTGCAACAATCCATGACAACAGGCATAATCTCGCATGCAACAGAACTCTCCAGGGCCTTCATGCAGTGGATAGAGGAGACCATACAGCCTCTTTTGCAGTATGGAGATTCCTTTTTTTTACCCGACCTCGAAATCCCTGGAGAAATGTCTCTACCAGCCCCGGTGCTCGTGTTTCTTGAGCATGAAACCGTAAAATCGCTGGCGATAGTGCCGCTCATCGTGGAAAAGGAGGCGATCGGGGCGCTGTGTCTCCTTTTCCGCAAAATACAATGCTTTGATAACACTCAAAAATGGTTTGTACAAGGTCTGGCACACTTTACGGCAATCACGATTAGAAACGCACGAACCTTTGACTCGCTCCTGCATCGTCGGGTCAAAGAATTAGAGACCGTGCAACATATTGAGCAGGCTCTCAACGGCAGCCTGAATCTTGACGCAATATTGGATACCTTACTTCACCTTATTCGTGAATCCGTTCCTGCGGAGGGAGCAGCCATTCTTCTGTACAACCAGACAACACAAATTCTTGATGCCAGAGTTGCGCGTAAGCCACAGGAACCAACCCACAGATTCCTCGAATTTCCCAATAACTATCCAGAAGGAATTTGCGGTTGGGTCTACCAGAACAAACAATCAGTGCGTGTCAATAATGTCCACTCCGAAGAACCCTGGTGCCGACTCTACAGAAAGGTGGACCCGGCAACGCTCTCCGAGGTCGATATTCCCCTTATTACGGGAGATACAGTCATAGGGGTACTCAATGTCGAGAGCAGCAAGGAAGGTGCATTTCGTAAGGAAGACCAGATCTTTCTCGAAACACTTGCAGCTCAGGCGGTGCAGGCGATTACCAAAGCCCAGGCATATGAACGTGAAAAACGTCTGGCACAGGAGAGCCAGGTGCTTTACGACATTAGCAAAGAACTCACCGGTCAGCTCGATTTACCGACGGTATTTCAGCTCATTTTGCAGAAGGCATTAGACTTAACGAGATCTCGGACCGGCGTGTTGATGCTACTCAACGCTGATAACCAGCAACTGGAGATGGCAGCTGAGCATGGCGTGCTCCCCGACAAACGCTGGAGCTCACACAGTATGGATAAAGGCGTGGTAGGGCACGTTGCGCGTACCAGGGAAGCGCTCAATATTGACCCCTCAATTCCACCCTGGAACGAGGTCTTCCTGCATTATATTCCTGGAACACGTTCCGAGCTAGCGCTCCCAATGATCAGAGGGAACACCATGCTCGGCGTCATTAATATAGAGAGTACAGAGATAAATGCCTTCAGCGAGAGAGATGTCCACTTGCTAGAAGGATTGGCCGATCTGGCGGTGATAGCCTTACATAATGCTGAACTTTATCATTCAGTTGAGAAAGAGACGCAGCATTTCGAGCTGCTCTATCAGGCGAGCCGTGAACTGAGTGAGATTAGCACACCTGATCAACTTGAGCAGGCCTACGACCTGGTAACGAGATTAGCGGAAGAATATAGCCAGGGTTATGTAGTTCTCCGCCGTTATGATGAATCCAATAGTGACCTTCTTTTGATACGAGCATCAGAGCGCGCAGTTCCTTTTGAGGTACACCTTGCGGTAGAAGAGGGGATTAACGGTTACGTTACGCGACATCGCCACACGATTGTGGTGCCGGATACAAAGCACCTTCCACCTGAGATCAGCACGATTACCGTGAATGATCCCTTGCTCCGTTCAATCATAGTTATTCCTATTCAGTTTGAGGATCACTACTACGGCACCCTTGCACTGACACATATTCAGGGAGGCTTCTTCTCCGGGATAGACACTCGTATCTACGATGGTCTTGCGCAGCAACTTGCCACCACCATCTACCGCCTGGACGCGGCCACAGCACGCATCGAGGCAGATAAGCGCGCCAGAGCCGCCGAAGAAATCATGCTTATAGGGCAATCGGCAATCGAATTAACACATCGCCTGGGCAATGATCTCGGGCTGGTAGCATCCTACATAGGTGATGTCCGCCGAAAACTACTCACCTACAACATCCAGGATGAGTTCATCAACCGAAAATTAAACGATACGGTCCAGGCAGTACGTACAGTGCTGGATTTAAGTGGCAATTTAAAAAACTTGATGGCCTCGTCAGGGGAAGCATTAGCAGGCGATCGTGTATATGTCTCGCCAAAAGTGCTTCTGCACAGAGCATGCGAAAGTTGTAAGAAAAAACTGTCTGTCCTCGTCCAGATAGAGATGAACGAAGATGTATCCGACGTCTTCATCCTTGAAAAATCTGTGCAGGATATTCTTTATAACCTGGTGAACAATGCCATAGAGGCGATGCCGCAAGGCGGGAAACTGACATTACGCGCCTATAACGAAAATAACTACACGGCCATCGAAGTATGTGATACCGGAATGGGTATAAGCGAACAGATACGCAAGAAAATCTTTAGCCTGTTCTTTTCGACCAAAGGAAATTCTGGTTTTGGTCTATGGAGTGCTCGTCAGAATGCCCTACGCAACCATGGCGATCTCCTTGTAGAGAGCAAGATAGGAGAGGGCACGACATTTAAGCTACTTCTACCCAGAAAATAAACCAGAGATATGGACACATCCCACAATTCAGAAAGGTGGTCACGGCTATGAGAGCTGGACGTGTGCTTATTATTGATGATTTAGTGCAATGGCGTGAGCAACTCGTTGAGACGCTTATGATGGGTGGGCTCTTCGCTGAAGCAGTGGCCACGACAACAGAAGCACTCCAGAAGCTTGAGGAGTCCTATTATCATCTTCTTATCGTCGATATCAGCATGAATGAGTCCGATGCGGGTAATACAGAGGGCATTACATTCCTGAGCACCCTACAGGCAATGGGCTTGACTGAAGTGATACACGTTGTTGTGCTCTCGGCTCATGGCACACCAAAGTTATTGCGCGAATCCTTTCACTATTATCATGTGCTCGACTTTCTTTCCAAAGATATCTTTGATAGCCAGGAATTTTTACAGATAATACGTACGCTCTTTGCTGATAAGATGAAGATTAACCTGAACCTGGAGATACATTGGGAATCCAAACAGATACAAAAACAGATCCTCGCAAATCTCGCCGGGAATGATCCAACGTTGCTCTTGAACAGGAGTCAGGAGCTAGATGATCTCCTGTGTCGACTCTTCTATCAGGCTTCGGGCATACTCATCAAGCCGCTGGGCATTGGATATGATGGAAATTTGCCTGTATTAAAGGTACAGCCCTCTTATATGACAGGAGTGGGGCGTACGCTTATTCTCAAGCTAGACGCCACACACATGATGAGAGAAGAACAACAAAAACTCCTGGAATTTGTCCGTTCTTATATTGGCGGAGCCCGTAGCACGACCATTCTAGAGGTGAGACGTACCCTCCACCTGGGCGGAGCAATCTATACATTATTAGGCACCTCAGAAGATAAAGTGGAAGATTTTGCTCATTTTTACCAGCGTGCGGAAGAAGAGGCAATCTGGCATGTCTTTGAGGATCTTCTTGTTACCTGCAACGATTGGTATAGAAATATAGGAAGTTTACAATTGTATAATCTCACCGACGATTATATCAAGACCTTAGGCCTTTCCCTGGAGACGCTGGAAGAGCTTATAGAGCCCTATGTATCGTCGCCCGCAACGATACAGCTTTCAGCCTCCTTAAAACTTCCCTATAATTTTCTCGCGGAGAATCCTCTTCAGGTCATAAAAAATCACTCGTTCACCCTTCCCACCTACGCTTGTATCACGCATGGCATGCTTAACCAGCATAATCTGCTTGTGGATGAAGCGCAACATGTGTGGATGATTCATTTTCAAAAAACCGGGCGAGGCCATTTTCTACGCGACGTTGCGATGCTTGATTCGGTGATTCGCTTTCAACTTTTAGAGACCGAACACGCGACGTTAGCTGAGCGACTGCTCATGGAACACCACCTGTGTAATGGCAGGCATTTCGAACAATGGGATCACATACCACCTCCTTTTCACTCTGACAATCAGCAGCTCGTGAAAGCCTACACCACCATTCTCCATTTGAGGCAGCTTTTCTATAAGTACCTTGCTCTAGCCAGTTCCACGACGATAGCACAAGAGTATGCAATTGCCTTGCTTTATCATGCTTTATATCATTTTTCCTGCGTTCCGCTCTCCTCCACACAACGCGAGCACGCTTTGCTTTATGCCTCACTTCTTTCTCAGTACTTACAATAACGGCTCCCGCCACATGCCCCTGAAAGATAATACGGGATTTGCCAGAAGAGAGGATATACGCTTCTGACAAATCCCACGTTGTTGGAAAGACTTTTTTGACCCATCTTCCGCCCATAAGCAGGACATGAAATAAGGCATCCTTGTGCCCTCCACGACCCTGTCTCTACGCTCCAAAGTAGGGAGGAATCTGTCCACTGGATGGGCTCCCGGCCTGAGGTTTCATTAAGTATGCTCACCATATAGACGTTTATGGATTAATAATCCTTAAAAGGAGAGTGAGATGGCAATTGCGTTAAAAGAGCTGGAAAGATCACAGCTGGATATTCACGATGAAAAGACCTGGCAAGAGCTTTATGCCTGTTTACGCCCCATAGCGCAAAAACTTGTTCGTACACATCCTCTTCCCAACTGGTGTGGGCAGGAGAATGACCTGATAGAAGATGTCATTCAGGAGACGCTGCATCGTCTGTTTAAGCGTGTCATCAGAGCAGAACGGCAAGAAATGCTTCCTGTCAACTCTCTAAAGCATATGATGTTTACGATTGCCAGCAACTACTGCAAAGATTTAAGAAGGCGAGATTATCGTTTGCTCCCTTTTGATACAGTCTTTTACTCTTTTCGTACGCTGCTGGATTCGGCAGTAAATCCAGCAGAAATAGCAATTGAGCAAGCGTATCGTAACGCGCTATTTGAGCTGGTAGCGTGTGAGATTGCGACATTTCCCGCTAAACAAAGGGAAGCCCTGCTCATTGATGTAGCAGAGCACATGGTCTTTGAGCAACAGGTCACATCGCTTGAGGCGGCCTTTTTACAAGTTGGCATTGAAATTCGTGCTTATCATCATGTCACGCCAGAAAATACCCGGGAAAAAAACAGGCATTATGCGCTGCTCAGCTTTGCCTATAAGCGTCTTTTTCAAGCAACCGCTATTCGTCAATATATCCAACACAACTAAACGAACAAAGCGGAGATCGCGTTTATGCACAAACGAGTTTTGTGGCACGAAAAGGACATTCCACCATCACATACTGGCATTATGGAGATGATATGCTCCGTACAGAGCATATGACTGATGTAGTAGATAATGAGAAGAAGATTTTGTAAGAGCGTCTATTTCTATGAAAGCTTCCTGTTACCAGGATCTATGCATATGTGAATGTACATAGATCCTGCTTTTCAAAAGCAAGGAAAGGCGAATCTGTTCATGAGTCGAAAAAGTCGCATATTAATAGTTGACGATTCAGCGGCATGGTGTGAATTGATGATAGAAGCTTGTGAGCAAAGAAATATTTTTGCAGAGGCAGTTTCTACGATAGAAGAAGCCCTCCAAAAACTGAGCCAGTCATTTTATCACGTGCTGATCCTGGATTTATGTTTTGAGGGCGGCAATATCAATAATTCTGAGGGGATACTTCTCTTACAAGAGTTGCAGAAGCGTGGACTTGCGGAAACCCTCAAAGTGATCATGCTTTCTGCCTATGGTACAACCAGTAGCATGCACGAAGCCTTCCATGAATACCAGGTATACGATTTTATCGATAAAAGCTATTTTGACGCCTTTCTCTTTTTAGGGGAGATACAAAAGCTGCTAAAAGAAGAGCTGGGTTTTAACCCGGAAATAGAGATTCACTGGAACCCCAAAAGCGCGCGTGAGCTGGCTGTCCAGCAGCTTAAATCGGGCAACGAATATATGAAAAACAGTTTAGACCTGCATAGCCAGCTCTTGCCGGAATTGGAAGATCTTTTCTGCCGCTTATTCCATAAAGCAGAAAGCATTCTTGTGCGCTTCCTGCCACCTGGATTTAGCGGAATGCAGGTTCTCTGGATTCAACCATTTTATAAGGATGGAGGAGGAGGGCAACCAACAATCTTAAAATTTGGGGATCGCACCAAAATTCGGACTGAAGATCACAATTTTCGCACGTATGTGCAGCCTTTTATCACGGGCGGGTATAACACCAACATCTTAGAGGTGCGCCATACCCCACATCTGGGAGGAATTACCTATTCGCTCCTCCAGCTCCCACAGGAGCCTTTAAAGGATTTTGGTTCTTTTTATCCGCAAGCAACTATCGAGCAGGTACAATATGTTTTAAATCGCCTTTTCCTTCATACATGTAAGGTGTGGTATTCGGGTATGGGAAATATCCAGCCTCATGATCTCACCGCCGACTACCAGCGCGCACTGGGAAATGTGAGCGAAGTCATACAAGAAATTGCTGAAGGACAATTGCTTCACATTCAAGAGCAACAGAGATTTCGCTTGCCATCACTTCCATCTGAGAGAACCTTTACAAATCCGCTTGTGCGCATTCTGGACCGTACCTATACATATCCTACCTACACCTGTATTACGCATGGCGACCTGAATCAACATAATATTTTGCTGGATACGCAAGGGAACACCTGGTTGATTGATTTCCACGATACAGGTCGGAGCCACTTTTTGCGCGATCTCACCATGCTCGACTCCGTAATTCGCTACCAGCTTGTGCTTTCGGAAGAGGCAACGCTGGCAGAGCTTCTGCATATGGAGGAAACGCTGTTGGGTATTAGAAACTACAGTCAGCTAGAGCGTCTTGTAACCGCCTTCTCTACCAGCAATCAGGCATTGGCAAAAGCATACGCTTCTATTGTGCACCTGCGTATGCTTGTGAGTAAGATAACAGGCCCAAAAATCAGCGATGATATGAGTGAGTACTATATAGGCCTGCTCTATCATGCCTTGAATACGCTCCGTTTCTCATCGCTCTCACTGCGTCAAAGAGAGCATGCCTTATTGTGCGCTAGCCTTTTAATCGATATATTGGAGTAAAAGAAGTGTCTCTTCGGCCCTGACTTGAGGCATCATCCAGCCCTGTCGTATGGAAAGATATTGGATAGCAAGAAAATCTGCCTCTCCCCGGCAGCGAACTTGAAGGTCAGGAGGAAGCTGCAACGTTGTGAGGACGAATGCAAGAGCCATCACCTTCTTTTTAAGAGATACCTTTGACTATCAATTTATTTTCTCCTTTTTTCTATATAGTATGGACTTTGATCATTCATTATGTTACATTTTCTTTAGTACTACTATTTCACTCGTAGTTACCCTAATACATTTTCTTTCGCCGTTTGCGACAAAGTATCAGGAGTAATATATGGAACCAATAAAATCAGCACAGAAGTTTTCCATAGCGGAGCGAATACATCGGCTCCACGTACTCATGAATTTGGCCGACTCTCCAGAAGATCAGGATGCAATGGTAGCGCGGGAAAAGCAAAGGTCGGCGGAGGAAGCCACGAAAAGTGAAACAGAGCTGGAATGGAGGAATATTGAGCCTACAAGAGGATGCATCTGGGAAAATTTCGGGAATTACGTTTTGCATGCCGATTGAACAACAAGATGCACACACAACTCGTGATCATTCAAGCAACTTCCCTGTGCAATATCAACTGCCGATATTGCTACCTACCTGATCGGGCTGCCGCCAGACGTATCAGCCCACAGATACTGGAACAGATTTTTAAAGCGCTGTTCGCTTCTTCCTTTATTGCCGATGAAATTCTGTTCCTCTGGCATGCAGGCGAGCCTCTTGTGCTGCCAATTAGCTTCTACGAGCAGGCCTTTCAACTCCAGGAGCGCTGGAATGTCAAGCAGGTTCATATTGTCAATGCATTTCAGACAAATGCCACCTTGATTACACAAAAATGGTGTCAGTTCTTTAAGACGCACAATGTGCATGTAGGCGTCAGTATTGATGGGCCACAACATATACACGATGCAAACAGAGTGAATAGGGGCGGGAAAGGCACCTTTGCACGCACGATGCGCGGCATTGAATTGCTTCGTCACAACAATATTCCCTACACCGCCATTGCAGTGATCACCAGTTCGTCAGTAGGACAGGCCGAGTTGTTCTGGCAGTTCTTCTCCGAACTCTCTCCCTTGCGCTTAGGTCTTAATCCAGAAGAAGTAGAAGGCATCAACGCATCCTCTTCTCTGCATACAGAAGAAAATATTCAGCGCTATAAAGAGTTCCTGAAGCACTTGCTTACACTTAATGAGCAAGCTGCCAGGCCTGTGCTCATTCGCGAATTTGAAGAGCTTGCGCATCAGATCTATGAGCCTCGGCCCTTTACCTATATGCAAACGAATGTACCTATGGCCATTATCAATTTTGACTGTGATGGCAATTTCTCAACGTTCTCACCTGAGCTACTCACGATGACGCATCCAGAATATGGCGATTTTCGTTTTGGCAACATTTTGGAAAACTCTCTAGAAGAGATATACGACAATCCAAAATTTCAGTATATTCAGGAGCAAATTCAGCAAGGCATCAGAGAATGTGAGAAAACCTGCGCCTATTTCTCTGTGTGTGGAGGAGGATCGCCATCTAATAAACTCTACGAAAATGGCACCTTTAACTCTACCGAAACCAGGGCCTGCCGCTTGCAAATTCAGACACCAACCGAGGTACTGCTAGAGCACTTAGAGGAGAAATATATTCCTCCCTCCTCCCGCACACCCGTAAGTAGCAATCCCGTGACGATAAAATCGTACACGAAAGAGTGAGTGAGACTACATTACCGGATCGTCCTCAAAAAACTTCTCTTCACGCACAACACGTTCAGGTGGTTTATCCTTACGTAACCAGGCCTTGACCAATCCGATGGGCATTCTATATTGGACGCCGTCAAACGTTTCCTCAATGAAATCACCTCTGGTAAGCTTGCTCAGAGCGGCTATCACATCCTTATGGGTATACTGAACGCCGAAGGCATCAAAATCTCGGCGAATGTCATTGATTGAAAAGATACGCCCATCCTCACCTTTCTCCTGGGCTAACAAAGAAAGGATGAGCTTTTCTATGGGAGATGAAAGATCCTGCCAGATCCAACGAATGCTACTGGATTGCTCATTCAAGACCAGTTCTAGCGCCTTATTGATTTCACCAACGGTAACGTAGGGCTTCTGAATGGTATTACAATGCTCAATGAGTTTCTCGCTCATCACATGGATAAAATAGGGCCAGCCATCGGTCAGAGTGAGCATCTTCTGTAGGGCGAGAGAATCATACTCAAGATCGTTGCGTACAGGCTGCGTAATAAGTTCTCGAGCCTCTTCTGGCTTCAGTTTTCCAAGCTTGCGTGATTGGGCAATATTAAAAAGGACAGACTGATAACCCTCCGTATAGGGCATCTGTGGAGCACCGGCCAGCAAAACATTCAAGCCAGGATAATGCTGCATCAAGCTCCGCAAATAATGGAGAATAGGCTCGCCATCACGCTCTACGTATTGACGCATCCCATCAAACTCATCAATAAGCAGAATTAATCTGTGGTCAGGTAGCCATTCCCATACAGAGGCAATATAATCACGAAAAGCGGTCGAAGAATCCAGGTAAAAGCGTTCAGACACCGGTTCAGAGATGCGAATTCCTTTGTAATGCCAGATCTCTTTGTAAATGCATTGGGCAAAACTCTCGAGTAACTGGGCCGTACTATCTTTCAATGCAAGATCCTGCAAATCAATAAAGACCGGGGCGTAGCGTCCCACTGCCAGCTCACTTGCCAGTTGATAGATTAAACTGGTTTTCCCCATGCGGCGCTGGCCCCAGAGTAATGCGACACGGTTTGTAGAAAGGCTCCCCAGGCTCTCACGCAAAAATTTCAGATCCTCTTTTCGACCATAAAACATCTCTCTCTCGCGAATCGGAGTGCCAGTTGTGTAAGGATTGGCAATAGTGTGATAGGGGCGCTGATACTCATACACAACGACCTTATCAGCAAATTTCAGAACCTTATCTCTTTTTTCCGCATCGTCATAGATGACACAAAAGGCTAAACGAGCGTAAGGCCCATGTAGACGAAGCGTAAAGTCCACGTTGACCGGAATCTTTGTGGAAATCTCAATTAACCTGTGATGTCCGGACCCCACAAGCGTAAAATCTGGACTGCTCTCCAGCTCAATACGCACGTTATCCGCTGAGCACTCGCCTTCGTTGCTGATACAAAGAGAAACCACCACCTCTGAAGCATAGGGAACCTCGCTACTGCCAAGCGAGCATATTAGATGGGCCGAGCCGCGCATACGAGCAAGCTCACTGCTGATCACTGCCGACCATTGCATTACCAGTAGCGTCAGAATACGAATGTCGGGCAAAATAACAGGTTCTTGCCGGTCAGCAAGAGAGACTGAAGAGGGGTACTGGCGCAGATCGCTATGCGTTTTTTCTAGCACATGTTGAGCCTCAATCAAACTGGAAACGCGCTCGCCAACCGTCTGACGCCTCTCATACATAGCCACGATATGCATCGTCTCCTCAAATGCATCCAGCACCGATACGGTCAGACCAGAGCGCACGAGAGGCATATCCTGAAGAATATCCGAACGTGTCACACGCTGATAGCCTGCAATCTCACTAATAGATCTGGCAGATGAAATCTGCTGGAACTCCTCGTATATTTGCAGAAGCTCTTCACCATGAAAAATGCCAAACTTATTTAAATCGCTGATATGCTGAATGATATCACTGAGAATTTCAGCCAGATTTTCTGTATTCACCGCAGTAAATTGTCTGAGAAGATTCAGGAACAAACCTTTCAGCGGGCCATGTTTGGTAGAGTACGCGATTTGCTGAAAGACCACGAGGTCGGTATCTTGATTCAGCAGCGCAAAGAGTTGAGAAACCAGATGGGCAATATGCATATCAAAATAATGGGCCAGAACGCGACCGCTCTCCTGACGCACCCACTCATCTTCATCTTTTGCCGTCTTGAGAAGCAAGCGAAAAACGAGCGCTGGATGCTGCTCAACCAGAACGTCTAGACGACGGACCACAGCACGACGGACCCAGATATTGGCATAATCGGTTGAGCGTTCCAGGTATTCAGAGAAGAGACCTTCATCCAAAAGGGGCAGGATTTGTACAATTTCCATGCGAATCTCTTCTTCAGGGGTATGATACAAACCCTCTAAGAGTTGCTTGGCCCAGAGAACATTCTTCTCATGATTCATGGGAATCTTACAAAGATTTCTAATTGCATGTACGAGTTCACGCTTCACCTGGAGGGAGTCGTCTTCTCTCAATGCCCGCAAGAGGTAGCGGAAATCCTCTTCATCATGTTTATAGAAACCGGCAAGCACGGCGAGAGCGCCCCCACGCATATACTCATCGGGATGTTCACAGAGTTTTCTAATCGCATCGCGATCTCCAAAATTAGCAGACAATTTACTCCAGCACTCATCGCGTAAGACCTCGAGTTCTTCCGTCCTCAGAATTTGCAATAACTCCAGCTGATCTTCGGAGGAGAGCGTAATTTCGTATCTGCCATCCCCATTCACATCTTTCGCCTGTACCATACGCACGCGATCAGGGCATTGATATTTCCAGACGAGCTCACCGGAGGCATCAAGCATATAGAGATAATTATCGTCGCTACTAATCAGAATTTTCAGACCTCGCACCTGTGGATCATCCGAGTCTTTGTCGATTTTAATGTCGCAGACATCGATGTCGGTCGTGCCGCGTAACATGCGATATCGCCATTTCAAATGACCCTGGTGATCTAATACATACACATTGCGATCCTGCGAGCCTGCAATAATCTCAGGATAGCCATCCTTATCAATATCTGCGATATAAATGGTGCCCACGCGATCTTGCGTTGCAAAGTGCCAGAGTTTCTCCCCCTCTCTGGTATAGGCATACACCCCATTTTTCAAGCCACCACTGACCACCTGAATCGTACCATTGCCGAACAGGTCATACGTATAGACCGATCCACTTCCCTGCTGTGTCTCAAATTGACCGGTTTGAGTATTCAGTGCGCCGTCCCAGGAGACTATTCTGTTATCCTCAAGACCAAGGAATAGCTCGGCCGCCTCATTTCTGTCCTGAGCATGGAAATGGGCGATCCAATTTTTGCCCTGCTCCAGAGTACGGGTGTATACTATTTGCCCATCGTGATCGAGCAACACGATACGATCATTTTCTAGAGCAGCCATGATTGAAGGCGTAGATTCCTGAATAACCGGTCCTGAGCATATCATTCGCACCTGGCTAATCGTGGGCTCGTTAAAAGAGCGTGACCAGATAGATACGCCCTGCTCCTGCGTAATATCTAACGCATAGATATATCCTTGTTCAGTACCGACCAGCAATTCATCGCTATCTCCACCGACAAGATTTCTAAAACAGCTTGTCCTGATATATCCCTGCGTAGTAAAAGGTTGAGACCAGCAGTACTGAACTTTTTGCTGGAACAAGCGTAGGACAATCGCGAGGGCCTGCTCATATTTTTGTTCCTGAATAAGACGTTTCGCCACCTCTAACTCCATACGCCCTGGACGAGGCGAGGGCACATCCACAAAATCCTGTAAAAGGGTTCGCTCACGCGGTGCCAGATTTTCGGCGATCTTCTTCCAGCTATAAAAATGGGTCATATTCTGATATAAACCTTTGATTCGCGTAAAAAGCTGTTCGACCAATTCCAGTTGGAACACATAGACACTATTATCTTCAGTCCCCACCAATACTTCCGTCACACCATCATAGTTGATATCCACCACATGTATGTGATAGATACAGGCATGAAAGTCCTGTTTCCAGAGCAGTTGTCCACGATAATCCAGCACGCCCAGGTGACCGTCTTCTGACCCCACGAGAATCTCACGATTGCCATCATTGTTAATATCGTGCACCCCAATAGACTGCACACGATTTGCAAAAAGATACTCTCCATCCTCTGGTGAACGAAACCAGATAAGATCATGCCTCCATTCCGTCGTATTGATGCGCTTCACATGCCAGGCCATCAAATCTTTACGGCTGGAACTCATGATGACAGACATCGGACCTTCTGGCTCCAGTTGTGCAGCATACAATGCATAAATACGATAGCCGGTATCGAACGTATATAAGAGTTGCCCCTGCGTATTGAAGATATAGAGCTTTTTATCGCCTGAACCCGCCAGGATCTCCTCCTGACCATCCCCATCGATATCGGCGACAAATACACTGCGTATCCAGCCCTGCGTATGATACTTCCAGCACAATTTTCCGGCAGTATCGAGCACATGGATCGAGCGATCTTCTGAGCCGATCACAATATGCGCAGAACTATCATTGCAGATAGCAATCCGGCGAACAATACGTTCTGCGTTATATGCCCAACCCTTGAGGAGATTTCCATCTTTATCTAGTGCAATCACCTTGCCGCTTCTTAAACCGAGCACAACCGCAGGCTGTTTTTCGTATCCAGTGGTTTTCAGGGGGAGAGCTACCAGAGCACTGAGATAAGCGTTTTTCAGGCGGTATTCCCATTTTAGCGAGCCAAAGCGGGTAAATACTCTCACCCAACCATCACGGGAGCCAACCGCAATCTCCATATTCCCATCGCCATCAATATCTGCGGCATGGAGACCCACAATCCAATCTGTCATTCTCGATGACCAGAGAATATTTTCCACGGCAAGGCCATGGCGCAAAGCTTCCTGAAGTTGATATTGAATTTCATGTACATGCTGTACATAACTTTCCTGCTGGCCACTTTTTTTTTGCTTGCGCTTGTTCTGTTTACTTCTATTTGGTGTCGGTTGAGGATGCATTGACATCATAACACGTTCTTCCTCGGAAATTATTATTTCATGAAGGATCTATGTCTGCTCCTAAAAAGTGTCCTCTCAAGAACCCCAAATAGGCCTGATATAGAAACCTCTACCAACTTGATATACCAGTTTCAGTACGCCAGATCGTGCCTGATATCTGCCCAACACAAATATTTGACGTGCATCGTACAATATAGATGTATGGTAGTATATTCTGGCACTTTCTGGCACTCCAGATCTTTATAATCTTTATTATAGACAATAGAGAAAAAAAAGAGCGCAAAGGAGGATATTTATGCAAATGAATCGGCAGTCCCCCAATCCATACCACTACTATGATGCTGTTCGCGAAAGCTCTATGTTTTTTGGGAGACAACGCGAGCTCCAAATCATCTATCAGGCGCTCATGAAACACCAGAGCGTTTCTCTTGTCGGAGCAAGGCATATTGGAAAATCTACGCTCTTACAATTCCTGGGAAACCGAAAGATACAACAACATTACGGGTTTGACCTGCAACACCATATTTTTATTATGACCGATTGGCGCGGCTATTTGCAAAAGTCTCGCGAAGATTTTTTTTCCGCCCTCTATGATCAAGTCATTGCACAAAGCCAGGATCTTATTACATTTCGCTCTCACACGCTTTCTGGCGAAGATAACTTTCGCAAACTGCTGGAAGAGATTAAAAATAATGGCTTTCATCCCGTTCTCTTAATGGATGGTTTTGACCGCGTGACCAGCAATATTCAATTCGATCCACACTTTTTTTCCTTTTTGCGCTCACTTGCCGGGATTAATGATCTGCTTACCTACGTCACCTCAACCATCAAGCCTCTCCATAAGGTTTGCCATTCGGATGCCGTAGCACAATCCCCCTTTTTCAACATTTTTCTTACCTGCTCTCTTGGTCCTCTCACACATGAAGAAGCCAGAGAGATGATCATATCGCCTGCTCAACAGACCCCATACACATTTCTTCCCACAGAGGTAGACTGGTTGCTGAAACAGGCCGGGCAACACCCCTTCTTTCTCCAGATAGCTTGTCGTCATCTCTTTACAGAAAAGATGCAACAGATACACGAAAACAGCGCCATTCAATTCGAGCAGGTCTGGAAGTCCATCTACGAGGAGCTACTACCTCACTTCAATCAGGCCTGGGAAGATCTGGAAAGCGAACAGAGAATCCAGCTGACTACTGAGATCTTCCAGGACGCACAACCAGGAAAACTTTTTTTAGAACTCAGTGGAAGCCTGCTTTTCCGCAAGCATCTTCGTGCTACGTTGCAAGATAATTTAAGTAGTATTTCCATAAAAGATCTGAGAGAGGCCCTCGATCATCTGGATGATCTCGAATTTCTCACGCAATGTAAGCTCGGCAACCTCCGATCTCTATCCTTGCAAAGCGATGCAAGCGATTCTCTATTGCCGACCAAACAGGGCATACAGGTTCGCGCTTTGCTCAAAAAAGCATTTGAGCAAATGAGACCGGCAGGTCTACGCAACGACTCTGAATTGGAGTGGAGATCGTACAATATCCTCTGGTATCACTATTTTCGATATCATCTCCCTAATCAGAAAACGGCCGCTCGTTTAGGGATCAGTAGTACGCGCCAATTCTACAGGGAACAGGACAAAGCTATTCAGGAGTTGCTCAAAGAAGTACTGGAGCTAGAGGCTAAAACGCTCAATGAGATTGAATAGTTTTAATGACGAAGCACAAGACACCTGCACCATCAAAGTAGCTGTAGAGCGCTGGCAGTATAAATAACAGGTGCCTGAGAAAGCAAATACTCCCATAATCTATTACACGTCTATTCAAAATTGTCACTTTCCCTGTGAAATATTTCACCTTATCTTCCACCTGCGGACAAAAACTCGTGTGTTATAATCAGGATTATAGAAATAAATGGATGGCTCGTCATGCAAGATCAAGAAATAACATATACAGGTGGAGGAGGACAGGGAAACCTGGGGCGCTATCAGCTCCTTAAAAGAATCGGCCACGGGAGCACAGGCGAGATCTGGCAAGGTGTTGATCCGAGCCTACGCCGACAGGTGGCAATCAAGACACTTCCTCCTTCTACGCAAAACGATCGAGATTATATCACGCGTTTCCAGCGTGAGGTGCAAGTGATCGCAGCTCTACGTCATCCTCACATTTTACCCATACACGATGGCGGGGTACAACTGCTCCCAAACGGACAGCTCTTTACCTATATCGTGATGCCGTATATTGATGAGGGCTCATTGAGCGATCTGCTCAAGCAACGGACAACCACGCAACAAAAAATAACGCCGTCCGAAGCGCTCACCTTCCTTGCTCAGGCAGCTGACGCGCTGGACTATGCTCATGCTCAAGGCATCCTTCACCGCAATATCAAACCTGCTAATATGCTTCTACGTTCCGAGCATGAATTACTGCTCACCGATTTTGGGATTGTAGGCGATAAACAATCGAGCACAATGACAAATATCGTCGGTACAACAGAATACCTTGCTCCCGAACAGATACAGGGCAATGCCATTCCGGCCAGCGATATCTATAGTCTCGCCGTAATTGCTTACCAGTTGTTGACGAACCAGTTCACCTTTCCAGCCGAGGCAAACACTATACCGACCATCCAGCAGTCGTCTCGCAGCTATGTGTTTCCTCCTGACCTGCCTCCAGCCTGCAAAGAAGTGCTACTACGGGGTATGGCAAAAGAGCCGGGCGCACGTTATCCCTCGGCGAGCGCCTTCGTGGAAGCGCTGCAAAACATATTTTCGGCAGCGGCAGGAGGTCACAAGATAACACGTCGTACACTGCTCATCGGCGGCGGGGGCGGCGTGGCATTAGCGGGGCTCGGACTCTGGGCACTCTCAACCTGGCTCCAAACAGACCAGCAACAGGCAAATTCTTCGCCAAAGGTTGATCCCAATGCACCGCTCATCGTTTTACAGGAGCACAAAAAACTGGTCCAGACGCTGACATGGGCTCCCACGAAGAATGTATTTGTCACAGCCAGCGATGAAGAGGCGCAGGTCAAACTGTGGGATCTGGCGCAGTTACAGCCACAAAAGCCCGCTGCATTCACCAGTTCTCTTACCAGGACATGGACAGGCGCAAATATTGTTGCGACCTGGGCACCCACGGGAACTGCTCTGGCAATTGCCAGCAAAGATGGAGCAGGCGCAAATAATACCTCAATCATTACGGTCTGGGATGCTACGTTAAAAGCACAAATCGCAGGACTGGAGCAGGGTTTCCAGGTACCAGCTCCGTCTGTAGAAGGACTGGTCTGCCTGAAGCAGAGATACCTTGTTGCCGTCTGGAATGACCCCAAGCCCGGGGCAAAACAAAGCTATCTTGGCATGTGGGATATACAACAACCTGACATGAGGCCCCAACCGGCCCGGCTAAATCAGTTGCTTATATCGCGCGCCTCGCTCGATCCGCAGCGTGCGCTGGCAGTCACCCACGATGGCACACGCATTGCGATCTGTACCACCAATGGAGCAATGGTGGGTAGTCCAGCAATCGTGAACAACGCCGTCATCTGGCAACCTGCCTCGCCCGGCTTGCTCCAATATCAATCGGGAAGTACAAATGGCATACAAGCACTCGCCTGGTCAAATGGTGGTAGTAGTTTACTTGGCCTACCCCAAAACAAGCCCAACAATAAGATTATTATCTGGAATATTCCACAAGCCGCATCAGATTTACCCGCACCCTCTTCATCGACCTACTTCAGTGCGCTGGCTTTCGCTCCCAGCGCGGGCCAGAGTCAGGTCGCGGCAGGCACTGAAGAGGGCAACATCTATATATGGAATGAGGATGGAGGCAGCATCCCTGTTCGTACCCTCAACAGCGGGGGCGTTCAGGGCAAAGTCATTACCCTGAGCTGGTCATTCGATGGACAATGGCTGGCCGCAAGCTATAACGATGCACAATCTTCCGTTCTGGTCTGGGAATTGTGAGGTAGAGAAATTATGTTGGAACAGCAGGTCAGTAACTGGCAAGGACGTACGGTGAACTACTACCGGTGTTTGCGTCTACTGGGGCAGGGAGGGATGGGAGAAGTGTGGCTGGCGGAGGATCAACGTGACCAGCGTCAGGTTGCGTTAAAGCTCCTGCCAGGTGTCCTGGCAAGTGAAGAGGGGCAGCGACACCTGTTCAAACGTGAAGCGCGCATTGCCGCGTCCTTAAATCATCCCTCTATTCTCGCTGTTTATGACTTCGGTGAAACATTCATCAATGAGGATGAGGTCGTCTGCTATCTGACGATGCCCTGTGTTACCGGCGGCACGCTGCGCGATCGCATCTATGCAACGGGTGGACTATCGCCAGCCGAGGGCCTGCGCTATCTTCGGCAGGCCGCACAGGCTATTGATTATTTACATAGCCAGCACGTCCTCCATCGCGATATTAAGCCAGCCAATATGCTGCTCGACGGGGAGCAATTGCTGCTTTCTGACTTCGGCATCGCCCGTCTGCTCAATAGCGACACGCATCGTAGCCGCACGCACGCTGGCGCAGGCACGCCTGAATATATGGCACCAGAGCAAATACGGAGCAAGGCCGAAGCCGCAAGTGATCGCTACAGCCTGGGCGTGATCGCCTATCAGATCTTTGTAGGTTCTCTCCCTTTCAAGGACGCACAACCCTTTGAGATCATGCTCAAACAGGTCAAAGATCAACCGCCTCTTCCCCACCTGCTGAATCCCAAATTATCGCCGCAGGTAGAAAGCGTGCTCTTGAAAGCGCTCGCGAAGCAACCGGCAGAGCGCTACGAGTCCTGTAACGCATTCGTTGATGCCCTCGAACAGGCATTGCAAGGTCAACAAGTTCTTTTAGCGTCCGAGACCGTCATGACAAGACCGCAACCAGTACGCGACGTGACAGATATCATTACCGCACCTCAGCCTGCGGTCCTTTCCCTGGCAGACCCTGCGTCATCTCCCCCTCAGGAACCAGCCACGCTCACAATGGCTCCTATGCGTCTTGGCAGCAATCAGACATTAACTCACAATAGCGCGATGACCTCGGAGCAAAAGACGCTGGTCGATCAATTCCTCTCCACGAACAAGTTCGCAGGGAAACTGGGACGGCGCACACTGCTGATTGGAGGGGTAGCCACGGCACTGGTAATTGCCGGAGGGAGTACCGCCGCAATCACTTTGCTCGATAGAAAGACGATCCTTCAACCCCAGCCACCAGGGCCTCAACAATTTACGCCGGGCAGCCCATTGATACGTCTCACAGCCCACAAAGATAACGTTGAAAATGCCGTCTGGGACCCCAGCGGACGCTACCTGGCAACGGCAGGTAAGGATACACATGTAATGCTCTGGGATATAGGTCCCATCTTACAAAAGAATCCCACAAGCCTGCAAATCAAGGACGAACCCACACGCAAATGGAAGTTTACTGAAGATATCCAGGGCAATCAGCTCCATTGGACGTCTGATGGACACAACATTATCGTCTCAGGTGTTAGTCTCGGGGAATTTACGCTGGTTAATCCATTCTCCAACACAGGTCAACAGCAGAACTTCAGCGACTCAAGCTTTAATCCAGACAATCTTTTTCCACCACTACTCGAATGCACTGTGTCCCAACCACACGCTAATATGCTGGCTGCCATTGTATTTACACAGACGGAACCGGCCCAGGTCAGCCTCTGGCAACCAAATAAACCGAAAACGCCTGCGGTACGGCTATCCTACACATCGCCTGACACGCAAAGCAAGCAAAAGCCGTTTCTTATCACTATTGCCTGGTCTTGTGATGGAACCCTTCTGGCCGGACAACTCTCGTCACAGGAGATCGTGATCTGGAACGCGAAAACCAGAGCAGTACAAACCAAAATTACGCTGCCACCGATCAAAGGAAGTGGAAGTATTAACGTACTCAAGATTGCGCTTGCCTGGTCACCAACGAATCCCCATTTATTGGCTGCCTTTAATATTGACGCAGTATCAATCATCGATGTACAACAGAGCAAGGTACTCTATCAACTCACGACAGACGAAGCTGGAGCGCTATCATCGCCTCCAAAGGACGAGTTGGAGCCGGGCACCGTGTGGTATCCGCACGTCGTCAGTATCAGCTGGTCCCCCAATGGACGCTATATCACCGCAAGCTATGCACGTTCAACTAGAGTTCACGTCTGGGATCTGCAAGCAAAGCAGAACAAAATCGACAAAGAGGGCAGGCGTTTGCAACACTATCTGATCCCGCCAGCCAACACGCCATCCGTACATGGCAGTAGTATTCTCGATGTAAACTGGTCTCCCGATGGACGATATCTGGCAACGTCCTCCTATGACTTTACCACCATTATCTGGAAAGTAGACGCGAAATAAAGAAAAGACAAAATATACGGCAAATAATAGCTTATTCTCCATAAGAGGTATAACATGCAAAGTGGACAGAGTATTCAAGAGATAACGAGGCAAATCGATTTTGGGCGCTATCACCGCCTCAAACGCGTCGGACGTGGTGGTATGGGCGAGGTCTGGCTCTGCGAGGATTCCCTGATACATCGACAGGTCGCAATCAAGACGCTCCCGCCGCATAATCAACAGGACCAGGACTACGCCATCCGCTTTGAACGAGAGGCTCAGGCTGCCGCTGCCCTGAACCATCCTCATATCTTACCTGTTCATGACTATGGGAAACAGGTACTCCCTGGCGGCGACGTCATGACCTACCTCGTCATGCCTTATGTAAGTGGCGGCTCCCTGGCAGATATGATCAAAGATCTGGCAAACAAACGGCAAGGGATGGAACAGGAGAGAGCGCTCCTCTTGCTCACCCAGGCGGCGGATGCCATTGATTATGCTCATACGCAGGGGATTGTTCACCGCGATATCAAGCCCGCCAACATGCTGCTCCACTCCGACGACTGGCTGTTGCTCTCCGACTTTGGCGTCGTGCGCATCGTTTCCAATAGTGACGAGCTTACAGAGAAAGGGATGATCATCGGAACGCCGATGTACATGGCTCCGGAGCAGGCACTCGGGCACGCTGAAGCGGCCAGCGATACCTATAGTCTGGCGGTGATAGCGTACCAACTCGTGGTCGGTCATCCTCCATTTAACGCCGAGACCAGCTATGCCACCCTCATGCAGCATATGCTCAATCCACCACCAGCGCCACGGCTATTTCACCCTGACCTGCCCGCCGCTTGCGAAGAGGTGCTCCTGCGTGGATTGGCAAAGCAACCTGCCGAACGCTATCCTACCGCGCGTACCTTTGTGAATGAATTGAAACGCTCGCTTGGTGTAGCAATTGCAGAGGACGTTCGGGACGCGTTACAGCCTGCCCCGCAAATGAGCACCACCCGCCGCAACGTCTTAATCGGCGCGGGAGCCGGGGTGATCGCACTCGCCACAGGAGGAAGTTTCTGGGCAGTGGCAGCCAGCAAAAATTCTCATTCAGCATCTACCAAACCCGGACCAGAAACGCCAGCGATGGTTCTGCACGATCACCTTAATCCAGCCGAGATCCTGACCTGGATGCCAGGCAAAAATATCCTGACTTCCGCATCCGATGAAGATCGCACCATCAAATTGTGGGACGTCGATTCATTTCGCTACCGTCAACAACCTGAATACGAAAGTACGCAAAGTATCAAAGTTGGGACCAATTTTTACCTGGCCTGGTCACCGGATGCCCGATATCTGGCTGTGGGCAACTCACATGCCGAAGACACAGGTGAGATTTCTCATATTGATATCTATCCGGTAACCCTCAATAAGCTCCCAGCCAGCTTTAAGCAAAGCTTTAAAATACCCGCTCTAGACATAAATGGACTGACCTGGTTGCAGAACAAATATCCAACGGTGATCTGGTCCTTAATCTCTATGGATACTGGATACTACCTTGGTATGTTCGACATCAGCCAGCCAGCACAAAACCCGCAACCACTTCTCAGGCCCGAACAGCTCTCCAGCCCTTCACTTAACTTTAAGGGACAAGCTTGCCCTACACCACCAGACGGGCGGCGACTTGCCATCGGCACATTGAAAGGCGTGCTTGTCGGTACTCCCCAGATAATAAACAATAAAGTAACCTGGCAAGCGAGTATACCGACTCCGCTGACCAGAGGAGGGAATGAGACCTTTGGATCACCAGATCTACTGGAATGGGGCAGCGGAGGCAAACGCCTCGTCTGTATTTACAACTCAGCTCCTTTCAGTTTTATGCTTGCATGGAACCTCGCAGGCAAGCCGGATGAACCTCTACGCTTCGGCATGCCTTCAGAAGCGCTGAACTTTACCGCGCTTGCCACCCATCCCCAACCCACGAACAATATGTTCGCGGCTGGCACGGAAAATGGCACAATCTATCTATGGAGTGGTGAAACAAAAAAAATGCCTATCCGTACGCTGGCAACGCCTGATATCACAGCTACTGTTCTCGCGCTCTCCTGGTCTCCTGATGGGCAATGGCTTGCGGCCAGCTATAAAGATAACGATGCAACGATCTTGATCTGGAAAATATAAGGTGTGACAATGATGGATATACAACAGAGTAACCCGCAACCGCGTATCCTGGGACCATATCAGCTCCTGCACCGTCTCGCACAGGGTCCAGAGGGAGAGATATGGCAGGCGCATAAAACGCACTCTCAGCGCCAGATGATTATCAGATTGCTCCCTCCTATTCCTGCCAGCGCCCGACCCTATCTGCACCAGTTCAACCAGATAATGCAAACAGTGATGACCCTGAAACATGCGCATATTCTGCCGGTATACGATTTTGGCGCAATGGCTACCAGCCGAGATGAGATCAGTTGCTATCTTGTGCTGCCTTTCATCGAAGGTTTCACGACCTTACAAGCACGCTTACAGGCAACCGGCACACCATTGCCACCAGAAGTCAGCCTGCGCTATCTCAGACAAGCGGCACAGGCGCTCGACTTTGCGCATAGCCGACAGGTTCTCCATCTGGGCCTCACACCGGCAACGATATTGCTCAATGGAGATATATTGATGCTTACCGATTTTGGCCTTGCCTCTCTATTCAATATACAGCCATCGCGCTCCAGTGCGTCCCTCACAAATCCATATCGCGCACCTGAACAGATGATGAGACCGAATCAACCAGCGACAATGATGGTAGCCAGCGATGTTTACAGTCTGGCCATGATCTCTTATCGGCTTCTCGCAGGGCATTTGCCCCTTCAGGAAGAAACAGGCTCCTCGCAGATGGCAGAAAGCTTGCTTTTACGCTTAGCACAGCCTGCGCTATCACCTGAAGTAGAAAACATACATACAAAAGCGCTCTCCAACAAGCCGGGCGAGCGCTATTCGTCATGCAGCATTTTCGTGCAGGCGCTAGAGCGTGCGTGGAAGGGCCTGCCACTGGCACCGGAGCACGATCCTGAGAAGACGCTGGTCGCCCCCTGGAGCAGACAACGTCTCGAGCAAGAAATTGCTGATATGGCAACCTCTATCAAGCCAGCAGAACTTGAACAGATGCTGAGCAATGCCATGCATCCTCTCATCAAACCGCCGATCCCTGATTACGTAGTAAACGCTGCGACACCGCCATACACGCCACCTCCGACGCCCAATCAAACAGAAGGTACGGCCTCGCCCACCTATATCAAGCCTTCTATCCCCGAACAAATAGAAAATGCCTCCTCATCTACCTATATCAGGCCCGCGCTAGAAAATGCCTCCTCATCCACTTACGTCAGGCCTCCTATCCCTGAACAACTGGCATCATCGTTGCTACATCCTCAGAGCAAAATCGGGCGGCGTGCATTGATCATAGGAGGAGCAGCGGCCGCAGTGGTGCTGGTGGGTGGGGGAACAACCTTAGCAGTGACAGCGACCCACAAAGGATCTCCGACGAAGTCATCCTTGCCCAACGTCAACCCGGTCCATTTTACGCCCGGGCGGGCCATCGCCAGTCTCACCGGACACACTGGAGCTATCACAAATGTTGCCTGGTCCCCGGATGGACGCTATCTGGTCTCAGCAGCCACTCTGGACAAATTTGCGATGTTATGGGATCTCTCTACGGTATTACACCAGCCGTCCTCCCAGTTGCAAATACTGAAACAACCCACACGCGAGTGGAATGTCTATCCCTTTGGACTCGATCCCGACCAGTTGCGTTGGACTCCCGATGGGCGCTCCCTGCTCACCATTACTTCGGATTGCCCCACACTGCTCGACGCCTTTTCCAGCACAGGCAAACCGCGCATCTATAGCGATCAAGCGATTAAAAAAGATCTGCTCCTCTTCTCTTGCCCTATAATCAGCCGCCAGAATGCCACATTGGCAGCGATTGATGGAAGCCTGCACCGCTATCATAAAATCGATCTCTGGCATTTAAACACGTTTACCACGCCATATACCAGCCTGACCTATACCGACGCAAATCAATTCATCGGCGATAGTAGCACCATGAACACCATCGCATGGTCTCCCGACAGTACACAAATAGCCGGGATCACGACCTTGAACGAAGTCGTTGTCTGGAACATCAAAAGCCATACGCCTGATGCCGTCATCAAACTGCCCGACGTCGTAAAAGACGAAGCGGACGCTCAGGTGTTTCGAATTACGATTACATGGTCGCCAATCAATCCGCACCTGCTCGCGGTTGCCAATATCGGCACCATAGATATTGTCGACATCCAACAAAAAAAAGTCATTCGGCAACTTTATACTGATGACCCGGAAGCGCTCAATACAGCGAAAGACCCAAATAACCCTTCAATAGTATTCCCAAATGTTGTGGGTATTACCTGGTCACCCGATGGGCGTTACATTGCGGCAAGCTATGCACGCAGCAGTAAAGTGTTTGTCTGGGATTTACAGGCAAAAAACGCAAAAGTAGTGCATGGATTGACCATACAAAGCGCAATTTTTCCGCAAAACAGCAGCGTGACGGGTGGTACGAATACCATCAACGATCTCTCCTGGTCGCCTGATGGGCACTATCTGGCAGCCGGTTTCGACGATCACTCGATCACCATCTGGCGAGTTGACGCAGAGAAAAGCGCCGCGCAGGCAAGCCAGACACATCTCGTCTTATGAGCGTGCTAAAGCGATCATGAGATGAGAAGCATTGGTAAAAGGTTTGCCAGTATACGAGCCAATGAAAGGTTCGTAGCGAAATCCCGTCAGACGAAAGAGTAGTTCTAGCTCATGGGGATAATAAACGTGCATGGTAAAAGGGGACTGATAGTGGCGGCGCGTACCATCTGCATCGACGACATCGTAGAGATAGTCATACGTAACCGTCTGGCATGCCGAGGCATAGCTCACGGCAGCGCTACGTTGCAGATGGCGTCCATCATTAGCGCGCACATCCAGATCCGTTGCACGTGGAACGCCATGCAGCGCCTGAGCCAGCAGTTGAAAATCAGGAGCGACCAGATCGACCACGAAGAGGCCGCCGCGGACAAGATGTGTATGGACATTTTCCCAGGCCGCAATCTGTGCAGCAAGATCGGTCAAATGGTGAGCTACGCCATAGGGCATCAGGATGACATCGAAACGCTCTTTGCAGGTGAACGAGCAAATATCGGCCTGGATAAGCCGTACCGTATCACGTACATCAGCAGGTTCAATAGACAAGCGTTCCTGTGCGCGTGCAAGCATCGCTGACTCGACATCCAGGCCCGTCACAAGAAAATTACTGGCTACCCCCTCACGCGCCAGCGGTACGGTCAGACGGCCTGTACCACTGCCAATCTCCAACACATGCGCAGGATGTTCTCGCCGAAGTAGATCAAGCCAGAATGGAATATCGTTGACGGCACGCGACGCTACCTCTAAATCATAGTCAGCAGGGTAGCGATATATCTCTTCAACGGCCATATGCTCTCCCTCCTTCACTCATCCTATCAGGGGATAAACGTGTGATCTACAATAGGATCTTTCATTGCATCTCCTTTTTCACACGCTTCAACAAACATAGACGTTTCTACATTCATAAGAACGAACACCATTTTACATGGTCAGGCCCATATTTCATCAACATCATTTAATGTCTGTATGCTGACCCTGTTCATTTCTCATAAAATCACGCCAAAAACAATATGGCTCCGGAATAAATATTTTTATGGATATTTATTCCGGAGCCATGATGAAAAAGAAGTCAGCTCTTCTTTTCTTTTTTCACCGCTTTTGCGGCTTTACGCATCTCTTTTTCTGCCTGTTCGCGTGTGCCAGTATCCTTATCACCTGACTCCTCGGAAGCCGCCTGCTGAGCCGCATGCCTGGCAGCATTGCGGATTTCCTCCTGCTGCTGTTTACGAGTTGCTTCGTCGACAGGATGTTCCGGCTTATACGTCTGATAGCGCATTTGATTTTTATCGTTACTCATGGCAAATACCCTCTTCTCTTCTCTTCATTCAGATAGCGACCTCGCTGATTGAGCATAGATAACAATTCCTGGTGATAGAATTGCCATATCTACTCCACGAAGCAGGTAAGCGATTCGCATACAAGCATATATTGTGCAGCTTGCCAGAAACACAACCGCGAGCCACCTCATCCGTAAAATAAGTACAAAATAAATAGCGGTAAAAACATCCATATTCTTATATCAGGCAAATTATATAGAAAGGCCTATAATGTCAAACGCTTCCTATCCGCGCCCCTATCCTCCTCAGGTCCCTATCCCTACGCTCTATCCGCCGCCGCTTCCCAAAAAGCGCTCGCCGCTTACACTGCTCCTGACCTGTCTGGCAATAGTATGTATGTTTGCATTATGTTCATTGCTGGCCCTGGGTGGCACATTCCTCACGTTCCACACCTTTCATTCTGAGCCTACTCCTGCCCCTACGCCTACACCCATCCCAACACTTCCTCCATTAAAAGTTTATAGCGTGGTAGGAAAACCGACCGTGGATGCCGCATTTATCAACAGTGTCCTGAGCTACTACGACTCGCCCGCCAGTGGAAAGGGGCAGGCATTATATGATGATGGCGTACAGTATGGCATTAATCCGGCTTATGCGCTGGCATTTTTTCTTGAAGAGAGCAACTTCGGCACAAAAGGGGTCGCAACCGTCACTCATGCCCTGGGAAATATTCGTGCCAGTGATGGTATGCCGCAGTATAAAGGATATCGCGCATATAAAACCTGGGAAGAGGGCTTTGCAGACTGGTACAAGCTCATTGCAACACAATATGTAGAAAAATGGAACCTGTCTACAGTAGACCAGATCATTCCGGTCTATGCTCCCTCTGCCGATCACAACGATGAAACACAATATATCAGTGCCATCAAAATAGCAATCGAACGCTGGCGAAATGGCTACGTAGACATCTAAAACCTGTATAGTGAGAAGAGAGTCATAATAAAATACCTTGATTATTCAGCAACCAACTATTCAAGAGTACTACAAGGTTTGCCAAAATACAGGCAGAGTACTACAGTAATGCTATACTTCATAAGAGAAACTAGTTGTGTTTCAACGTGCGCATAGTGTACTTCATGAGCCGATAAAATCCTTGCAAGAGAAGATCAGCCCCATCACAGCGGATAGCTATGCTGCTTTCTCCTTTTTAGCTAAACCTGAATACATATTTCATTCTTATACACGAAAACCAGCAAACAGTACACTTCTATTTAATAGCAGCGTTGACAACCTCACAGCATACAAATATGCAAAATTCTTTCAAGGAAAGAAGACATGAGCGATAGAGTAGGACAACAAATTGGCAATTACCAGTTAAAGAAACTGCTAGGAGAGGGAAGTTTTGCTGAAGTTTATTTAGGAGAGCATATTTATTTAAAAACGCAGGCGGCAATAAAACTCTTAAAACTCCTATTAGAGCAAAAAAACCTCGACGCCTTCTTGACCGAAGCGCGCACCGTTGCGAATTTGATGCACCCCAATATCGTCAGGGTATTGGAATTTGGCGAACACGAAAACACTCCCTATCTGGTTATGGACTATGCTCCCGCTGGAACGCTCCGCAGCCAGCATCCCCGGGGCTCGCAACTAGAGATCACACAAATTGTTCCTTACGTACAACAGGTTGCTGCCGCTCTTCAGCATGCTCATAACCACAAAATTATTCATCGGGATGTAAAACCAGAAAATATGCTGGTAGGACGCAACGGAGAAATTTTGCTCAGCGATTTTGGCATTGCCGTCGCTTCGCAAAGCTCACGCTTTAACGGGATTATGGATGTGGGGGGAACGATTGCCTATATGGCACCCGAGCAGCTACAGGGAAAAGCAAGCGTCGCCAGTGATCAATATGCATTGGGCGCAGTCGTCTATGAATGGCTGACAGGCACATATCTCTTCCGTGGATCGTTTGCCGAGATAGGAAGTCAACATATCTTCGCGGTTCCGCCACTTGTGCGTGAGAAAATTTCATCCATCTCGCCAGAGATCGACCTGGTCCTACAAAAAGTCCTGGCAAAAGATCCGCAACAGCGATATCCCAGCATTCAAGACTTTGCGCAGGCTCTGGAGCAGGCCAGCCAGGCGACAGAAGTAAGCGACGACAATACATCCATTAGCATCGATCAAGATACGCAGCCAGTCGTCCCCGTCACCTCGTCCCATCCGGTCAGCGTCGCTGCTTTGTCGATGGACTCATCTTCAGCGTTAGCCACGATCTTGCTCGAAAGCGCTCCGTCTTTCCCAACAGGTCAGCCGACGAAACCTATGAGGAGTCAACAAAAATATTTCATAGTGGCAGGCATCCTGATGCTCTTGCTCATCAGCGGTGGTTTGTGGAGTATTTCCGCATTCAACAGGCCAGGACATGTAGCAGGAAAGACAGGCAAGGGCACTTCCACGACTACAACGGCTGCACAATATACTCCACTGGCGACAACAACGCCGATACCCACGCCAACCGCCGCCACAAAACCCGTCGTCGTGATCATCTCCACACCTACTCCAACACCCACACCTACACCTACTCCAACACCCACGCCTACTCCAACACCCACGCCTACCCCGACAACAACTCCGACGCCCACAATTACCACCTATCACGTCGTAGTTAATTCCTTACACGATCTCCCAGGACTGGATACAGGCATCAATGTCATGGCTGGTAGCCACATTACCATTACCGCTCAAGGCTCTGCTTCCTATGGAGGAACAATGATATGCGGTGGGGTCAACGGACTTGCATTAGCAAATCCTGATGGTCAACTCTCAGTCAACGGCAATGCATGCCCCTCTCAGAATAGAAACCCGACAACAACACTCCCGACAGCACCTGTAGGTACATTACTGGGAGCCATCAATACAACGCCCTCCGCTCTTACACAGTGGTTTGCGGTTGGGAGCCACTATTCAAACACAATCACCACGAGTGGACGCCTATTTCTGATCTACAATGACATTCCAGCCTCCTATAGCAACAATGGCGGAACCTATACAGTGACTATCTCAATAGGGTAGAAAGGATAGAAAAAAGACTTCAAAATCGTGAAAGGCTGGTCTTCAGCGCATACAAATCAGGAATATCTAGCATTGGCTATATGTTGCTATTAAGGGATGTTCGTGAAATATCACAAACAACCTGGGAGAGCGATATTTCGCCTGCATCCGCATGGTTCCATAGATATTTCATAGTAGAAAAAAGAGGTAATGTTTCATGGCTCTGAAGTTCGGCATATCCCTTCCCCAGGGATGGACAATGGACCTCGTGGGCATCAAAGATCCAGTTGAAGCGTACGAGACCATGACACAGGTTGCTCGGGTCGCTGATGAGACCGGGTACGACTCTGTCTGGCTAGTTGACCACTTTCATACGATTCCCCAACCCTCACAAGAGGTAACCTTTGAGTGCTGGACGAGCACTGCGGCGCTGGCACGTGATACCAAACGCGTGCGTATCGGACAGATGGTTGCGTGTAATGGCTACCGTAATCCGGCCCTGCTGGCGAAAATGGCCAGCACCGTCGATGTGCTGAGCCATGGACGCCTGAACTTTGGCATTGGGGCGGGCTGGTATGAACATGAGTATCGTGCCTATGGCTATGACTATCCCGATGCCCCGGAGCGCCTGCGCTATCTTCGTGAAGCTGTGCAGGTGATTCGCGCAATGTGGACGCAGGAAGAGGCGGTCTTCGAGGGCAAATATTATCAGGTACGCGGTGCGATCAACCAGCCAAAGGGTGTACAGAAACCGCATGTTCCCCTCTTGATTGGTGGCGGCGGCGAGAAAGTCACGCTCAAGCTGGTCGCGCAATATGGCGACGGCTGTAATGTCAGTGGTAGCTTTGATACCATTCGAAAAAAGTTTGCGATTCTCAAACAGCACTGTGAGACCGTGGGACGGGACTATGAGAGCATTCACCGCACATCAACCACATTCTGTTCCATCGCGGAAACAGATGAGCAAGCGCTGGCACAAATCCCCGATGCTGGCAGAACCCAGATGGGCGAACGTATCCAGAGCGCACTCATTGGCAGCCCTGATACTATTCGCAAACGGCTGGCGGAATATGAAGCAGCTGGCGTGCAAGAGTTGATGGTTGTTTTTGTGGATCGCACCAATCTTGGGCATATCCGCACCTTCGCCAAAGAGTTTATCGGCTGATGTATATTTAGAAATGGACCCCTTGCGCCAGAGATTCTGCGTGAGGGGCCCACTTTTATTGTTTATGCAGCTAAAAAATAGATAGATATTTTTATCTAATAAAACTGTCCATACCCTTTTCCAATAACCCTTCCATAGCTAATGCATTCGCACCAATGACGCCAACCACATGATCCAATTTCGTCGGAACAATCGAAATATGACGAGTAGCAAGTGGGAGCGAACGTTGATAAATAACACTGCGAATTTCAGCAAGGAGAATATTCCCAATACGCGCAACGCCTCCACCTATCACAATCATATCAGGATTGAGGAGGCTAACGAGAATAGCGAGCGCTTCACCAATTAACTTTGCTGCTTCACGAATAATAGCAATAGCACAGGCATCACCTCTGGCTGCGGCTTTTCCCACATTTACCGCATCCAAACATCCCTTCTCTTCCAGCATCTCGCATAATAAGGACGAGCTATCCTTCCTCGCAGCTTCCTCAGCTCTTCGTGCCAGCGCATCGCCTCCTGCCAATGCGCCAAGGCATCCTTTATTTCCACAAATGCAGAGGGGACCATTCGGGTCCAGAGAAATATGGCCCAGGTCACCTGCACTCCCCTGCGCTCCACGGTAAAGCGTCCCATTGGCGATAATTCCACTACCAATGCCCGTGCCCACTTTGACAAAAATAACATGATGAACACCGATCGCGGCACCACGCCGATGTTCACCCAGCGCCATCACATTCGCATCGTTATCGACAAAAACAGGTGCACTGTATTCATCAATAAACGCTTCCTTGAAGGGAAAACGATCCCATTCCGGCATCTGGGGAGGCGCAAACGGAATGCCCGTCCCATGCTCGACCGGACCCGGAATACCAATGCCAATGCCAACGACCTGCTGCGGTGTTGCCCCTTGCTCTGCCAACAATGCGGTGAGTAATGTCTTTATACGAGGCAAGATGACTTCGGGGCCATGTCTGATATGGCAGCTCTCACTTCTGCGTGCGAGAATACTCCCCCCCAGCGTCGTGAGCGCAACATCCATCGAGGTCACGCCAAGATCTACTGCGGCAATCAAACCAGCAGTACGCGGGATATAGAGGAGTGTGGAAGGACGCCCCCCGTCTGAGTCTTTCAGCCCCTCCTCGGCAAGAAGACCAGCTTGAAGTAATCCGGCTACCTCTCCAGAAATTTTGCTTCTGCTTACCCCAAAAGCCTCGACGATCTGCGCTCTCGATATAGGTTTTGCTTGAGCATGGATATATTTGAGAATCTCCACTTGCCCTCTTGCTTCAATGGAGAAAGGACTAGAACCCTGTTTTTCTTGCCTGGCACCTTGTATCTTCATGCAGCAAATATAACATACATTTGTCTCCCATGCAACAAGTAATGATTTTTCAGAAAGATCTTTTGACAAAATTTGTCAAAAGATCTTGATAACCTGTTATATATATGTTATTTAATATTTGCAACAACGAACGACGTCGTTTGATCACTGATATTGGTTTCATTAGGAGAGGATGTAACAATGAAATTTGGAGCAAGTATCTGGCCTTTTCACTGGGACGCGCCATACGAAGAAGGTATCCGTCGCATTGCTGGCCTTGGCTTCAAAGCCGTGGAACTCATCGCATGGAATCGCGAGATGATTGACACCTACTACACTCCTGCAACTATCAGATCGCTACGTAACGTTGCCCAGAGCGAGGGCATTGAAATTTCCGAGTTTGTCTCAACCCCTCATGGGCTGGCAAACCCGGACAAGGCCAGGCGCGAGCAGGCCGTAGACCATTTCAAACGTACAGCCGAGATAGCAGTCGAACTGGGCACGAAAATCGTGAACTCAGTCTCGGTCTATCCGTTTGAACTTAGCTATCCCTGGATCACTGACATGCCTCATCTCCAGGAGTTCAAAATAAACATTCCTTCTGGACTCGACTGGCAGCGCAACTGGGAAGATTATGTAGAGTCGACGCGACAATGTGCCGTCATTTGTGAGCAGGCAAATCTCAAGTTCGCATTGGAGCCCCACCCCTTCCGCTACATGTCGAACACCGCTTCTATGCTTCGCCTGATTGAGCACGTCAAGTCAGATGCGCTTGGCATGAACTTTGATCCCAGCCATCTATTCCCGGTTGGAGAAATCCCGCATCAGGTCATTTACCAGCTGGGCAATCGCATCTTCCACTGTCACTTCTCTGATAACGATGGCACCACCAATGTGCACTGGAGACCCGGCAAAGGCAAAATTGACTGGGAGGCAGTACTCCGTGCACTCAAAGACACAGGCTATGATGGAGTCATCTCACTAGAATTTGAAGATGTCCCGGGCGTTTCCCGAGGAGCTCGTTCAGTGCCAGGAGTGGTCAAAGAAAAGCGTGTAGCAACTCCCGAGTTTGATCGAGAAAATCTCCTCGCAGTGCAATATTTGAGAAGCATTGGCGAGACTCTCGACATCCATTTTGAAAAATAACACCCACCAGATATAAATTGAGCCCTGGCGACGAGCAGTGTATCATGCTGCTCATCGCTACAGAGAACGTTTCCCTTATTTTTTGATGAGGGAAGACTTGTCGCACAAAATTCACTGCAATCTATCTCTCGGTCATCAGCCGAAGAGCAGAAAAGCAGATTTTCCAGAAGAGAGAGATGAACATGGCAAAAGATCAAGAGCGAGTTAACCGAGCGAGACGCATCTTGCAGGAAGCAGGACTGGATGTTGTCATTTGCCGCCTGCCCGAGAACGTTCTGTATTTAACGGGTTACTGGCCCGTTATTGGAGCCTCGCTTGTGGTCTTCGACCAGGATGGCAATACGAGCGTCATCATGCCACACGAAGAACTTGACTATACGCATGAGAGCTGGGTTGAAGATATCCGCACATTCCCATATATCAACATGACGTCACCCGCAGATCCTAATCGTGCCGTAGAGCCGCTTCTGCGCGCCGTTATCAAAGAGAAAGGCTATGAAAAGAGTCGCGTGGGCTACGAGGGCAGCTTCGAACTTATAGCAGCAAATAACGTGGCTGCTGAAGCACGCGTACCCGGTGAGGCTCTATTCGCCACGCTGCGCAAAGTGCTTCCCGAAGCGAGCCTCGTCGATGCGGCACCCGCATTGAAACGCGCACGTGCCGTGAAGTCGAGCCAGGAAATCGAAAAGCTCAGGATCTGTAACGAAGTGGCAGTCTTCGGACTCAAAGCAGCTCGCGAAGTCATTCAGGCGGGAGCGAAAGAGTCCACCGTGGCGGGTGCCATCGAGGGAGCGATCTATGGTGGAGGCGTTGGCTATAAAGGTGTAGAGCGCGCCCGAGGCTTCTGCTTCGCAATGTCAGGGCCTCGGGGAGTGAATGCCTGGAGACCATTCTGCATGTCCTCGTCTAAAACGATGGTCGAAGGGGAGCCAGTTCTTATCGAGCTTGATACCTTCGCAGATGGCTATTATAACGACCTGACCAGAACCTTCACGGTTGGGAAACCGAGCCAGAAGGCCATTCCTGTTTTCGAGGCAGTCAATGCGGCAATCGACGCCGTGCTGGATAACCTCAAACCCGGCGTAGCGGCACGCGAATTGGATGCAGTGGCACGCAAGGTCATTATAGAGCGCGGTTATGGAGAGTATTTCCCTCACCAGCTCGGGCATGGTGTCGGTCTACAATTCCATGATCCAATCCCAACGTTGCATCCGGGAAGCGAAGATATTATGGAAGTGGGCATGACGTTCGCTATCGAACCAGCAATCTACATCCCTGGTTGGGGAGCCGTGCGTATCGAAGAAAATATCGTCCTTACTGAGACCGGCTATGAATCGCTCTGTCCGTTCCCACGTTGGGAGCTCGCATGAAGTCACTGGGAAATGCAGAAGGTAACGAGCGTCCGGCTGTTGTTCTCGGTATCGATCTGGGGACAAGTGGCGTGCGCGTGGTCGCATTTAGCGAAACGTTGCAGCCACTGGCCGAGGCTGGTCTGCCGTGCTCCATCCAGCTTGTTGCTGGCGGCGGCGTTGAGCAGAACGTGCTGGAGGTCGCCGATGCGGTGGAGCATTGTCTCGCCGCAGTGATAGCCGAGCTTGGTCAGTCCCACAGAGTGCTCGCCCTCGTACTATGTGGCACAGCGAGCAGTCTATGCAGCTTTCAACGCGAAGATGGTACGCCGCGAGGGTCTGCATGGCTCTGGTCAGATAGTCGTGCACATGCTCAAGCAGATGAGCTCAAACAGCGCTATGGGAACGCGCTCTATGAGCGAACCGGCTGCCCGATGCATTCCAGTTATTGGTCCGCAAAGCTCCTCTGGTACCATCACCAGAGGGGCCCATCCGATCTGAATAAGCATGCGTCTCACCAGGAGATTTTTGCCGGTATCAAAGATTTTATTGTATATAGACTCACAGGAGTATGGGTCACAGATGTGCCCACGGCCACGGCTACCGGACTTTACGATACAAAAAACGATTGCTGGGATAACGAGTTGTTGGATGAGCTTCATATCGCTGCCTCCATGCTCCCGGCGGTATCGCTGCCGACGGCGCAACTTTCCCTGCGTGACGAGGTAGCCTCCCGCCTTGGTCTTCCGGTAACGAGCGCGGTTGTCATCGGTTCTTTCGATGGCATCCTCGCCCATCTTGGTCTCGGCTGCGTGGAGCCACTCTCGGCAAGCTGCATGGTTGCAACGAGCTCGGCCGTTCGTTTGAGCGTAGCGGAGCGTACCCTCGATCCTCAGGCGCGAACCTGGTGCTACCCGACCGGTGAAGGCACCTGGGTCATTGGCGGTGCGACCAATAACGGTGGCAATGCGCTCACCTGGTTCAAGGACGTTCTCGAAGACAGGCAACCAGGCGAGAGCGAGGAGGGGGCAGGCTACGAACTGGTGAATAGCGCGTTGCAAGCAGAGACGATAGCAGGCGAAGAGTTGGTCTTCTTGCCGTATCTGTACGGTGAGCGGAGCCCGTTGTGGCGAGATGACTTGCGCGGCGCATTGATTGGTCTCTCTCCGCTACACGGACAAAGAGACATCGTTCGAGCTATTCTTGAGGGAGTTGGTCTGCAACTCTCTGATCTCTTGCATATATTAAGTGAGCAAGTAGGCGCTCAACCAGTGGAAATTCGTGGTAGTGGTCGCTTCACAGGTTCACCTGACTGGGCTCAACTACAGGCGGATATCTTTGGTGTCCCCATCTTCGTTGGTGAACAGAAACAAGTCAGCGCACGAGGAGCCGCCATTATTGGCTGGCGCTCGCTGACCGGTGATTCGCTGCAAAAGTTTACACAGAATATTCAACGAGATAGTTTATATGAACCACGTACATCTGAACATACCAGGCATGTGGCTCGCTTTGAACGCTTCACAACCTATCGATCCAGCATATTTCCATCACTACGCACGAAAGGAGCGAGCGACTAAATGACGGTATCACGTTCGTACTCACTACAGGTAGCCTTTGACCTTACCTCACAGGATGAAGCCTTACGCCTGGCACGGACAGTAGCGGCTGAGGGAGATCGCCTGGAGATAGGGACGCCCTGGCTGCTCACGAGCGGCCTCTCTGCCATTCAAGTATTAAAGCAAGCTCAGCCTCACACATACATCATTGCCGATTGTAAAATTTGTGATGCAGGTGAAAAAATAGCACAGCCGCTATTCACAACAGGCGCAAATGCAGTTACAATTATAGCAGAAGTCGCCGATCAAACGACATGGGAAGGCGTGCGAAGGGCAAGAGATAAGGTGAGAGGGCATGGCGTCGAGCAAAAGAACATCATGGCAGATCTTATTGGCTCGCGGAATGTCGTAGAGGCGGCACAACTGGCCGAAAGAATGGGAGCAGACGAGTTGTGTGTCCATAGACCCAGGAAGGTTGCCTTTGGGGCACGACAACAGGATCAAGAGACACAACAGTTGCAAGCTATCCTGAAGGCTGTTCACATTCCCGTCTACCTTGCAGGAGGTCTACAGATAGAGGATATCGCGCCTTTGGTGCGGCTCGGTATCGCTGGAGTCATTGTTGGGAGCGCAATCACAGCGGCAAGTGACCCGGCACAAGCAGCACAAAGTTTCCGTCAGGTTCTCTTGTAATGGGACAACGTGTCCTGTTTTTTTCTAAAAGCGGAGGTAACACGCTCGGTGCATCACGGTGAAGTGATGTGACTGAGGCAAATCGATGTCGTCTTTCACAATGTCTTCCTCTGCCAAAACATTGGCGCCGTGAGGGGGAGACCGATGCGAAGGCTACGTAGCCTTCGGGAGGGATAGTATGTCTCGGCAGTCCAATGCCCACAATGTCAGTGTTCTTGACGCATTAACCACTCATACAAAGAGATTACTGCGACGCCGCGACTTTCTTAAACATTCTGCTGGAACCCCCTTCTGGGAGAACAACATCTTCATCTATTCAGCAACCAGACCCCCTAACAGAACGAAAGAGTTCTTATTGGAGTGGCTGGATCACAACAAGCCCTTATGGATAAAGGGAGGAAATGATCCTCTTCCCATACGCGGATCCTTCTATCAAGATCCCCTTTTCAACAATGAGATCGTCCAGGCCATTGTCGTCTTTACTACTCGTTCATAGCCAATAGCAGTCACTACTTGTAAATGACTACATGCAACGTTTTTGCAGGGATATAGAGGGATAGATACGCTGAAAAAACACTTTTCCAAAGAAGGGAGTAGACCATGAGTGTCACGCCATTAACCAAAGAAACCAGCAACCAGACGCTCAAGACGCCGCTACCTCGACGCAAATGGGCACGAGTGGATACCTTGCCGTATCTACTACTGGTCCCATCTCTCATTCTGATCGCTGTTATTGAAATCTACCCATTCCTGACCGGCGTATACTACAGTCTTCAGAATGGGACACTCTTAATCCCTGGAACCTTTGTCGGGCTCCAGAACTATGTATCAGCCTTCGTCGATCCAGAGTTTCAACATGCGGTAACCTTTAGCGCCCTTTTTGCGGTCTGTGGTGTGGTTGGTAGCTACTTGCTAGGATTAGGCCTGGCCCTCTTCCTGGTCAATGACTTCCCTTTACGAGGTCTGTACCGTGTCTTGCTGATCCTGCCCTGGATACTTTCTTCGATCGTCACAATTGTCAGCTGGCGCTGGATGATTCAGGATCAGCACGGAACTATCAATGTGCTACTCAGTTGGTTCCATCTGGGGCCCATTTACTTCTTGAGCGACCCAAAATGGGCAGTGGTCGCGGTTATCGTTATCAAAATCTGGCGGAGCTTTCCCTTCATGATGATCTCGCTCATCGCAGCGCTCCAAACCATTGATGGTAACCTCTATGAAGCGGCCCGCATTGATGGTGCAGATCGATGGGCAGCCTTTCGCAATGTGACATTTCCTGGTATCAGGAACATCTCGATTGTCCTCTGGATTTTGATGACTATCTGGAGTGTCAACGATTTTGAAACACCCTGGCTACTGAACCAGGGAGGACCATCCAACGCGACAGAAAGTTTGATGATCCTGGCATATAGAGATACCTTTGCGCGTAACTTTGTCGGGACAGGTGCGGCTGTGGCCTTCATCTCGCTGATTATCTTGATGATCCTGGCGATTTTGATGATGCGCTTGCGAAACAAAGAATAGAAAGAGCTTAAAAAGAGAAAGGACTCGTTACTATGCAAAAGGCTCTGGATACATTACAGCCATACGCCCGCTCCACCAGAAGATCTGCGACGGTCCACAGAAAGATACTCATCAAGAAATGGCTCTGCACGCTGTTTGGGCTGATACTGGTGATCATCCTCGACTATCCCATTTTTGCCATCTTCTTAAATGGTTTCCGTACAACACCGGATATTCTTTCTTCGACCAACATTATCCCGGTGCATCCTACACTGGCAAACTTCATCAACCTGAGTGACAATACCAATTTCTGGGGCTTCTTCACCAATAGCATCATTGTCTCAGGATTGGGAACGATAGTCAGCATCTTCTGCGCTGCTGCGGCTGGCTACGCGCTCTCGCGCTATCACAGGCTCAGGTTCGTCGGCCTTTACTCACGAATGTTGATGCTCATCCAGATGTTCCCCTTGATTATGGCCCTGATCCCCCTGTTCATCATTTTTAAAGATCTAGGATTGATCAATACCTACTGGTCGGTCATTCTGGTCTATACCGTGCTCAATTTGCCTTTTGCGACCTGGATGTTCGAGGGCTTCTTCGATGCGATCCCACGGGAGTTAGAAGAAGCAGCCTTTGTTGATGGCAGTTCACGCATGAAGGCGATTACAAAAATCGTACTGCCGCTTTCTGGCCCCGGCACAGCGGCGGTGACAATTTTCACATTCCTTCTCTGCTACAACGAATACCTGATTGCCAATATCTTCCTGCAAGACCCGGGTACGATGACTATTCCGGTTGGCATTCAGACATTCGTAGAGCAGTATTCAACGGACTGGGGAAGTTTGATGGCAGCAGCCAGTCTGGCCTCTATTCCCACGCTCATCTTCTTCTTGTTCGTACAAAAATACATGGTTCAGGGTGTCGTAGCAGGGGCAGTCAAAGGGTAACTACCTGCTCCTGTTATTACGTTTGATTGCTTGTGTATTGAAGTTTGCTGACCGGAATTCTTGTCAGCACAGGCATCTTTCGGTAGTACATCACATTGCAGTGGTGTAACTGAAGCAAATCAGTGTTGTTTTTTACGATATTCTTCCTCTGCCGAAACAAAACAGGCAATATACGAGGAAGAACTATGCGAGAGCTCTGGAGCTCTCGGGAGGGATTGTATGTTTCAACAGTCTGATGCCCACGAAGTCAATGCTCACGATCCATCAACAGCTTACACGAAAAAACTTCTTCGACGCCGTGATTTTCTCAAACGTTCTGCGGGCGTAGTCGGCGCAACGAGCCTTTCCGGAGTTCTCGCAGCCTGTACCAGTAGCGGGTTTGGTGGAGGTGGCGGTGGCGGTGGTGGTACCGTTACGCTCTCTTTTGGCGATATGAACTGGGGGAACAATTCTTATGCCAAAGTTGGTCAGCAACTGGTAAACGAATTTAATGACTCTCACAAAGGTATTCGCGTTACCTATCGTGCCATCCCCTGGGCAAACTGGTTCCAGACCCTCACCACAGCAGTAGGCTCCGGTACCCAACCGGACATTGGTTCCGGTGGTTCGTTTGCAGGCGTCCAGTTTGCGGGAAGCAACGATATTCTCTCACTGGATGATGTCGTGGATGAGATCAAAAAAAGCGGGCAGGCGAAAGATTACATACCCAATGCCTTTTCTCCACTGATGCAATATAAGGGGCATTACATCACCTTACCTTTCGGAACAGATATCCGTGTTCCACTGTACCGCAAAGACATCTTCCAGCAAGCAGGTATAGACATACCGACAACATGGGATGAGTGGAGACAGGTAGCAAAGAAGCTGACCAAAAATGGCAAGTATGGCCTGTTGGAGGCAGGATCAGACAACCTCACAGAACATATGCTGGAAACATTAATGATCAATAACGGCGCGGGATTGTTTACACCGGACAAAAAGCTCGTCTTGAACAGCAATCCCCTCAATATCGAGGCGTTGCGCTTCTTCGCAGATCTGGTAGAGGACGGCTCATTTGATCCCGCCAGTTCTGGCTATGTAAGTGATGACGCCATTGCGGCCTTTAGTCGTGGTGATGGCGCTATGATCATGGGTGCTCCTGGCTTTGCAGGACAAATGGATGCTAAAACTTTACAGAATACCGGCGTTATTCCGCCAATGGCGAGTCCACACGGCACGAAGGGAACGCTCTTCTGGGAGAACAACACATTCATCTACTCATCTACCAAGCATCCCAATGAAGCCAAAGAGTTCTTACTATGGTGGCAGGCGAACAACAAGCCATTATGGACGGTAGGGGGAAATAATCCCATTCCCATCCGCGAGTCTTACTATAACGATCCTTATTTTAAGGCTATTCCATACCTTCAACAAGTGCGAACACAGTATCTCCCCATTGCCAAGTCAGCCAATGCCCAGAGGGCCGAGGCTTTTCCCGCGCTCAATCCGCTGGATGGAGATGGCACGCTCGTCACGTTGGGACAAAACTTGTTGGGCAAAAAGGATTTCATGACCTCAATTAATACCGCGCAGGCAGGGTTACAAAAGGTCGTGGATAGCACTCCTGGCTAGCCGTTTCTTTGCATTGTAACAGGACTCGTCCCGCTTCAGGGGAAAGACAGAGGATTGCCTCTGTCTTTCTCATAGATATGCAGTTACAGGACGAGCTCTATCTGTGAGGCTTGTTTTTTTCGGAGCGCTCAGCGAGCGAGCTTGCCAGGATCGAGACGACCTCTTCGAGCGTTTGACCGTAACGGCGCTGCTCTGGCGTTTCGGTCCCTAACACAGTCCCTTCCACAAAACGATAAAGGGAGGCGGCTCCTTCTAGCATCTGTGGAGGCAGACCGAGATCGGAGAAAGTCTGCGCAATCTCTTCCATCTCGCCTACCCAGCGATACGCTTTTGGCGGCATACCAGGAACCCCACGCTCCATAGTACGAAACAATGGCAGATCCTGGAACTCGGCGGCCAACGCGTCCTGCAAACCAAGCGCACGTCCTGCCACCAGCGCCTCCGTCAGCAGCGCCGTCGATCCCTTCGTCAGCGAGGCATAGCACATTTTCAGGCCAGACGCCTGCCCGGTATGGGGACCCAACACACGTATATCCAGGCCATAATCTTGCAAAAGCGCGACATCGGCGGCACGTGCACCGGAGACATACAGACGAGGTCCCGCTTTGCCTGGTTGCGGCGGGCCCCCAATAATACCACCATCAACAAAAGAGACCCCGGACTGCGTGAGAAGCTGATCGATCGCATGCGCTGTTCTGGGAGCAATGGCATTGCAGTCTACAAACAACAACGTTGCACCAGTTTTGTGTACCGCCGTGGCGATTCGCTCCGCGCTCGCATAGGCGCGGTTCGGTGGAAGAATCGAGAGCAGAATGTCCGCCTCACGCACTAATGTCTCGTCAGAGACATCGATGATGCCTGCGGCCCTCGCGAGCGCAGCGGTACGTGGGCTACGTCCCTGTACGTTGGTGATGACACGCAACCCATGCTGTTGAAGTACAGCCCCGATAGCATGTCCCATATCACCTGGACTGACAATTCCTATCGTCTGAATGTCCACTGCTTACCTCTTTCTCTTCCAGTAATGAGATAGTATATCATTGACAAATCTCTGTGCATCTGTTATAAAACATTATCGAGACATGATCTCAATAAATGGTATTTTTTATCTAAGGGACGATTCATGAAGCAACTTCATTTACCATCAATTATACAGCAAGAAGCAGGCCGCATACACCTTTTCAGGAATGCGCAATGGAACGTGGCATTTTTATGGGTTATGGCTTTGGGAGGACTCCTGGCGGCCTGTTCTTCTGCTCAAGGATCTCTTTCCACAGCCCCACAGAATGGCAAAGTGTTACAGGTCATTGCTGCCGAGGATACCTGGGGAAGTATGATTTCTCAGTTGGGTGGCTCACATGTTTCGGTACGTAGCGTGGTCAATTCGCCAAATATCGATCCACATGACTATGAAAGCACCACGACCGACGCTCGTGATTTCGCGCAGGCTGATTATGTTATTTTGAATGGCGTCAGCTACGATTCCTGGGCTCAGAAGCTCCTGGATGCCAATCCTAATAGCAGTCGTACAGTATTAGATATCGGCAGTTTCCTCGGCAAAAAGAATGGGGATAATCCTCATTTCTGGGAGCAACCGACCTATGTTGAACAGGTTACACACAAGATGACGGCCGACCTGAAAAAGATCGACCCTGCTGATAGTGCCTACTTTACGCAGCAACTTCAGACATTTGAAACCTCGCTGAAGCCCTACCATGCTCTTGTGAGCGAGATTCAAACAAAATACGCACATACTCCTATCGGAGCTTCAGAAGCGCTTTATGTCTACCAGGCTCAGGCACTCAAGCTGAATTTGATTACGCCTGCGGCTTACCTGAATGCAGAGAACAACGGAACGGAGCCACCAACCAGCGCCGTCACCGAGTTCAACAACCAGATCAATACAAAGCAGATAAAGGTGATGATGCTGGATGTGCAAAATATCTCGAATGAGACCAGAACCCTTGAGGGCTACGTGCAAAAGCAGCAGATTCCAACGGTTGAGATCACCGAGACGCTCAATCCTGCCGGAACCACCTTCCAGAAATGGCAGATCACCCAATTAACTGATCTGTTGCATGCGCTCGAACAGCAGAAATAACCCATCTCCCCCAAAAAACCTTTTGTGTACTTGGAAAGTAGTAGAAGAAAAAGAGGATACTGGCTTTATGGTCGCAAACGATACGTTGCATGAGCGGCAACAACGATCAGGACAGCAGGGAATCATTGTTGCGCGTGACGCAGCCGTTCAGTATGGGAAGCGCGTGATCTGGCAACATGCAAACTTTTCGCTTGATGAAGGCGAATTTATTACGATTGTCGGCCCCAATGGGGCTGGCAAATCGACGTTTTTACGCCTTCTTCTCGGCCTGCTTCCCCTGAGTGCTGGCGAAATCGAGCTGTTCGGCCACGCACCGCACAAAGGAAATCCCCTGATTGGCTATGTTCCCCAGCGCCGCACTTTAGATCCAGAGTTAAGAATTCGGGCCATCGATTTCGTAAAGCTGGGTCTGGATGGGCATAAATGGGGCATGCCATTGCCATTTCTAGCGCACAAAAAATCACAGCATATCGTCAGTGAGGCCCTGGAAGCGGTCGGCGCGCTTAGCTATGCGACACGAGCGGTTGGACGGCTCTCCGGAGGCGAGCAACAACGTTTGCTCCTGGCCCAGGCGCTGCTCACGCAGCCTCGTATCTTATTGTTAGATGAGCCGCTGGCCAGTCTGGATATGCGCAATCAAAGTGTGGTAGCGCGTGTCGTATCCCGGGTTGCACGGCAGCGCAATATGACAGTACTGCTCGTCTCACACGACGTCAATCCGCTGCTCCCCTTTACGGATCGTGTGCTCTACGTGGCAGAAAAAAACGTCGCCATTGGCACACCTGATGAGATTATTACCAGCGAACAATTATCACGACTCTATCAGGCACCGATCGAGGTGGTGCGCGATAGTCGGGGCCGTGTGCTCGTCTTCGGACAAGAAAATACGCTCGACGAAACGACATATCTATAAATCTATTTGTGGAGAAGCCAGTAATGAATATCTCTCTTCCTCTCGCCAGTGCACCCTATTTTTCCGGGAATCTACTTGCCGCCCTACAGGACATGTTGCGCTATCCATTTATGCGCAATGCATTTCTGGCTGGCACCATTATTGCGATTGTCGCGGGCATCGTTGGTTATTTCGTGGTGCTGCGCGGCCTTTCGTTCGCCGGACATGCTCTTTCTCACGTTGGTTTTGCGGGTGCGACCGCGGCGGTAGTGATAGGCATGAATCCGTTCTACGGCATGCTCATGTTCTCGGTTGGCGGCTCTTTGATCATGGGATTTCTGGGAAAGCGTCTGCATGGGCGTGATAACGTCGTTGGCATTATTCTGGCCTGGACGATGGGGTTGGGCGTCTTTTTCCTCACACTCTACGCTGGATATGCAAATGAGGCCTACGCGATTCTTTTCGGGCAGATCCTCGGCATCAGTCAGAGCAATGTCGTCACAACATTGATTACCGGCATCATCACGCTCGTGGCGCTGGCCTGTATTTTCCGTCCACTGCTCTTTTCATCGCTGGACGAAGAGGTGGCCGAGGCGCGTGGAATTCCGACACGTTTGATCGCCATCCTCTTCATGGTCATCCTGGCACTGGCCGTTACGGCAGCCGTAGAGGTCGTTGGCATCCTGCTCATATTTGCCCTGCTGGTGACGCCTGCGGCCATTGCCGACCGCCTTTCTGGTCGTCCAGCGATTGTGCTACTGCTCTCGGTGATCTTATCGGTTCTGTTCACCTGGCTTGGCCTGATTGTTTCCTTTTACGTGCCCTATCCTGTGAGCTTTTTCATTACCAGTTTCGCTTTTCTGAGCTACATTATTGTGCGAGTGGCGCCGGTAGTTCAGGGATGGGCATTAAGCAGAGATGCTGGCAAAAGCACAAAAGTGCAAGCATGAAGAAGCCAGATATTTGAATTCTTTTCACTTGAGGAAATCTCAAAGCGGTTTTTTAGTACATACCTGCCTGAAAAGAGAACTGGCTGTCAACATCATCAATAACAGCGTCTCTCATCGTCGATCAAATTGCGGAGGTTGAAGGCCGATATGGTCCGCTTTTCGTACTGAATAGAAGAGCCGCCAGTTCTTATAATGACGGGAAATTTCCCGTCATTATAATATAACAAAAAATTTAATGAGTAAGGTGCATTTTTACGTGTGAATATATGCATATATTCACACGTAAAAATGCACCTCAAGCGTTTTCCTCTTTTTACTCCACCATTCCCATCTCCTAGCCAACAATACCTCTTTTATCATATATGTGAATACAAGTATTTATATATTGATATTTATGTATTTATTCACTTACTTACATTTTTTACTCCAAAACATCTAGTATTATATAATTATCTATGTTATGATAAATGACATAAGATGTCGGGCTTTCCGTCATCAAAAACGAGCTTACCAATTTATCGATCTGCGGAGGTTGAAGGCTAAATTGGGAGCTTTTTCGTACTGAAGGGAGTAAACAATGGTATGAATATAAAATCTTTATTTAGTAGTGCAGGAAAGATTCCTGTCATACTTCTCTGGTTGTTTCTTATTAGTTTTCTAGGAGGATGGCTATCTATAGCTATCTCTCTCATTGTCATCACACAGTCAAAACAAAGGACAGAGAATCTATCAAAAATCATTAGAGAATTACGTTCCTTTTCCGTAGACAAAAATCTTCGCTGCCCTGACTGCGCAACGAAATATCAAAATCAGGCAGGCTCCGATCAAGAGGAAGAGGATGTAATGAAACATCCTAAAGGCTACCAGGATCAGACACAACAGTAGTGAGGGAATGGGGGGATAACTATGATAGTACAGGGACAAACAGATAAAGAGTTGCTAACACTATTAGGAGATAACCTCTGCAAACATTTTGAGTTACTCGTCCTATGTTATCAGCAAAGGCTCTATGCCTTTGTACTAGGCATAGTTCATGACCCCTATGAGGCAGAAGATATTGTTCAAGAGACTTTTATCAACACTTATAAAAGTCTCTTGAAGCTAGTAACAGTAAGTGATACAGAAAAGTTATGTACGTTAAGACTAAAACCATGGTTGTTTACCATCGCACATCATATTGCATTAAACCATCTCAATCGTAAAGGACATCATATGTGCTCAATTCATCAACCACTCTCTGTAGATATACCAGGAGAAAGAGAGATACTTGAAGAACTAAAGCAAGGCCAAATTGCATCAGCAGAGGAACAGGTAGAAAGTAATGAAGAGAGAAGAACATTACATGAAAAAGTAAACTGCCTCCCAGATCAACAAAGAGACGCAGTGTTTCTTCATTATATGGTCGGCCTGGAATACCAGGATATCGCGACAAAGCTGAACCGACCGGTAAATACTGTCAAAAGTAGTGGCCGACGTGGATTAGCGAAGTTACGAGGAATGTTACTACAAACAGTAAATTTAGACCCACCTTCCCAGGTTATACAGGAAAATTAACGCTGACTGAGCAAAAATCCATAGATAGCGCCTTGACAGAGCGTCAATTCAGCACTAAACTGGTTACAAATAGGAGAAAAGAGAGGGCGTTCCCGATTTCTACCAATAGCCAGTTTGCGGTTGCAATCCATACTCTGACACTCATAGCTCAGGCCGAAGATGGGCCCGTCACTTCAGAGTACATAGCAGGCAGTGTCAATACGAATCCCGTGTTCATTCGACGCATTCTGGGATTGCTGAGCCGTGCGGGACTGGTCATCTCACAGCCAGGTGTGGGGGGAGGATGGCGGCTTCTTCGCGATCCCGCTACGATCACGCTACTCGACGTCTTCCGGGCCGTCGATGAAGGACACCTGCTCTCAATGCATCACAGCACGCCGAATATTGACTGTACGGTTGGTAGAAACATTCAACATACGCTTTCTGTCTACTTCGGAGAGGCTGAGCACGCTTTTGAGCAGGTTCTGGCGCAACAAACCGTTGCCCAGGTGCTCAAGACAGTGCTCGATACACCTTCTTCCCAGCAGAAATGAGGCAGCGGCTCTTTTTTTGCCTCTATTTGCAACTGATGTAGTTACAAAAACCATATGATGAGAGATACAGGATCTTTTGCGGTTGAAAGTACGCTCTCATCGCCAACACTAAGAGGAGTATCGGATGAAAATTGCATTGTTTGGTATCAGCGGTATGATTGGTCAGCGTGTCGCACAAGAGGCCCTCACACGTGGTCATGAGGTAAAGGGCATCGTGCGCGACCCTTCACGCTTCCAGAGCACCCATCCACAACTCACCGTCGTACAAGGCACCCTTTCCGATCCAGAGAGCGTGGCCCAGGTTGTAACTGGCTATGATGTGGTGGTCAATGCAACGGGACCCAGACATGATGGCAGTGACAGCCCACAAACCTACCTGGATAACGCCCACGCCCTGCTTGAGGGCCTCAAACGCGCTGGCGTGCAGCGTCTGATCGTAGTCGGAGGCGCAGGCAGTCTGGAGATTGCTCCGGGAGTCCAGCTCGTTGACACCCCCGACTTCCCGGCCGCCTGGAAAGCTGGTGCCAGCGGCCTTCGTGATGCACTGGTCATTTACCGCGCCGCCGATCTGGATTGGACGTTCTTCAGCCCAGCAGCGATGATTGCCCCTGGCGAACGCACTGGCACCTACCGCACCGGCACCGATCAACTGCTCACCAATGATAAAGGGGAAAGTAATATTTCCGCCGAAGATTATGCCGTCGCCCTGCTCGACGAAATCGAAACGCCCCACTTCATTCGCCGCCGCTTTACCGTAGCATACTAGCAACCAATCCTCTCATTATATATTAGGAGCAGAACGCGAGATGCAGAGTAGCGTTCTGCTCCTTCTCATTATCTCAATACTACGGAAGGCACGTCTCTTTTTTATGGGACGTCTTGCAATCAATCCTGTAATAGAAATATTCTCGTAGCATTGCTTTATAGAGTATAGTATTAAGAAGTAAATATCCAGGAGAACAAATTTATGGAACCTGATCACTTCACTATACTGGGACACACCGTACGCGAAAGCAAAAAGCTCGAAGGGTTTTCGACACCAGCGGGCCTTTCTTCGGTAAACATGGTTTCCGACGAGGTCACGGCATGTTGTCCCATCACCAACCAGCGCGATTTTTATACGGTAAAAATCTTCTACGTTCCCGACGCATTCTGTCTGGAGAGTAAAAGCGTGAAGCTCTACCTCGCCAGTTTCACCAACGAAGGTATCTTCGCGGAAGCATTCGCCGTACAGATACGCAATGACGTGATCGAAGCAATTCATCCTCATAGCTGTCGCGTCGAAATCATCCAGAAGCCACGAGGTGGCATTACAATTACCGCAGTTGCGGGCGAATAAAACAAGAGGAGAGGTCAGTGAAATTCTCACCCTGGTTTCTGTTCATTGCGACCATTTTTACCACCTGCCTGATCACAGCCAATATTATTGCAGTCAAAATTATTTTTATTGCAGGTTTTGCGTTACCGGCCGGAGTCGTTATTTTCCCGCTCAGCTATCTCTTTGGCGATGTCCTCACCGAGGTTTATGGGTTTGGCGCAGCACGTATCGTCATCTGGTCAGGTTTTCTCTGTAATCTGGTGGCCGTGCTTGCATTTATGATTGCGGGTGTGCTGCCAGCAGCGCCATACTGGCATGACCAGAGCGCTTACACAGCCATTTTAGGCTTCACCCCTCATCTCTTGCTAGCATCATTCATCTCGTTCTTATGCGGAGAATTTATGAACTCTTTTGTGCTGGCAAAATTAAAGATCGCCACGAAAGGACGTTATCTCTGGCTACGCACTATTGGCTCAACTATTGTTGGCGAAGGAATTGATACCGTTATTTTTGTCTCGATTGCATTTATCGGATCGCTACCAGCATCGGCCATCCTGACACTTATCCTCGCACAATGGGTCTTTAAAGTGCTCTACGAGGTGGTTGCTACACCGCTGACCTACTTCATCGTCGGATTCCTTAAAAGGAAAGAGCAACTGGATACCTACGACTATCATACAAATTTCAATCCCTTTCGTCTGTTCCTCACGCAGCCTGCAAAGGGACTTTCCCTCGGAGCCAAATAAGCCGTAGCTCACACGGCATTTCTGGCTCTCTGCATAACTGAAGAGAGACTCACCGCCGTGCACAGGAAGGTTGATGAGTCTCTTTCTTCTGTACGCTTTTCTACTTCTTAACTATCGGCAAGTGGAGTATTTTCTTGAGGGCTAATACTACTATTTTCCGCAAAAAGTTGATGCTCTATGGCAAAGCGGGTTGCGGCCTGACGTGAGTTCACGCCAAGTTTGCGGTAAATAGTACGCAGGTGCGCGCTGACCGTGCGTGAGCTAAGCGTGAATTCTTTCGCCACCTGAGCATCAGAGTAACCAGCCGCAACCAGGCGTAATACATCCATTTCGCGCTGACTGAGTCCTGCTGGATACGAGGAGGGCGATGGTGCCTGTGTGGACTGCTCTTCCACCAGCAAACGAGCTTCCTCGCAAGCCTGATCTGTGGTAAGAGAGGCACCGGCAGACCAGCATTCCGCAAAGGCTGCTTCGCCAAGGTGAAGACGTAAAGGTAGCAACTCGCGCTCGCGCATCTCGTGTAGTCCGGGCGGCAACAGGATACCAATCATGGCACGCAGAGTATGTGTAATCGAAAAAAGACGTGTGGCGCATTCTCTCTCATCTCTGACTCTCGCGATCGTCGCCGCAGCTTCCAGTACAAGCACAGCACCCAATGGTTGCTTCAACTTTGTGACCAACGATAACGCCTCACGGCAGGCCTCGTTCGCTAACGTATCCTCTCCTGCCAGCGCTGCCACCCTGGCTTGAGTGCTGAGGTCATAGACCAGCATGCCATAATCTTGCAGCGAACTCCGAATCTCAATCACCTTCTGTAATAACGTTAGCGACTGCTGATACTTATGCTGAAGCAACTCCGACAGTGCAATGGCAGCCAGACACGCAACAATCCCGTGTTGATTATCAATTTCCTGAAAGATATGTAACCCTTCAGAGCACAATCGGATCGACTCTTCACCGTCACCCAGATAAAAAGCATTCCACCCCAAAGAACACAGTGTCTCAGCCAGACCAGTCCTGTTATGCATCTCTTGCATATACGCTACTCGTGTTTCTAGAAGGGAGCGAATGCGCAGATACTCACCCTGGAAGCGAAGAATTTCAACGAGAGACTGTACAATTGGAGCCTGACGAGACGGCGAACCAGCAAAAGCGGCCAGCAAGGTCTCATACCAATGGTATCCCTCTTGCAGATGACTCTGTATGACCCAAAAATGTTCCAGAGCACAGGCTATCCTGCTCGTTATCTCTAAAGCGCCAGCGGCATACGAACGCTCCAGGGCCATATGCAGGTTCTCAGTTTCGTTCTCCAGACAGATAAGCCAATCGTGCTGTTGAGCGCCACGGAGATGCGCAGCCGCCTCCTCTGCAAAGTGCAAATACCAGGTCCAATACCGCTCTTCAAGTGATGTAGCCTCTTCTGAACACTGATAGTGTTGTTGGGCATAGAGCTGCACGGTTTCAAGCAGATGATAGCGTACCAGACCATCCGCACATTCAGCGACCACGAGCGACTTATTCACAAGATTCGTCAGAATCTCCAGGGCATCATACGGTCCAGTCTTCTCATCCAGGCAGATATTCTCCAGAGCATCCAGGGTCCAGCTCCCGGGAAAAATAGCGAGACGTTCAAAAACAACTTGCTCGGGGACAGAAAGAAGAGCGTAGCTCCAGTCAAGCGTGGCCTGAAGCGTCTGGTGGCGCGTCGGAGCAATCCGACTGCCCTGCTTGAGCACCTGAAAACGTTCGCTCAAGCGAGCTGCCAGTTGCTCTACCGAGAACATCGTCAGGCGCGCGGCCGCCAGTTCCAGAGCAAGGGGCAATCCATCCAGGCTGGCACAGATCTGAGCCACGGCCAGACTATTCTGCGGCGTGATCGCAAATTGCGGATTGACGGCAGAAGCACGATCAAGCCACAACTGCACCGACTCGTAGGAAAGGAGTTGCTCCGGCTCGAAACGCGTAGTCGGAGAGACAATAGGAGAGGATAAAGGTGACAGACGCCAGAGAACTTCTCCCGTAATACCTAATTGCTCGCGACTCGTCGTGAACAGCGTCACATGAGCACAGGTAGCCAGCAGGGAAGCAACCAGTTCAGCGCAGGCTTCGAGGAGATGCTCGCAATTATCCAGCAACAGCAAAACATGCTTCGTACGAAATTGTTCGATCAAGATAGCCAGTGGCGAAAGTTCCCCATGCTCACGCAGACCGCAGGTTCTCATAATAACCTGAGGAAGCAGCGCAGGATCAGAGAGAGAGGCCAGTTCGATACACCAGATACCATCAGGAAATAGATCCTCCAATGCAGCAGCTACCTGCAATGCAAGGCGTGTTTTTCCGATCCCGCCTATACCGAGCAGCGTCACAAGGCGTTTTGAGTGCAGGAGTTGCCCGACAGCACTCAAATCCTCTTCACGACCGACAAATGTCGTCAAATGACAGGGTAAATTTGTTCTCATATGTTCATAGTTTCTGCTAGAGATTTTCCCGATGAGCAATTTCTGTGGAATAGAATAGCCAACATTTATTATAGTATATCTACTGCATGTTACAAGTAAACATGGCTTTATGTAAAACATAAGTTTCTCGAAGATTCCTTAAAAATGGTAAATGCTTCCTCTCTTAAATTTCTCGTAAATTTCTCGTTCCGCCCCTCTTGACAAATTGTTTTATTTTGTGGTAATTACTATTTTATAGTGCTAAAATTTTATATTTAGCATACAGAAATTGGGATTTTGCTCTATCAAGCAAGCTCCGTATTCTGCTCATACATACCATTAATTATCGAAGCCCCTCTTAGAAAGGGCATGTACATGGCAAGATGTATCGCCATGTGCACAAAACATCTTTTTTCTCAGCAACGTCAGGAGAAGAGGCATGAGAACGTATCCACCCCTTCCCTCCTCATCGGATGGATCTGATGGCGTAGCCCTTACAGGCCGCGCTGAAGGAACAGGGACACGAGCCGCGGCGCATCAGGCTCTGAGTGGGCACAAGAAGGGGCTACTCGCAATTCTTCCATTTCTGGGCCCTGCTTTTATCGCCAGTGTGGCCTATATTGACCCGGGTAATTTTGCCACAAACATCCAGGGGGGCAGCACCTTTGGCTATAACTTGCTCTGGGTAATCGCCCTGGCAAATCTGATGGCGATGCTGCTGCAAACCATGTCCGCCAAGCTTGGCCTGGCAACGGGGCATAATCTGGCAGAGATGTCCCGGCTCCACTTTCGCAAGCCGGTAGTATATGCCATGTGGATTGCCTGTGAGATCATGGCAATGTCCACTGATCTTGCCGAATTTCTCGGAGCCAGTATCGCCTTCAACCTCTTGTTTGGCATCCCCCTACTTTATGCCACACTCATCACGGGAGTCATCACCTGTCTCATCTTGACGCTCGAGCGCCGTGGATTTCGTCCGTTAGAGGCCGTGATCATTGCGATGGTAGGAGTGATCGCCCTGTGTTACATACTCGAAACAGTTTTCTCGCATCCGAACTGGGGACAGGTAGGCTATCACACCGTTGTGCCCTGGTTGGGAGGGACACAGAGCGTGCTCTTCGCAGTAGGCATCATCGGGGCCACAGTGATGCCACACGTGATTTACCTGCACTCATCCCTGATGCAGCGACGAATTATCCCACGTAGCGAGCAGGAAGCACGGCGCATCTTCCGCTGGAGCATTCCAGATGTGGTGATTGCCATGGGCCTGGCAGGGCTGGTCAATATGGCGATGCTGTATATGGCCGCGGCAACGTTCCATGCTCACGGTCTGGGGGATGTATCCGACATTACCACCGCTTACCAGACCCTGACGCCCTTGCTTGGAGGAGCCGCCAGCATCATCTTTGCAGTTTCATTACTGGCTTCGGGCCTCTCCAGTTCAACCGTTGGCACCATGGCTGGTCAGGTCATCATGCAAGGATTTGTGGGTTTCACCATTCCCATCTGGGTCAGACGTCTGATCACGATGATTCCAGCCGTAATCGTCGCTGCGATCGGCTTGAATCCGACAGACACCCTGGTAATCAGTCAGGTCGTATTGAGCTTCGTGCTCCCCTTGCCAGTAATCACGCTGATTATGTTTACGCGTCGACAAGACATTATGGGGACACTGATGAATAAAGCGATCACCACATGGGCAGCAATCGCCTGTAGCGTGCTCATTCTCAGCCTCAATATCTGGTTGCTCTACTCCACTTTTGCGCCACACTTAGGATGGTGGCAGCCTGGTTAGTGTGAAATAGACGAAGGCAACCGCACGAAGGTCATTTCGTGCGGTTGCCTTTTTTCTTTATTATGAGCGATAGCGCTATGTTCATTTTCCGGATACAGCGACTACCTCATGCACACGTGTATTTGGCTCAAGCTGCATGAGCATGCCATATTTGGGACGCAGAGTCACCAGAGGCTGGAAGACCACACGCGCATTGGGAGACAGACGAGGCACATACCGCTGTAAGATCGTGGCAAGCAGCAATCTGGTCTCTAGTTGAGCAAAAGGCATACCGATACAAATGCGTGACCCCATGCCAAAGGGGAAATAGGCCCCCTGCGGCACCTTCTCTCCGTTCGCTGGATCCCAGCGCTCAGGTCGGAAGTTCTCCGGGTCCTTCCAGACATCGGGCAGATTATGCAAAACCCACTGACTGAGCACGAAAACGGTCCCGGCAGGGAAATGATAGCCATCCATCTCAAAATCCTCAATAGCCTGCCGTCCCTGCCTCCATGCGGGTGGATAGAAGCGCCACACCTCGTTGATGACCCATTCCAGATACGGCAGATTGCGCAAATCATCCAGAGTGGGAGTACGCCCATGCAGGACCGTCTCCAGTTCCGTCAACAGCTTCTCCTGTACCTGTGGATGTTGAGAAAGGAGGTAGAAAGTCCAGGCCAGCGTATTCTGCGCCGTCTCATGTCCGGCAGCGACAAAGGTCAGGATGTGGTCATGCACCTGTTTGTCCGTCATGCCACCCTCTGCTTTCTGGGCAGCGAGGAGCATAGAGAGTACATCACCTGTATCCTCCCCACCCTCCTGGCGTTGCTTGATAAGACCGTAGACAAACTCGTCGAGGGTGCGCACGCCCTCTGCGATTTGCGCCTCTGTCCTCGGACGTTTCAATCTCCCCTGAGCCATCGCAGGATTCTTATTTCCATTAATCACAAGGTCAAACGCATGGCCAAGTTTCTGTGTCAGTTCCAGCGAATCGACATTAAACAATGTCTTCGTGATAATGCGCAGAGTCACCTTCTGCATCTCACTGGCAATGTTCACCGTGGCCCCCGGCTGCCAGCTCGCTAGCATCTCCTCAACGAGTTGTGTCATCACCGCACCATAGCTATCTACGCGATGTTTATGAAAAGCTGGTTGCACCAATTTGCGCTGCTGACGATGCTCATCGCCATCAATAGTCAGCAACCCATCACCGAGAAAAAGCTTGATACCGGTATTATTAGCCGCAGCCGGTTTGCAAAAATTGCGCGCATTTTCCGTGAGAATGTAACGGATATGCTCGGGACGGAAGACCAGCACAATTGGCCGTTTCCCAATATACACTGTAGCCATGCGCCCATACTTACGTTCTAAGGAACGAAAAAACTTCAGCGGCTGGCGCTGAAATGGTAGCAAGTTGCCAATGATCGGCAATCCTCCTGGACCAGGAGGAAGTGAAGCTTTTGTGGTCGTCATTTGCTCGATTCCATTCTTTATTGATTGCTCACGTGAACGTGATAGACAGACAGACAGACAAAACAGCGCAGGCTACTACCCTATAATGGCTCACCTGGATGCGAAGCTGCTTCGGGGAGAAGCGCATTCGCAAGCCATTCGACAAACATCTCTTCATAACGAGGAAGCTCATTCTCTTCAGATAACACATAGGTCTCGAAGATCCAGCGTTGAAAGCCAATCAGGATCTCGACGAGAATCGTCGGATCATAGCGACGAATGTATCCCCGTTCCATGCGTTGCGCCAGCGCCTGCTGGATTTCATAAAAAAAAGGGCCACGGGTCTGCTCACCACGCCTGACACCTACGCTGCGCAGGCCCACATCCAGCAGAAAACACCTGACCAGATCGCTATTACGCTCCGCAAGTGAAAGCACGATCCGCACAAAACGCCGTATATCATCTTTATCTTCGAGCTCCTTGAGGACTGGCAAAATCGCCCTGGCCACTTCAATGTAAATGCCACGCGCCATCTCCTGCACCATCTCTTCTTTAGAAGCAAAGTAGAGATACAGTGTGCTCACTACCACCCCGGCGCGCTTTGCGATATCGGAGAGACGGGCCTCGCTATAGCCCGACGCTAAAAAGACTTCTCTGGCTGCGCGTAATATGTCTTCTCGCCGATTTGGATCAGCCAACCGTGCCATCCTATTTTCCCTCTTTGACCTTCCCTCTAAACATGATTAATAAAAAAAGTTTTTTCATTAATTCAAACTATACGTAAAACGAAGGATCTTGTCAAGGGTTTTGAGTTTTACAAAGCAGAGATTTATCATTCTGGTACGCTAAAAAGAGGAGCCGTGCTTATGTAGCAGAAAGTAGATCTATGCAGCTATCGGTGATCACACCTACGTATAATCGAGGTGAGGCCCCGTTTCTACGCGAAGTCTGCGAATCTATCGCGCAGGCTAAAGATTACCATCATCTGACGCTAGAGCATCTCATCGTGAATGATGGCTCAAACGATCGGACAGAGCAGGAAATTCGTGCGCTTCAACGGCGCTTTCCCCATATTCGCTATCTGAAAAATCCTACCAATCGAGGCATTGCGTTCTCCAAGAATCATGCCCTGGCCGAGGCGCGAGGCGACCTGATTATAGAAATTGATGATGATGATCTGGTCCCGTTCTATGCGCTGGGTCTCCGCGTACAACTCCTCTTACAAAGTGACCACGCCTGGCTCTGTGGCAATGCTCTGACCATCAACGAAACTCGCCAGCTCCAATTTCATGATAATTTGCTGGGACGCTACATCCCTGATCAATGGGAGTGCTTTCGCGCTTTTTATGAAGGGCGGCACTTTGCTTTCTCCGGTACGCGCATCTATTATAAAGAAGCTCTTGAGCACATTCACGGCTGGAACGAGCAGATTCATTCGCTCTGCGAAGATTTCGACCTCTGGCTACGCATGACTTATTATTGCGGAGTGCCAGCGTTCAGCGAGATTCCCCTGATCTATTGGCGACAAAAAGAGAACAGCCTGGGCATTGACGCGGTACGCTCGGGAACGTATCTCTCCAAGCTGCACGAGATCAAAGAGTGGTACAAAGATTGGTATGAAGAGGCATTGCAACATCAGGAGATAGTAGCAGTTAAGGCGTAAGAGAAATAATCCTCTGCCCCCTGGAGACGTATCACATACAACCTCACAGGGCAACCGGAGTGGTTGCCGCTGAGGCTGCGTCTTCACGAAGATCTTTGCCAATCCTGATTATATAGATTATGAATAACCTGATCATTAGAGAGAATAGGCGTATGCGTGCTCTAGATCAGGGATGCCTGCATCGACGCGCTCAAGATCGGCATTGAGCAGACTTGCGACCGATGGGCTCTCCAATGGGACGATTTCTGGCTCGATGACAAGAAATTGTTCGATTGAGCCTTCTTGTAATCGCTGAGCCAAAAAAGGCTCCTGATGAATCGTGCGAAAAGCCTCTCGTAATCCCTGCTTGATCCGGGCATCCAGGCGTACAGAAACCACAACATCTGCCTCCCTTGAGACATTATAGGTGCCCAGTTCGCGCAATCCCTCTGTCAGGATGCTGCTGTTTCGCAACACAAGATCGAGGACACTCGCCTCAATGATCGCAGCATCGGCCTCGCCATGCAACACCATACGCAAGGCCTGCATATATGAGCAGGTCTCTACCGTTTTAAACAAATTTGTGAGAGGACAGACATTGCATGCTTGTAAGATTCGCTCAATTGATTGGTGGATAGTCTGTTCATCTTCCGCATGCCCTCTGGAGCAATAGGAAAAAATACATTCCTGAAGATCAGCAATCTCATGGCAGGGACTCTCTTTCCGTACCATGATCTTCAATTTGCTTTTTTTACTGATCGCTCGTTCGCAATCTGGTACAGCATTGCTCAAAACAGGTATGGCAATACGCTCTACAGGACTGGGTGCCTGATTGGCCAGATAGGCATAGTCAGAAGCCGCAATAAAACCGGCGTCTATAAATCCCAGTGAAAAATCATCTAAAGCCTCTCCATTGAGGAGAATAGATGGAATACCAGTGAATTTTTCTATATATTCTGTCACATGCTGGTACATTTTATAATCAGCTGATGCGAGATATGTCGCAAAAAGCAGTGTAGTATCATTCACAATGGCCCCCTTAGGCTTTGCTACCCTTTCCCTCATAAGAAAATACTTTTCTCACAGGAAAAACACGCTATCACACATCCACGAAGTCAGATATCTTGACAAAATACCCCTGATGAGTCTTTTATCAAGCACTACAATGAAGAAACGAAGCAGAACAGTTTAAGTTACACCTGGATTTGTTTAGATAGGGCAAATGGTATAAAAACTGTCTTTAACAACAACAGAGGAGCATAAGAAGGGGGCGACAGAGTCCGAACAGAGCAGATATGGATAAGGTAGCATAGGAGGAGGAAATAGAAGCAATCACCAACTGACCCTCGCTTACACGTGAGGAGAGATCTTGCGAAGAAGCGCTATCAGCACTTCGTTTGTACCAGAACCACGACATGGAACACCTCATCTCAAAGTCTGTAGCAGGTAATTTTGCAGGCACGTAATAGTATACAAACTTGATCAATTAAGTCAATTAATCAGCTAAAATAAGTATAAAAAATAGCACATGGTTTGTCAAGAGAGTGATCAATAATCACGCATCTTCAAGGGAGATGCTCTTTATCCTGATACGTGCCATAATTGCACCGTACCATCTGTGCTGGCTGCGGCTATATGCTGGCTATCCACGGACCATGAGAGCTGATCGATCCGCGTAAATCCATTGGGTATCGACATGACAGATTGATTGGTGGTCGCATTCCAGATCTGCAAGTCGCTATCAGTTGACATAATGAAGCGTGTATTATCGGGTGCCCAGGCCAGGGTCAGGGTAAAATTGTTAGACTGTGGCAGGCTTGCATAATTGGTATTGGTCGAGCTGGCCTCCTGCGTCATGCGGTTCCACTTATAGATTACGTTATTCTGATTATAGAAAAGCAGATTTTCGCCATCGCCAGACCACGCCATCGTGGCAACTTTTGCGCTCGGATAAATATCTTGCGCAACGATTTTTCTCGTCATCACATTCCAGATCTGAATAAGTCCGTCATTCCCTCCGTTATCAAACGTCGCCGCCGCGATCTCGGTGCTGTCTGGTGACCAGGCCAGGGCACTGATCTGGCCATAAGGGGCGGTATACTGCGCAAGCGCAAGCTTTTCTTGAATACTCCAGATAGCGAGCAGATTATTGCCCCAGTTCACCGCCAGATGCTGACCATCATCCGACCACGCGACTAACGGCACGACGTTTGCTTGCATCGCGGCTGGAATAGTGAGTAACTGCTCGCTCGCAACGTTCTCACGTTCCTGGACAATCTGGATATTCCCGTCCTTATTCAAGAAGGCTATACGCAGACCATCGACAATCCATTTCATGGCGAGAATAGTGCGCGCGTTCCCTTCTTTGTAGGTGGTAATGTAGTGGCAGGAATCCGCATCGTAGACCACGACGCTCCCTCCAGCGCCTGCTACCGCGAAGAGTCCACTGACATCGGTCGATTTTCCTGGCGACCAGGCCATGACATTCCCATCTTCATTCTTGCCCGGATGGAATACGCAGGAGAGGCTCCCTTGCGCGGCAATTGAGCTCTGGTGAAAACGCTGATCCAGGCTATACCAGAGCAGACCAAAGCCGAGAATAAAAATAGCCAGTAATACTTTCTCTAGAAGGTAGCCTCTGCGCTTACGCTCTGGCACCTTCACACGCTCGCCGCGATGGGTCCTCTGCCGTCCCTTCTGCTCGCGCTTCCGAGCGGACCTCTGTCCCCATTGGCTCTGCTGTTCACTCTTCGCAACTTCAGCCAGATACGCCAGGGGGCCGGTCTCTGGTAATCGTTTGTTTGCTTGCTCGCGTGGCAAACTGTCTGGCAACGTAAATACTTTGCCTGGTAGCTTATACGCTTCCTGCGGAGGCTCCGTTTCTGCACGTTCCGCAGCCAGCAACGCTTCCAGTTCCGTATGCTCTCCCAATGTCGTATCGTTGATGGTCTGCTCGATACGTTGCGCCATAATCTGCCTGACAGCTTCTCGCACCAGACGAGAGGGATCATGAAGCGCATCCAGCAAGGCCTCAGGGGCATACTCTTTTAACCTACCCAGCGCCCAGACCGCCTCCGCACGCACCGATTCATCTTCGTCGTGCATAGCTTCGACCAATGGCACTACCGGCGCACGCTCAATCTGGCACCCTAATTCATGCGCGGCACAGGCCCGCACATACCAGGCTGGATCGTGCAAACGTTCAAGCAGAAAATCGACTGGTGCCTCCTCTTTACATGTACCAATCACGCCAACTGCTGCCGCTCGTACCGCCTCATCTTCGTGATGGAGCGCTACCTGTAAGAGTGGTAAGGATTGTGTGGCGCGCAGTTGACGCAGTGCTCGTACGGCGGCAACACGTCTGGCGCGCTCGGGGGCTTGTAGCGCTTCTGCTAGCTCTTCCTGACTCTGCTCAGCCGATACAGGCAAAGGAATAACCAGGCCAAGAGCTGCCAGAATATTCTTCACCGGCTCAGCAGCGACTGGCATCTTCTCGATGTCTTGTGACCCCTGTTCGTGCTCATGCGGAGTTGGGATCACATTTCCCTGGTTCTCTTTATAATCCATGACCTCACCTTACCCTGTTTGCCTGTACAGCTAGCTGCTTTTGTAACATTTTCAGGCCACGATACACATTGACTTTCACCGTTCCCACCCGCACTTCCAGCATATCAGCGATCTCTTGTTGGCTGAATCCTTCAAAATAATAGAGACTGACGACATCTCGGTAGCGTGGGGGCAAAGTGGCTATCTGTGATTCTAGCTCTTCGCGCCTCTCTTTTTGTTCTAGCAACAGCTCTGGCTGCTCACTCTGCAACCCTTCCAGATCGACGATCAATCCCTCTTCGCACTCTATTGAAACCATGACAGGCTGCTTATTGCGTGATAAACGATTCGCGCAAGCATTCCAGGCAATCGTATAGAGCCAGGCACGCAATTTGAGCGTCCGAATCTTCAGCCCGGAAGATCGCTGCAAATCTAAAAATGCGCGCAAAAATATTTCCTGGACCATATCCTCGGCATCCTGCACCGGGATCATGCGGCGGATCACAAATCCTTTGAGGGGACCCCAGTAAAGCATCACCAGTTGTTCATAATTCCCGGCTAAATCGGTCGCAAGCGCATCAAGAAGATCCTTATATTCTGGTTCCATAGCACTCCCTGCAATCCTCAGGCTATCTCACCTCTTCTACTTTACAGAAACACAGATTTTCTTCTCCTGGTTACAACACTGGCAGATGAGCTCACCTTCTGATATGATGAAGGCGAAAATACCTTTTCACTCAAAACTGCCTTTCAGCTCACATTGTATGCTCTTAGCGATGAGAAGCTCGAAAGTTCTTACCGTGCTTCGATGTAGAAACACGCTCAGGAGGCCCAATGAAACGGCTCATTCCTCTCTTCTTCATCTTTGGACTTCTTATGGTGGGCTGTCGTACGCTTCCCAGTACCTCCTCTTCAGCGCATCCGGCCGGTACTCAGCCTGCGCAATCTCAGAGAGAGACTATTTCGGGCTGCCCTGTTCTACCAAAAGATACTCCAGCCCAACTAGCTACTGGCGGCCCGGCGACCCTCACAGTGATGGGCTGGTCCTCTACAACCGCTGAAGACAATCTCGTTCGCAGCCAGCTTGCAGATTTCCAACGGCTCTATCCCTCGATCAAGGTGCACTGGATCTCAGTAACAGGCAATTATGTCGATAAGATGAGCATTCTGGCCGCAAAAAACCAGCTCCCCGATGTCTTTTTTATGCGTCCGGATATGGCCTCCATCTATATTTCTAAACAGAAGCTCCTCGATCTTTCCCCCTATATGCAGCGTGACCATGTGCAGACGAACGCCTATTATCCGGCTCTGTTCACGCCTTTTATGTGCAATTCCACCGTCTACGGTATTCCTAAGGACTGGAATACGCTCGGCCTTGTTTATAACAAAACGCTCTTCCAGAAGGCCGGTCTTCCCTTCCCCAATAGCACCTGGACCTGGAACGATCTCCGTACAGCCGCTCGCAAGCTGACATACCGCTCTTCTGATGGCATTGCACACTATGGTATTTCGCTGCCTGATAGCTCAAGCCGCTGGCTGGCTTTTCTTTTTGCCAATAATGGCTCCGTGCTCGATGCCAGCCAGAAAAAATCTGCCTTTGACACGCCTTTAGCTATTGATGCGATGACCTTCTATAGTAGCATGCAATTACAGGATCATTCTTCCGTCCTTCCCGGCTCATTGAACGCCTCCTGGGCAGGACAGGTCTTCGGCGAGCAACGTGCCGCAATGGTCATCGAGGGCGGCTGGCTGATACCCTATTTGAAAGAGAGCTACCCACAGGTAACGTATGGCTTCGCGCCCCTGCCCCTGAGTCCGCAAAATAAGCGCGCCAATCTCCTGTTTACCAATGCCTGGGCCGCCAGCGCGACCACAAAATATGCAGAAGCAAGCTGGGACTTGATTCGCTATATGACCAGCTCAGCCGCCCAGAAAAACACGCTCCGCTCCGGCCTCGCTCTCCCCTCGCTTGCCAGCCTGACACAAAATCCTTCGCTGCAACAATTATCCACCATGAAAACGCTATTTGATGCATTACCGTACAGCACCCTCGATTATTACGGCCCACAAGATACGTTTATTCACAATCGCCTCGATCTCGCAGTCCAGAACGTCCTGCTGGGAAAGATGAGTGTGGGAGATGCGCTGGCCAATGCCGCCACCCAGATAAACGCCGCTCTCTCCCCGTGATGTCGCTGCTGGGCACGAGTTGTAACCTTCTTTTCGCTTTCAGTGTTATCCTCTAAGAGAAAGATATTTTCATCTCTTTCTTTCTATGGCAGAGGTTGCTGAAGGATGACTTCACTGCGCAACCAATCCTTTTGCTCATACCACCGGTTGTACTGTTGAGCTATCGGTATCTCAAAACAGCGGACTGGATGGTGTTTCTCTCTGCGGCATTTTCTATTCAGACACGGAGGTTTGTCCATGAAAAGGCTCGTAACTTTTCTCGTTTTGCTTTGTACAGTGCTCCTCTCGGCCTGTGGTAGCCAGACCACAACGATGAATAATGGAGGCGGCTCTTCAGGCGGCAGCCCGCAACAGGGTCTGACCGGTGGCAATAACTATATTGCCTGCCCCGGCAATACATCGACGACCGTTGCCGCGCCCGAAAAAGGGAAGGTCACGCTGACAGTCAGCGGCTGGTCCTCTTCTCCGGCAGAGGATGCCCTGGTCCAGGCCAATTTAAATAAGTTTCAGCAGAGTCACCCGAATATTCAGATAAAATGGTCCCCCATTACCGGCGATTACCCGACAAAGATGCGTGCGAATATTGCCAGTAACAATGCTCCAGATGTTTTTTATCTTTCGACAGATATCGCTCCCGAATATATTACCTCTGGCAAATTGTTGAACCTCTCCCCGTACATGGCTCGCGATCATGTGAACACAAGCGATTATTATTCTTCGTTAATCACGCCTTTCAGTTGCAAATCAGGCGAGGTGTATGGCCTTCCCAAGGACTGGGGGACATTGGGAGTCTTCTATAATAAGAAGATGTTCCAGGCCGCGAACGTCGCGCTCCCGACCGCGAACTGGACCTGGGCCGATATGAGCGCAGCCGCGAAGAAGCTGACGAAGCACGGCAATGCGGCAACTTCTGTCTATGGTGTCACGCTTGATGCGCAATCGCAGCGCTGGCTGGCCTTTATGCTCGCTAATGGTGGCACCGTGCTCAATGCAGACGGTTCGCAGGCATCTTTCACCAATCAGGCGAGCATTGATTCGTTGAACTTCTATGCCAGCTTCCAGAAGGATGGCTCTTCAGTACGACCGGCGGATGTGGCTGCTGGCTGGGCGGGGGACGCTTTTGGCAAGCAACGTGCGGCGATGGCGGTTGAAGGTCCGTGGCTGATCCCCTATATGCAGCAAAATTTCTCCAGCGTTGATTATGGTATTGCCCCTCTGCCTGTTGCGCCTACGGGCAAACGTGCCGATCTGATCTTTACCAATGCCTGGTCAGCCTCTGCCGCAACCAAACATCCAGAGGCGGCCTGGGAATTGACGAAATATATGACCGGGCAAGAGGTGCAGGGCAGCCAGTTGCATGCAGGTTTCGCGCTCCCTTCGTTAAAGAGTCTGGCCAATGATTCGTACTTCACGACCAATCCAGGCTTTAAGGTGCTTTTCGACGCCGCAACCTATGGATATGCAGATAACTTCGGTCCCCATACAGCGATTATTCACACAAAATTGGATGATGCCGTCGAGAAGGTTTTGCTGGGTAAGGCTTCGGCTGCGGATGCATTACAATCTGCCGCGAACCAGGTGAATACGGAATTAGAATCCTGATCATAGATCGAGCGATTTTCTCGGGCGGGGAACAGATCCAGTGGAGATCAGCCTCGCCCTCAGACATAAAATGAATATCAATCATCCCCGTAGAGGCGCGGCTTGTCTGGCGTCGGCTAAACATGATCCTACAAGCGTACCTGAATCGTGCGAGTTTCCCGATACAGACAAGCACGCCTCTACGGTCATTTGCTTATCTTGAAAGGAGGATAGATATGGCATCTCCCACAAAGAGTCAAATGCGTGAGACCCTTGCGGCCTATCTCTTTTTGACGCCTTACCTGATTGTGTTGCTGGTCTTCACCGTTCTGGTTGGTCTCTACGGTATTGGGCTCAGTCTCTTCAAAGTCGATATCGGCTTTACCACGCCTGAGTTTATTGGCCTGCGCAACTATCAGAATCTCTTTCAACAGCTCTCGTTCTTCAACGATAGCGATTTCTGGATCTCGATAGTAAATATTCTGAAGTTCGTCGTGTTTGTGGTCATTGGTCAGACCATCCTGGCGCTGTTCCTGGCATTGGTGCTGCAAGGCATTGCGCAGCGTATGAGAGGCATTTTTCGCACGATTTTCTACCTGCCAGCGGTCACCTCATCGGTGGCAATCGCATTGATGTTCCTCTGGTTCTATAATCCGCAGGGCGTCATTAACTACCTGCTCTCCCTCGTAGGCATCCCTGGTCCACACTGGCTGCAAGATCCAACGTTCGCACTCCCCGCTCTGATGCTACTCAATATCTGGACTACATCCGCGACGTTTATGCTCTACTTTCTGGCGGGCATTCAGGATCTGCCCCAGGAATTATACGAGGCGGCCAGAGTTGATGGAGCGAATAGCTGGCACCTCTTCGCGTCTATTACCGTGCCACTCTTGCGTCCGGTAATCTTTCTCGTGGTTGCACTGGGCACTATCGCCGGTTTCCAGATGTTCGATCAGGCAAAATTTATGACAGCGGGCGGCCCTTTACGCTCAACATTGACGCCGTTGCTCGAAATCTACAATGCAGCATTTCGTGATAATCACTTTGGCCTCGCAGCGGCAATGTCAGTCCTGCTGTTCATTCTCATTTTTGCGGTCACCATCGCTCAACGTCGCTTGATCGATGTCAGTAACTGATCAGTTACTGCAAGCATTTTTCTGCAAAGGAGCATTGCTATGGTACAGGTTCCGTTGAGCACGCCACCCACACGGGAAGAAACGCTGACACTGAAACAGGATCGCCGCCACATCTGGCGCTGGCAACAGATTGTGCTCTATGCGTTTCTCGCGCTGCTGACTATTACCTCGCTCGGCCCGTTCATCTTCGCTTTTTTCTCGTCGTTCAAGACATTTTCACATATTCTGGATTTTCCACCGACACTTTTTCCTCAACCGTGGACATTTGCTAATTTTGCCAGTCTACTTGCTTATCCAGGTTTCCTGCACTGGATACTCAATTCGTTTATTGTCAGCCTCAGCGTTGCAGTATTGAATGTGCTTTTTTCAGCGATGGCGGGCTATGCGCTCTCGCGCCTGAGATTCCCCGGTCGCAGTCTCATTTTTACGCTGACGCTGGCTGTCATGATGATTCCTATGCCCGTGACGATTATCCCCAAATTTCTGGTCATGAATAGCCTTGGTCTGGTCAACACCTTTTTTGCGATTATCCTGCCAGCAATGGCGCAACCTTTCTCAGTCTTCCTGATGGTCCAATTTATGAAAGGACTGCCCCGCGAACTGGAAGAGTCGGCAATGCTGGATGGAGCTTCCCGTCTGATGATTTTCAGACGCGTTATCCTGCCGCTGGTCAAGCCAGCGCTGACAGCAGTAGCGATTCTCAGCTTCCAGGGTGCCTGGAACGATTTCCTCTGGCCCTTGTTGACATTGGATAGCCAGAATATGTACACCCTGCCTGTTGGCCTCTTCTTTTTCAAAGATGCTCATTATACAGAATACAATCTGCTCATTGCAGGCTCAATGTTCAATACACTGCCTATGCTCATTCTTTTCTTCATTTTCCAGCGCTACTTTATCGAGGGCGTCACCAGTTCGGCAGTCAAAGGCTAATTGCTTCTGGAGTCCAGATTGATTGCCCCATAGGCATGAAGCAATGTCACGTAAATACGTCTGTACCCGATTGCCCATCGATCCCCCTTCTTTCCGTGACATTGCATCGTGGGGGTGCCCCGGTCGCAGATAAACGGGCGACTCTACAGGAATTGATGGGCGATTCCCCCTATCTACGTGACATTGCAGACAAGCGGCGACTCTACAAGGGGGATCGATGGGGACGGGGTACAGACAAGGCGCAATGTCACGTCCACAGGCGGATTCTCCTTCTTTCCGTGACATTGTAGGCATGAAGTGAGTCACCTCTCCTCCGGGAGCGAGAGGGGTGGAGAGAGTTCGCAGGCACAGTTCCGTTTCACAGCACCGTGCCGCTACTGGAGCTACAAAGCGCCCCGAGAGGTTCTCTCGGGGCGCTCTGGCTAGCGTGAATGATCAGGAGCCACTGGGAAACATTTTTTGATAGAGCGTTTGAAATGCAGTACCTTGCGTCGTTATATCCTGGTTATAGGTAATCATAGGAAGGGCAGTATCGGTCACAGTGTATTGCATAGAGGCAAAGACGCGATTATCGGCGAGCGTTTGCAGCGCCTTCGTGGTCCATTGTGTCATAAACTGCTCGTCGTTATATTTACCATCATCGATTGGCTGCCCATTGCTCTGAGTTGATTGAGAGGCTGTATAATTCCACTCAGTAATCATGATAGGTAGCACCTTACCGATCGTAGTAGCCATAGCCTTGCGGGCAGCAGAAATGTGCGTCGTCCATTTATCAAGATTATTGAGGCAGGTATCGTTAGACCATTTCAGATCGCAAGTATATTCGTGCCAGCTAATCTCATCGGGCTGAACTTTTGCATTTTGTAAAAAAGAAATGAGATAAGGTTCATCATATTGCCAGCTCACCGGGCCAATAAAATTGGCGTGTGGAGAGAGCTTTTTCAATTGTGGAATCACCGTATTCCAACCAGCAGTATATTGTGCGACAGGAACCCCGTGATAGTCATCTTCATTGCCAAACTCATAATAGACAGTGGTATCACCAAAGACAGATTGCACATCTTTAACCGTAGTGATATCGCTGGAAAGCATCGTATCAGGAGACTGGACACCGTTTAAAACGACCAGAGGCACAGCCCCAACCTGCTTGATGTCTTGAAGAGCCTGGATAAAGACGTCCGAAGTGATATTGTTGCGAGCAGGGACACGCACGATTTTAATATGGAGTTGCTGCATAAGGGTCCGGGTCTGATCAGATTGAAGAACCTGATCATGATCGTTAAAAAGGCCCATATTGGTGCCAAAGATAAGCGGGGATATAGGGCCAGTCGGATTGACATTCGGAGTAGCAGCAGCGGAATGGCTTGTGGAAGGTGTAGATGTCGCGGCGCTTCCCTGCCCTGGTTGTCCCCGTAAGAGATTTGTTGCCCAAATGGCGCTACCACCAAGCAACAAAAGAGCGATAACGGCAATCGCAATCGCCAGCGTATACCTGGCTTTATTCTCTGGCGTAGAAGGCCGTTGCGGTGGTTTTGGTTGCGGTACCATATATATATTGCTCCTAGAAACAGTTCGTACAATGCCCTGATAAGTTTATTGATCAGCAATTCTTCTATTATAGAGTATTTTGATGAGTTCTTGAAACACGAGATCTTTTTCTGACAGAAGTACAGTACTTTTATACATACTTGGCGAGAAAACCATGAAGTCTTCAGCCTGAATAGTTCCCGTCTATCGCTAAAAAATGGTTTGTTTGTTTAATACCAATTTTGATATATCTGGATATTGTTAGATAAAAGCAAGACAGAAGTATCATGCAAATACAGCGCTTCGTTCTGCTGCTATCCTCCACATAGCCTACAGCATCACAAACACGCCTGTTGCATAGTAACATCGTTTTGCAGAAGGGTCTATCCGCAAAAATAAGTATTTTTTCCACTCCCGCTTCACCTCTCAAAAATAGGTACACTCTCGACATTTATGATTACAAAATGTTATACTCAATAGTGCGCAATCATGCGAAGGACCTTCTGCGTATTTTTTTAGTGCATATCCATACAGATCTACCACAAAAGTAATGCAACCAGACGACCAGCCACAAGAACTTACAGCCCTGTTACGTGGGAACCGTGATCTCGCGGTACTTTATGATATAGCAGGGTATCTTAATCATAAAGTAGATGTTTACGAGGCGTTACAAGGAGTACTGGCACGTGTGACAGAGCTCTTTGGCTTGCAAACCGCCTGGATCTGGCTTTTAAATGAGCAAGCAAGGCCATACCTCGCAGCAGCTCAGGCATTGCCTCCCTACCTTGCCAATCATCCGGAGAGATTGACAGGTTCTTGCCTTTGCCTGGATACATTTTTAAGCGGAGATCTGGAAGGAGCCTCAAACATCGACGTGCTGCGTTGTAGCCGTTTGAAGAACGCGGAGCGAAACAACGACCCTTCGGCGCTCGGTCTGCGCTTTCACGCCAGCGTCCCGATTTATGCAGGGGACATCTCACTGGGAGTTTTAAACGTAGCCAGCGAAGACTGGCGAGAATTGCAGGCAGAAGAGCTACAATTGCTTCATATCATCAGTGATCAGATCGGCCTGGCAATGCAGAGGGCGCGTCTCTCAGCGGACCATACACGTGCGGCCACACGTCTGGCAACGACAGAGGAACGCAACCGATTGGCGCGCGAGATTCACGATACCATTGCACAGGGGTTAGCAGCCATCACACTGCACCTTGAGACAGCAGATGCGCTGGTGGAGGCGCGCCCCGGGCGCGCGCACGAGGCTATTCAGCGAGCATTGATTGTAGCGCGCAACAACCTGGAAGAGGCACGGCGCTCAGTAATGGACTTGCGAGCGGCACCGTTGCAAAATCGCAGCCTGGCTGAAGCATTAGCAGAGCTTGCACAAAGTCCTGAAGAGCCAGCGATCACCTATCAAGTGCATCCTGAGCCCCATTTTCCTGCGTTACCGGCGCGTGTCGAAGCGGGGCTGTACCGCATTGCCCAGGAGGCGCTGGCAAATGCGCGCAAGCATGCGGAGGCCAGCATAATTACCATGACGCTGGCAGTAAACGACCACTGGGTACGCCTGATCGTCCAGGACGACGGGCGAGGATTTGCGCCGGAGATGCTGCCGCAGGTAGCAGGGCACGACCATTTCGGCCTGACAGGCATAGGAGAGCGGGTCAAGCTACTGAGTGGCACCCTCTGTATTCAGAGTGAACCGGGCGCGGGAACAATCATAGATGTCTCAATCCCTTACTAAACGAAGGCAATCTCTGTGGAGCCACGACAGAAAGGCATAATCATGATTCGCATCCTACTTGCCGATGATCATCCAATTGTACGCGAAGGCCTGCGCGCAGTCCTGGAGACACAAGCAGATTTCGAAGTCATCGCAGAATGTGCCAGTGGCAGCGAGGTTCTGACCCTTGCAAGCGAAAACAAACCTGATATTATCTTACTCGATCTGGAAATGCCCATTATGGATGGGGTGGAGACCATTCGCCGTCTGCACCTCAGTCCCCCGGTTACGCCACGAATCATCGTATTTACCGCATTTGACAATGATGAACGCATCATTCAGGCTATTCAGGCAGGAGCAGATGGCTACCTGCTCAAAGGAGCGCCCCGCAATGAGATCTTCAGCGCTATCCGTTTGACGATGGACGGAGGTTCTCTGCTCCAGCCAGTGATCGCCTCCAAGCTGCTGCGTCACCTCAGCCAGCAGCAAAAAACAGTGCCCCAATCACAGAGCCAGATACTGATGATTGATGAGCTCACCGAGCGTGAGTTGGAGGTGCTCCATTTGCTCGCCCAGGGCATGCCAAATAAAGAGATTGCCACCCGGCTAGTGATCAGTGAGCGTACGGCAAAGTTTCATGTCAGTTCGATTATGAGTAAACTTGGAGCAACCAACCGTACAGAAGCAGTCTCACTGGCAGCGCAGAGAGGCTTGATCACATTGCGAGCCTGAGGGGGCAGAGAAATAGCGCTTGCATTTATACTGTAATTGCCATAAGATAGCCTGACAGGCCAATAGAAGAAGCAGAGCTATAAAGTATTACCGGCCCTGCTTTTTTTTTATAAAGTAAAGCCGAACCGTAAGACATTTAGGCTAATTTTCCCGCTATCTGCCATTGCTTGATATACAATGGGATACATAGTAGCAAATACACAAATGTGTTTATTAGTTGGTTCTGTCGCATGTTTTGCTTGCCTGGGGGAAGGCATAAAGCGACAGCAACCTATGACAGGGTGAAGCAAAGTATGGCATTTCCTCGGGTTATTGCAGCGTTTATTATTCTGCTACTGATTGGTAGTTTTGCCGTAGCAGGAATTGGCATAACATCGTGGTTAGGGCCAAAGCTGGCTCATGGGACCAACGTAAAACATGCAGCGGGAAAAATTCTCTCCATCCAGAATGGCAGAGACTTTACCTTTCTCACCAAAGAGGGCCAGCACATGAGTTTTGAGTGTCGCACACAGTGTCGTGGCTCTTTAGGTCATATGCAACGCCACGTCGCTGAAAAAGCGCCCACTGATGTCTACTACATTCAGGGGCCCGGGAACATACTTCAGGTTATTGATGTGGATTAGCGAAGACAGCATTAGCACACATCAAACGAAGGCAACGCATGTGTGCATACCATGCTGAAGAAAGTTGACCAGATCTACAGAAAAAAGTATTCATAGAGTGTCGTCACTAGTAGCAGGGGAAGTTGTGATGCAAAGCAGGCAAGAAAAAGCGTTAGCCCCTAAGCAATCCGGGGATAGCTATATGGACCGCGCGGATTTTGTGATCATTGGCAATGGAATTGCAGGACTCACAGCGGCAGTAGAGGCGAGAAAATTAGCCCCCCAGAAACGCATTGTCATTATTACAGATCAGATTTATCCAACGATCAATACGCCTGCACTGAAGCAGTTTGCTATAGGGAAATTGGATCGCGAACAATTGCTGGCTTATCCCTCTGGGACTGAACGTCGAGAGCGTATTCACGTCGTCACCTCCAGAGTCGAAGAAATTCATGCACGAAGCAAATATATCACCTTAAAAGGTAATCGCGGCTTTGGCTATGATAAGTTGTTGATCGCGACAGGTAGCACACCCAGTGGCCTGCCCGCGCAAACGCCAGGGCGTGATTTTGATGGTGTGATGACAATGCACCGCCTGGAGGATTATGTAAATCTGCGACGACGTCTGCCGGAGGTACGAGACGCAATCGTCGTAGGCGGTGGCGTGCATGCGATTGAGACGGTCATGGGCTTGCTACACTACGATATTCATGTACACTGGCTCATCCGTGGTACCACATTTATGGCCCGCATGATTGACGATGTGTCATCGGCAATGGTACTGGAAGAGATTCGTCGTTCTGGCGCGCAGGTGCATACAGAGACCGAGATAGTGGGCATAGTGGGGCGTATGGGTTCTGTCGCAGGAGTCATCACCAACCAGCAGGAAATGATTCCTTGCCAGCTCGTACTGACCTGCACAGGCACACAGCCAGTGCTCGCACTTGCCAAAAACTGTAGCCTGCCCCTGAAAATTCAGAATGGCATTCAGGTAGATGACCAGTTACATACGAACGTGCCAGATATCTTCGCAGCGGGAGATGTAGCCGCGCTGAAAAATCCACTGACGAATAAATATGAGCCGCGCGCCCAGTGGTATGCAGCGGTAGATCAGGGGCGGATTGTAGGAGCGATGCTGGCGGGAAGAGAAGACCTCGCCAATGAGCCTTTCGGCGTTCACTGGCATGCGACCCATCTGGGTGAGCTCTCCATGCTCACCGTGGGAGAGCCACTCAAAGAAGGCCCACAAGTTATCACGCTCACCGACTCCAATTCGAAGGGATATCGGCGTGCTGCCATCATAGATGATCGGCTGGTTGGCTATCTTTCCCTGGGGAAGGCGCAACCCGATAGTCTGGCAATCAAACGAATTGTAGATGAAGGTCTTCCCGTGCGAGCAATCATACGTGATCTGCTCAGAGGCGACTTTGATGCGCGTAAATACGTGGCGCAGGTTCGCACACAGGCAGCTCAAGGCATCATCACACGACAATTACCCCCCCTTGCCGACACCCTCGTGCAAAGGCGTCCTGCTGCGGCGGAACCGTTTGTCATACCGGGGGCCAGACAAGAAAGAGCCCTCCCTCCCCCTCCGCGCCAGACAGGGCCGCTACAGCCACAGAGAACAGTAGCTTTCGAAGAAGAGAGAGTTAATGCTTTTACTGGTAGCCTGCCCACGCTTTCCCGCGTTTATGAACCTGGAGAGCTTACACCTGGTTCCAAGCAAACAGAGCCGCTACAAGAACGTAGTGAAGCAACATTCGAGGAAGAGACATTCAATGCCTTTACCGGTAGCCTGCCAAGGCTTTCCAGGATTTATGAGCCTGGAGAGCTTATGCCGGATTCGCGCGCGGCCAGAGGGGGACAGGCGATTCCTCGAAGAGAGAACACAGCTTCAGCAGAGCCAGTGCCGGTTGAAACGCCAGAATGGCGCAATGGCCAACCACAAAAAGCCTGGTCTTATACAGAGGATACCAAAACGCCGGGGCAAGGTCAGCAGAGTCCAGCGCCAACAGGCAAAACCCCACCGAAGCGTACGGGTGGCCTCTGGGCTTACAATGAGAAGAATTTCTTAATTTAGTAGAGATAAAAAGGAACAGTAGATGCTCAAGATACTGAAACCGAAATCAGCTTTACTTCATAAAAATGGTCCCCAGGTCCGTCAGGAAATCCAGGCATGCATTGGCTGCAATGAATGTATTCTGGCTTGCCCTGCTCTCTCGGAGCCGATTACTATCAATATGCTCAATCGAGCGACGTTGGGCGGCCCGATTCCAGTACCGGTTGCTCAGTTTGCACAGGCTTGCTATCAATGTGGAGCATGCGTTGATCCCTGTCCGGTTGGTTTACATCGGGACGCAATGATGCTGTGGCTGAAAGTGCGCCTGCTCAGTTCAAACTAATGGGCAACATCCTCAAAAGCAAAGCAGGTAGGGAAGCGAGCGCGGATATCAGTGACGCTGCGCTCCCGCCCGTCTCTACAAATGTTGGAAGTGAGAGGGAGTACTATAAATACAATTTCCACTTTGCCATTGGTAGTAACCTGACTATCAGGAAGGATAGAGCATAATGGAAGAAGCACAAGGGAGAAATTACCCCTTATTTTTTCTACCCGTGAGCAAATCAGCTCAACAAACGCTAGTAGTAACAGTACTGGGCATGGGAGTTGCTCTCGGCTTGAATATGGCTTATACGCGTTTCAGCAGCGACACTTCTCCAGATAGTATCGCTGGATATACTGATGCGGTTGTTGGCACTTTTTTTATGTTGCTGGCAGCAATCAAATTCAGCCTCTATCGACGCTCACGAAGGCGAGCATTAGGTCAATTGAATAGCTCGCTGAACTGGCATATGTGCTTTGGCATACTGGGACTCTTCATTCTCTTCTTGCATGCATTTGGTAATTTTAATCCTCGTACCGGCACCTACGCGCTCTACGGCATGATCGCGCTGGTCATTAGCGGCATCATCGGCAAAACATTTGACCGCCTTATGCCCCGTATGATCGCCAAACAGGTGCGTCGAGCTGTTACTGGCCAGGGTGAGGACAAGATTGAGTCCATATCACAGCAACTGCAAGAGATCGCTGTCCACAACACCCAGGAGTTGCGAGGTTTCTCGCCTCGGGATAGCTCCATTGCAGGCATCCCTTTCAATGTATCTCAGTCTGACAAATCAATGGCAGCCAATGCAAAAGCGGGTAGCAAGAAGGGATCGGTGATGCAAGGCTCCTGGGATCTCGCCTATTTTTCCCTTGACGAGACGCCACAAGAGCTGAATCAGCAGGCAACGCAATACCGTTTCGTTCCAGATCGTAAGAGCGAGCTAGCACTTCCCTCGACGTATTTACCGGGGACAGCAGAGCATCTTGCCGCCATACAAAGGGTGCAGAATGCGCTACAGCTTGAACAATGCTACCGCTACATCATTCGCTACTGGCGCATCTTTCATATTTTACTTGCAATCACGACCATTAGCCTGACCGTCTGGCATCTCGAGTATGCCGCGACGTTGCTCATCCCCGAATTCTTACACCATTAATAACGTATGGGGCCAACACAGTAAAAGCAGATTGCTCGCTGGCCCCATAACCTGAACGATTACCCCCCTTCGCCTTCGCTATCATCACTACTAAAATCTTTGGTCTCAGGAGACATGCTATTATAGACTGCGACCCAGTTGGTGGCAATAGCAGTCTGAACCTCTTTTACAGTCATCGTGCCATTACACATTTGATCACGTAAATAGTTTTCGACTTTGTCTTTCTCACGAAATCCCGGTTTAGGACTCGCAGCTTCGGGCCAGAGATTTGCGATATCGTTCGAGCCGCCCAGTTGAAGGCTGACCAGATGATCGATCTGGTATGCGCCCGGCTTGCGCTTCACAATACCATAAGAGGCATAGACATCATTTTTGAGGCTCTGCGACACATTTCTCGTCCTACGCGCATAACCAGGCGTGCAAATTTCCTCTCGTGTAGCGCCCTGGACAATATCGCCAGGAGTGCATGCCTGATCCTGGAGCGGTCCGTTGGCATGGCAGCCAGATATTTTCGTCTGCCTCCCCCAGGCGGGCTCTGCTACTGAACCGGTACTTGTAGTTGTCTCGCCACTAGAAAAGTCTGTCCCGGGGCCAGTCCCCTGTAAATACGGCGAGCAACCGCTTACGAATAGTACGAACACCCCCACAATAAGCAGCAACTGGAAAGGTCTTCTCGCCATTGCTTCCTCCTCTCTTCACATACCTCCCTGTGATTTTTCGTACTTCCTCACGAAAATATCCACAGGAAGAATCACACGTGTTCTACTCAGATTGTAATACAAGCCAGGTAGCAGTAAGCGCTCCAATATTCAGCTTGAGATTCTTCAGCCAATAATAGAGACGACCGGTGCTGGCCCAACGCGTACCCAGAGATTCGTCGGTGTCTACTTGCAGCAGCAACTGCCAGTTATGTGCATCTTGCGCCAGCTTTTCTGCTTCAGGACTCTCCCAGTCAGTAATGCCATTACTATACAACTGGCTCTGCTCACGCATATCATCCTGTAGCACATCAGCAAAGCCAAGCATACGATGATGAGGTATGGAAAGGTCATCCGCTGCATGGAAAGCGGCAAAGACGTCATCATATTTTCGCTGCTCATTGTTATCCCACTGGAGTCCTGATATCTCCAATTCTGGTTGCACGGCCATAGTCAGTTCGCGGGTATAGCTAAGAGAGCAGGGATTAAAGCGGGCCGGGCGTGGTAGGCGGGACGGTGCGGATCGGCGTTGCAGCTTATCCAGGCCGCTCGTTGCAAAAAGAATCAGCCACGCGCCCCTGTCAGCGGGATCATCACCATAAGCATCTTGCTGTGCAGCATAGAAGAACCAGAGCATACCCTCTGCGGGTAAGAGCTTCTGCGTATCGTATGACTGTAGTTCCTCCAGGCGGATCTGACCGATAAAGGATTGAGGCACGCCATGCCACGAAGGCCATCGGCTACGCGGTGGAAGATCTGGCATGCCACCCAGTTTTGAGGTCCCTACAGGTACACAACGTTCATCGACTGGCTTTGTAAAGATGCGGATAGAATTTTGTACAAGTGCATCGACATGCGGAACCAGGTACGACAACCCGGCTTTTATAAACGCTTCCTGAATCTCAGCCTTATCCATATGCTCCTCACTCCCTCTCAACAAACTACGTATAATCGTACTTGCTCATCACACAAAGCCTGAAACAGAAAATACTCCTGCCAGTAGGACGAGCAAACGCCAGATATCGCATACATTTCCCTGGTTCACGCCTCTCACCATGCGATGCAAATATCTCCCTTTCGTCATATACAGGATTAAGTGGCATAATAGATCGTATGTACCCGATGAGGGCACGTAACGGAGCATTTGCTGAAAGGGGTAATGGTTTTGGTAGATACAACAAACGCATTGGATAAAGCGCAGCAGGGCATGAGCGGCGACATGAGCCCGGAGGACTTTCGTCGCTATGGCCACCAGGTAATCGACTGGCTGGCCGATTATTTTGAGCATCCTCGTACGTACCCGGTTCTTTCACAGGCAAAGCCAGGAGACCTGCAACGAGCATTGCCGTCACAGCCACCGAGGGGACCAGAAAGCATGACGGATATTCTCGGCGACTTCGAGCGCCTGATTATCCCCGGCCTCACACACTGGAATACGCCCGGTTTTCTCGCCTATATCAGCAATACTGGATCTGGTCCAGGCATTCTGGGAGAACTATTAGCCAGTGGATTAAACGTCAACGCTATGCTCTGGCGTACGTCGCCAGCCGCGACTGAGTTAGAGCAAGTGACGCTTGATTGGCTACGTCAGATGATGGGTCTGCCCGAACCCCTTTTTGGCGTCATCAATGACACAGCCTCCAGTGGCGTGCTCTATGCGCTGGCGGCGGCCCGTGAGGCGATTCCAGCACTTCATATTCGCCAAAAAGGTCTGGGAGGACGAGATGAGGTGCCACGTCTGCGCCTCTACATCTCTCAAGAAGCGCATTCCTCCATCGAAAAGGCAGCAATTACGCTGGGCATTGGTCAGGAGGGAGTGCGAGCAATTCGCAGTGACGATCAGTTTCGTCTGGATGTTGCGGAACTGGCACAGGCGATTGTAGAAGACAAAGAGGCAGGATGGCTTCCCTTCGCCGTAGTAGCTACCGTTGGGACAACCGCAACGACCAGTATTGATCCTGTGCCGCAGATTGCCGACCTCTGTGAGCAGCATGGTCTCTGGCTGCATGTCGATGCATCCTATGGCGGAGCAGCAGCGATCGTACCGGAGATGCGCCAGGTTTTAGCAGGCAGTGAACGAGCCGATAGTTTTATCGTCAATCCGCATAAGTGGCTTTTTACGCCCCTCGATTGTAGTGTACTCTACACACGGCATCAGCAGCAGCTCAAAGCAGCATTCAGCCTGATTCCAGAATATCTCAACAACGCTCAGAGCCAGAGTGAAGAGGTACCCAACCTGATGGACTACGGAAACGCGCTCGGACGGCGTTTTCGCTCACTCAAGCTCTGGATGATCATGCGTTACTTCGGACAAGATGGATTGGCGGCACGCATCCGCGAGCATTGCCAGATTGCGCAATGGCTGGCGGACTCGATTGACGCATCCCCCGATTTTGAGCGTCTGGCTCCAACGCCCTTCAGCATCGTCTGCTTCCGCGCCCATCCGCAACACATCTCAGACGAAGAAGAATTAAACAGACTGAATGAAACATTGATGCAAACCATCAACAACGAGGGCCATTTCTTCCTCTCGCATAGCAAGCTCCGTGGCATATTCACCTTGCGCGTCGCAATCGGAAATATTCGCACCACCGCAAGCGATATTCGGCAACTCTGGGAAGATTTGCAGGCACAATTGCAGAAAGAATACATGTGATATGATGAGAAACAGCGGTCTATTGCTTCTTTTCTATTAGTATTGTAAGGAGTTTATTTTGGCACTCTCAACAAAAAAAATCACCTTAGCTCCTGATGCTTCTGTCGACCTGCACATGCACACAACCTACAGTGATGGTCGCTGGCCAGCACAGCAGTTAATTGATTACCTGACAAGCGAGCATTTTGATCTGGTGGCAGTGACCGACCATGATCGTGTGGATAAAGTGGCCGAGATTCAAGAGATGGCAGAGAAGCAGCAGTTACCAGTGCTAGCCGGAGTAGAGATGACGACAGAATGGCAAGGCAACCTGGCCCACGTGCTCTGCTACGGCTTTGATCCAGAGCAGAACGCACTGGCAGCCGTCTGCGAGAAAGTTGTACGTCTCCAATTAGAGAATACCTATGCAGTCAACGCCGAATTGCAGCGACGGGGCTACTCATTTCCACGCCAGGAAGAAGTATTAGCCAGATCACAGGGGCAACTCGTCCGGCCGAAAGACAATTCCCGTTTGCTTATTGAGCATGGTTATGCGGCAAACGATCAGATAGGTGTACAGATGATACGTGATGCAGGTTTTCGCACGATTCTGGCAGATACAGGAGAAGCTGTCGAGGCCACACATCGCAGTGGAGGTGTCAGTCTGATCGCTCATCCAGGGCGAAAAGAGAGCGCATTTCTCTTCTATGATCTGCCCCTGCTCGATCGACTCTTTAGCCTGATTCCGTTGGACGGTATAGAGGTGTATCATCCCTACCATAGCGAGGAATCGGTTGCCATGTACCTGAATTACGTAGAGAAGCATGGTCTCCTCTTGAGCACAGGATCAGATTCCCATGGCAGTCCGGCACGTATGCCGAAAAAACATCGCGCCGCGATCAGTCGGAAATTGCTTGAGCGACTGGGCGTAGCCATCCAGTAGATACTCTTTTGCCCGTCAAAAGAAACATTCATCAGCATAACCTTAAGCGGCAGGAGTGACCTTGCCGCTCAAGGATCTATTATCTGGCAAATCTCCGCGCGCTACGTGCTCGCATCCGGGCCGCTTCTTCTGCACGATTCCTCGCCGGGGCATTCGTCGTCAGCTGGCTGAGCAGGGTAGTGGATGCCGCTGTTATCGTATCCACGGCAGCAAGAAATGCTGCTTCGTTCGCTTGCGAGGGCTTGTTGAAACCGCTCATTTTACGCACAAATTGCAATGCAGCCATCCGAATCTCCTCCTCAGTCGCTGGCGGTTCAAAATTGAAGAGTGGCTTAATATTTCTACACATGAGCATTTCCTCAATAGATCAGAGTTCCCAGAGAGTAGACGAATGAAGTCTGCCAAAATACACCTGGGAGAGTAGCAATTTTTCAGTTAGTTACGTATTCTTCCACACACGAGCCAGACCGGAAAGAAGAGACATGAAAAGAGAGGCAAAATCGCCTCTCTTTTCATGTCTCTCCGCCAACAGCCTCCCTATTTCAGGTACAAATCCGTCGTAGTGATACCCGGATAATGTACCGTCTTTCTGACCAGACCACCCGGCTCGACAAACCCCTTAATGGGACGCCCCTGTTCAGCCAGCATCAACGTATCCTTCCAGATTGGTGCAGCGCCATCCACGCCAGTGATATTGATCATAGCTGAATTATCATTATTGCCAGCCCACACACCCACAACATAATCCGTAGTATAGCCGATGGTCCAGTTATCGCGGAAATCGTTCGAGGTACCGGTTTTCACAGCCGATGGGCGAATCGCGCCTGGATGACCAGCGTAGCATTGCTGGGTCGTGTTGCTGAAGAGGTAGAGAGCACTACAGGCTCCGAACTCAAAAGTACGAGAGGTGTTATCGCTCAAAACATCAGTCATCATATACGAAACCTGCTTGCTCAACACACGTTTACCAGTCACAGAAGCCTGATAAATGATGCGCCCGGTAGGAACATACTTGACCGACTCAATCGCATGATAAGGAACCAGAACGCCACCATTGGCAAAAATGCCGTAAGCAGAAGTCATATCGGTCAGATGGACGCTTAATGAACCCAGCACCATCGTATAATTTGGTGTGCCCTCATAATCCTTAATACCCATCGCTTGAGCAGTATGCAGGGCTGCCGGGACACCAAGTTGTAAGAGCAATTTCACAGCAGGAATATTAAACGAGTTCTGCAATGCTCGCCGGTATGGAAGCAAGCCGTGATATTGCCGATCATAGTTCAGGGGCGTATACGAGGGAAGACCACAACACATCTGTATCGTCAACGGACCATCGAATACAGGCGCGCCGGGACTAATGCCCTTCTCAAAAGCAGTCGCATAGATGAAAGCCTTAAACGTTGATCCCGGCTGGCGATAGCCCTGAGAGGCAACATCAAATGCACCATCTTTCGGATTGTTGGGATCGATGTTACCCAGCAACGTACGAATAGCTCCGGTATGATAATCAATCATCACAACAGCAGCATTTGACATATTATGCTGCTTTGCCAGTGCGGCAATATGTCGTTGAGCATCTTTCAGAACTTTATTCTGGAAAGGCAGATCGAGCGTAGTAGAGACAACCAGCCCCGAACGAGAAAGATCCGATACCTTGACATGCATATCACGAGCCAGCTCGTTCAAGGCAAAACTGGAAAAATGGGGAGCCAGACTGTTATCAATCTTACTCGACTTGAAAAAACCTGGTCGCTGAGCCTCGCTAATAGCCTGCTGTTGTTGTAGAGGCGTAATGTACCCCTGTACAACCATCTGATTGAGCACCTCTTTCATACGAGCCAGGGCCGCCTGAGGGTGAAGTTTGGGATCTCGGGCGACAGGGGAACTGGGAATCCCGGCAAGCATCGCCGCCTGTGCAAGGTCAAGCTGAGAGGCAGCCGTTTTTGTAGGCGTATCCTGCAAGCCATAATAGACCGACGCCGCAGCCTCTGCGCCATAAGCCTGCTCACCATAGTAACTGGTGTTGAGGTACATCTCTAACAATTTCTGTTTTGTATAATAACGGGTTACCGCTGGCGCCAGAATAATCTCCTGCAATTTACGTATAGCAGTTGTCTGATTGCCCACAATGCCATTTTTGATCAATTGCTGCGTAATCGTGCTACCACCCGAAACCACATGCCCTTGCGTTAAATCGTCAATCATAGCACGCACAATACCAGTGATATCATAGCCCGGATTAGACCAGAAGTATTGATCTTCAATGGCAATCTCTGCATGCGCCAGATAGGGGGAGATCTCGGCGAGAGGCACCGAAATCTGCCTGCCCTGATCAATCATCTGATAAATGAGCGTACCATGCTCATCATACATACGCAAATTATCTCTTGGGAGAATACTTTCTAATGTCACCACCTGCTGACCGTACTGCTGCTGTGTAGCCTGCATCAGAGAGAACAGAGAGATACCACCAGAGGCTACAATCACACAGAAAATGAGTGCGCCACATAAAATCGTGAGCATCGTGCGGATACTCAAGCGATCGATAGAGGCGACTTGCTCGTTCGTAAAACGTAAATTCTTGCGCTTTAAGTGACGTTTTGTACGCCAACCATTCGGATTCAGAGGTTGATGAAGCACCTCGTAGTAAACCCCACGCGGGATATGCTCAGGCACATCATTCAAACGCTGTGCAGCAGCAGCACGACTATGCGAAGGCAACCTGGCTGGTATCCTATTTCCTGTGTTTTCCCCTGCTTCAGTGGTCAGTGGAGTTTCTTGCAAACCAGGGAGACCGTGCTTCTGAGCGGATTTTGAAGACATCGGGCGCTGTTCTGTCTGCATTGCCTACCCTCTCTCTCGTGTGAATAGTTTCGAATCAACTATAAAATGTGAACTATTTAGATAATCACAAAAGAGCGCCCTGAGGAGTGAGATGCTGACCACTCCCTTAAACTCGCTCTCTTTATATCGTTTTGTATGGTTTTGTATAACCCACCACATCCAATTCCCTATACCTTCATACATCCTGCAAGAGTAGTCCGAACAACGCCTCTACACATTTAAACGCCTCTGCGAAGGCAAAAGATACGCCCCGGCAACATGAATTTGGACAAAAAAGGATAGGGCATTTCTAGCTAACAAGGTACCATACTTCATTCGCACTACTTGAAGAGAGCAGTAATCTTTCTACAATAAGAATACACGACTTCTGATATGAGTACATGTATATATTCTTTTATCAAAAAAATATATACATCAGTGATATGAACACAAAAACGCGTTTTCAGCTCATATCTCTCTATTTACAATTTTTATAATGTGTTATTTTGAGGTGACGTGATCTCACTTATGACATTTCTGTCTGTAGAAACGCTATAATGGAGCTAAAAGTAACGGGATACAGCAATATCTGTATTTATGAAATGCAATCTCATTTATCCAATATTTCGTGTACTTGTATATATTTGTGGCTCACTGACACTGTTCTCAAATTGGCGGGCACGAAGCCCGGCTGGGCAGGTGTAAGTGCCCAGCCAGTGCAGGTTTCGAACCTGCTCTTCTTCTATTGTATAGATTGCTCAAAACATAAATGGCGAACAGCAGTATTTCGTGAAATGCCTGCACAGTTTGACAAAGCACGCGTTTGCAGATTACGATTATTCATCTGGTGTCATAAGTTTTATGTAGTATGTTCTCACGTCATAGATGACGCAAACATTACTAGAAAGAGATGCTATTACGTGGCAGTAATTACTATTCGTGATGTACACACCATTCTGACAGCGCCAGACGCGACACGTCTGGTGGTAGTGAAAATCGAGACCTCAGAACCTGGTCTGTATGGGATAGGTTGCGCAACATTTACGCAGCGCCATACGGCCGTACGCACAGCGGTCGAAGATTTTCTGAAACCGTTTCTGCTTGGGAAAGATGTTGAACGGATCGAAGATCTCTGGCAAACGATGTATGTTAACCCGTACTGGCGCAATGGGCCTGTGCTGAATAACGCGATCTCGGGAGTGGACATGGCTCTCTGGGATATTAAAGGCAAATTGGCCCGTATGCCTGTCTACCAATTGCTCGGAGGCAAATGCCGCGAAGGAGCAGCAGTCTACCGCCATGCCGATGGCCGAACCCCTGCTGAGGTCGTTGAACGTGTGCAGGCTTTGCAAGAGCAAGGATACCACCACATACGCTGTCAATTGAGCGGATATGGCGGCGCGAAACCTCTCCGTCCGGCACCTGAAAACGCATTACCTGGCAATTATTTTGATCCCGACGCCTATGCTCGCAGCATTCCACGTCTGTTTGAGCATGTACGCAATCATTTCGGGGATGAGATCGAACTGCTGCACGACATACACGAACGACTGGCACCGATTGAGGCTATTCGTCTGGCAAAACAGCTAGAGCCCTATCGTCTCTTTTTCCTGGAAGATCCACTTCCCCCTGAGCAAAACGGCTGGTTCCAGATGTTACGTCAGCAGAGCGCCACACCTATCGCTATGGGCGAGCTTTTCAATCATCCACAGGAGTGGGTACCATTGATTGTCAATCGGCTGATCGATTTTATTCGTGTGCATATCAGTCAGGTGGGGGGGATCACGCCCGCGAAAAAGCTGGCGGTGCTCTGCGAAACATTCGGCATCCGCACAGCCTGGCATGGTCCACAGGATACGTCGCCGGTCGGGCATGCGGCAAATTTGCACCTGGATCTGTCGAGCATAAACTTCGGCATCCAGGAGTGGAGCGGCTTTCCACAGAATACACAAGCAGTTTTCCCGGGCTGCCCTGAGGTGCGCAACGGCTATATGTATCCCAACGATCAACCCGGGCTCGGTATCGATGTTGACGAAAAAGAGGCTGCGAAGTTCCCTTGTTTTGATGGCCCTCCCGCCTGGACGCTGGTGCGCACGCCCGATGGATCTCCAGGGCGGCCATAGTTTTTTCAATCCCTCAAACGGATCGGGAGAGGACGCTGGTTTCTGCTGCCCCCAGAGGAGATTGAAATCCTGAGAGATCCTGTAAAATCGCACCACGTATATTGCGAAACCGTAAAGGAGCAATGGGAGGCAGAGCAGCCTCCCATCTGCCAGATAGTGCACAATAAACGATACCATTATAAGATCCTCCCAACTATTTCTTCTCCTCTATCATCCTCTACATTTATATACGCAACTTTTAGCAAAAAGCGGAAATCATTTCGTATACATCTTTTCTTTTTCTATGCTAATGTGATAATATATGCCGTACACGCAAAAAAAATATTACAGGATGGAAGTGATGAATGCTTTTCAATTTACATAAACCTAATTTACAGGCAATTACGGTATTGCTCGAAGCATTTTTGGAGCAAGAATATCAATCACGAGGCATGGCTGGTCTCTCTATAGCCCTGGTCAGTGGACAGGAGTGCATCTGGTCACAAGGATTTGGCTTTGCAGACGTTGAGCAAGAGATAAAAGCAAGCCCGGAAACGGTCTACCGAATTGCTTCGCTCACGAAACCTTTTACCGTAACGATGCTCATGCAATTGCGCGATGCGGGCAAGCTTCACCTGGATGAGCCGGTTGAACGCGTTATCCCTGAGCTCAAAACGTTGAAATCACCTCTGCACGCTCACGTGCCGATTACATTTCGCCATCTGGCCTCCCACTACTCTGGCCTACCCCGTGAACTACCAGAAGCTTTTACGTATCAGGAAGAGCAACAAGCAGTGCGTTTTTCTTCCGTGGACGAGATGCTTGTAAGCTTGAAACAGGTAGAACTGCTTGCGCCACCTATGGCCCAGCAACACTATTCCAATCTTGGTTTTGCTCTGCTCGGTCTGGCGCTGGAACGTATCGCAGGCGAGCCATATACGCAATACATTGTCAGGCACATTTTGCAGCCATTGGGTATGCAAAGTAGCGGTTTTGAGCCTATTGAATCGCTGGGAAAAGAGATGCAAGAGCGTATTGCCAGACCCTATGCCGCTGGTTTGCGACCCACAACGCCAACGCAGGTCAATGCGCTTCATCCGGCCAGCGGCCTGTTTTCAACGGTTGAGGATATGGTGCGCTTCATAGCTTTTCTATTCCACGATGGCCAGCAGGCAGAGAGACAGATCCTGCAAGAGAGTAGCATACGCGAAATGTGTAGCCCGCTCTTTATCGATCCAACGTGGCAGAATGCAACTGGTATGAGCTGGGAATTTAGCCACGCCCAAAATGAGACGATTCTTGGGCATAGCGGTCGCCTTTTCGGCTATTCTGCCGATATGCGTTTCATTCCCAATCTGCAATTAGGGCTTGTTGTACTTACAAACACCTATGAACAGGATACCAAAAACCTCGCTTATACATTACTAGAGATGATACTGCCAGTTTTTAAATATCTCTTTACAGGCAGAGATACAGCAGAGGTAGAGCCTCAAGAGCCAGAGACGCCGCGCCCGATGCTGCAAGCATGGCAATGTTACGAAGGGCACTACCAATGTGAGGCGCTGGCCCAAAGTGCTGATGTGCTGGTGAAAGAGAACCGCTTAATCTCACGTCTGGTGGATATAGAATCTGAGCTGGTACCGACCACAGAGGAGCATGTGTTTCGCGTGGAAGGTGGACCCGTCGATGATCTATTCGCCCAGTTTGAGCTGGACGAGAAGGGCAAAGCGCACACCGTCAAAGCACTGGGATTCACCTTTGTACGCACAGAGGTAATGTCATGAATAATCGCCAGCTTATTCTTTTTTGACAAATAAGGCCAGACTCGCAGTAAAACCATGCAAATGGGGCTTCTGACCAATTGGTCCGATCTCCCCATTGCAGAAGAGGCCGGACAGCGGAAGCGGTCCCAGATAATGCTCGATCAAGCTCGCATCGTGATTTGGTTCAGCAAACATATTCTCACCTCGTCCATTGCAGGTGCAGAGAAGGGCAGCCACAGGACGATTATTGACGAGCGTAATGCGAGCCTGTTTCAACAATTCTTTGAGGTCGAGATCGGCAGTGTCAGCATCGCGCATCTGGAACTGGATCGTCTGTCCAACACGAGGAAAAGCACCAATGGCAATAGAGCCAGTGCGCCGATCCACCCCGAGCAATGTGCGTATCAAAAAACTGCCGCGCTCGAAGGTATCGAGATATTCATCAGCGGCCAGCCCGATCAGCAGATTGCGTTGCGCACGATGCTGGATATCGGGGCGCAGGCCCTGGAACGTCTCAGTGAGCATATGCAGCGCAGGGCGATTGGAGATCGTTTCTATCAGTCCATCATCCTGCACTTTCGTAATCGTCCAGGTCTCGCCGATAGGATCACAGCCCTGCGAGATCAGCGGCATGATAGTATAATCGCCTCCCAGGGCCAGAGCGATGCCACCATCGGTAAAGACCTCTTCATTCCAGAAAATGAAAGTGCGACGCTCAACAAAATCGCTGGAAGCCAGGCCACCAATCATAGGCAGCCCCGGATAAGCCGTCGAGAGAGACTCAATCAGCCCTTCGCAGTCCATCTGGAAAGGATCGGCGAAGAGCAACCAGGCATTGATATCTTCAGGGGACAAAGCAAGTTTGCGCTGCCAGTCAAGCGGCCTTAACTCCTGATCCAGGAGCTCTTGAGTAAAACGAATGGCACGAAAAGATGTGCCAGGGAGGTTGAGTGTAAGGAGAGAAAGAGATGGCACATCTTCCAGTTCCTGGCCCCCGCCGACGATTCCTTGCCCCGAACATCCAAGGAGAAGAGAAGCACCAGTAGCATGCAGCACGCCGCGCAATAATTCTGGATAATGCTCGGCATAGGCAGAACTGGCAAAAAGGAACGCGACATCAACAGTGTCGGGGCTCATCTGCGAAAGCACTGCCTGCAATGCGGCCTCCCAATTCTCATTTGCGGCTATAGCGGCCTGAGCGGCCGGTTTAAGTTGAGACATACCCCCCCTTGATGCTGTAAACGATTTTTTCTTCCTCTGCTTATTATGCCAATGGACGGCAAACATTTCTTCTATCAGCACCGATCATGAAAGATACCGTTGTCGAGCTTCTGCAAACGATTTGCCCTTACTCTGGTAGTATGCCACACCTTGCATTGACACGCAATTCACAAAAATAAGCATTTCTTTATGAAAGAATGCCAGCTACACAAGCAGATCACAGGTAGCAGCCACATCCCCCTTTTGTCTCACCTACAAAAGATGTGACAGGCACGCAGATAAACGACACATCTACAGGACAAACTTTTTCTGAACCGATTCGTATTACCTGATGAGATAGACATGAGATAATCGCAAAAAAAACTGCAATATTTTACTAAGGAGTTAAAGAGACGCTATGAGTGCGACAAATACCGCGAAATTTTCCCCCGCGTGGGTCCTCTTTTTCCTGGCACCACTACTAGGAGAACTGCTGCCAGGCATCTCGCCTCCGTTCAAATTTATCAATCCAATTGCATCATTCTTTTTGTTCGCTCTCTACGGTGGTGGTGCGATCCTCTGCCGTGAGCTGACGGTACGCACAGGTAGAGGTTGGCCGACGCTTCTGGCCCTGAGCGCAGTGATAGTACTGCTGAAAGAGGGAGTGATGACGGCAAGCCTGTTCTCTCCTGATCTGGCAGGCCCACTCGTCTACGGACGTTTCCTGGGTGTCAACTGGGTCTGGCTGGTACAGAGCCTGCTGTTCGAGAGCATTTTTGCGCTCGCCATTCCCATTCTGCTGGTCCATCTGCTCTTTCCACAACGACGAAACGAACCCTGGATCGATACGATCGGCGCACTGTGGATCATTGGCCTGCTACTCAGTGGTCTGCTGCTTGGTGTATTCTTCCTTTCGCCCTATCGTCCCTCGTTTGTCTATTATCTGATTGCCCTGGCGGTTGCGGCTGGCATTACCGTGGGCGCTTTAAATCTGCCCTATACGTTTCGCGTGACCAAAAGCAGAGCAGTCGCATCCCCCTATGTTTTTGGCATATTGTCTTTCCTGGGAACATTTGTCTTTGCCTTGATCACCTGGCTGCTACCACGTAGTCCACTCCCGGCGTTCGTGGAAATCGCAGCTTTGCTGGCTCTCGCCTTTTATGTGCTCAAAACGGTGCTGGAGATGTCGGGCAATGCGCAGAAATGGAGAGATAGTCAGCAAGCAGCATTATTGAGCGGTGCGCTGGCTTTTTATGTCTTGCTCGCCCCCTTTAAAGAATGGTTCCCGCAGGGTCAGGATATGCGCGGTATGACCTTTGTAGCCGTGGGAGCTACCGTTTTCTTGATTGGGCTCAACTGGCTGGTACGTTCACGCAATACGCAACAACAGTTTGTTGTGCCTACAAATAACAAGTAAGCAAGCATTTCG
>DATJHM010000163.1:0-27844 GCA_035493895.1 Ktedonobacteraceae bacterium
TGGTATTCTGCATAAGGAGGAAACACTGAAACCGCTTTTGCAAATGCTTGCTCACGTTCATTGCCAGAGAGCAATCTCGCGGTAGTCGCAAACGTTTCGCTCTCGACCTCAACCGTGATCTCGGGATACGCCAGCAGGTTGTTGTACCACGACGGATTTTTAGGGGCCCCACCTTTGGAAGCGACCGCGAGATAGGTATCACCATAAGGAACAGCGATTAATGGAATAATGCGTGTTTGCCCCGATCTGGCTCCTTTGGTGTTGAGAAGAATTAAAGGAAACCCACCTTGCACCTGACCCCCGTTTGCACGGAACTCCTCGATAATTTGAAGGTTTCTTTCAATCATATCAGAATCGCTCATTGTTTGCTTTTCTCCTACAAAGATATTTGACGTTTGAGAGAAACGCCTTTCTCAAAGAGAACCAATAGATCAAGTGGCTTTATTCCTTGTACGCTTGTTTCCTGAAAAAGACTATGTTATGATCGTGCCATGCAGAATAAGTGGTATGATTGTGTGAAACATTACACCGAGCAACTGGTCGCGTTGCGCAGCGTCAGTCCTGGGACGGGGGAAATTCGCGTCGCACAGGAAATATTACGTCTGTTGTACGCCGATGGTCTGGAGGAGAGCTATACCGAAAGTGGGCTCGATCCAGTGGTGGGTGATCCCCATGAGCGTCAGAATGTTTACGCATTTTTACGCGGGCGTAGCGCTTCCACAGTGATATTGCTTGGACATTTCGATACCGTTGATACTCAGGATTATGGTAAGTTAGAACCCTGGTCGCTCGATCCAGAGGCCCTGGCTGGCAGGCTCGATGAACTTTTGCCTGCATCTGAACATGGTGCTGATCTGCGCGATTGGATGTTTGGGCGCGGCGTGGCGGATATGAAAAGCGGGATTGCCGTGAATATTGCCCTGCTACGGCATTTTGCCATAGAGGCGCGTGATGCTCCTCTGCCACTCTCGATTTTGCTGGTTGCGACGCCGGATGAGGAGAACGAATCGGCTGGTGTTTTGCAAGCTGTACATTTTCTGTTACGCCTGCGCGAGCGGTATCATCTTGATTATCTCGGCGCATTGAATACTGATTACGTGACCGCGCTCTATCCGGGGGATACGCATCGCTACATCTATGCGGGCTCGATTGGGAAATTATTGCCGAGCTTTCTTTGCATTGGGCACGAAGGCCATGCAGGTTTGCCGTTCAACGGCCTCGATGCGAACTTGCTTGCCGCCGAGCTGATCCGTGATCTGAGCATGAATGATGATTTATGCGATATCGTTCCCGGACAGATGGCGGCTCCTCCCGTCACATTACATTCAACCGATCTCAAGACCCATTATGACGTACAATTGCCGCTTGCCGCTTATTTCTATGTCAATATGTTGACGCTTACCACCCGGCCTGCCGAACTGCTGGAACGTCTACGCAAACGGGCCGAGAAGGTTATGGAGCAATTGTTGCGCCGCGTCGATGCGACCGAGCAGCGCTGGCGACAGGCACGAGGCGAGCAGGGATGGCAGGCGCGTTTCAGGTCACGCTCTGGAAGCGTTCTCACGTATGAGGAGCTTTATGCTGAGACGGCGCAATTGAGCGGGCAAGCGCAGGTCGATACTGAGCTTATGCAGGAGGCGGGCAACTGGTCTGCAACGCTCGATAGTCGTGAGCGTTGTGTTTGCATTGCTCAGCGCCTCTGGAAATTGAGTGGACGGCAGGGGCCAGCCGTCGTCATTTTTTATGCGCCCCCCTACTATCCGGCCGTTGCGCCTGCGGCTGGTCCATTGCAGGCCGCCGTTGATGCTGTGGTGAGCGCGCACCCTGAAGTAGCGCTTGAGCAGCAACCGTACTTCCCGTACCTCTCCGATATGAGCTATCTGCGCCTGGATGCTGGTGTAGATCTCGCAGCCCTTCAGGCGAACATGCCCATCTGGCAACGTGATGGTAGCGACAGATTGCCGGGGGGCTATAGTTTGCCGCTCGTTGAGATGCAACGTCTCGGCATCCCGGTCATTAACTGGGGACCGTTCGGACGTGGTGCCCATCAGCGCGACGAAGCAGTGCTCATGTCGTACACCTTCGGCGTGTTGCCACAACTGCTCTACGAGACGATTCTCGCGCTCGCCTCTTCGCGCACGTTATAGGGAACCATGCCTATTTTAGCTGTAGATGTCAGGTCAGGGAGTAATGAAGGGCGAGATGGCCGATGGGGGACGTGGGCAGGCATAAAGCGCAGCCCCTACCTGTTGTGTTTATTTGGGCGTGTTTTCATGGTAACGGTTTGTTTTCCAGGGTCTCACACAAAGCGATCAGTACCGGAAGCTTCACGAGGACGAATAATCTCCGCTGCATCGGCACAAGGGACGAACACGAGGATATACCAGGCATCTTTTGATCTGGTTATGTCAATGATGTGATACACTCTCACTGGAAGCATACGTATACACTTTTGAGAGAATGGAAATAGTCCGATGGAACCGAAAAGAGATATCGAAAATCGTGAAGATATTGAGCTGCTGATCAGCACATTTTATCACCAGGCGACGCAGGATGAGCTTATCGGCTTTTTCTTTACGGACGTTGCCGCGATCAAGCTGGAAGAGCATTTGCCGACCATGTATAACTTCTGGGAGAATATCCTTTTCCAGACGGGCAACTATCATGGCGGCATGATGTATAAGCATATTTTGTTGCATGAGAAGGAGCCACTACGCCCGCAACATTTCGAGCGCTGGTTCGCCCTGTTCGAGCAGACCGTCGATACCAATTTTGCTGGACCGAACGCAGAAGAGGCGAAGAGGCGGGCGAGAACAGTGATTCAAACGATGCCTTTGAAGCTGCGTGGGGGGTCTCTTCCGCTGACGTGGCCCCGGCAAGTGATGTAAGCAGGCAAAAATCTCTGCAAAAGGATTTGCTATGTATTATCTCTAGATAAACCTTTGAAAAAACATAGGCGTTACTAGAGAGGGAAGCTGGAAGTAGAAGGTTGTCTGCTTAGATAGAGATTCGTGAGAGAAAGGTAGTTTGGGTTTTTGTGACAGGTTGGGGTTATCTTTTCCGAAGGCATATGTCGTGTTGAAAGAGGTGCTTACGAGAAAAAGAGAGGAAAATATGCTCAAACGCTGTTTCATTTCGATCCTCGTGGCAGCAGGTCTGGTGCTGCTCGTAGGAATTGTCAGTGTTCCCTCGAGTTATGCAGCGGCTGGCAGTCTTAAAGCTGGTCCATATGGTCCATATACGTGTCGTTCCGGTTATGTGTGGCGGGAGGCGTATAATGGTGATCATGTCTGTGTTACGCCACAACGGCGTGCTCAGGTGGCATATGATAATAGGATGGCTCGCCATCGGATTAATCGGGGTGGTGGTATATATGGTCGTAATACGTGTCGCTCTGGCTATGTATGGCGGGTAGCGAGAGCCAGTGATCTTGTTTGTGTGACACCGAATGAGCGCAGTCTGGTCGCCGAGGAAAATCGTCTGGCGCCCTTCAGGTATGCGCCCTAATGTGAATAGTCTCTCGTATGTGTTGTACAGGGAGTAATACAGAGAAAATATTACTCCCTTGAAGAAGCATGAACGTTCAGAGAGCCTACCTGTGTATCCTGAGGACAGACAACAGAGAATCCAATTGAGTGCCCGTTGACTGATTGTAATTAAAATAGCCTGACCTGATACTTTCAGAGCTCTGCATAATAGCTTGCTGGAGTTTCTGAAGTTCGGCCTCCGTCTCTCGGGTGCGTTGGAGTCGAGATTGTTGCGAATTAAACGTATTAATCAGAGGCCAGAGTAACGTAGGATACGCATCAAGCGGAATTTTTGCGCTCTGGCGAGTATTTGTCGCCTGAGCGTAGATAGCAACGATCTGCTCAATATTCCGCTGTAACGTCATTTTCTCCATCTCCACGCGTTGGCTTTGTTCCACCTTGTGATGCTCAAGCTGGGCAGCCATTTCTGTGCGATTAGCATGTTGAATGGTTTTGGCCTGGTTTCCCGCGTACCAGCTTACCACCACGGCAACCATAATCTGAATAGAGACAGGCATAATCAAGATAGCCGCGAACTGGACCTGTAAATCATGATTGAGAGCAGCAGTATGTGGCTGCAAAATGAGATCCAGGATAATAAAAACAGCATTGCTCGCGCCAACAATCACCATGCCACGGGGAGAGACCAGCGTTAAAGCCATGATATCGCTCAGGATAAAGAGTTCATAGAGCTGAAGATTGGACGTATCAAATGGCCACGAGGTCAGGCAGACGAAGATAAGGGAGAGTTCAAACGAAAAGGTAACCAGTGCACCGGCCAGAATAGGATGTCGGAACTTATTCAGCACGAGAGCAATCAGGCAGATGGGCATCATGCCGTACTCAGGAATAAGGACATAGTGATCTGGGAAAACCAGGCAGCCAGGGAGAAAGAGAATAAAGAGAATAAAAATGGTCAGGATCGCGATACTCGAAGAGCGCATCTTGCGTCCCAGTTCGCGTTCTCTGAAAGAAGCAGGGGCTGATGGCAACTCTGGCTGAGCAGCCAGGCGATACCAGAAATCGAGCATGCTCTGTCGTCGGCGTGTAGAGTCATGGGTATGCATATTTGTTGTCTCCTGCATAATATCTCTCTAATTGAGAGCAAAGAGTATTTTGCTTATTTTCTAATTGTTCCTTGTATCTCGACCTGTTTCATGGCGATGAGAAAAATAAAGGCTTTTTCAATCATCTCCGGTGGAAACCTGAACATAAGCAGCTTTATATCGTGAATGGTGTTATGTCCATTTACAAGTGAAAAGATTTGCTGTAAGAACCTGATATCATTTGGGTTCCAGGTGGACAGCCAGGAGAGCTGCAACGCGGGCGTCAGACGGATGGGGACAGCATTATCTCTCACCGTAGACGTGTCCACAGGCAACATGACAGACGGTTGGACAGGAACGGGCATCGTGGGAGGAACAGAGAGAGCTTTCTCATGCTGATAAAATTTCCAGTCGAACGGTCCTCCTTTATTGTCAGTTTGAATGAGATATTCCTTGTCAGCGGGACGCCTCTGATTGTGCTCATCGAGGAGAGTGCAGGATACAACCTGGCCATTCTCAATCTGAATGATGCAGCGATAGTGCTTTGTGCTCAAAAACTGTGCAATTGAAATATTGCCTCGTAATTCGCCTGTTTCTTGATGTTGTTTCAACAGATCCAGGGCAATAGCAAGACCCAGACTAGCATCAATACTGTTTTGTTCCACATGATCCTCCAGTGCGTTGAGATATATTTTTGCAAGGATGCAAGGAAAGGAATGGGGAGAGCTTGATAGATGCTCGCCCCCATCCTCTATAGCCTCTGTGCAAGCAGATTTTTGCAAAAAGATGTGTATCTAAAAGCAGGAAAAAATATGTGCCTTGTTCGTTCCCACTGATGCCTCTATCTGTATCGACCGCGATGTGCACTCTTTAGAGAGTGAGAGAGAAAATATGTGTTTAGCCGGGTGCGGTTTCAACAGACTGGTGTGCGAACAATGCTGGTAGTAGAATACGCGGATGGAAGAGTGCAGATGGCGGTTTCTGCATATGTAGCACCTCGTAAAAGGTTTGTGCGACAAAAGGATGAGTGGCAGTCAAATAGCCGACTCGCTGTACATAGTTTTGCAGCATCGTAAGGTCGAAAGAGCGTTTGCCCTCCACCTCTGGATGGCGGAAATCCTCAGTCTTTGTGAGAAGCCAGGGAACATCGACCACTTTACCCAGAGCTTTCTGGAAGCGAGAAGGGAAGCCAGCCATAGTCCCGCGGCGTGATTGTTGTTCCAGGCAGTTGAGTAGCGTTTGAGCGCCTAATGCAGCAATTGTCATCCCCTGAGCGTTGATGGGATTAAAGCCACAGACAGCGTCACCCAGCACCACCAGGCCATTCGGGAGGGTTGAGTGTTCGTAATGGCGTCTCTTGTTTACAGGGTATTTAAAGAGCGTAATAGGGCCTAACGGCTCGGAAACTTTGAGTATTTCATAGATATCGGGTTGGGACAGACCACGCGCGAATTCCAGAAAACCAGCCTCATCGGCAGGTGGATGATCTGGCAAATAGCCAGAAAGCGTCACAGAAAATGCATTGCCCTCGATGGGGATAAGATAACCGTAGCGTGTTCTGTCCACGGGCCAGGGATAAAGGCCAAAAACCTTTGGGTGAAAGTTGGCTGGACGACGATAGATGCGGGAGGCATAGCCTACGCCGATCTTGATCTGAGTTTCGTCAATGGGAGGGTAGCCAAGTTCGGTGAGCCAGCGTGGCGTCTGAGAACCACGACCACTGGCATCAACGATAAGATTGGTTTCCAGATATCCCTCACCATTGGCGCGATTGCGTATACGCACGCGGGCACCGATGATCCCGGCGTGATTTTTTGTATCATCGACAATACCAAGGACCTCAGCAGTATCGATGATGCGGACATTTGGTCTTGCAGCGACGCAACGGCGTACATGGTATTCGAGTAATGGTCGAGTTTGTCCATAGATGCGCATTGAGCCATTGAAGCGAAGTTTCCACACTCCGAAGTGGAACCAGTAGAAATCGTTGATAGCATCAATTGGTTGAGCCCCATCAGCTTCAAGAGAAGGATAGAGATCGGGGAAGAGATTATTAATGATCTCCACCCCTTTATGCAAGAGAATGTGCGTATGTTGACCCTGAGGTACGCTTTTGCGTATGCGGGCATCATCAGACAACGGATCACGTTCGATGACAGTGACCTGCTCAAAATAGTCTGAAAGCACCCGTGCGGCTAAAAGCCCGGCCATGCTAGCGCCGATCACCAGAGCATGTTGTCGACCAGATTGTTGTTGTTGTGTCATGGCGTTTGCCAAGTCCATAGATCTCCTCTCTCAAGGAAAAAGAATAGGATAGCGAAATAGAGAGTGTTATCTGGAGTAGGGGAAGGAAGCCAGAGAAATATAGATACCATGAATACAGGTGACACTCTGAGAGGAGTATAGCGATAGGCAAGGATGGGGTACTACCTACTAAAGTTGTAGATCTGGAAAGCGAAAGGGGATGAGGAAGTACAGCGTATTACATAAAGTTGAGAGAGCGGGCTTTCGTGACAACCTGCATGCGACTCTGAGCTCCCAATTTGCCACAGATATTATAGACATGTCGCTTGACCGTATTGACGCTGAGCACGAGGCGATGTGCAATCTCACGGTTAGAAGCGCCTTCGAGAAGGAGAGCCAGTACTTCACGTTCGCGCTCAGTAAGTGGCTCAGTAAGTGGGCTGACAGTGGCCAGGGGAGGAGAAACGTCTGGAAACTGTGGTTCTCCGAAGGCGTTCAGGAGTGTCGTAATGTATTCCGCGAGGAGGTGATGGTTCGATAAATGGCGCAACAAAGCCAGCATGGGGAGTCCTTCGTCAACAAAGAGCCGGATGTAGCCTTCGGGCCTGGCGAGCAGGAGAGCCTGTTTCAGTATTGTAAGAGCGGCTGCTTGATCTCCTTGAGCCTCCAGAGCCAGTGTACGTACGACGAGAATTTCCAGGACGCTGCCCAGGCGAGCACCTGCGCGAGCCTTTTCATGGAGTCGTGTCAGGAGAAGAAGGACCTCCTGGAGAGAAAACGTCGCCAGGTCCAGTTTCTTCTGCGCAATAGATATCCGTGCCAGCGTTAGATACTCACTCTCGCGAGGAAATGGCAAGTCGGTATCGTTGAGGGAGAGTCCACATGTCTCGGCCCAGTGGACAGCAGCGGTTAGATTGCCAGATGTCAATTCAAAGCGCACCCTTCGAGCCGTACCCTGAGCCAGGAAAGAGGCAGCAAAATGTCGTTGATGTGCTAATGATAGAAGTGCATCCAGTGTTATGCGAGCTTCTGATGTATTGCCACGTGCCTGGAGCAAACTTGCCAGCGCGAAGTAGCCCTGAGTTGCCACCCGTGCTTCAAGAGGAATATCCTCATGGATCAGCGCCAGGCCCTGTCGTAAATAGTGTTCAGCCGTATCCAGATCGTTCCGCTCACGTAGGAGATCTCCCAGGCCAAAATAATAATATGGGCCAGCGAACGTTATTTGGAGCATTTCCGGGGAAGAGGCGATCTCCATGATCTGTGCATAGGTAGCTGAGGCTTGTTGCAGTCGTCCTTGTAGAGCATGGAGATGTGCCAGCATTGCAATGCAACTTATCAGCGCAAAAGGATTATGCAAGATGCGTATGGTGGCTACCGTCTTCGCGATCTCAAGTTCGGTGGCTACCGTCGTGTCTCCGCTTATCTGATAAGCCTGAACGATATTTGTGAGGTTCCCGGCGCGAGCGGAATCCTCTGTTTCTGGCAGGAGAGCAAGTGCCTGATGTGCAAACAGGATTGAGTGTTGGAGATCGCCAGAAAAAAAAGCGATAGTCGAGCGGTTGGTAAATAGAAACCCACGGATAATGCGAGCCTGCTCAGTGGATGTATCCTCACCAAGGCCATCTTCGGCCTCTGTCAGGCGGACCATTGCAGCTTCGAACTGATTCGTGAGCATGAGCAGCGAGGCATAGTAAACGCACAGCAAAGAGTGAGTGCGTATCACTGCATTTGGGAGCGCGTTCAGCCACTTGAGCACAATAGAGCGCTGACCTCGGAACGCAAAAGGAATCACAATTGGTTCGAGCAAGCGGATAGCTCGTTCTTCATCGGGAATAGCCAGAGCATGGTGTACCGCTTCAAGCGGTAATGCGTGTTGCTCATACCATTCACTGGCTCGTTGATGCAATACAGGCACCATCGCAGGCTCTCGCTGCTGGAGATAGCTGCGCAATGTCTCGGCGAACAGATGATGATAGCGATACCAGCAGCGTATCTCGTCAAGAGCCACAACGAACAGATTTGCTTTTTCCAGTTTTTCCAGCATTTCCTGACTTTCTTCCCGTCCGGTGAGCGCATTGCAGAGTGGGCCGTTCAGGCGATCCAGCAACGAAGTATGGAGCAGGAAGGATTGGATCAAGGGAGGTTGCTGCATGAGCACCTCCTCGCTCAGATAGTCCAGCACAAAGCGATGTGTGCCCGTAAAGCCCGTCACAAATCCGGTGATGTCCGTTTTCCCTTGCAAAGAGAGCGCGGCCAGTTGTAGTCCGGTGATCCAGCCCTCCGTTCGAGCTTCGAGGGTAGTCATAATATCAAGTGAAAGCTCCAGTTTCATCACGATCTGTAAAAAGGTGCGTATTTCATCGCCAGCAAAGCGCAGATCAGATGCACGTATTTCCGCAAGTCGTCCCTGAGCGCGCAATCGGGCCAGTGGCAGAGAGGGATCAGTGCGTGTGGCCAGGATCAGATGCAGTTGTGGTGGCAAGTGTTCCAGCAGGAGGATCATGGCTTGCCGAAGTGATGCCGAAGTGATGACGTGATAATCGTCCAGCACAAGAATCATATCCTTCGTCTGCTGCTCCAGGATTTCATTGATCAGCAGTGTGAGCACCATCTCCGGTGGTGGTGGTTGTGGAGTGCGGAGTAGAGAGAGGATAGTTGTGCCTAACTGAGGATCTAATGTCTGTAAGGCGAAGATCATGTAAGGGAGAAAACGTGCGGGATCATTATCCTCAGGTTCCAGGGAGAGCCAGGCAACTGGCAGATTGCTCTCCCAGAGAGATTGAGCCAGCAAGGTCGTTTTGCCAGATCCGGCGGGAGCGGAGATGAGCGTGAGAGGGAGTTGTGCGCATAGTCGGAGCCGCTCAATTAAATGAGTGCGAACAACAAGCTGAGGTCGTGGATGTGGTATATGGAGCTTGGTGATGAGCAAAGGATGGAGAGGAGTAGACTGAGAGGGGAGTGCAGGTTGTGGCGTGCCATCTGTGCCACTGACAAGGTGAGGAGTAGCCGATGGGAATAGCAAGGCGTGTTCGTTCTCGTGTTGGGTATATACAATCTCTTCAAGAGATTCCAGGCGTGCCAGCGTGAGGTTGGAAGTTTTACCCAGATATTTCTTGCTAAGATGCTTGCCCTGTGTCAGGTAGGCATACCAATAATGTTCGCCGCGTGGTCTGGTCTCTTTGCGTGCCGTGTAGAAGCCATGTTTGCCTATAAACGCAAAGGAAGAGACACTCTGAAGCCAGGTAAACCAGGTGGGGCTATTCAGCATGATTGGTAGAGCTGTTTCGCTGCGTGTCTCGTAGAGTTCATACCTTGTCTGCCCGGGTAACCAGGCAAGTGTGTATATAGGTACTTTTGGCATCGCTTCCCTCTCCTATTGCATCACACTTTATATGTAATACTTTAGTTTTTACCCAACAAAAGGACTTTTCAAGTTCATTATAAGCGTTGGGTAAGAGGCAAGCAAGCATAAATGGTTGATGATTGTACTTTCTGGTAGTACTTAACAAGTAGAAGCATGGTGGAAGAATGTTTTTATTGGCAGGTCTTTGTTATGTTTCTTCGAGAGAGAACGGGGGAAACAAATGAAGGTCAATAGGCTACCAGGAGAGCATCAGGAGTCGCAAAACAAAATAGAGGATGCATGATCCTCTATTGGACGGGAGAGTTTCTCTCCCGTCGCGAATTTACTGACGCCGTTTGTCCCAGGCCTCGGGGTTGACGAGGTTGGGGGGGCGTTCGTTACGCAATACACTGACAACTTGCTGGCAGGCCATGACCTGCATGCGGATGAGTCCGGCAGTGGTGTAGGAACCGATATGGGGGGTGCATATCGTGTTCGGTAACGAAAATAGGGGGTCGTCTGGCTCGGGTGGTTCGGGATCGAACACGTCGAGACCAGCCCCGGCCAGATGACCAGAACGGAGCGCATCGATCAATGCCGGATGATCGATTAAGGCTCCGCGTGAGACATTAATCAGGTAGCTTCCTTCCGGCATCTGGCGCAAGGTCTCTGCATTGATGATGTGATAGGTGGATGGGATGGAAGGGCAGTGGATGGAGACGACTTGCGCCTGGGGCAGCAGGTCCGCGAGCGTGGGGGCGATTTCGACGCCAAGCTCTTCGGCACGTTGCGGTGTAATGAACGGATCGTAGGCCAGCACGCGCATGCCCAGCGCTTTCGCAATAAGCGCAACGCGACTCCCGATCCGTCCCAGACCGACCAGCCCCAGGGTTGTCCCGGCAGTCTCCAGTCCCGGTGCGAATGCTCCAGGGATCGGGAAGCCCTGTCCTGAACGGAGAATACGATCACCGAGCGCCACCTTTTTGCAGAGATTGAGCAGAAGCGCAATGGCATGTTCAGCCGTTGATTCGGTTGGGCCATCTGGCGTGTTGATGACCAGAATGCCCCGTTGCGTTGCGGCTTCGATATCGACGCGATCAACGCCGATGCCATTGCGGGCAACGATACGCAGTTGTGGACCGATACGATCCATGACTTCACCGGTAATAAACGTCGTGCCGCGGACAAAAATGACCTGGGCCGTCGACGCCTCCGCATGCCAATCGTTGAGTTCCCCTACCTGACTGACGCGGATCGTTGCTGCCGTTTCAAGGATCGATGAAGCTTCAGGAAAGAATTTGAGACCAGTCCATATGACAAATTCACGCGACATATTCACCTCTTCCTTTGCTGGATCAAAGTGTCGTACGCGCCCTTTGTAAATTTTGTCTGGCTCCAGTGAGCAGACTGTTGATATCAGTGATCACCGTGACCATCTGAAAGCCCTGTTGGACGCATTGAGCTGCGGCAGCACCATCGCCACTCATAATGCCTGAGGCGAGATGGTGTTCTCGGGCGCTCGTTTTGACGCGTTCGAGCGCATCGAGAAATGCAGGATCGTTGCTATAGAGGCTGGGTGGAAGGCCGAGCGACCCATGCAGGTCGTTGGGGCCTATGAAAGCGACATCGATGCCGGGGACGGAGAGAATCTCATCGAGATTCTGGATTGCCTGTGCGCTTTCAATCTGGACGCAGACCATAATCTCGTCGTTTGCACGGGCGAGATACTCTGTGCGGTCGGTATCGCCAAAGCTGTAAGGGGCGAATGTGCCGCCAATACTACGCGTGCCCATCGGGGCGTATTTCGAATTGCTCACCGCTTGCTGCGCTTCTTCGCGTGTATTGACCATGGGGATGAGCACCCCCCAGGCACCAGCATCCAGCGCCCACTTGAACCACTCAACGCTGTTGTACGGGATACGTACAAAGGGAGCGCTTTTGCCAGCATCGGCAATAATTGCGATCATGTCCGCAACAAGGCCGGGATGCTGAGCCGTGTGCTCCATATCGATCAGAAGCCAGTCAAAGCCGAGATGCGCCATCAGGCGTGCTGAGGACGTGTCAGGCAGGTTCAACCAGGCTCCCAGAGCCGGTTCGCCGCGTTTGAGCAGTTCTTTCACGTGGTTTGTTCGCATGAGTTACGCCTCTTTCTATTGAAACGCCGTGCAGCTAACATTGCTGCACTTGCATCATTATAGCCTTTTCCCGGTACCATACTCAACCTATCAGTGAGTGGATTGCAACTAATCGATCTTAGTTGCAATCTTTTTTGCACTTGGGAAATATCGAGATTGGCCAGAAACTCGTTCTGAGAAGTGTCGATTCGGTCGTAGTCCGTTCGTCGTTTTTAGAGAAGAGCAAAAATGATGCTTCTTCTGGAGATAAACCGCTTTTGAGCGAGGAAAGGAAATAGAGAAATGCGCTACTTAGCTTTAATTTATGATAATGAGGCGGCATACGCAGCGTGGAGTGAAGAGGCACGCGTGGCCGAGTATCAGGCGTACAACAATTTCGGGGCGGAGCAGGCACAGTTTCTTGGAGGTGGCAAGGCGCTTCAGCCGAGCAATACGGCGACGACGGTGCGCGTGCGCGATGGCAAGACGCTGACGACGGACGGTCCGTTTGCGGAGACGAAAGATCAGATTGGAGGCTATTATCTGCTCAATTGTAAAGATCTCGATGAAGCCATAGAAGTGGCGGCGAAGATTCCCTCGGCGACCCACGGTGCTGTTGAGATTCGCCCCGTTCTCGAGTTCGATTAGCTGTGAGTTGAATGGATAGCATACAACAGGCAGTTTCGGAGACATTCGCACGGGAAGCAAGTCGCATCCTCGCCGCTTTGATTGGCTCTGTAAGGGACTTCGAGCTGGCGGAGGATGCCCTGCAAGATGCGTTGCTGGTGGCACTGGAACGCTGGGCGGTCGATGGTATTCCACGGAATCCAGGAGCGTGGTTAATGACGGTGACCCGGCGCAAAGCTCTTGACCGTCTGCGCCGTAAGAACACGCTTGCGCACAAACAGGTCCAGCTTCAGGAACTGCTTGAGCAGGAGCAGCCTGGAGGAGAAGACATGGAAGATACCGCCATTCCTGATGAGCGGCTCAAGTTGATGTTCACCTGTTGTCATCCCGCGCTGGGATTAGAGGCGCAGATCGCCCTGACGTTACATACGCTGGGCGGTCTGTCCACGCCTGAGATTGCCAGCGCTTTCCTCGTGCCAGTGCCGACGATGGCGCAACGTCTGGTACGGGCCAAGCGCAAGATTCGCGATGCGGGCATTCCGTATCGAGTACCGGAGTCGCGTGTGCTGGGGGAACGGGTGGATGCGGTTCTGCACGTTCTGTATCTGATCTTTAATGAGGGCTACGCAGCGATGGCGGGTAGCGAGCTGATCAGGCGGGAATTGTGCGACGAATCCATTCGGCTGGCGCGGTTGATGGCCCAACTCTTGATCCAGGAGTCACTGGCGAGCGAAGTGCCGGAAGCATTGGGACTGCTGGCGCTATTGCTGCTGCATGATTCGCGGCGTGAGGCACGTGTGGGGGAGGATGGAGAACTGGTGCTGCTGGAGGATCAGGAGCGGGTACGCTGGGATCAGCAAAAGATAGAGGAAGGGAAACGTATTCTTGAGCGTGCCCTCTCTATGAGACGGGCTGGTCCTTACCAGATCCAGGCCGCGATCAGCGCGCTCCATGCGCAGGCAAGACAGCCAGAGGAGACGGATTGGCCGCAGATTTCCGCGCTCTATCGGGTCCTCATGGTCATGACTCCTTCCCCCATTATCGAATTGAACCGGGCGGTCGCCGTGGCGATGGCGGACGGTCCCTTACAGGGTCTGCGATTGCTGGAACAAGGCAACCTGAAGAAGGAGTTGAGCGACTATTATCTGTTTCACGCCGCTCAGGCGGATTTATTGAGGCGTGCGGGTCGGATGCGTGATGCGCGGGATGCGTACATGCAGGCGTATCAGCTTTGTGCGAATGAGCGAGAGCGCGCTTTTCTGGAACGTCGTCTGCGGGAAGTAGTGGTGCAGATCACGGAGGAGGGAGATGCGTGAGAAGGAGAGGGTTGCGAGGTAGATGGTGGAGAAGAACGGAACTGTGCCTCTACTGGTCTACGTTGCAGACAAGCAGCAATGTCACGGAGATAAGGGGAATCTCCCATCAATCCCGTAGAGTCGCCGCTTGTCTGCGACCGGGTCGGCTTGTCTGCGACCGGGTCGACGACGAGATGGGAGGTGGTCGCCCCCGGTCGCAGATAAGCGGCGACTCTACAAGGGTGGGGGGCGATGTACAGGCTTATCTACGTGACATTGTAGACAAGTAGCGCTTCTACAAAGGAAAAACCAGGTGTCGCAGGGGCGATACTCTAGGGTTCGATCGCGATCTTGACGCCTTGACGGGCGCGCAGAGTCTCCAGAGCCTGCGCGTAGTCTGAGAGTGGGAAGGTGTGGGTGACCATTTCAGCTACTTTGAGTTGTTTGCTTTCCAGATAGAGGAGGGCGCGGTCGAAGCAGTGGGTCTGGGCGAAGGAGCCGACGATCGTGAGCTGTTTCTGGAAGATCTCGTAGGGGCTCCAGTTGATGCGGGCGTTCTCGGGATAGACGCCGTAGACGACGATGTGACCTCCGGGACGGGCGTATTGTAGGGCCTCGTTCATGAGATAGGGTGCTCCTGTGGCCTCAATGACGTAGTCGAAGCCGTGGCGGTGCGTGTCTAACAGGTGTTTTTTGTGGGCGGTGGGGTCGTCGCGATCGATGACGACGACTTCGTCGGCGGCCAGACGGGAGATGAGATCGAGTTTAGGTCCGGCCGGGGCGGCGACGGTGAGATGAGCCGCGCCATTCAGTTTGAGCAACTGCGCGAGGATGATGCCGGTCGGGCCAGCGCCAAAGAGTAGCACCTCACTGCCGGGTTTCAGCGCAATGATGTCCATACCGTGGACGGCGCAGGCGGTGGGCTCGACCAGGGCGGCCTCTTGCCAGGAGAGATTCTGGATGAGGAAAACTTTTTCGGCTTTGATCGCAACATATTCGGCCTGACCTCCGGCAGTGTTGCAGCCGTGCGAGACAAAGTTTTCACAAAACAGGGGTTGATCGCGGCGACAATAAAAGCAGTGGCCGCAGAGTTCGGTATTGTCACAGACGACGCGATCGCCTACCTTTAAATGCTGGACCGTAGAGCCGAGGGCCGCGATTTCTCCGGCAAACTCATGACCGGGGATAAGAGGGAAGCGGGCCAGAAATTCCCCCTCATGGATATGGAGATCCGTGCCGCAAATGCCGCAGGATCGAACACGAATGAGGACCTCATCCGACATAATCTCAGGCATGGGAACATCTCGATAGCTGAATTGCCCTGGTGCATCGTATACAATTGCTTTCACGTCCATCTCCTGTGAATGCGGTAAAGAGACATCTCACCAGCAGCGTTTCTCATCCTGAAGAACATATGCTGGTGCAAGTCCAGGAAACTACTATGCACATCGGTCTTGCACCGGTAGTGAGCGGTGTGGTGACGATGTGTATTGATCGTGAGCGCCCGGCGAGAGCGTAAATCCTTTTCAAGCACATAGCCGGAGCTTTTTCAGTTGTATTATTTTACCGCGCCTAATGTCAAGCCTTTCACCAGCCAGCGACGGACCGCAAGACCGATCACCACCATTGGTAGCGCGACAATTGTCCCGATAGCCGTCAACTGTCCCCAATCGATACCTGTTTGCGTAATGAGTTGCGAGGCGGAGAGGGGAAGCGTCTGGCTGTTGGGGCCAGCAAATGTCTGCGCAAAAGAGTAGTCATTCCACGCAAAAACGAGGCAGAGAATAGCAGTGGTTGCCGTGCCAGGAGCAACCAGCGGCAGGACAATATCCCAGAACGTCTGCCAGCGTCCCGCGCCATCGACGCGAGCAGCTTCCTCAAGGCTGATAGGGAGATCGGAGAAGAAGGCATTCATAATCCAGATCGCAAATGGCAGATTGAACGTGAGATAAGAAATGATCAGGCCCGTCAACGTATTGGTCAGATGCAGGTAGCGGAAGCCAATGTAGAGTGGCAGAATAACCGCCGCAATAGGAGCCATACGTGTGCTGATAATCCAGAACGCCAGATTGTCCTTGCCCTTGAATTGAGCGCGAGCAAGGCCGTAGCCAGCGAAACAGCCTAATCCAACAGAGATCAGCGTCGAGATGCCAGAAGCGAGAATACTGTTCACAATATAGCTGCTAAAACCATTGCCGCTGGTAAACACATCAATATAGTGTTGCAAGGTCGGAACGAAGAGAAATGTGGGCGTAGATGAGAAAATCGCATTCGTCGGTTTTAGCGAAGAAAGCAGCATCCAGACAATCGGCACCAGTATCCAGAGAAGCACGATGACCAGGAGTATGTAAAGGATAACCTGTCTGGTCGTTGCACGTAGAGTTCTACTCATCCGGCCACCTCCCTGCGTTTGAGTGCTGCCAGGAACAGATTTGCGACAATAATAGAGAATGCGAGCATGCCCAGGCCGATCGCGGCAGCGTAGCCAAGGTGGAAGAAGCGGAACGCTTCGTCATACAGGCGCAAGGGAATAATCTTCGTCGAGTCGGCGGGGCCGCCAGCCGTCGAGAGCCAGATGACATCAAAGTAACGGATCGCATCCATCGCGCGGATGAGCAGCGCGACCACAATGACACTGGTCGTCAGAGGGAAGATTACATGGCGTAAGCGTGCCAGGTAGCTGGCCCCATCGACCTTCGCCGCCTCCAGGACTTCTTGCGACATCGAGACGAGTCCGGCGAGCGTGATCAGCGTGATCAGAGGCGTCCACTCCCATACATCCATCAGGACGACCGAGACAAAGGCCGAGACCTGCTCGCCAAGAATCGGATGGGTATAGATGTGCGTGCTCTTGAACAGCCAGGAGTAGAGGCCGTACGTTGGATCGAGCATAAAGCGGCCAAGCAGGCCGACGATGACCGGCGCGATAAACATCGGGATGATGATGAGCGAGAGAGCGATATTCTTGCCCCAGGTAATCTCATAGAGCAAGAGCGCAATCGCAATGCCAAGGATCATCTCGACGCCGACCGTCGCCACAAAGTAGATCAAACTGATGAGCCAGCTCGACTTCACATCGGGGTCAGTAAACATCTGGATCCAGTTTGCCAGGCCCGCCCATTGAAACGAAACGCCCCCGAAAAGAGAGACAGTATTAAAGCTCATCCAGATCATATAAAGAAATGGAATAATCGAGATGGCCGCCAGCAGTATCAGTGCTGGCAGCATCATCACGACCTCAAATGGAGGAGTCCATCGCTTCTTTTGAACGGCAACAGCGGGCTTTGGGATCGCCCGTACCACTTGATTGACGTGTTGTTTTGTCTCCACAATTAAACCCCGTTAGCTTTGTCAATACCTTGCTTGATCGCCGTCATCGTCGCTTGAGGACTCTGGCCCGCAACAAGCATCTTCGAGAGCTGCGTGAAAATGATGGTATCACACTGGTTCCAGGTGGGAATTTTTGGACGCATGGCAATATTTGCCGGTTGCCAGGCCTCGTTAACGGCTGCGGCCGAGAGAATATTGGGCATAGGAGAAGGATACTTATTGGCCGCCTTCACCTGCGGCATATTGTAGACCGACGTGCGTGTTGGCGTACCACCACCCACCTTGCTCTCCAGATCTCCCAGCTCAGTATCGGGAGAAGTTGCCCAGACGAGGAAGAGCCATGCCGCCTTCTGATGTTGTTCGTCGGCACCCTTATTGATCGCAATACCAGTGCCACCATAGAGATTTGCGCTTCTGACTGGACCCTTTGGCAGAGGAGAATAGCCCCATTTGCCGCCAAACTTGCCAGCTTCGACAGTTGAAGCGTACTCGTGCCATTCAGGAGCCATGGCAACCTGGCCCTGCGCAAGAGCCGTGCCCAGGCCATCCCAGTCCCAACTGGTGCTGCCGGGGTGCGCAATTTTGAGGAGCTTCTGGTAGAACGTGGCCGCCTCGAGAGCGGCGGGCTGATCGAGCTGGCAGGGGCCAGGCTTCGCGCTACCTAATGCACCGATCTGATTCTCATTCTGGAAGTAAGAGCCACCGTAGGCAAACAGAACATCCGTGAAGTCGCACTGGAGCGAGTCGTACTGTTTGGCCTGATGCCCGGTGCCGTAGGGGACATCCGCTTTGGCATTTTTATTGAACCAATCCGCGATCTGGTAGTACTGCTCCCAGGTGATATTCGCAGAGGGAGTGGGATCGAAGCCGAGATCGCTCTGCATACGGCTGTGATACTTATCGAACAGATCCTGGCGATAAATCCAGATGATCGTCGGGCAGTCGTAGGGTAGAGCATAGAGCGCATTGGCGTCTAAGTAGCGTCCGGCACCCTGGAGCTGCGTGGGAATGAAATCGCCGATGCCATTGGGGACTTTGGGTAACGAGCTATCGTTGATAAATTGATTGAGATCGACCAGGCCCGTGCTGAACGGAGCGAGGACCTGATAGGGATCCGCGTAGATCACATCGTATTGTGCAGAGCCGGAGCCGAAGTCGAGACCGACCTTCTGGACCAGAGAATCCAGCTCCATTTGCTGGACGTTGACTTTGATGCCAGTGAGATCAGCAAACGGCTTGAGATTGGCCGCGATTGCCGACGATGGCGGAGTATTTTCGGAAATAAAGTTGAGTGTAGTGCCGCTGAATTGCTTCCAGATGTTGCCGCCGCTCGGGGCCGTGCTGGCGGTTTGTCCGCAAGCAGCCAATAATGGGCCAGCCGCTGAGGCCGTGGCGATGGAGCCACCCAGCTTCAGCAAGTTCCTACGTGTCATTTTGCCGCGAAGTTCTTCAAATAAGTCCATAGAACTCATGTGTAATTTTTCCTTTCTCATCGAACAGTGATGAGTTTATTCGCCAGACAGACAATGATGGCTGAGCTATTTCAGGAGTCTAAGCGTTATTTTTTAGCTCCAACATAGAGACCTGAAAAGTCGTTCGTGATTGCTAGAAATACCTCCGTGTCCTGGTGAGAACCTCCTTTCATCAAGCTGTATAGCGCAACAGAAAGAGCGGAAAATCAATCAAGCATTCGCCCATGCGCGTAATCAGCGTACTCATACGGTCCCTCTTTCCTGCTGCGAAGCCTGGTTACAGACATCGGACGACCGGACAGCCTGGGAAGCGGATGCACGACACCTTTGATAGATGCTGCACGCTTGTCGAATAGGTAAGACGCTCTGTCCCATCACCTGTTTTACTGGACGGAGAGGATCGGCGACCCGGCGAAAGAGTAACTCGACCGCAACATGCCCAATATCATAAGTTGGTTGTTTGATGACTGTCAAGCCCGGTTTCACGAGGGACATCCAATCCACATCGTCAAATGCTGCGAGAGCACTATTATCGGGAATGCGCAGGCCCCGCTGAGAAATGGCGCGGAAAGCCCCCATCGCTAAGAGATTATTGCCGACGAAGAGTGTGGTAGGAGGTTCAGGCCTGCGAGCCTCCTCGCTCACATACCCCTCATTTGCTAACACTCGTGATACGGTTGCTGTCGATACTCCTGCCAGGCGAGCGATATCCTTGATCTTCGCCGCTATGATGTTCTTTCATCTTTGCTATGTGAGAACGATTACATAGTAATACACATTACATTTTCGTATATGTGTGTCATCGATTACATACAAGTGTAATCAGGAAGAGAGATTTTGTCAAGACAATGTCGAGCTTTTTTTAGGATATGGACATTGTGGATAGAATATGGGAATGTATGGGAAGAAATAGTTGACAAGTTGCATGCAAATGTTTTATGTAACATGTGGCAGAGAACGATGCAAGCTTGCTTTGTGGGTAGAGAAGTGCTTCTGGTGAGAGTGGCAAGCGTGATGCAGAGGTGGCAGAATATTTCTAAGTTGAGAAAAAGAGACAGGGTATTTCTGGTCTGGTGAAAGAAGGGAAATCTATGGAGATTCGTTTTGATGGGAAGCGTGTCCTGATCACAGGTGCAGGAAAGGGGATTGGGCGAGAAGTTGCGTTATTGCTGGCGAGCTGTGGCGCGAAAGTGGTTGCGCTCAGTCGTTCCGCGGCAGATCTTGAGTCGTTGGCGCGTGAAATAGATTGTGAGACAATTGCGGTAGATATTGCAGATTATGAAGCGACACGTGCAGCGGTGCAGGCGGCAGGAGATATTGATCTGCTGGTGAATAACGCCGCAATTACGATTCCGCAATCGTTTTTCGAGACGACAGTGGAAGCGTTCGATGCGACGTATGCCGTGAATACGCGGGGAGTGCTGGTGATTTCGCAGGTTGTGGCGGCGGGCATGGTGCGGCGTGGGAAGGGTGGGGCCATCGTCAACGTCTCGTCGTTATCCTCCAAGGTTGGTCTGGAAGATCATGCCGCGTATTGTGCCTCGAAGGGAGCGTTGGACCAGTTGTCGCGTGTGATGGCGTTGGAGTTGGGGGAGCATCAGATTCGCGTGAATGTGATCAATCCCGTGATTACCTGGACACCGATGGCGGACAAAGTGTGGACCGATGGTGAAAAGACCAATGCGATGAAGGCAAGGATACCGTTGCATCGTTTTGCCAGACCGCTTGATGTTGCCCATGCGATCGCGTATTTATTGAGTGATGAATCGGATATGATCAATGGTATTACATTGATGGTTGATGGCGGATTTCTGGCGCGCTAACGCTTGTTACAGATCCTGTGTGGGGTGGTCGGTGATGTCGGGAGTGGCGGAAGGATTGCATATTTCGTCGGGCTCTTCCGCGGGGGCGAGGGACATGGCGGCGTTGAGGGCGTCGAGGGCGGAGCTCTGGCGCGCGGCATCGGCGACATCGACGGGGGCGGACCAGTTCAGGCCGAAATGATAGTGTAGTGAGCGGCTCTTTTGCGTAATGGCTGCGGAGTTGCGCAGGATGAACTGGCGGTAGGGTTCGTAATGGTCCGCTTCGTAGAGATAGGCGAGATTGCGTACGAAGATCCCTTTGAATTGTGGGCCATCGTTTCCGCAGTTGGGTTCGCAGGGTTCGTGCAGAATGCCCTGACGATCGACGAGCGTGGTGATCGTCGCATTGGCAATGGCTTCGGCTGTGTGGAGATAAGCGGAATTGCCCGTGAGGGCCGTCATATCAACCAGACCGGCCAGAACGACGCCCTGATTATAGGTCCAGGTGATGCCGCCGTTATTGTAGCAGTGTGCATCGAGGCCATCGTTAATCAGGAAAGAGGGATTGATGAGTCCGCTTTGGGCGAACCAGTTCCAGGCGAGATGGGCCCATTCGAGATAAGGGGCCTGTTCTTGCGGATCAGGGATGTGGCGGCTCAGGCTGGCGGCGAGAGAGAAGAAGAGTTCGTTCGCAATCGCATTTTTGTAGGTGCGATCCTTGCGCCACCAGATGCCACCGCCGCAAAACGGGTCCCAGCCGCTGCACATATCGGCGAAGATCGTACAGGCCATCGTGAGATAGCGTGGATCGTTGGTGACATCATAGGCTTTGATCCAGGTCAGAGCCCACCAGCCTTCATCGTCGTAGTATTCGTTGAGGAAGTTGCCGCGTTGATGATGGGCAAAAATATCGGCTGCGACCTGATGATACAGCGTCGTGTTACGGCGTGCCGAATAATCCAGAAGCACCCAGAGGATATTGGCAGAGTTCCACCAGCCAGTGCTTTCCCAGAGGGCCGTCCTGGGATTGAACCAGGACTGGAGCGTCTCTATACCGGCAGCGGCGAAGTGTGTATGCGTATTCATAGAAATGCTATCCTCTCTACCTGTATGCATTGATGACTACGCGTAGCACGTTGCAGAAGAGAGTGATGTTTCAGTATGATAATCGGGTATACTTTTGTGGCAAGGAGAGCCGTCTGGTTAGGAGCAAAAGCATACCCGATAGCATGCGAGGATTGCGATACTGGAGAATTATCCTACCACTTGAGATTGATTGACGATGTGGGGGAAACCGTCATGGCAATCGACAAGGTAGCGGGATGCAACATCATTTGTGTACGCCTTTCCTTGAATAGTGTGGTAGCCTCGGGCAGAGTTTTTGCGACTGGCAATTGCCTTGCCCGGAGGGAGAATATAAATGATCTCGCCAGTGCATCTGCGATCGTGTTCAGCAATCGTGATCGTATCGCCGACCTTATACTCACCCGTGTGAACGGGTCCAAAGAGGCTTGCGAGTTGTTGTTCATCGTGCGTATTAAGTTGATAGGGCTCATAGACACGTTCGCCGTGTCGGATATATTCAGCAATAGCAACGCGTTCATCAGTTTCAATCGTAATAATCCAGAGACTCAAAAACTCCTGCGGCTGTTGTATGACCGTTACAGGACTCCATATCAAGGCTTTGAGACCCGGGCGAGCGCCAATAGTCGCGAGGGCGGCATGCTCAAATAGTTTAATTTGAATGCGGCGAAGAATGGAATCGTCATCCTGATTAGAGAGATCTAAGAGGTCCGAGATCTGAATATTATTTATCGTGACACGAGCATGCATACCATCATCTTGCCAATCAATAGGGTCAAGCGAGATATGCAAATTCTTGCAGATGGCAGCGATCTGTTCTGCTTTCAGGCGTGCTTCTTGTTGCTCCTCAACTTTATTTCTGCGTGAGTAAGTCATTATGACTCCCTTTAGGACGAATGGAGCCTTCCACGGATATCATTTACTTCTGAAAGAAGGAGAGAGGGCTCACCAGTGATAGCATAAACACTTCCACCCCTGAATGTCCCACCATGTGACCAGGAAGTGTGCCAAGCGCTAATTTCTACTGGGAACACAAAAATAAGAAATGTAACGCATAGGAAGATCTATGTGACTCTCTTATTGTACACTATTTTTCGGCGAAAGGCAACGGAAGAGAAAAAGAAAAAGCACGTCCCTCTACCTCTCAGGCTCTCTGAGCGATGAGCGTTCTTGAAGGATGTGCTCAGCTTCTTTTCGCTTATGATTTTCCAGCGAGATTGTCTATGACATTTCTGAGATCTTCAGCGACCTTTGCCATTACCTCATCCTGATTGTTCGCTGAAGCAATCGGAGGGCCGCTGAGCGGTAATGGCATAAGCACGCCATAAAACTCATCTTCCAGGAAATTGGGCGTAGCTCGTAAGTGTACTGGAATGACGGTAGCGCCTTCGTTGTAGCGCGCTTGTATCAACTTATATTCTTGATCATAGAGGTCTGAGCCGATGTAGTCGGGGGTAAGTAGTAGAATAATTATCTGGGCCTCTTTCAGCTTTCCCTCGACATCCTTTTCCACATTGTCACCAGCGTAGATATCATCTCGATACCAACTTTCAATCGATTTCAGGCGTCTCAAAGGCGCAAGATGATTGTTTAAGGCTTTGATCAGGGCTTCGTCTTTTGGCGATTGCGAATAGGAAAAAAAGATTTTTACTGGTTGTTTGTTTGTCTCTTGCTGAGAGTTTTTTGTCGTGCCAGAGGTAGATGGTATGGGCCTGGGTACGGTTCGTAGAAATGGTCGACCTGCGGGCATACGCTCTTCAGTGACAAACTTCTTGATAAATGCATGCATATAGGTCGCTGAAAGCGTGGCGGCATATTTGTGATAGCTATCGTCTTTAGAGCTATCGCCATAATCGCAGACGCCTTTGACAAAGAGATAATTGATGTTTCGTTCGCGTAGTGTGTGATAGAAGGCCCAGCACTCCATATCGAGACCCAGAACCTTGCTCACGGGTTGACTGATTTCGAGAAAGGGATTATCTTTGCGCACACTGTTGCCAGAGGCCATAGGGCCGATATGGCATGTTGGGGTTGAAGGGTCCTGGTAGGGAAACTCTTCGGGCCCATAGATAAGTTCTGTTACCAGGGATTCGTTGAGTTGCATCTTCCCATCGAGAAATGGTTCTGTCCCTTGTTTCAGTTCTTGAACGATGCTTCTCCATTTTGGGGCATGTGTATCTAAGTCGGTAAAATTGATGGCGCGGACGTTTTTTTTCTCCAGCAGTGTATTGAGAAGCCAGTCTGTTTGTTGGCGTTTTGAGATGGGTCTGGTAATCTGCGATCCTTCCTTTTGCCAATCCTCAAAGCCATGCACGGCTTGCAAAATAGGCTGTAAGAGCTGGATGTTTTTTACATTGTACAGGTGCTTGCTTCCGCCATCTGCGGTAGAGACATAGCTACCGCTATCATGGAGATAGGTGCTCTCGGCGACAATGAGGTCGCCTAATTTAACCTTGTCTTTATTGCCAGCGCAGATGCCAGTCATAGCGGCGAAGCGGATCGGAAAGACGTCTAAGAGTCGCCCCAGGTCATCCTGGATATCGGAGCCACCCATATCGGGCGCCCAGGTGATGAAGAGATTGAGTGGTTCTCCCTTCCCATTCTGTATCGTGGCGCTGAAGAAATTGCGTCTGAGTTGCGGGCTATATTCTTCTTCAGGCTCTGTGCCATGCGTCTTGAGCACGTCAAGAAACGCTTCAGCTTCTTCATGAAGGGCGCAGATTATGCAGACGTCATAGTAATCCTTACTCGTCATCTTTTCCCTCTGGAACATATTCTCTTATCTGTAGCGTTGCGCGCGTTATTACGTGCCTTCTAATCTCATAAAATACCACAAATGCGTCGAGTTTAGCAATAATAGAGAGTTCGTTTTTTGCGCATACTAAGATAGAAAAAGCGCCAAAAACTTTTTTGCTTTTCCCATGTGGTACGTCATGTATATAACAGTAAACGCACGCAGAATAAAATAATAAAATAAACGTACAGGGATCAGCATTTTCGTGGATCAGTGTGGAAGAAAAAATCTCTTCTCGCGAGGCAGTGATTTGTCGCCTTGCTCCGAAACGTCAGGAGCCGTGATATTTTGCGGACAGAGGGACATGTCCAGGACAGCAGAGGAAATGTCCCGGGATGTCCCAGAAATCGTCAAGAAATGTCCCAGGAAATGGTTAAGGTATGGGATAGTGATGTCCCGTGTTCCCTGCTACGCTTTTGGAGGTAGCAGGGAACGGTTCTGGGACATCTCATGATTCTCCCAGCAACTCTGCTCTCCATAAGTGGCGACCGGCAATGTGCATTGACGGTAGGCTATGTTAGAGTGAGAAGGAGCGCAAAGTGCTGAAAGATACTACTGTTTCTACGAAATCGTCGTCCGCTTATACAGACCCTGATTGGTACGCCCTCTATATGATCTTGCCGGGACTGGTGACGCACGCAGTATATACATTGCGGATTTCGCTCTGGTATGGGCAAGAATACGATATTGTGGAAGATGTCGTCCAGGAAACGCTGCTGAAGTTGCTCGAGCGTATTCGTAAAGCGGAGAGGGGCGAGGCATCGCCGATCGAGCAGATTGAGCGTATGGCGGCCGTGATTGCCTATAACTGTTGTCGAGACATGAGGCGGCATGATCGGCGTGTCTTCCACTTCCCGGCCTCAGTTGCTGAGTTTGAGGATCGTTATCTGGATACCGTGCGGCCTCAGCGCGATTGCTCGGAAGAGGCTATTGAGCAGGTCTTTCTGGATGCGCTTTTTGCTTTGCTGGCGCGAGAGGTGAATCGTTTCCCGCGCAAGCAGCGTCAGGCAGTTTTGACAGAGCTTGCCAATACGATGTGTTTTGAGGAGCAGCCATCGTCATTGCAGGAGGCATTTCTCGCCGTGGGTGTTGATTTGCAGGAGTACCAGCAGGCATTGGCGGGAACCTTTAAGGCGCGCAGCCAGCATACGGCTCTGCTCTATTGGGCCTATAAGCGCATGACGAACCTGCCAGCGGTGCAGGAGTATATTGCCTGTTAGTAGAAGCGCGGCTTGTCTGCACTGTCACGGAAAGAAGGGGAATCTCCCATCAAATCCGTGACAGTGCAGGCAAGCCGCGCCTTTATGAGGGATAAAAATCACGGCGGGAGTATTGACAGAAAAATTTTTTGCTGCGTAATATGAAAACGCATTGGAAAAATGTGCATGTAACATTAGCATAGCAAGGAATGTACGATGAAGTCAGCACTTTTTGTCTGGGGTGGCTGGGAAGGCCATACGCCCAGGCAGAGCACAGGTATTTTTGCAGCGATCCTCGAGGAATTGGGGTATCAGGTAGAAATTAGTGATACGCTTGATTCTTATCTGGACGAAACGAAATTGAGTTCGTTAGATTTAATAGTTCCGGTGTGGACGATGTCGACCATCACCGATGCTCAAGAGAGTGGTTTACTTGCGGCAGTGAAGAGTGGAGTTGGCGTAGCCGGATGGCACGGCACCATGGGTGATTCCTTTCGCAATAATGTCAAATATCAATATATGGTTGGTGGCCAGTGGGTTGCTCATCCGGGAAATGTTATCGACTATAGAGTCAATATTACGAAGCATGACGATCCGATTGTAGAGGGCCTGGAAGATTTCAATATGCATTCTGAGCAGTATTATATGCATGTTGATCCGAACAACGAGGTCCTGGCTACAACAACCTTCAACGGTGAGTACGACGATTGGGTGAAGGGGAATGTGATGCCGGTCGTCTGGAAGAAACGCTGGGGAGCGGGACGCGTCTTCTATTCTTCTCTCGGACATGTTGCAAGCGATTTCAACGTGCCTGAAGCGCGGGAAATTTTCAAGCGCGGTATGCTCTGGGCCAGCCGCTAGCCTGCGTTTGCCTCGTTGGCATGCGTATAGCAGGTGTTGGAGATGAGATAGACGGAAAAGAGAGGGTCAGGTATGCCTGGCCCTCTCTTTTGCTGTATGCGCGATTTTCCTCTTGCGTTTCGAGGCTGAAAAACGTTTGCCGCAAGGATGGCAATCTCGATGAGATAAAGGTTTCCAGCCCCCAACGAGATGCCGATAGCGTATAGTATACAATTGTTGAGTTTGGAGTGCAATATTGTCTGTTGTTTTGTTTTACAACACTGCACTTCTATTTCATGCAAGTAACGTTTTTTGTCCTTAGTGAACGATTTCAGTGCCCCAGAATGCACTGACGATTCCGCTGTATGAGTTGCGCAATGATTCGTACAGTTGTGCATTTTCGATGGACTGCGCTGCCAGGCTGGCGAGCACCGAAAGGAATTTGATGTCTTCATCATGAAAGATGGTCATGGTGCCACTATAGACGCGCAGGACGCCGATAGCCTCGCCGCGGACCTCCAGAGGAACGCAGATGACTGAAACAAGACCCTCTTTACGTGCCGCCTCGCGATACTGAAAGCGGGGATCGACGCGGACATCAGGGATATAGACCACCTGATTGCAGAGCGTCTCGGTGTCAATCGTGCTATGTTTGATATCGACAGGACCTTTGTTCAGGTAGCTTTCGCTGAAGCCATATTTTGCGCTCAGGCGAAGCTGACCAGTGCTGGGATCGAGCAGACGCAGGCCGACCGCTTTGGCCCCCATTGCCTCGGTAGTACTTTTGACGATACTTTCTAATACCTGTTCAAGCTCGAGGCTGGAAGAAATAATGAGAGCGGTTTGATACAACGTCGTGTAGTAGTCTCGCGCAGAGCGATTTGAAGACACGCTGATGGGATTAATCGTCATGTTGAACCTCCTTGAGCAGGTAATGCGAATACATATACAGTGATTTTGTAAGTAAAGACGATATACTAGAATAGTTGTAAGGTGCTAAAATTTATTTTTTATTACACAATTACAAACAGCCGAGCTGCGGATTCTATTCCCAAAAATATTCCCTTTCTGCTAAATAGAAAAAAGAGGGGGTTTTCTATAGACAGGAAGATGCGCATCAAGCGA
>DATJHM010000164.1:0-8881 GCA_035493895.1 Ktedonobacteraceae bacterium
CTCTTCTATGGATCAGGCTTCCAATTGGAATGGTGGGTAGCGATCGGTGATGAGAAGAAACGCGTAGCCGGTGACGCGATTCTGCCAGCGCATGACACCCTCGACGAAGGTGAAGAGACCGCGCGGGTAATGGCCGGTGAACAGGATCGCGAACCAGACGACAATAATCACGAAAAACGCTGCGATACCCAGGAAAAGCAATGCGATGTAGTGAGGGATCGCGAGGAACCACTTGACCAGCGGAAGCCAACGGTTCAACTCCTCGGCTGCGTTCGGATAGGGAAAATCCAGATGGACGGACTGCTCCTCGTCCGTTGAGGGATAGCGATCATCCATCAGTGCAAGGTAGATGTTTACGCGATTGGTGAAGCGCAACATCTCGCGGTTCCAATCAAACCACCAGCGCGGGTACTTGCGTCGAAAGACGATCATCAACAGCGGGCCAAGGAAAAGCAGCCCACCAGCGCCAGCTGTGGCAACCTGGCCGTTGCTTGACCGATAAACGGTGACTGTTACGGCAGCCAGAACGATGATGATAGGGATTGCGGCGAAGATCCTGAAAAATGTGGTCAAACGATTAAGCGGACGCTCCGGGTAGTCTACGGAGAATTGTACAGGATAGTCGGTTGTCTGTCGCATAGATGTATCCCTCCATTGTTGGGCCGATAGCGCGTGTTGCGCCAGCACTCAAGATCTGTCATCTCGCGAAAGTCAGGAGATGAGAACGGATAAAAACGGATATAACATCTAATAATAATTCCCCTCATCACAATAGACGCTTCAAGCAGTCATAATTTGTTGTGGGCTATTTATTCTTTGTTAAGGTTTCGTCGCCCAGGCCGTGAGGATGTTCCAGTGTACGTGATAATCGCTCCGCTGTATCTCTTCTGTTGCTTGCTGGCAAAGGGCATCGTAGTCGTCTGACAGGCAGCCCCATTTTGCCAGGAAGGGACGCAGGGTGCGCATGGCGTGGACCCAATCAGCCTGGTAGTGCTGCCCCTCGACGGTTCCCCCCTGAAAGGGCAGGGCGTAGGATTTTGTTTGTACGTTCAGCCAGCCATGCAAACCCAGCAAGCGGGCCAGATGCGCGGTGATGCCAGCGGTATCCTCTTCAAAAAGATGCCCTGCGCGGAACAACGTGCGGAGAATCATCGCGTTCACCTGTTGCTGTGCGGGACTACTACTTGGATGCAGGATCTCTGCATCGGTAAGCCGAATGGTTCCCTTTGGACGGGTCACGCGCCGTAATTCCTGGAGCAGCTTGGGCCAGTCCCAGGTACGCATAAAGCTGACGCCCAGACGCACATTGACCAGATCAAAAGATGCATCTGGATACTCAATCATACGCAATGCATCCATGACGCGAAACTCTGTCCGATCGCTGACCTGGTGCGCTTCAGCCTGTGTGCGAGCATAATCGATCATACGGCTGCTTACGTCAATACCACAGAAAGAGGTCGCCGGATAGAGGTGGGCCGCATCGATAATCCAGCCACCAGAGGCGCAACCAACATCGAGGACACGGCGAAATACATTGGGATCTGTCTGTTCAGGAAGGGGACCTCCCATCGACGTCGTGAGAAGATGATCTTGAATCAGTAAACGATTCATTTCATCTACATTTTGTCTATCCTGTACCATATATGTACTCGGATTTTCTTTTTTCTGTGGGTGTGAAGGGTTGGACATCGTTTCCCCTTTTATGTGGTTTTTACTCCGTGACGCATCGATTTTCACTTCATTTTATTTAAATATGAATAAAACGTCACTTGCCTGTATTATAAGGGAAATACCCCCTTTTGTCGAGGTTTTTCTAGCGAAAGCAGGTCAAAGAAACTATGCATCACCTTCAACACTCATGGGAACAGCTACTCCAAACGTTTGGGGTTGAGCAAGGGAAGGCTCAAGCTCCATTTACTGGGCTTGTCAATGCCTATAGCAGTCCAGATCGCGTCTATCACACATTGGAACATGTGCAAACTGTGCTGGAATGGATTGCGAGGTTGCGTGGGCTTGCAACTGATCTGCCTGCGCTGCAACTGGCGGCGTGGTTTCACGATGTCGTCTATGATCCTCGCGCCACTGATAACGAAGAGCAGAGCGCGCTCTATGCCCAGAGCGTATTGTCCGGCTTAGCGGTTCCGGAAAGGACAGTGCAGGCGGTTGCGCGGATGATCTTGAGCACCAAAACGCACTGGATAGAAGAAAGCGAGCGCGATTGCCAGATCCTGCTCGATGCCGATCTGGCGATTCTTGGTGCTACGGTTCAGGATTATGATAGGTATGCCCGGGCCATCAGACAGGAATATGCCTGGGTGCCAGAGGCAGCTTACCGAACTGGAAGGGGGCAGGTGCTGCGAACGTTTTTGCAGAGGGATAGGATTTATTGGACTGAGCCTATGTATGCCGCTTTGGAGGGACAGGCCAGGGAGAATATACAGAGAGAAATTGCCTCGCTTGTTTAGTCTCAGTCCCCTCAAGCGGGTCGTCATTGGAGATACTGTGCATTGTGGGTGTGGATTCCCACGAGAAAGGGAAACCATACCCACAACATCTTTCTTTAAAGATGGATGCCGCCCGAAACTTCTATTCTCTGCCCATTGATCCAGCGGGTCTCTTCGGAGAGTAAAGCGGCGACGACCCCACCAATGTCTTCTGCCTGGCCGACGCGACCAAGAGCAGTCTGCGAGGCAATACGTTGGCTGGCGAATTCATTATCACGCACAAAGCCGCCTCCAAAGTCCGTTGCGATGGCACCGGGGGCGACGACATTGACGGCAATGCCTCGCGGACCAAGCTCGACCGCCATGTAGCGGGTGAGCACCTCTATGGCACCTTTTACCGCGCCATAGACACTATTACCAGGGTAAGAAAAGCGTGCAAGTCCGGATGAGATGTTGACGATACGCCCGCCATTGGCTATCAAGGGAAGAAGCGTTTGCGTGAGGAAGAAGACGCCCTTGAAATGGACGTTGACCAACTGATCAAATTGCTCTTCGGTGGTCTCGGTGAGTGAGGCGTTTATGCCAAATCCAGCATTATTGACGAGAAAGTCAAAATCATTCCGCCCCCATGTCTGTTTGAGTGCAGCCTTTACTGCTTCTCCAAAGGCGGCAAAGGACTTCGTGTCAGACACATTGAGCTGCAACGCCACGGCTTTGCGGCCGCGCTTTTCGAGCAATGCGACGACCGCTTCTGCTTCTTCGCGTTTACTATTGTAGGTCAGAATAATGTCCTGCCCTTTTGCGGCGATGCTCATCGCCATATCTTTGCCAAGTCCACGGCTTCCGCCTGTGATAAGTGCTACGTTCATGAGCATTCCTTTCAAGAATACTACTTATTTTTCTTTGATGATCTGCTTTGCCAGGCCAGAGGCGATTTCACCTATTTCTCTCGCCTTTGCATCGTCGTTACGCTGTACCGCTTGCCAAAACGCAACCTTCTGCTCCAGGTAGCGAAGATGCTCTTGCTTCTGAGCCATCTCTTGCTCCAGCGCTTTTCTCTGCGCTTCGAAGAGCGCAAGCTGTTGATCAGCAGCCGCTTTTCCCTCTTTCAGAAGAGCAAAATACTGCCGCATATCCTCAATCGACATACCAGTGGTGCGTAAGCAAGCCAGAGTCTCAATGTTCTGGACATCTTCAGCGGTATACCGACGATGACCACTACTTCTGTCTCGATTTACTCTGTCGAGTAAGCCAATACGTTCATAGTAGCGGAGGGTATGCTCGCTCAGGCCACTTCTCTGTACTACGTCCTGAAGTGTAAAGTAGGTTAACGGTTTTGTTTCTGTATCACGTAACATGTCTGTATTATCCTCTACCTGGAGCGCTCCAGGTCAAGCTTTTTTTGGTGTATTTTTTATTTCAATGAAAAGAAATCTATATCAATTGTGGCGAACATGCAAGTGGCAATTGCTATAATCGTCAAGCTCAATCGGCCCGCTCGATATTGTGATTGTTTCGTGATCGCGTCTGGCATCTTGCGAGGGAGATACGTGTTATGCTCACGCTATAGAGAAAGGAGAGAATGAAATGAACAGGCAACATGTCACCGTGGCGTTGAAGCGCATCTACGACGAGCCAGCCGAGAGCGACGGGACACGTGTGCTGGTAGAGCGTCTGTGGCCACGCGGGTTCTCTAAAGAGCGCGCACATATTGATCTCTGGCTCAAGGAGATCGCTCCCAGCCACGAACTGCGGACCTGGTTTGGACATGATCCGGCGAAATTTGTGGAGTTTCGTCGTCGCTACGAAGCCGAGCTGGCATCTGAGGCTGGACAGAGAGCCCTCTCCACACTGCAAGACCTTGCCGGGCGGGGACCGCTGACCCTACTATTTGCCGCACACGATGTCGAACATAACAATGCGGTCGTGCTGCATGATCTCCTCAGCAGAAATATGGCAGGCCAATCAGAGTCTTTGTAACCCTGCATGTGAAGCCTTAGAAAACCCCCTGTATGCTTCATCCTTCACAGTGAAGTGAGTTCTCCCTGCCCTCCGCTGCTCAAGAACTTCTTATTGGCTCACTTGCTCACATGAAAAGCAACAAATTCAATAGGTAATCAGTGTATTCGGCGGTGGTAGCTTTCCTGGGGAGAATGGGCGAAGGCGGATCTTCGCCCATCCTCCCACGCAATTTTCATCGCATGTGCTGATGAGCCTGCAAGACGTGCGACCAGAGCCCTTCCTTGATCCCTTCTGGTCCACGCAGGCGCAACCAGATAGGACCACGTTGTGGTTCAAAGGTCAATTCGAAGGTCAAAAAAGGGCAGCATTCTCTCTCAAACAAAATAAATGCCATAAGTCTGGTAGCCCAGGATTCCTCACCGGGAAAACACAGCGCGTAGCCATCGACTATTTCCTGAATACGGGTTGCGCCTTTGAACAGGATAGCAACCTCAGCTTCCCTTTGTCGCAGTTGTTCCTGGTCTTGTATACGACAGGCTATCGATTCTTGTCCAGCCGGTAATTCCATATTATTTCTCCTGGAGTCTTATCTCACCTGCCTCCGCAAGACAGGACAGGTCACGACAGGTACGAAATGACGCTTGCCTATCAAGGGACCAGGAGACAAGTTTATGTTGATAGCCGCTGACCTGATCCCGAAGGTGGTAAAGTTCAGCAATCTCCTGATCAAGTTCCACTAATCGAGCATTTACCAGGGCCAGCAGATCCTGTTGGATCTCAGTGCATCGTGCATCTGAAGCTCCAGTGAGCAATGGTTTGAGCATCGCAAGTGGCACTCCAAGAATCCGGAGACGCCGTAACAACGTCAGGCGATTGAGGTCCGCCTGACTATAACGTCGGTAGCCATTGTTCTCACGCTCTGGATGCGGAAGCAACTCGATGCTTTCGTAGTAACGAATAGCTTTGGCATTGACTCCCGTGAGACGGGCTAGTTGCCCGATAGTGAAGCATGATCTGGAATTCTTCGCAAGGTTTCGCTCTTCCGATATACTATATGCCTGCATTGTGCTCTTTTACCTCCTTATGACAAGTAATGTACACCTTCCCATCACTGGAAGGTCAAGAGCGTGACATGCCGAATTTCAAAGCGGGATTATGGTGCCAACTTCGTATCCTTCACGATATGTTGCAACGACGACGGCTCCTTTTAAACGCGGCTGATGACAGGCGACCCAGAGCTGCGATCTGCTGGCATACAGACGAACGAGAGCGGTCATTAACCATAAAGGCATGCTGCCATCCAGAATAAGACCTTTGTGGGGGGCTATTTCTGGGAATGCGATCTCGGAGGCTTGCAAATAATCCAGGTGCTTCGTCTTGATCGCAATCGAAAGCTTCGTAAAATCGGGGCTGTCACTGGAATGGATATCCACATCATGGGTATTTGCGCGGCCAATCTGGAGGGCAGGCGGCGCAATCCATACGGCCTCTGCCGTCCCCGCGGGTCCGCGTGGGTCAAACTGGTAGAACTCCTGCGATCCTGCGTGGACAATCAAAGCACTGTACAGCCAGTGTGGTCCCTGCCCATAGACGGAAATGGGGGTATCGCCAGGCACATAGGCCAGCAGGTCTGGTAAAAGTTGTGGACTCCATTCGTGGGCACCAGGGGCTAGGATCTGGAGCAGCTGAGGTAAATGAAGAACGAGTTCTGTGGGGGCCTGTTCCAGATAACTGCGCTCCAGATCTGCCAGCGAATAGGAGCTAAAGAGCGTTGCCAGCCGCTCGACAAGCAGCTCGAAGAGAGGACCCTGAATGTTCATACCGCGCTCGATCCTGACCAGTGTCCCTTCTATCACTGCATCGCCCTGCCTGATCTCCGAGACTCCTGTGAGAGAGGAGGAAATTCGCGCCAGCGGCAACAAACCATTCTTTTCCACAAGATCGAGCCAGAACGTTGTACTCGCCGCTTCATCCTGACGCAAGAGGAGAAGTACATGCGTGCAATGGCGCAAAATATCTATCTGCCGATCCTGTGGACGTCCGCCAACGTCGATTAGCATAGGTAACAGACGACGCGAGAGATCTCGACAAATACGCTCCACAAACTCGTCACTCCATTCGCCCTTCAGGCGGAGCAGCCGTACCTCCTCTTGCTCGATCTCCTGCGACCAGTTCCCCTCTCCATCGGGACAGGCGCGAACCGCATGATGGGCAATGCCACGCTGACGCAACGCCCGCGTCAGGCTATAAAAAAGGACCGATTTCCCGGCATGTGGGGGGCCGCCAATCAACACCGCTGGCAACAAATTTACCATAACATGTACGCTTCTTTCTATGTAATCAAGCAGTATGCTTGAAAAAAAGTCTCTTCATTACACATAGCATATATTACCTATTTCGTAGACGAAAAAGATTTTCTCAGAGTAGTATGAATATACTAATCAGATATGCTACTACAGGTATTACTCGTCGATAAAAAATAGAAATGTGAGACACTATGCCCGGTATGGAAACCAGCCATATACTCCTGGCAACGCTTGGTGGGCAACCACAGGTCGTCACGTTTACGCTTGATCTCCTTCTACAACGTGGCATTCCCATTCGAGATGTCATTGTAGTCCATCCGGCAGAATATCCCGATATAGGGTCATCGATTGATCGTCTCAGCGCCGAATTTCCCGGGGACATCTACAAACAGACCGGTCGTCCCATCCGCCTGCGTCGCCACGTGCTACGCATCTATGATCATCCCCTCGCCGATATCACCGATGAGCAGAGTGCGAATGGCGCGCTCAACGCGATGGACGAATTGATCTACGATCTCAAGCAGCAACAACATAGTATTCACTTCTCTATCACTGGTGGTCGTCGCTTGATGGGTTTTCTCTCCTTCTCTGCGGCCCTCCTCAACTTTGGTCCAGCTGATCATCTCTGGCATATCCACACACCCAGAGAAGTAAAGCAACGAGCCAGAAATGGTACGCAGATGCATGCTCTGCCGGAGGACAATGTTCGTCTGATCGAGGTACCATTTGCGCGTCTGGCCCAACCAATTCTCCTGCGCATCTTGAGTTCCGACCCCACAAATGCCCGCAATGTCATGAGCGAGCAGGAGAAGCGCGAACGTGCTGAACAACAGCAACATTGCCGCAACGTCGTCGAACGCATCTCGCCAACCCAGCATAAAGTCCTTCGCGCATTTGCACGCGGCCTGCATCCGCAAGACGTGGCTTCGGAATTGCAGAGAGAGATAACCACGATCAACTCCCATACCCACATCTTGCTTCGCGAATGCCGCAACGTCTGGGATATACCCGAGCGAAAACGGCTCGATTTCCATTTCCTGCATGACATGTTTGCCGACTACTTTACTGATCATGAGTAACAAAATAACGTTTTAGCGAAAGGAATACATCCAAAGAGACTATGAATTTTTTCCATAGTGTTTTGGATCTCTATGAATGCGAATTCTGGCATACTTCTAAAAACACAACTCTAGTAGAGATGGGGAGATGAAATTTCGTGCAGAGAATGCTTGTATCCTTTGATACCGATCGCATTAAGGGATATGTCTTTGGCACCGATACGCTCAAAGAGATTCGGGGAGCCAGTTCTATTCTTGATCGCCTGAACCGGGAAGGGATGCGTAATATCGCCGATGACATGAAAACGAAAGGCGTGATACTGGAATGCAAAACGATCTACGCCAATGGCGGCTCAGGCCTGTTCCTCGTTGACGCTGACCAGGAGGAGCAGATCGAAGCGTTTGCGCGGCGCGTTCAACAGACTTATACAGACGACACGCAGGGAGGTGCGTCCGTTACCTATGTTATACAGGAACTTCCCAAAGATGCGCCACAAGATAAAGAAGTGCTCAAGGGGCACAATCTCGAAGAAACGCTGAATCTCCTGCGCAATCGGATGCGCCTGCATAAGGATTGTCCTCCAGAGGTTATCACACTTCCCTCCCATCCCTTCATGCGCCCATGCGATTCCTGTGGCATCAATTATGCAGAGGAAGTTATTGAGAAAAAGAAAAAGGATCGAGACCCGACTGACGATCCTCTCAAGCGTTATTGCGCCAGTTGCCAGACTAAACAATACGAAGACTACAATATCAAGAAAAACATCCTGCCCGCCACTCTGCGCTATCAAAAAGGAACATATAAGCATCCAGAAGAAGCAATTATGAAAGAGGAACTCTGGAAGCGGATCATTTATCGGCTTATAGAAGACGGTTATGTTATTCCGCAGCCCAAAGTGCCTGAGCGTCCGCCCGATTTCAATATCTTTCGTCAATTCTCAAAATCGAAAGAGTATATCGGCCTGATTTACGCCGACGCCAACAATATGGGTACGGAAGTGGAAAAGCAAGAAACACTTACACAGCTCCAAGAATTTTCACTGAATATTGATAGTGCCATTCATCGCGCCATGAGCGCTGCAATTATAGAGCACCTTCCCGTCGAACCAGG
>DATJHM010000165.1:0-39978 GCA_035493895.1 Ktedonobacteraceae bacterium
AAGCCTTCAGTCTTCAAGCGCTCAAGCGTGATATCCTTGAGGTGCGGTTCGTGAGCAGCCGTTGTCTCCAGTATTTCGCGAATAACGGTATCAGCGTCGTCTCTTAGCCACGAATCGGTGAACCCCATGGCCGCAGCCAGAGCACGCATCACATCCCAATTGGAACGCGCCTCACCCAGCGGGGCAATGGCAGGGGAGTTGTATTGTAATGAGACGTGCCCATATGGCATATGGAGATCGACTTGCTCCAGCTGGCTCGTGGCAGGCAAAATGATATCAGCATAGCGCGCAGTATCCGTCTCAAAGAGTTCATGGACCACCGTGAACAGATCATCTCGCATCAGCCCATTGGCAATTTTACCAGCGTTCGGTGAGGATGCAGCCGGGTTCGCGTTGTACACATAGAGCGAATAGATAGGCGGATCAGCCTCGCCAGTGAGAAGCGAGCCCAGACGATTCATATTCACCGTGCGTGGTACAGGAGGACATTCGTGCTTATGACTGACCGCAGCCTTATCCCACTTGAGCCAGCCACCAGTACTATACATTAATCCACCGCCGAGAAGTCCATATTGTCCAGTAATCGCAGGCAAGCAAGCCAGGGTACGTACGGTCTGACCACCATTCGTATGACGATTGATGCCGTCAGTGACTCTGAGCATCGCTGGCGACGTGGTGGCATACTCGCGGGCCAGAGCGATGATCGTTTCGGAGGCAAGACCGGTGATCTGGGCCGCGCGTTCAGGTGGAAACTGCATGATACGTTCCAGCAGATGTTCCCAGCCAAGCGCGTGTCTGGCAAGCCAATCTGGTTTGTGCAGCCCCTCGTGCACCATCACATACATCATAGAGAGGGCAAGCGCGGCATCCGTACCCGGGAAGGGTTGTATATGTTGATCAGCAGAACGAGCCGTCAGAGTGCGAATGGGGTCAATAACGATGACACGCGCCCCATTGTGCTGCGCCTGCCGTAAGAAAGGCATGACGTGCGGAGCAGTGCTGGCGGGATTGCTTCCCCAGATGAGGATCAATTTGCTGTGCACCAGCGCTTCCGGCGGAGGTGCCAGGCGATTCCCAACAGTGAGCTGTACCGCAGCACTGGCAGCATTGCCGCAGATAGCGCGTTCCAGGCCACAGGCTCCCAGGCGATTCCAGAAGCGTTCATCACTGACAACGCCCTGTACCAATCCGAGTGTGCCCGCAAAGCTGTAAGGTAAGATGCACTGGCTACCATGCTGAGTGATGATATCACCCCAGCGGTCAGCAATCTCGTTTATAGCATCATCCCATGAAATGCGCGCGAACTGGCCGCTGCCCTTAGGACCGACACGGCGCATGGGATAAAGTAACCGCTCAGGATGATACACACGCTCCAGATAGCGATTGACCTTGGCACAGAGCCATCCTCGCGTCACAGGATGCTCCGCACGGCCACGGATACTCACGGCCCGCCCTTGCGCGTCTACCTGTGTCTCCAACGCACAATTATCGGGGCAGTCATGCGGGCAAGCCCCATAGACGACGCGTAGATTTTGCTGCGTTTCTGTGTGTCCAGACGTTTTTAGAGCCATATGTATTCAGATTCTTTCATAGACGGTCGTCTTACGCCGCCGATGCGACCACAGATGTCCCTCCAGGAGCATGAACCCAGGGTTCATGCTCACAGTTATCTCTTCTACAGAGGGAACTTTCATGACAATTCTTGCTGCCAGTATACCAGATGTGGAACGGTTTTCCCAGGCAACTGCACGCGATCTACATCCTGGTCTGATGCGACGTTGTGCATAGAACACTCTCAGCGTCCGTTCGGAGCTGACGGCATAGCCGAACAGCTCCGCGACAAAATCGATCACCTCGTACTGCCCGAAGCGGCGGCGGGCGCTCGCTCCGATCTATTCCTGAGACTGCTCAGTAAGCCAGGAAAGAACATCCGTAGCATTTTTATCAGGAGGAAAGACAGGATAGAAGACCTTGAGAATAGTCCCATGTTCGATGATCAAAGTTAAGCGTTTGGTCAACGTCATCCCTGCAACCTCAAACGTGGGTAAATGGAGGGCCTGCGTGAAAGCCAACGCAGCATCGCTCAAGAGAGCAAAAGGCAGGTGAAGCCGGTTAGCAGCTTCCTGCTGGTAAGCGCTCGTCTGGGTGCTTAGACCAAACACAAAAGTGGCACCTTTATGCTGTAGTTCCTGATAGTGATCACGAAAGGCGCAGGATTGTGGCGTACAGCCTCTGGCACCCGGAATGAGATCCCACCCGTCCGGAAGTTCCTGGCCGGGTTGGCCAGTACGTGGATAACAGTAGACCACGATTCTCCCTGACAATGATGCCAGATCGACAAGCGATCCGGTAGTGGATAACAAAGGTACTGAAGGAACCTGGAGTCCAGGCAAGTGATCACACGCGCCATCATCGATGGGTTCTGGCAAGCCTTCTGGTAAGGACAAGAAATGCATTGGTTCTGACATAATTTACTCCTCTGAGACAAGTAGCACGATTCTTGCTCCATTTTCTCAAGAAAGGGTCAGGGAACACAAGAGGGTGGACTAAGATCCTGGCGAAAATGAGCCACATCTTCACTTGCTGGGTGAGTCATACAGTGACCAATATCACTCCGAACCCGATTTCAGCGCCTCGCTCATGGATATTTTCGTGAGCTTCCTGCCGCAAAACCACTTAGTTATCTCATACACCACAAAGATCAATACGAAGCTTATCAGGACATAGAGCGGGTTCAAAATCATGGGTATCAGCATGTTAATCGATTCCGCGATGTAACCGTACAAGTAATTCCCGAAGGCCAACATAAGCAGTAGTCCCAACCAAAAGCCGATAAACACTGCCGGAGTTGAACTGTTGAGAATCAGCTTCGCGATGTCTTTTCGGCGGTAGCCGAATATCTTGAGCAGGGAGATGGTATTCCGGCTCTCGTCAATGATCAGCGACGTTACAATGTAGATAATGACAACCGCCATCAGCCCGGCGACAATCGTTGTGGCTGCGACGATCAATGTCGTTGGCGCGGCCATGCCTTCAAATGCCTTGGGGTCCCGAGCGTCCATAATGCCGGAAAGCAGGCTTTCGTTATAATCCAGCTCATGGTTGCTAAGCACGGTGCGGTAGCTTCCAGGAGCCTGGCCGGTCATGCGGTTAAACGCATCTAACGGCATGAAAACATCCTGCTCTCCGTAGGCTTCAACGATCCCATCGATTTTCAGGCTGTATGATTTTCCATCCAGCTTGTTTATAAAAGTGAACGTATCCCCAACTTTAATCCCAAGCCGTTCGGCCAGCGGCGCGGTGATGTTTACCTGATCCCTGGACAGCTTCGCGCCCCCTATACCGTTTATCTTCATGCCGACGGAATCCGGCTCCATGCCCACCAGATAGAATTCAACTGCTTCTCTGCCCTCAGGGTAGGCACGGAATGAGTTGTACGGTTCCGCGCCTTCGGGAACAGGGAGATTCTGCAGGTTCTGCACCTCCTTGAAGTTGTATTCTATGCCATAATTGTATCTCGCTAACGCGCCCTGGTTCATCACCAGTTCCATCGAGTAGTTGAAGGTAAAACCATACAGCAGTACCATCGACGCGGCACTCACCCCCAGCACCAGGAAGAGCAGACGCGGTATGCTCCGCACTTGCTCGCGTATCTGAAATTTGGTATTGAAACGATAGCGATCCAGACGGAGCACGCGCTCAATAAAATTCACCCTGGCTTTTTGTTCGTCGCCCTTCATCAGTTCGGCGGCGCTTTTTTTGAGTACGCCGCGTATGGAAAAGAAGCTCGCCAGACCGATAAAAGCCAGGGGCAGCAGCAGGGCAAGCGTCAGGTTTAACGGCGAGAAGGCAACACCGGTGTTGGGCAGGATGTAACTGACAAGCATGGAATCTAACACAAGCTTTACACACGGCATCGCAAGCAGTATTCCGACAAGGCCGCCAGCGATGGACAGCAGAACCGGGATCGCCATATAATGCCGTGTCAGTTCCCGGTGGCGGTAGCCCTGCGCGTACAGCGTACCAATCACTACACCGTCGGACTTAACCATGCGCAGAATCATCACGCCGACGATAAGGCAACTAAGCAGGAAAAAAGCGATCGATACGGGAAGGCTCATAGTCTGCATACTGTTAATATTGGTCCAGGGCATAATGATGCGCTTATTATTTTTAGCGTCCATCCATTCGGAAAGGCTGTACCCTTTTTCCTCTAAAAGGCCATGCAACTTCGCGTTTTGGGTGTCGATATCTCCTCTATTCGTAAAGCGCGCCCCATAGACCGTGACCGCTTCACTGGCTGCCTCAGAGAACATCTTCATATCCGCGTCGGAAACAAGGCCAATTCCGAAACCGGTGGTCGGCAGCACATCATAAATGTTTTTGATGATATAAACATAATTGGGCAGCGCCATTGTGCCCGTAATATGGAAGGTTTTGCCGTTTAGCTCAATTTGACCGCCTACGGCCAGGCCATGCGTCTGCAAGAAAGAGGGGTCGAGCAAAATGTCCCCCGGATTTTCAAGTTTCTGGCCTGATAGTACCGTCGGGATATTGATTTTGGAAGTAGGCGTAAGAAGCCGAAGCTCGCCTTGTCCATCCGGCAATTTGACATCTAGTTGCTGGCAAGCTTCAATGTTTTCGGCTACTGTAAGATTGGGCACAAGATTGTAGAACTGGAATACGAAGCCTACGCTTTCCCGGCGATACTCCACCAGTTGATCATCACTTAAATCCGTGATGCGCTCACTATCTATCTCGACTGTGCCGCCGTCGGCCCTGTCCAGGCCGCCAATGATATTCATCAGAGTGGATTTACCCGACCCGGAAGGCCCCAATATGACGCCGATTTGCCCTTTTCCCAGCTTTATATCCACGCCTTTGAGGACAGTGGTGGCAATCTCCGTCTGATAACTTTTCGTCAGTCCCGATACCGATAAAAACATACTCAAACCTCTATTCTAGATCATATCCGGCTTTTATAAGCCCTCATAGCGAAGAACCAGGCTACGGCGATAATGCCGGTACACCATGCGAGAGCGATCCAAATCTCATTGCCCACCGGCTCATTGGACAAGAGCGCCCGGATGGAGTTCACAATGGAAGTTACTGGCTGGTTTTCCGCAAACACACGGAGGACGGTCGGCATTGTTTTTGTTGGCACAAAAGCTGAACTAAGAAATGGCAGGAATAACAGCGGATAAGAAAACGCGCTCGCGCCCTCCATTGATTTTGCTGTGATTCCAGGAATGACCGCAACCCATGTCAACGCAAGTGTGTATAGCATGAGAATTCCCACCGACTCGAGCCAGTTAAGGATTCCCGCGCTTGAGCGAAAGCCCATAATAAGCGCGACGAGGATAATAATAACGACGGTAATCATGTTGGATACAAGAGAGGTCAGCACATGGCTCCACAGCACCGATGAGCGTCCGATGGGCATTGAGTTAAAACGCGGGAACATCCCTTTCTCTACATCCACGAATAATCGGTAAGCCATATAGGCTATACCGCTGGCAATAGCCATCAGCAGTATGCCCGGCAACTGGTAATTCACATAATTCACATCGGCGGGCATGCTCGTTTTTACCGCGCCACCAAACACATAGACAAACAGGCGAATATCTCGCCTTTGCGGACGTTGAAATCTACACCTCTCAGGACTTCGGTTTTCGCGCCTTTCGCGCCTGCGAAAGATTTTCGCAGGCTCTTCACTTCAATCGCATTTTCCATACCGATCCCCCTCAATGATCTTTATCCGTAGCTTTTTTCATGGCTTTGGCGGCTTCCTGGTCAACTGATTCAAAGAGGTCGGCATACGTTTTTGAACCCTTGATGAGATCATCACAGAAAGTTGCCACATCTCTGCCTGTCACTTCGAGTACGCCTTTCCCAACGGCTGCGCCCTCCTCAAAAAGATCGACAATCCCCGAGAGCAAATCAGCCATTTCGGTTAGCTCGACAGGCCCGACCTTAAAGAGGTATTTTTGAATCTCTTTGTAAACAATCTGATAGTCTTGCGGGAGCGCCCTGACACGCGCCATATGCGCCCGCCACGCTTTTTTGCCTTCGACGAGATCTCGTATGCTCATTGTTATTCTCCTACTTGCCTAATTTTTTAGCGATAGTATTGTTGAGCTGCTCGCGCCACTTGTCGCGATAAGACTTTGCCCCCTCCTCGCCAGCCAACGCCGAACAGAAGCCCGCAATATCGTCGCCCAAAACCTCCCGGGCACTCTGGCCGTCCGCCACCGTTTCTTCGAGCAGGCCAAGCACACGATCAAGAATCGGCATGAGGTTACGTCCGGTGAAATCTGTACGAAGCCAAAGATTGGCCTGAATTTCTCCCCATGCCGCTTGATAATCAGCCGGAAGTTTTTTTGCGCGCGCCTCAAAAGTCTTCAATTCTCTAGTCATGTCGTTGCCTGTGATTTTATCCCAAAAATTCATGGTTTTTCTCCTTTAACTCTTTGATTTTTGAGGATAGGAACTCCCACCTTCCCCAGTATTTGCGCAGTTCCTCACGGCCCGCGTCGTTTAACGTAAAAAACTTTCGGGGCGGCCCCATGTCGGACGACTTTTTCGTAATCTCCACCAGCTTATTTTTTTCAAGCCTGATAAGGATGGTATAAACCGTTCCCTCCACCACGTCTGTAAAGCCCAAAGCGTTGAGCTTTCGTGTGATTTCATAACCGTAGGTCTCTCCCTGGTTGATAATTTCAAGGACACACCCTTCCAGTACACCTTTGAGCATTTCAGTTAATTTATCCGTGTCGAACACCTCCTTACTAATCAGTGACACCAATATAAAGTAATACTTAGTACTGCTATATTGTAACACTTAGTAGAGTGAGCGTCAATAGAAAAATGATGGATTGTCAGGTGAAGTGCGACACGGTCCCAATTTCGGCCAAGAATGAAGTGGTAACTATTCAGTAGGGTGGCGTAAATGACGCGTTTCGCGTAAATGTCGTTGCATTCGCGATTGTGTCGAGCTCAGAGGCGGAAAAAACATGTACGATTTACATCTTCTACATAGGCCTTCTGAATAGTTACCAAAATCGCCAGGATCTTAGCCTACCCTCCACAAGAGCCAATAGTCTCCCTGGAACACGACCTGGCGGTAAAACTGAGCCAGGAGATTGGGCTGCTCAGAGCATGTTTTTGCTCGTTGCTTGCGCAAACACGTTGCCCTTACCTGGTCCAGCAAACGATGGTTTCGCCGGTCAGGTAGTCTGATAACGAACTGGAAAGGAAGAGCACGATCCCGGCCATGTCTTCAGGCTGTGCGATCCGTTGCAGGCGAGAGCGTCCTTCTTCTGATGCGACCGTGCGCGTCGCCAGGAAGCGCCCGGTGTAGGTTGGGGCGGGGGCGATGCAGTTGACGTTGACATCGTAGGGACGAAGCTGCTCCGCCAGACAGTGAGTGTAGTGGGCGATGCCACTTTTGGCGGCGGCGTAAATGATACCGCCATTCACGGACACATGCCCGGCAATAGAACCAACATTGATGATTTTGCCGGATTTGCGCGAGCGCATGTGACACCCGACATATTTGCAGGCGTACATCGTGGTCAACAGATTCCGCTCAAGCACCGAGCGAATATCCTCGGGATCAATATCTAGCGCATCGTTGGGATCGGGTCGTGGAGTGTGAGCGCCGATATCTCCTCCCGCATTATTGACCAGGATATCGATAGAGCCGAACTGCTCCAGGGCACTCTGAACCAGTCCCTCGACCTGCGCTGCATCGGTAAGATCAGCGGCCAGGAAGGTGGAACGACGGTTGAGGGCGCGAATCTCTTCAGCCACCGCCGGTCCAGAGGAAGCTTCGCCAAACTGGGACGCGGCATTTGCATTGATATCGTGAATAATCACATCGGCTCCAGCGCGAGCCAGATCCAGGGCATACTGGCGTCCCAGACCACGGCTGGAACCAGTAACCAGGGCAACTTTGCCGGTCAGGTCTGTCAATGACATGCAAGATCTCCTTGATATAAAAGGGCGTATTCGCATTCGCGGTGCAGCGTCTGGATGGAGGCCAGGCCAGCATCAAGAAACGCTCTCTGTTCGGAGTGTACCCAATTTTCTTGCTCCGGGCAAGGATTTTATGGCACCATTGCCAGCCGGTATGCGCAAACCATGCCGGATTTGCGCATCGGGCAGGGGCGTCATCGTACGCAAAACGAATCATCGAAGAGTTTGAATGTGTCAAGTTTGAGAAGCGACGTTTCCGGAAAGTCCTTAGCAGCAGGGAATAAGGATAATAAAAAGAGAAACGAGAGCGCAAAGGAGCTACAGAGATGCAAAGACTCGTGATAGGCTGCTCAAGAAAAACACAACAGGAGTTACTTGGTTTAGGAGCAACGTTTCAAGATGTCAGCTACATGACCCAGAAGCTGATCTTCCCCGATGGAACGCTCTCTCTCCCCTGGAACAACGATTCTCTGGGAAAACTCATGTATTACTATCTATTGCCGGATGGCCAGACCGTCGTCGAAGCGAGCGAAGAAGGTCTGTTAAGTATCGTGCGTGATCCTACCAGTGCCAGACGTTGGAAACAAGAAATCCTACAATGGAACCAGCAGCGCTAATTTGCTAGCAGTAGTTTTCAGCTTCTTCTCATTTGTGATTACTACAATAGATTCGAAGGCTCTCTGACTATGCCCCTGGTTTGACCACGTGCCAGTTCACCAGTCCTGTCGGGTTCGTACTCCCGGGGCTCACCGGAGGTGCCATTTAAACTGTTGAGAGCAGCATACACCTCTCAGAAAGGACATCTTCCATTATGAACCGAACGACTATCTTTATGAGCGCGACGAACATCGCCGTTCTGGCGCTCCTGCTAGCGATCTATTATGCCATGCGTGAGGCCGACCATATGTTAGATCACGGGTTCCATCTACCGCTCTCGCCGCAGCCGACTCATCTCCTGCTGTTTGTACTCATTGCCGCGCTCGGAGCCCTCATCGCCCTGAACAATCGTCCCGGGGCTACGCATCGCTAACAGTATGCCGCCATTGAAGAGGCGATTCGCACTGTGCAGTTCATTCGCAACAAATGCATACGCATCTGGATGGATGTGGCTGGTACGAACGCCAACGATCTGCAAGGGTACTGCGCGATCCTCGCCAGGTATTATCCCTTCGCCATGCACCTCAATTCCCAGGCGCGGCAGGCGGCGGCTGATCGGGCCTGGAACGCAATCTCCCGCTTCTACAAAAACTGTCGTGAGCACAAGCATGGGAAGAAGGGCTACCCGCAATTTCAGCACGACAATCGGAGTATCGAGTATAAAATCACCCGCTAGAAACTCGATCTCGACGGCAAACACATCACCTTCACCGATGGTTGCGGTATTGGTCGTCTCCGACTCATCGGCAGCCGCGATCTCGCCACTCAGCCACAGCTAGCAATCCAACGGGTGCGGATCGTGCGTAGGGCAGACGGGTACTACGTCCAGTTCGGCCTGAAGTGTGAGCGGCGGGTTGAGTATGTTCCCACCGGGAAGCAACTCGGCATTGATGTGGGCCTCAAGGTCTACATCCAGAATGTAACCAAAATCTATGGGAAGCGCCGGGCGATAGATAATCTGAGTTTTGATGTCCACCAGGGTCAGATCTTCGGCTTTCTGACGTCGTCTGGCAGAGTGAAATCATGTGACTTTTTCGTGACAATAAAGCGCGTAATTGTGTGATACCTGGAATACCATTGCTACATACTTGAGATGAGAACAACATAGTAGGTGTTCTAAGTATTTTTAGACAATTCTCATCAAGGAGGAATTCGTCTCATGTCTGCACATATTACCGCATCTCATACTGAATCATCTAGCGTATCAACAGCTACCGTGCTTAGTTACCTCTGGGCAGCAACAAGACTCTGTATTGGCTGGGAATTCCTGTGGGCCTTCCTGGATAAGGCGTTCGGGCTCGGCCATGAAACGACGGCGGCTCATGCCTGGATTGCCGGAGGTTCTCCCACAAGAGGTTTCCTTAGCGGCTCTATCGGTCCCCTCTCGGGACTCTACCATGCTATTGCTGGAGTTGGTCTGGTAGACTGGCTGTTCATGCTTGGCCTGCTCGGCGTTGGTGTGACCCTCATGCTCGGTATCAGCAAGTGGATTGGGGGAATCGCCGGTGCAGTTATGCTGGTGCTCATGTGGAGCGCAGTGTTACCGACCGAAAACAATCTCTTCATGGATGAGCATATCGTCTACGCGATCATTCTTATTGCCCTTGCATTAGTCAATGCAGACGAGACCATTGGACTTGGTACATGGTGGAAACAGACCGCTCTGGTCCAACGCTTCCCCTGGCTCGCCTGAAATACCCACGTATGCAACATGTAAACAACATTGCCTGGCAGGCTCTCCATCTCAAGAGGGAACCTCCCAGGCAACCTTCGTTCTGTACGTGTACAAAGCTATCTTCTTCATCAGTGGTCTATTTCTGAGGTCTTGCGGGTTGTACGAGTGATGATACATGGCAACTTCTGATAAACTTTCTTCGTATACAGAGTAGTATTTTTCAATTTATCACCTATTGAGGAAAAAAATATGCAGAACCAGCAGGAGTTTGCCCATACGCCCAACACACAGGAGGAGACGCCAGCGCCACGCAACGAGCGCCAGCAGAATAACGACCCACGCGAACAGCCGTCATCGCAAGAGTATGCCTACCGTTCCTATGAAGACGGCTATGCGGACATGAGCGAACGAGGTCTCTGGTCACACGAGAACGAGAAGCTACGAGCAGACCCAAAAAACCAGAAAAGTATGGGCGGACTGCTGGCTCTGGTCGTTCTCCTCTGTGCGGCCTTTATCGTCGGTAGTTCCTTCGGCGTGATCCTGAGCTGGCTCACCTGGGTGGTGGTAATTGTGCTGATCATCACCGGGTTGGCGGCCCTGGCGACAAACTGGCGTGTCGTGACGATTCCCGTGCCCACGCGTAGCTTCCAGATCATGGAACATGCGCAACTGGTGATCAACAATGGGGCCGGGACGGTAGCCATTCGTCGGGGAGAAGAGGGCGTGGTCCGTGTCACTGCGACCAAACGTGCTAGTGGCATTGGTATCAAAGCAGAGAATATGCAGATCCACTACGACCAGCACGGTGACATGCTGGATATCTCAAGCCTCATGGCCTGGAACATCTTCCAGTTTGGTCTGCGTACGGTCGATTTTGAGATCACGGTGCCGTCCAGTTGCGATGTACAATTGCGGAATGGCTCGGGACGGGTGACGGTTCAGGGTACCAGTGGCGAGATTCGTGTGCGCACCGGTAGCGGCAGAGTATACGCACATGACCTCCAGGGACGCATCGCGATGAAAACCGGCAGTGGACGCATCGAGGCAGGCAATCTCGAGGGGCTGATTGATCTGCACACCGGCAGTTCACGCATCATCCTTGGCAATATGCGTGGTCAGCTTACCGCACAAACTGGCAGTGGACGCATCGAAGTCAGCCAGTCTGCGTTAAGCGGACAGTCATTCTTGAAAACGGGCAGCAGCTCGATTACCTTTGACGGCTCGCTGAATGCGCTCGGCAACTATACGTTTCAAACGGGCAGCGGTGGGATTCATCTCAGCCTGCCTGATAATGCGGCATTTAGCCTGGATGCAAAGACCGGCTCCGGCGGTGTACACAATGAATTTGGCGGCAAGGAAGCAGGGAACGGGCCACGCGCACCGCTCAGACTCAGAACTGGTAGCGGTGGGATTCACATCTATCGATTGCCGCAAGTATGACCACGCATGCAATAAACAGGATCGCTCAGCTATGCTGCAACTCTCGACAGCGAGAGCGTCAGATGGTTGAGCGTCCCCCACTTTTTTCATCTACCTCATCATCATCTTCTCGCAAAAGAAAGCAAGATACAAGAAGTTTTTTCCTCTTCATGCTGCTATGATCATAAGGTGACAGGGGAACACCTATCCTTCCCCAAACATTGCTGAAACATCAAGAGAGGTTGCCTATGCCGTCCATCACAGTCTCTCTTCCCGGCGCATTGCGCACGAAAGTTGGCAATCGCGCCTCAGTGACAGTAGCTGGAGATACGGTTCGGGAAATTATTAACGCACTGGAACAGGATTTCCCTGGCTTGCGCTTCCATCTCTGTTATGAAACCGGTGAGTTACGTTCGTATGTCAATGTTTTTCTCAACAGCGCGAACATCCGCTACTTGCAAGGGCTTGATACGCCAGTGCCAGTTGGAACCAGGATACATATTCTCCAGTCAGTAGCTGGAGGCTGATGTAGAGAGGGGTTCTCAACTTCGGTCTCAAGAGAAGCCCTCTCTCTGAAAGGAAGGAAGCATATGTCCCATCATCCCCTCTTTCCTCAAGGGAGGACCGTCCTGGCTGTGGGGACGAAGCGAGGTCTGTTCCTGCTGAGTTCCCAGGATCGGGTCAAGTGGAACATTGAACCAGTCTCTTTCAAAGGACGCCGCATTTTTCACGCGATCCTCGATCAACGCAGTGGTCATCGCTTATTCGTTGCCGAAAATAACGACTTCTTTGGTTCGTTTATACGGTACAGCGACGACTTTGGCCAGACCTGGCAGGAGCCGGAACATGGCATTCAATTTCCCCAGAATGGGTCAATGAAGCTCAACAACATCTGGGTCATTGAGCCGGGTCGTCCTACCGAGATCGGCACAATCTACGCCGGTGTCGATCCCGCCAGCCTCTGGGTCAGCACGGATCACGGGAAAACCTGGGAGCCGGATGCAGCATTACTCACACATCCCACGCGAGAGCGTTGGGAGCCAGGTGCAGGCGGCCTCTGCTTGCATACGATTGTCCCAGATCCCACCAACGCCGCCAGAATGTGGCTGGGGATTTCCGCAGTTGGTTGCCTGCGCACGGATGATCATGGTCAACACTGGCAGTTTGTGAACAAGAATACCCGCGCCGGTTTCTTGCCCGACCCCTATCCCGAATTTGGCCAGTGCATTCACCGCTTCGTTCAGCATCCTACGCAACCAGATGTGTTGTATCAACAAAACCACTGCGGTATTTACAAGACGACGAATGCCGGAGACGACTGGACTGATATTCAGCATAATCTGCCCTCTGAGTTTGGCTTTCCGATCGCCATCGATACCCACCATCCCGATACGCTTTTTGTCGTCGTAGAGGACCCCGAGGCCCGACAAAACGTGGATAACCAGTTCACGATCTACCGAACTCAGGATGCCGGTGAGTCCTGGAAACCATGCACGTTGGGATTGCCAGAAGGTCCAGGTGTGCGACTCGGTGTTCTCAGACATGCCATGTGTACCGATACCCATGATCCTTGCGGCGTGTATGTTGGAACCAATACCGGCCAGCTTTTCGCCAGTCGGAATGGAGGAGACAGTTGGGAGTTGATTGCAGACTTCCTGCCTGCGATCTATTCGGTAACAGCGGCACTCATTGTCTGAACCATCTCACCTGCTCATCAATGGGAGATGCTCCCAAAAGAGCGATAAATCAAGCTATCCAATATAGGGAAACCGAAAGTCTAATAGAGGTAACTCCCCGATGTGGGAAGTAACGCATGTTTATTGATTGTTGTTACACGCACAGAAGGAGAAATATCATGCCTCTTTATATGGACATCCATCATAAAGTCGAGGGGTTGACCGCAGATGCAGTAAAACACGCACACGAGGCAGATCTACAGACACAGGAAAAGCACGGCGTCAAGTACCTGAAGTATTGGTTTGATGAGGGCAGTGGCAAGGTTTTCTGTCTGGTCGAGGCTCCCAACAAAGAGGCCGCTGCAACGGTCCACCGCGAAGCCCACGGCCTTGAAGCCGATGAAATCATCCAGGTTCAAGAGGGCGTCTAACAGGTCACGCGCCTCCAACGCCCGCTTAATGACAACAAACTGTAACGTTGGAAACGTGTCAGGCGCATTGACCATTCGGAGCTGGATCATGGCGAACCTACGACAGGCAGCATGAACAACTATCCATTCATGCTGTCACCACCTGATCCAGCAACAACACCATTTACATTTCTTGCAGCACAAGCGTATTGTTTGCGATAGAGAAGCGGAGCCACGCCTGTATAGCGTTTGAATGCGGTACTGAAGGCAAAAGGATTTTCATAACCAACACGCCACGCAATCCCCTCAATGGTCGCGTTCTCACTGATCAGCAGGGCCATCGCGCGCTGCATACGAAGCGCGGTCACCCGTCTCATCGGACTACATCCATATTGCTGCTGACAGAGTCGCCTCAAGTGTTCGCAGCTCATTCCGGCCAGAGTCGCCAGTTCTTGATTACTCCAGCGATGGGCCAGCCTGGCATCGACCAGTTTCCACAATGCAAGCAGACGCTGATCTTCGGCTTTCTGCCTGATGATCCGTTGCACGTAGGTATCGATCAAATAGGCCCATTGAGAGAGGACCGTCCATTCTGCCTGGCTCAGTGACTCGTGGTAGATTCCCTCGATGGCGAGTACCAGTTCTGGCGTATCGAGGGATAAGAGGGTTGGACGTTCTAGAGAAATGATGGGGAGCGTACTCTGTTCGCCATGGTAGATAACCCAGCAGATCTTCCAATCAGCGTTCGAGCGAGCACGGTAGGCATGCGAAACAGCAGCTGGTGTAAGATAAACCTGGCCGGGTCCGCAGGGAAACCATTCTCCATCGAGAAAAACTTCCCCCCATCCCTCAAGGCTCACCAGGATTTGACTGATCGCCGGACGATGACGCACGAAAGCAAATGGCACCTGTGCGTAGGAAATACCCGCCAGCATGATATGATACCGCTCTAAGGCTGACCGCGCCTGTTCCCCAACAATGTATTCACGCGTCTGATCACCAATGATGTGTGTTTCACAAAGGTCGATGTTGTTCTCAACCATAGTCCTCTCGCTAGAATTCTGCTATGATCCCACTACCTGTTACTGTCTATTTGTTGCTTTTGCAAAGGAGGAAGTAATGTCGCTTCCGCGTGCTGAATATCCACGGCCTCAGTTTGTTCGTTCTCGCTGGCTCTGCCTCAATGGCGAGTGGCAATTTGAAATTGACCAGGGGGATAGCGGTCTGCAACGTGGTCTCCTGGAACGCGATCTCCATGATCGCATTACCGTGCCTTTTTGTCCAGAATCTTCCCTTTCAGGAATCGAGAACCGCGACTTTTTGAATGCAGTCTGGTATCGTCGCCAGGTCACCATCCCTGAAGAGTGGGCTGGTCAATCCGTACTGCTCCATTTTCAGGCGGTCGACTATGACACAACCGTATGGGTCGACGGACAAGAAGTGGGACGCCACCGGGGAGGCTTTACGCCCTTCACCTGCAACCTGGGAACACGGGCAGGCCAATCCGTGACCATTGTGGTGCGGGCACGCGATGATCATCATTTGCCCCAACCACGCGGCAAACAGGCGCAAAAATATGCCGATTATGCCTGCTTTTATACCCGCACCACCGGCATCTGGCAGACGGTCTGGCTGGAACCTGTGCCAGTCTACGCGCTGAAACGCCCACGCATCACGCCAGATGTTGCGCAAAACGTCTTTCACCTGGAGCAGCCCATCACCAATAACCATCCCGGCCTGCGCTTGCATGTCAGGCTCCTGAGTCAAAAACAAATCATTGCTGAAGCAGAATGCGCCGCCGATCTCGATCTGACCCCTCATCTGGATCTGCCTGTGCCTGAGCAGCATCGCCGCCTCTGGTCTCCCGATGATCCATACCTTTATGATCTGGAGATTGAATTGCGCGATGAAACTGGTACGGTCATTGATCATGCGCAGAGTTATGCGGGCCTGCGTAGTGTGGCCCTCGATGGGTGTGCGATCAAGCTCAACGGCCAGATTATCTTTCAGCGTCTCGTGCTGGATCAGGGATACTATCCCGATGGTATCCTGACCGCTTCTAGCGACGAGGAACTCGTGCGGGATATCCAGCGCAGCATAGATGTGGGCTTCAACGGCGCACGTTTGCACCAGAAAGTTTTTGAAGAGCGTTTTTTGTATCACGCAGATCGTATGGGCTATCTGGTATGGGGAGAATTTCCTGACTGGGGGCAAATAAGCTTGCTTGCAGGAAAAACCAGAGACTATTCACCCACATTTGTGGCACAATGGCTGGAAGCGCTGGAACGCGATTATTCCCATCCCGCGATTATTGGCTGGTGTGGCCTGAATGAGACAGCGCGTGATACCAGCTATGAATACACTGATCAGACGACGAATCTCGACGACATCACACGTGCGATGTTTCTGGCCGCCAAAGCCCTTGACCGCAGCAGGCCAGTCCTCGATACATCGGGCTATATCCATCGTGTGCTAGAAACTGACGTCTACGATTCCCATGATTACCTGGTGAAACCTGATTTCTGGCAGGATTTCGCGCTTTTTAAGGAGCGTCACGCGCACATGGATCAGGGACAGGTGTTTACCAATCCTCATGCCGTTGGACAGGTAGCCTATAACCAGCAACCGTATTTCGTCAGCGAATTCGGTGGCATCTGGTGGAGTACCGATACGCAGCCAGATGAGAATCGTGCAAATAGTTGGGGATATGGCCAGGCTCCAGATTCAGAAGAGGAGTTCTATCGCCGCTTTGCGGCGCTCTGCGACACGCTTCTCGACAATCCGTACATGTTTGGCTACTGCTACACACAATTGACGGATGTCTCGATCGAACAAAATGGTCTCTATACGTATGATCGGCGTTTGAAGTTTGACGCTCAGCGCCTGCGCGCGATTCAGCAACGTCAGGCCGCCATCGAAAGAGATGCAAAAAGATCTGTTAACAGCCAATAGCCTTACTATCCAATAGCTAACAGTCTCTACGATCGTGCTCACCAGATTCGTACACATGCTGATAGTGAGCTTGCTGAGCACGAAAGTGTAAATAGCAAATTATATAGCTCATTACAATGGCTTCCCAGACGGCTTCCTGCCGACGAGACGCTCGTGAGGGATGGCGCAGCCCTACATGAGCATCTCGTGGAATATAAGCGGTAGTAGGGAGTGGACTTCCGTCTGGCACGCCCACCACTTTGTCCATTGCCTCCTATAGCAGGTGCTCGTTTAATACACTCATACTGCTATTTCTGGTTTATCCATGTTATACTATCTTGCTTAAAGTGAGCAAAGATTGACATATTTTAGAAAGGATAACCGAAGTAGTCAGCACAGGTAGGTATTTCATCTTTGAGGTGATATACTACGCGTACTGGTTTTGATCAGTAGCTCCATTGATCATGGAGAAAGAGGCAGCCTGACGGGTCGCAACATCGGCAGAGCTGCATTTTCTTATGGTTAATACTGTAAAGACTTTGCAATTTTGCAGATAACAGATGCGAAAGCTCTGAATTTTGAGTAGTCAGGTTCTTATTAATGATGAGGGTGCTGCCGGAAGTAACCGTTTATACTGGGCCTATGGGTGCTGGTAAAACGACGCGACTCTATGGCAAGATGGGCGAACTTACTCACCTCGGTATTCCTTATGAGGCATATAGGCCGGGAGTGGATGTTCGAGACGTGGTTATAGCTCCTCGTGGCTATGTAGTGAGTGCACATGCGGCTCTCACTCCAAACTGTACAACCGTAGAATCGCTTGGTGATATTCCGATTGAGGAGCTTGTGCCGCGCGGCATTAAAACTATTTTTCTGGAAGAGTGGTTCATGTTTGGCTTTGATCATCGGCGGCGGCCAATAACAGGCCTCTATCGTGAAATCATGGGACGGTGGGCTTTGGCTGGTATTGAGCGAGTGTATGCGGCAGGACTTGATCAAGGAGCAAGCGGCAATCAGTTTGGCCTGGTGATAGATGCCCGTAGATATGGCGCAAAAGTGGTCGTTTGTACGGCCAAGTGTGAATATCCAGTGAATGGGGAACGCGATCCAAAATGCGGACGTGTAGCCCGCAATAGTCAAATCTATGATGTACGTGACAACAGAGCATTTGACATGGAGACCTTACCTGACCTTCTACCCGAGGGGTTGCGTCCGAATGATCGATATCGTGCTGTGTGTACGGAACACCTGCTGTTGCCCGCAGAACAGACAAAGCCATTTGACCCCATACAGACCTGGTAGACTACCTGGAGTAGGTTCATATCCCTGCATGTTCAACTTACGCTAAGAATTTTTCTACAGTTGGTCTATCAGTGTGATCTTAACGAAATCAGAGCCTTCTGGATCGTCGTATCGCGGGGAAGACGATCCTGTATATCTCCTGATGGCGCACCTGGCCTCTTGTAGTCGCTCTTCCCAAATGAAGGGTGGAACGTCAGACACGACAGAACCCGCACCAGAAGTGCTGATGCGGGTTCTGTTGGCTTTTCTCTCCCCTGTTTGCTTGTCTGAGCACGGCAAGCCCCACCGCTTAAGAGCGGCTTCTACCACATTCTTTCTGTCTCTAATTCACCAACTGGATACGTCATTTAATCATCGCATTTACGTCTTTACTTCGCTTTCTCGTCTCGCTATACTTACTATGATTTCACACACAATATATTTGTAATTATCTATTTACAAAGAAAGATAACACCTTGGAGAAGGATAACAATACGTATCTCATCGATGCAGAGAGCGGCGCGGAGATGGCGCGTCTGATCGACCAGGATCGTATCGCCACAAAAGCGATGGGAAGCTTGCTGCCGCCTGATTTCGAGCCCGAGGATGGCAAGGTCATTCTTGATCTTGCCTGTGGTCCTGGCGGATGGGCGCAGGAGGTAGCTTTTCAGTATCCCTCATTGCAGGTCATCGGCATCGATTTCAGTCACAAGATGATCAGCTATGCCCAATCGCTTACCGCGATCCAGCATCTTGAGAACCTCGCCTTTCAGCGCATCGACTTGCGTTCCCTTCCGCTCGAATTTCCCGACAACACCTTCGATTGTATCAATGCTCGCTTTCTTGGGAGTTTTCTCTTCAAAAAGGATTGGCCCCGCCTGATACAAGAGTGCCTGCGTCTGCTTCGCCCTGGAGGGACACTGCGTTTTACCGAAAGTGATCGTTCAGCAAGGACCACCAGTCCCGCCTTTGAGGAATTGCAGAATATTCTCTTGCAGCATTGCTATCACACGAACAGAAGTTTCGATCAAGCAGATATGGGGGTGACCATCCGTTTGCCACAGTTCCTACGCCATGCGGCATGTGAACAGGTGCAGATGCAGGCTCACGCCGTCGATTGGTCGATAGATGCATCGGCATGGTCGGTGGTCCGTCAAAACTTCGAAACTGGCTATACGCTCATGCGACCCCATCTGGTAAGTAGCGGAACGGTCACTGATGAGAAGTGGCAGATGCTCTGGGAGCAGGCTCGACGCGAGTTCTATGCCCCAAACTTTAGTGCGTTCTGGCAATTTGTCAGTGTCTGGGGACAGAAGGCAATAGGGTCGACTTTCTCTGCCTTGTGATTGAATTTGGCACAAAACTGCTTATACGAATTGTGACTGGAACGAAGACATCTTTCCAGTTGCAATTTGCATGATACATTCTACAACAAGCCTGGGAGCTGTACCGAGCGAAAACTGGGTGAGCCTGCTGGCAATCGCCGTTTTGCCGCACCCGGGCTCTCCGGTAAGCAGAAAAAAGCGCGCTCCACGGGTATCCGCAAGCCAATCATTTATGGCCTGGAATACCCACTCACGACCAATGAAATGTGTAGTATGAGTTGCAAGCGTGGTAATATTGCTGAAAAACGAAGCTCTGTTTTGCTCGAGCATACACTCCTCGTTCAACGCTAAAAGTGGCCATCAGCAACAAATGGATTTGGGAAAGAAACTTCTTCAGCCCAGTTCATCAGTACTCATCCCCGTCACTTCACCCGATTCGTTTACCGTTCCTACGTTTTGCCGAACAAAGATGTCCCCTCCCTGTACGCTTCCCGCCTTCACACCCATCATCTTTTTGGCCTCCGTCGCTTCTTGCTCAACGTGCAGAACACCCTTTTTTACCGTTCCTATCCGAACCCCTGACATGCTCCCTTCAACCGTTCCTGCCATCTGCACAACTTTCACATGTGGCCCGGTCTGAGGTACACCTGGAGAGGGGGGAAGAGATGAATGAGCGTGAGCAGTTGCTTCTGCTGGCAATGAAGAAGGTGGTGCGGATAGCTCTAAGTTCTGGCCTTCGATCAACAAACGAATATCTTGAGCAACCTCGCGAAAGGCTTCATCCTGGCTCACCCATGAGGTAATAGCGATGGAGTTCCGTGGCAAAATTTGGAGATGGGCAAATGGCGTCCTTTGCAGATCAACCGGACGGAGCAAGATAGGAATAACGTGGATGTTCTCTTCGCTGTGACGCTCTAACGCTCGCTGCGTCTCAATGCCAAGGTAATCGGACGCCAGAAAGTCCGGGCTAATCAGCAAGAGAATCACCGAAGCAGTATTCAACTGTTCATCAAGGACCCGCTTCCAATCAGCTCCGGGGCGAATCTGACGATCATGCCATTCCGCAATAAGACCCTGCCGCCGTAACGGGCTCAGGTGCATTTCTAACTCTTGACGAAACCGCTCATCAGCGTGGGCATAAGCATAGAAAACTTTTGCAGGCATCCTTACCAGTCTCCTTTTTATCGCTCCTTATTTTATTTTCGCGTCCATCACGACTCAAGGCTATATGAAATACACCATTCTACACCTGTAAGAAATTATCGGACCAGGTGAACGCTTCAAAGAGAGCGCCGCCCATCTCCGGCTCGTGAGCAAGAAGCCCGTAAGCAAGAGGGAAGAGATTCAGAGCATTCTCCCGGGTAGTCACCTGTATCCATGCGCGCTGTACAAAATGTAGCAGATGTTCATGCTCACCTGTGCTGGCGAGATGGTTGGCAATACTTATTAAGACCGTTTTTTCCTCACCTGCGACACGTTCGGCTTCTTCCCACCGCCCGGCCAGGACCAATGCCTGTCCCAGAGCATTCTTCAATTGGGCCAATTCGCTTGTATCAGATCGAGTGTTCTCCAGTACCTGCTCGGCTTCCTGCCATTTGTGTTCCCGGGCCAAAGCTTGCACCAACGCGACCAATGTGCTGGCTCTCTTAGCACTATCTTGAATACCTGCGCTCACACGCTCGGCTTCTTCCCATCTCTGTTCTTGAATGAGTGCCTTCCCCAACTCAGCTAAAGCACCGGCCTTCTTTTCCCTATCCCGAATACCTGCAATCACACGCCCGGCTTCTTCCCATTGGTGGGCCTGGCTCAGGGCTACTCCCAGCCTTGCTAAAGCTGTCGTTCTCGGATTTTCTGATGAATAGAGAATTTTTGTGACGCCCTCTCGTTCTGCTTCCAGAAGCACTTTTTCATTTTCAATTTTCAGAGCCTCTTTTCTTTCATCTTCATCAATGTCCTGAGTGCGCGCAATCACTCGTTCCGCCTCCTCCCAACGTTGCGCAAGCACAAGAATCTCAGCTAAATAACCCAGATACCGATCTCTCTCCCAGGCATCCCTTATGTCCGCAGCCAACGGTTCGATTTCTCGTTCCATTGCATCACAGACACGCTGCATTCTTTCCCATTGCTGAGCATGCGCGAGAACCCTTCCCAACTCTAACAACTTCATAATACGTTCATTACTGCCCTCAATAGTGGTGATTGTTTGTTCCGCCATATCCCATATCGTTTGGGATTTCTCCCACTGATGCACCTCTATTAGGGTCTGCCCTAATTCAATGAGTCTTTCTGCTTTTTCTCGCTCCCACTCTATAAAGCGTATTTGCCATCGCATTTCGTCCCAGGCTCTCTGAGCACGTTCCACCATGCCAGCCTGGGTCAAGGCTTTTCCCCACTCTTTCCAGGCCTTCAATATCCAATGAAGATGCCTGATAGATTGGATTATCTGCTCTGCCTCGTCCCATCGCTGTGCTTGAGTGAAAACCATTCCTAGCTCCGCCTGTACCACCGATCGCGTCCAGCTATCCTGTATAGATACCACAAAGGCCTTTGCTTGCTCCCATCGTTGTGCTTGTGCTAATTCCCGTACAAGCTTCGTCTCCTGGTTAGTAGTCAGATCTCCCTCAGGTAATCCTCTTATTACTTGCTCTGCCTCATCCCATTCCTGCATCTCCATCAGGATATCTGCAAGCCGTTGTCGATCTAGTTCATCTTGAATCGTTGGCATAACTTGTTTGATCTCTTCCCACACAGCTCTCGCCTGATCGATCTGCCGCTCTTGCAGCCATACATCTTTGAGTTCTTTTAGTCCCCTCACCTTTAACCACATATCTTCAAAACCTGATATTACCTGCCTGGCTTGCTCCCATTGCTGAGCCTGAGCCAGGCTCTGTACGAGACGAAGCCTGGCAAGACTATCTTGCTTCCTTGAAGGCTCATTTTCTTCCATCGCTCTGATGATCTGTTCTGTCTTCTGCCATATCTCCAATGCGTGCTCCATTTGCTTCACATTGGCCATGCGCACGCCAAATTCTCTAAAAAATTCTATCTCTCTTTCATATTTAAAATCGTCCTGAGCACCGATTATACTTCGCTCTATTGCGTTCAAGATCTGTGTTGCTCGCGGTTTCTGACCAGATTGCAGGAAGGCCACAGCTAATTTGCTTAAAGCAATACATTTTGGCCTTTTCTCTTTTATCTTTTCCAGCACACGCTCTGCATCCAACAACTGATTCCCTTGCATAAATGCATCACCTAGCGCTGCTAATGCATATGACCCATCACCTGCTATTAACTGTTCAGCTTCCTCCCACGCTTTTTTCGCGCCTGCTAATTGCCTCGTTTGAGCTAACTCTTGCCCCAACGTACTCAAAGCCCTGGACTTTGCATCATTCTGTTTGATCTTCGCAATTACGCGCTCTGCTGCCTGGAACTGCTGTGCTTGTGCTAAGGACGTCGCCAGTATTTGTAATTTCCAATCTCTTTCAGAATACATACCTTCTATCAATACTTCTACTTCATTCCACAATCTTAGCGCGTTCTCCTGCTGATGCCCTCGCGCCAATAGAAGTCCGAGCAAACTCAAGGCATCGACTTTCTCTCTGTGACGTTGAATAGCGCGCATTGCCTTTTCAGCTTCTTCCCACCGCTGTAGCCGCGCCAGAGCTTCCCCCAAAGATTTCAAGGCGTCATTCTTCTCCCAGGAACCTGCCTGCATACCGGCAACCACAGATTCTGCTTCACGCACTATCTTCCACGCCCATTCTCCTTGACCCTCTCGAGCCAATGCAAGCCCCAATAATGTCAAAGCGCGTGCCCTCGGCTCATCCTTCCGGATATCAGCGATTACCTGTTCTGCTTGTGCCCACTTTCCCACTTCTGCCAGAGTTTGAACGAGCCAGGATAGGGCATATTCCCTCATATCAAGAGATGAATCCACCTCAAGGGTCGAGGCGACTTCCCTGAAACGCTGGCACATGTGCATAGCTTCGGCTTCTCTCCCAGGCTGCTTCAGCAAAAATTCAGCGATGAGCAAGAGTACGCGTGCCTTGCGACGAGAATCCGTCAACAACTCGGCCAAGCCCAATGCTTTCTGCTCCTGTTTCAAAAGCAGAAGGAGCTGAAATGTCTCATCGGGATAGTTATCGGCCTGACTTGCTAGCCTGCTTCTGAGCAGAGTATAACGCCATAGATAGGGCAGGTATGCTAAACCCTCCTTCAGGGGCCAATTCTCCCATGCCGCCGCCTGTCGTCCCAATTCCAGATCCTGCGCATAGGAGCGCGTACTTGGATCATGGCTGATCTTTGCTCGGCCATATTTTCCTTCATCCAACACGGCAAATAATTCTTGCCAGAGATGCCCAAAATAAAGATGAAGGATATAATAGCGTCGCGCATACGCTCGTCGTCCCTGTTCAGCGGCATTGCGTGTCATATCCTGCCATATGGCCGCAAGATCGCCACGCGCACACCAGTCAGCCATCTGCTCATGCTGCTCTTCTGCCGAAACGTAGAAGGTATTCTTTTTCTCCTTCGTGACCAATGATTTACTGTGGAAAAAGTCAATCACCGACTGATGGTAAAGACGGTAACGCGTCTCTCCTGAAATTGGAGACGCTACCTCCTCGATAAATTGCCACAACTCATCAAGCCGTTTCAACACTGTTGTCAGAGGCTGCTGTATAAATGATTGGAGTTGGGCAAGCGTGGGATTCTCCTGGGCAACTGAAAGTATGTTGAACAACGGAGCATATTCCTTATGCCAGTCCCCTGCTCCCAGCTTGACGACCCGCTCCAGCGATGTAAAATACAATCTGTCAAGCCCCTCTGGAAGCCCATCCAGATCGGTTAACTGCCGCTGATCCCTGGCGACGGCATCGAGGAGGAAGCGAACATAGAGGAAATTCCCCTCGGCCTTGCGCAGGATTGTCGCAACCCTTTGCGCAAGGAGAGAAGTTTCCAGTTGGGCAATCTTCCCGGTGAGAGCCTGGTGCGTCCTGAAACAATAATAGATGTACCGTTGGATATCATCCTGATTGTATTGCTCATATTGAGTGGCAGAGAGCAACATTTCATCAGCCCCCAGAAAAGCATGCTCGATACGAGAATCCTGACGACTGGTCAGAAGAAAGCGGACTCCCCTCGGCAGCTCGTCAAGGTGCGCGAGTAAGGAGACTATGTTCACCTTGCCACTATAGCTGAGAGCTTCGTCAAGCGCATCAACCAGAATAACAACTTGCTGATCAAATCCGCTACGGAAGAGGACTTCGAGGGGCATTCGTATCGTGCGGTTAAAAACATCTTCTGGCGATGGATCTGCACTTATGGTGAGATTATTGATGATGACCCCAATAGGTGTCCCCTGCCCGACATGTTGTTCGACTTCGACATGAATATGCTGATCCCTGGCTTCGACCAGTGCCTGCGCATACACTGGATAGTGCTCTGCCAGTTGTAAAGCGAGCGATTCGATAAATGTGTGAGGGCTGATCCAAAAGCTACCACTGGCCGAACAAAGATACCAGGCGCTCAGAAAGGCAGGTGTGAGCTGTGTGAGTTCTGTGGGAGGGGAAACAATACCCTGAGAAATCTGGGCAAGTCGGCAGGCAAGAGCTGTCTTACCGCTGCCGGGTTCTCCTGTCAACAGAAAGAAGCGCGATCCATCAGGATCAGCAAGCCAATCATTGACGGATCGGAATACCCACTCACGCCCTGTGAAGTCTCTCGTTTGCTCTGTTATACGAGACGTAAAATCGGTGAGGAGTTTCTTCGTGTTCCCTCTCATGGTGTAGCCTCCTATGCCAGTAATATAGCTACGATTTTTGCGAAAAGCTCTATTATTGTCTGGTCTACGAAGATTGCGCATTTATTATTACTTGATAGGCGTACCACTTCTCAATAACGCTACTATTATATCATTAAATCATCTACGAAACTAGCATTCGATAGAGCAAATATCAAATTTATCTTGAGAAAGATTTTGAATCCAATGGTTCAGCACCTGGTTTCAGTTAATCAATATGCACTGTACTGTTTTTTGTACGTGCAGGTATGCTCACAAATTGAGATCGGGATCGAGGATCTTGATCACCTTTACAGAATAGAAGCCGGGATCGAGCCGATCGAGCGTCTTGATTATTGCCTCGACAAGCTCTTGCGCGGCTGGAAGTTTATAACCTGCGATCGTGAGCTGGAAGTAGAGCGCGTGCAAGAAAACTTTGGTATTATGGTAAGCGGCAATCTCGGTGGGCCGGGCAACGTGGACGATGTTTTCCCATTGCATGCTCTCCTCAATCTGCGCCATCTGTCTACACCACCAGCGCCAGTAGGAGGGGGGAAGCAGGTTGCGCGTCAAAGCAGAGATAGCAACCAGGGCCAGCCGTTCCTCTTCTAAGGTGAGATAGAGATGAGGAGTGGGCGTACTCACCTTTTCAGCGACAGCCGTCAGCATGCGCTCCAGCTCTGCTTTTTGCACAAAGCGGTTGCGTGCCAGGACACCGAGCAAGTCGGCGGCATGAGCCAGGGCATGGAGCCAGCCTTTCCCCTCAACATAACCTCGCAGATCCTGTTCGCGAATCAGATAGCTAATCGCTTGCTCAAGGATATTCAGAACCTCTTCAGCGCGGAGAAAGGGGTGAGCATGCTCGTATTTCAGCACGTCCGAGAGGGTGAGTGCGGAGAATGAGCGCAGCAGGACAGTATCATCGTGCTCTTCTCCCAGGTGAGACGCCAGATTGTGCAAGAGCTGCGTAATCATCGTACGCAGCTGGTCGGAGTCGTAGAGACCTCGCTGAATCCACTTTTCAAGGGTCGTGTAGATAAAGAAGTCCCGCAGTTCCGGATCACTTTCGCCGAGCTGGCTTAAAAGTTCGGGAGTAAGCTGCTCCAGGGTAAAACCGGGAGGGAGGTGAAAGTTGTTCGTGGTGATGGCTTGCCAAAATGCTCGATCCATTGCCTGAAGCGTCGGTTCCCTTCTGGATTATTCGTGCTGCTCGCCATTCGCCAGATGCTCAGCAAAAGCATTCAGCAGCGTTCGTTGCTCTGGAGGAGACTATACCCGATCTCTTGAGAAAGTGCAAGAGAGGAAACGCTTCGTATTCCTTCTCCCATGCTTCTCATCTTCCAATAAATAGACTTCATTTTCTGTTATTGGATCAAATCGAAAAAGGGGACACATTTCTGTAGAGAGCAGCCCCTAAAGGGCAATGTCACGTAAATAAGGGGAAGCTCCCCTCAAATCCGTAGCATCGCGGCTTGTCTGCAATGAATACGCATCAACCTAAGGGGCGAGATGGCCGGTGGGGCCCGCGGGCAGGGATAAACCGCTGCCCCTACCTCTGCCTTTCTTCGACGGTGGGGACCACATGCCCCCATGCCAAAGACGATGTGGTTCCGATACACACCATCGGGAGAGGTAGCCTCGGCCCCCGGCCATTTCGAAGAGCCCATCCCCTGCCTTAGGTTGATGCGTATTGGTCGCAGACAAGCAGCAATGTCACGTAGATAAGGCTGTACCCGGTGCCCATCGACCCTACCTTCGTAGAATCGCCCCCGGTCGCAGACAAGCGGCGACGCTACGGATTTGAGGGGAGATTTCCCTTATCTACGTGACATTGTCCTTAAAAGGGCATTTCCTCACTCAAGAGTTCGGCCAGCAGGGTACGGGTCACGACCCAGAACGTGCCTCGTTTTCTCTCTTCTCTCCACAGCTTGCAGATGGAGGTTTTGTTGCCGATCGATCTCGGCGTAGACCTCGCTCAGACTCACGTTGAACTGATTGACGATAGTGAGCAACTGACTGACGGCAGCGGTGAGATAGCGCTTGCGCTCTTCATCTACGACTTTCTGGCGTTCAATCTCGATGTGTATATCATTCAGGCTGACATTCGCTTCACTGGCGACGGCGAGCAACTGGCTGACCGCCGTAGCGAACCGCTGTTGTTGCGGGACCTCCGGACTCTGTAGTGGATAGACCGTCGTCTGCGCTTGCGGCTGATATGCTGGCGTCATCGATGCGGTTGCTGGCGTCACGGGCGCTGTTGCGGGTAGCCAGCTATTGTGACCATTGCTTTCGAGAGGCGCATGCATTTGCGTCGCCTGCTGAGGCATCACTGGTGCGGTTGCTGGCTGCCAACCATTGTGGTGATTGCTTTCGAGAGGCGCATGCATTTGTGTTGCCTGCTGAGATGTTGCGGACACTGTTGCTGGCTGCCAACCATTGTGGCCATTGCTTTCAGCAGGCATTTGCGTCGCCTGCTGAGGCATTACCGGGAGCCGGATGGGAGCAGGCATGCTCTCTTCAATACCCAGAACATCTGTGCCCGCCTCCACGATCTCCTCTTTTGCCAGCACGCGTTTGCCGCGTACCGTCGAGGAGACCGCAGCAACGACGCAAACCCCAGCGGCCAGGTAGAAGGCCAGGCGCATACCATCCATGAATGGCGATGAGAGCAGGTTGGGAAAGAAGCTCTGCCCCAGCAGAGTACTTTGTGCCGTCGCGGGCAACTGTTGCAGAACTGCCGCTGGCAGCATGGACTGCATCGGATTATAGCCCAGAAAGGCTGCGAAGAGCGCTGCGATTGGCGGCAACTTGGCGACGCTGTTGGCGATAGTGGCAGGCAGACCGACATTGAGCAGGCCGCTGGAAAGTACCGAGGGCAGGGCACTCGCCAGACCGGCTGTAACGATGCTAAAGAACATCGTCATACTGATCACCGAGGCCGCATTCATGAAGGTCACGCGCATCCCGGAACCCACACCGCGCCGATCCGAAGGCACATCGTTCATCGATAATGTGGTATTCGGCGCGGAGAACATGCCCTGCCCGAGACCCATGATTGCCAGCAGCACTGCAAACCAGATGTAGTCAAAATTGGCAGGCAAGAGGGTCAGCAGCACAAAACAAATCGCCTGAATACTCATACCAGTCGTCGCGAAGAGGCGCTGACCGAGCTTATCCGAGAGAATGCCGCTCACCGGCCCGATGACGATAAAACCGACCATCAGAGGCAGCATATAAATGCCAGCCCAGAGCGGAGTATCTGCGAAGTTATAGCCATGCAACGGCAACCAGATACCCTGGAGCCAGATAATCAGCATAAATTGCAAACCACCGCGCACCAGGCCAGCACAAAAATTCGCGATATTACCGGCAGCGAATGAGACAATCTTGAACAGATGCAGATCGAACATCGGAGCGCGGGAGCGCATCTCGATCCAGACGAAGAGGATCAGTAACACGACACCAATCACCAGGCAGCTAATCACAAAGGGATTGCCCCAGCCCATCGCGCTTGAACCATATGGCTCCAGGCCATACGTCATACCGATCAGCGCGATCGTCAGGCCCAGGAAGAAGGTGATATTGCCAAACCAGTCAATCTTCTGGTGCGCATTGCCCTGCGTGGTCTCACGCAGCATCAGAAACGCCCAGATCGTTCCCGCGACACCCACCGGCACACTGACCAGAAAGACCAGCCGCCAATCAATTGCAGAGAGGATGCCGCCCAGGATCAGGCCGAGGACCGAGCCGAGAATGACCGCCAGCTGATTGATGCCCATGGCCATGCCGCGCTGTTTCACAGGGAAGGCATCCATCAGAATAGGAGTACTATTGGCCATCAGGAAACTGCCACCTACCGCCTGTACCAGACGAAAGGCGATCATCATGATCGCAGCTCCGTTTCCGCGGCCAGGAGTGATATAGAGCAGGATGCTCCCCAGGCTAAAAATAGCGAATCCCAGATTATATAAGCGAACACGGCCGAACATATCCGAAATACGCCCCAGCGAGACGACCAGTGTCGCGGTAAGCAACATATAGCCCATCAGCATCCAGAGCAGATAGTTCGTTTCGCCCGCCCCCAGGGGATTAATGCCGATCCCGTTAAAGATCGCAGGCAGCGAGATCAGCACGATACTGGAGTTGATAGTCGCCATCAACATACCCAGCGTGGTATTGGAGAGGGCTATCCATTTGTAATGGGGTCCAGGTGGCTGCAATCTTCGTGGGATCTTTGTTTGTGTGGTTGTGAGTTGAGCTTGTGACACGCAGTAATATTCCTTTCAAATTTCCCAAATCATTCCCTTGCAACGTTGCTGGCTGGTTTCTCTCGATACCACCGGGGTCTGGATTTCCACAATGAAAACATTTTTATTAAATACAGCACAAGATAAAAAAGAAAACATTTCTATTAAATACAGCACAAGGTAAAAAAGGCCGTTTCCATTTCTCGTCCAAAGACAAAAAGGTATCCCGACGATCTCTCAAAGTGGTGAGAAGAAGAGCTTCCCGATGTCTCTCCTGGTCAATAATGATTTCGTCACTCCTATCATCGGAGGTACCACAGCATGGGGGGACGACTCACCGGACCTTCTTCAGCACATTCAGCGAAGGGATGTGCGCCCGGGACATGGACCTCTCCATTGCATTCCCTGCATCTCGCAGAAGCAAAACCGGTCGATTTACCTGTTTGCATTTGGTTGATATAATCAACTATATCATACATAGTTGATTATATCAACCAACTACAGAGAAAAAGGGTCCCGTTTCTTGTATAAATTCTACCATATGGGGGATGAGTGCTTCTCCCTCAACCTGTAACTTTTCATCCACGTCTCTTAATTCGTCTTGCGTCAATCCAAAATTGGTACAACAAATGATGGGCCACGAGGATATCGAGACCACGATGACCGTCTATGGATTGGTCAATACTATCATGCAAATGGTGGCAACGGAGAAGATTGATGGGCGGCTAAAACAGCTTTCTTAGAGCTGGCAACTGTCAATGAAACTGTCATGGGCCTGGTTCCTCATGATAAGATAGACATGAGAAACTTCATTCTGCTCCAGACGTGCCAGGAGTGCTGATCCACGCGCTCACGGTTTGATGATGCACTCCCAGTTGGCGAGCAATGCGACGATAACTTATACCTTGTTTGGCAAGCGCGAGGGCCTCGGCTTTTCGCACCTGGTCAGGTTTCCGCATACCTGGCTGAGGGGTGAAGTACAGCCGACACACACGGCAGTGGAATCGCAGACTCCCCGACCGATTTTTTCCACTTTTGAGGACTGCCGTCGTTTGCTGACACTGAGGGCACGCAGGAAGGACATCGCCCGTTACATGGGCTACCACTGTTGATCCCTCTCTACTGCTGGTAAAAGTACGCTCTCTCAAGGGATTCATAGTTTCTGGTTGTGTTCCCTCCAGTTGCCTGGCTTCCTCGGCGCGACCCATGTCGCTTAACAGGGCCTCCAGATGTTCACGGGTGTCGATGGTCAGGGGATGTATTACCCCTAGCACGTGTGTTCGGGCCGCCAGCGCTCGCTTGTAGAGAGCGTGTGCATCGTGATTGCGCCCCTGAGCTTGACGCAACAGCGCGAACGCATGCAAGGTCCTGGAAAACTGCAAATCGGTAGGGGCAAGCGTGGCTTCACAAATCTTCAAGGCACGAAGAAACAGCGACTCCGCCTCTGCCTCTTTCCCCTGATCTCGATAGATACTTGCTAAAGTTCCCAGATCTTCAGCCGTATAGGGATGTTCCGGACCAAGATGATCTTCGTGGATGGAGAGCGCACGCAGGACCAGAGCTTCAGCCTGAGCATTCTTCCCCCATTCGTGATAGAGGATACTCAGGTTGCCCAGGGAGTCAGCCGTGTGAGGATGGTCAGGGCCAAAGTGCTGCTCACGGATCGCAAGGGCGCGTTGATGGAATGGCTCTGCTTCCTTATATCTTCCTTGAGCAGTAAAGAAGATGCCTAAGTTATTCAGAGTGGCCGCAGTATGGGGATGGTCAGAACCAAAGTGTTGTTCACGGATTGCATGGGCACGTAGATAGAGTGGCTCTGCTTCCTCATATCGCCCCTGATTGTAATAGATGTTAGCTATATTATTGAGAGTGGCCGCAGTATGGAGGTGGTCAGGACCAAGGTGCTGCTCACGGATCGCAAGGGCACGTTGATAGAATGGCATTGCTTCCTCATATCGCCCCTGAGACCAGTAAAGGTTTCCCAGACCGTGAAGACTGGCTGCCATCTGGGGATGATCGGGACCAAGATGGTGTTCGCGGATCGTCAGCGCGCGCAAGTAGAGCGGCTCTGCTTTCTGAGGGAGCCTGTATGATTCATAGATGTTTGCCAGATTGTTGAGGGCATCCGCAAGAGCAAGATCGTCAGGATCACCCTGTTGTTCACGGATCGCCAGTACACGCAGGTACAACGGCTCGACCTCTTTATAGCGACCACAGTCTCGATAGAGCACTCCCAGATTGCTCAAGGAGTCAGCGGCGCGAGGATGGTCAGGGCCAAAGTGCTGCTCACGGATCGAAAGAGCATGCAAGTAGAGTGACTCCGCCTGTTCATACAGTGCATGCTCATGAAGGTAGGTCCCTGTTCGATCGAGGAGATCAGCGGCCTCGGGTAGTTGAAGCTGATGAGACTGGATCAATGCATCGCAGACCTGCGCCTGTTCCAGGTAGCGCAGACACTGAGGCCAGCTATCCACATTTTTCGGATCAGCAGGGAAGGTCGTCTCCAGGGCGCGCACCACCCGCTCGCTCCAGGTGCGCTGTGCCTCGACTTCCATATGATCTATCTGGACAGCCTGCACCAGGCGGTGGAGACTCAGCATCCGGTCCTCCGCGAGACGCTTCACCAGGGAAAAGGCCAGCAGCGCTTCGAGCATCTCGTTGAAGCGAAGGGGATTCGTCACCGTTTCACGCAACGTCGGAGGCCACTGGGGAGCACCTTTCGTAAGGAGTTCTTCTGGAATGTGGTCTGGAGCGAGGAAGGCACAGATGCGCAAGAACTCCGTGGCAGCAGGATTCTGCTCTTCGACGCGCTTAAAGGAGAGAGACCAGGTCGTGGCAACGGACTCTGGATAGCCGGTGGCCTGCCTGCCGCGCCGCGCCAGAAGCGCGTGACGATGCGTCTGATAAAGCTGAAGGTAGTCCCTCAGCGTGCATCCGGTCTCTTCAATGTAGGCACCTGCCTGATCGATGGCGAGAGGAAATTGGGCGAGGGCAATGACCAGATTGATCGCGTCGTCCATCATCTCTGGTGACTCGGCAGAAAACCGGCGCGCACGCCGCAGTAGGAGATAGGTTCCCTCCAGTATTCCCATGAGATCGACTTCAATGGATGAAGCCAGCGCGCCAACTGCGCTGGCCCTCGTCGTGAGGAGCATGTGCCCGTTGCCCTGGTGAGGGAGATAGGGTTGCACCAGGTCAAGATCATCGGCGTTGTCAAAAATCAGCAGCCAGGGCTGCGTACACTGTTCCAACCAGCGCAAGAGAGCCGTCACGATGGTGCGCTGATTGGTCTCATCCTTCACAAGAGTGGGCATGACCAGACGAGCGAGTTCGACAAAACTGGTCAGGATCGTCTCTTCGTTTGCCGCAGAGATCCAAATGGTATGGCGATAGCGTCCTTGCATCCGTGCCCGATACGCATATTCGATGGCGATTTGCGTCTTGCCAATACCACCCAGTCCCGAAATAGCCTGCGTTTGCGTCAGAACTGCCTGCTGAATATTCATCGGTTCGCCTGGCTGCTTTGCAGCGAACAGGTGCCCAAGTTGCTGAAGCACGTCGTCGCGTCCGGTAAAGTGAGGATTACGTGCATATGGCACAGTCCAAAGCGGCGTCTGCTCCGAGAGATCGTTTCTCTCCGGTGCCACATCTGAGGTGGCACTCTCCGATGGGAAGCCATCGCTCAATCCTAACTCCTGGGAACTGAGCCCAAAGAGGGTACAGAGTTTGATGCGGTAATAGGCGCTGGGTTGCTGGGAGCCTCGTTCCCAGCGCTGGATTGTGACGACGGTGACGCCTAACTGATCTGCCAGATCTTGCTGTCGCCAGTTGCGCTTGATGCGTTGCCGACGCAACTGCTCGTTTCTCTGCATGGCGTTTCCCTCTCACCGACCCCTGCGGTTGGAAGCTTTTAAATGAATATTTCATCATATAAGAGACAATACTGGATAGTAGATGATACGTTGGATAGTATACGATACGTTATGAGCTCCCTGCAATACTGCTTTTCCCCTTGCAAAACGATGGAAAATGTTGGGTCGAAGATCGCTCACGATCTCTGAAAAAGAAACGCAAAAGTGTATTCTTTCCAAAGAAGAAGATGCTTCTGACAAAAGAAGCCTGATCTTTTAACGAAACTATGGAGATTGGCTTGTAATGTTCATAGGTGAAGATCAGATGGAAGAAAAGGAGACATCCTTATGGCACAAACCATTGTTTGTATCAACAATGCAGGTATGGTTATGAATTTTTGGATCGAGTGGGTAAATGATGACGGAACCCAGGGTTGGACACAAGCGAACAGTGGGGACTATCCTGTTGATCAAAGGCGAAGCCTCGACATGGATGCTTTAAACGGACAAGGTGAAAGCATCCCATCTGGTCGTCTTGTGCGTCCTCATGTGCAAGCGGTGGCAGGAGCCAGTATCGCAGGAGACAGGTATATCACCTATACGCCAGGCTCCGGCATTGCCATCTATGATGTCACAGGAACGAGTTTCAATTACAGTGTCACGCTCATCGAATCATAAGTTGCCCTCAATTTTTTGAAACCTTTCCAACGTTCTCACGATACAAACGGCGATATGCATAGCTGAAAGGGGCGTCTTTCACCGTCCAGAAAGCACTCCCCTTTTTCAATCAGCCAGCCCCGATAAATCATCAATGGCCTGGTGAATGCGCCCATCGGGTATCGCCAATAATTCGCTTTCTACACGCTTCATGCGCTTGCGCGTGCGGCAGCTGACGCAATCGGGGTCGTCGCAAGAGATTTTGCAAGCGCATGCTGTCCTAATTGCCACCAGAGAAGAAAACGAGAGATATTTTTATGAATACAGATCCCTCTCACCAGAGAAGGAAGAAGAGAACAAGCAAGAACTCGGATGAACATCAGCAGCACATGCAACGAGGGTGGCTCACAAACGTCGCGTTTATGTCTGGAGGAATGGGCTGGCACTGGAAAGGGCAACTCACGCTGGTTTTGCTTTTCAGTCTCGTGCTGTTCGCGGGCAGTTTCGCCTCCATTGTATACGCTCAGCAAACAGGTCACACTTCGCTTGCTCAGGCTCAGAAGGAGTCCTCTCTTCTGCCAGAGGGCTTTACTGAAGGTTTCGCCATGACCAATGGCATTCGTATGCATTATGTCAGCGGTGGAAAGGGACAGCCATTGGTACTGCTCCACGGGTTTCCAGAAACCTGGTACGCATGGCATAAAGTGCTTCCCGATCTCGCCAGACATTACCGGGTGATTGCGCCTGACATGCGGGGGGCAGGCCAGACAGACGCGCCACCGACGGGGTATGACAAGGCAACGATGGCCAGGGATATTCATGGACTTGTCTCGCAACTCGGTCTTGGGCCCATCAACCTGGTCGGTCATGATATCGGACTGATGGTCGCTTATGCGTATGCAGCGCTCTATCCCGGCGATGTGAAACACCTGGCGCTGCTGGAAGCGCCAATCCCTGATGCAAGTATCTACACACTTCCAGCACTGACTGCCAATGGACCCGGCGTCTGGTGGTTCGGCTTTTTCAGTACTCCGCAGATGCCTGAAAAACTCATCCAGGGACAGGAAGCAACCTTTTTAACTCAGTTTTTCCAGAACAGCGTTCCTGTTCAGGTTCAGGGGAGCATCACGCCAGCGGAAATCGCACTCTATGCGCACAACTGGCAAGATCCTGCACATCTGCATGCTTATATCAGCTACTTCAGTTCCTTTCAAACGGATGTAGAGCAGATCAAAATCTATGGAAAAAAGAAGTTGCAGATGCCAGTGCTTGCGCTCGGAGCGGACCACAGTCTCGGAGAGGCAGTTTTTACCCAGGTACACAACTACGCCACGAATGTTACCGGCGGAGTGATCGCCAACTCTGGTCACTGGATACCTGAAGAGCATCCACAAGCATTGGTAGATCAGCTTCTTACCTTCTTTCAAAAGAAATAAAGAACGAAGAAAAGAAAAGGAAAGGAAACATCTATGGGTACTAACATTGCATCGCTGGTTCTCAACGCGGGTGAAGGAGAGACGACATTTGAAGCGAGTGGGGAGTACTGGATCTGGAAAGCTACGGCGGAAACGACCAACGGGCTCTACGATCAGGCGGTGACCATTACACTTCCCCAGATAGGACCACCCGAACATACTCATCAGCAAGAGGAGCTCCTCTATATTCTGGAAGGGACCTACCGGGTGAAGCTAGGGGAACACATCTTTACCGCCTCGGCTGGAACCTCTGTCCGTATTCCAGGTGGCGTGCCACATGCCTGGCGCTCCCTAACGGCAGGAAGGATGCTCGTCACCTTTCTCCCGGGCGGTCTGCGAGGGTTCTTTGAAGAACTACGTCCCCTCTACCTGTCTCCGCAGTTAGATATACAAGCGCTCACCGCGCTTGGGGCCAGGTATGGTCTGGTAGTGACTGGCCCACCGCTGATGGAATAGTCCCATCGCTTTCCTTTTCCTGTTGCTAAAACAGGATATCAAGCGGAGGACTACTTCTCATCCAGTGAAACACAGTCTGCTGACCCACCAAAGGAGGATGACATGACACATCTCATGCCCCATGAACAGCAAGAAATCGACCGCGCCAACGCCTCGGGATTGCAGCCAGTCGTCTTCGTGCACGGCCTCTATCTGCTGGCATCCAGCTGGGACAACTGGCGCGAGTTCTTCGAAGAACGGGGCTACACAACGCTCGCACCAGGCTGGCCCGACGATCCGAAGACCGTCGCAGAGGCCAATGAGAACCCGGAAGTTTTTGCGCACAAGCGGATTAAACAGGTCACCGATTACTATACTCAGGTTCTTAGTCAGCTCAAGAGGAAGCCCGCGGTGGTCGGCCATTCCTTTGGCGGCCTCATCGCTCAACAACTGGCCGACAATAGTCTTTCGGCGGTGACGGTTGCCATCGACCCGGCCGGGTTCCGTGGCGTCCTGCCCGTGCCGCTCTCCGAACTCAAGTCTGGTGCGCCGGTCCTCTCGAATCCCCTCAACTATCACCGGGCCGTCGCACTGACCTACGAGCAGTTCCGCTATGGCTTTACCAACGTGCTCCTGGAAGAGGAAGCCCGCCAGCTCTACGACCGGTACGCGGTCCCAGGCTCCGGCACACCTGTCTTCCAGGCCGCTGCCGCAAACCTGAACCCGTGGACGGAAGACCAGGTCAACACCCGCAATCCTGAACGGGGGCCACTCTTGCTCATAGCGGGAGAGAAAGACCACACGGTTCCATTGGCAGTCGTCAGGGCAGCTTACAAGTTACAACAACAAAATCCCGCAGTCACGGAGTTCCGCGAAATCCTGGACCGTGGACACTCGCTCACCATTGACCATGGCTGGCGTGACGTGGCAGAGATCGCGCTCGCCTTTATCGCAGAGCAACTCTCGATCAGCCAGTAGTCTGTCACGAGTAACTCGTGCCATTCTGACGCTGGGATCAGCGTACCATAGACTTTTGTTCCATGGTAGGAACACAGGAATTGAGGGAAGCCTTTTGGTAGTCGAAAGGCTTCTCTGGCCGATTTTTCTTTTTCTGTTACTTGATGGCTATCTAAGGATCACATGAATCATGCAAAATAGAGTAGAGCAGATTGACAACTGGATAGTGGTAGAACTTCCCCGGCTGAACCGTGCTGTCCTGGATAAGCATCTTACCGTTGAAGACCTGGTTGTTCGTGCAAACCACCAGATACTTCACGCCGCTCCAATACCAGAAGAACTGACGCCATTACAGGCAAAGCAACTGGTGGTCGATATCGGATTGCTTGGAGCTTCTGTTGGCAGGCATCGGCAGGAGGCTGACCTTGAGCTACTCCACACGCCTCAAAACAGCTTCTTGTCGCTGGTTGCATCGCAGGACAAAATCCCATTCCTGGACTATATGAGGCGGCTTGCACAACGCACAAATACGGGGCATCCGCCTCGAGACACGTATGCTTCGCTGGTGCGCTGGAACGTGCCCACAATAGAAGTTAAGTGGCAAGGTCAAGTCCTGGGGTATAACCATTCCGTCTTTGCTAGGAATGTTGTGCGGACTTACACTGGTAACCAGGGAGAAGAACTGTTCCTGGTCCTGCTAAAAAAAGCGGAGGCGTTGGAAGCTATTGTGAACGAGTTGCTGTATCCAATCGTGTCGGGATCAGTCCAGGTCAATAGTTCTCATGCGCTAGAGGCAGCGATCCTGGCAACGAAACTATTGGATGCGGTGCACCAGATCAATCTGGAGTTTACTACAAAAAACGAAATCGATCAGTACATCTTTGAAACAGCGCATTTCATGGATATTCTCCGTCAATTCGCTATCCACTGGACTGCTGGAGACTCACCGCCAAGCGGCGCACAGGATCCTGAGTTTATAAAAAGGGATTTTTATCTCGGTTACCAGTTCGCCGGTTATACGAAACATGTGTATGGAATTTTTCCGGCACTTTTAGCGTCTGAAAGAAACACGTTGGAAGAGGCTATGAGGTTGCCCAGCATCCCCTCTCTGCTGGGAAGCCTTATAGGCATCGATTCTGCTATCTTCGCCAATGGCAGCCCTTCTCAGCTCCTGCAAATGGCGGACGATTATCCGTGCGTTATTCCTTACTTCTTATTGATGCAAGCTAACGGCAGAGTTGCCTCTTCGCATTTGATGTTGACCAAACGCTTTCTTTTTAAACCCATGCGTGAGCGAGATCGAAAAAATATCCCGGACAGCCCTCTCGTAAGCAATCGTGCGGGTACTACAGGAATGTTAGAAAACCTTTTGGAGGCGTTAACAAACCCCAGGCGCAACCATATGCTCAGAGGCTTCAGCCGCATTCCGCTCAGCCAACTGGCAAGTATACAAAAAACAGAACCAAACAAACGGCATACCAGGGAGGAATTACTTGGTATGGTGAACTTCTGTAATCAATCCTCTGCGGCAGCCTTCTTAATGCTGTGACCTTACTTATTAGTCTGGGTGTCAATCCAAAATTGGCATAACAAATGATGGGCCATGAGGACGTCGAGACCACGATAACCGTCTATGGATTGGTCAATACTATCATGCAAATGGAGGCAACGGAAAAGATTGATGGGCGGCTAAAACAGCTTTCAATGAAACTGTCATGGGGCTGGTTTCTCATGATAAGATAGACATGAGAAACCTCCCCAGAAGCACAGCGGAAGAGCATAAAAACAAGGATGATATAGTTGATTATATCAACCAACTATGATAAGCTGGTTTCCTCAAGCGAACTGGAACGAGGGGTATCAGCGAAACGCCAGATATGGGGCTCTCATTCGATCCATTACTATTCGCGGCATGGCATGGAAAGGAGGCAGACGAAAGATGGAGCCTGTGAAACCAGCAATCCGCAATGAGGCACAGGATCAAGCATTCAGTACAGAAGAGACGCAGGATCTGCAATGGTTTACGAACCTGGAACGGGCTTTTCCAAAGATATACCAGAGCATTCGGGACCTCATCAGAGAGAATGCCCACGAAATCCATCCAGACCTGGATGGCGCTGGCTATGTGCTGCTCGTGCAGATTCGCCATCGCGCGCCGATACGTGCTGCCGAACTCGTAGAATACATCAACATCGATAAGAGCGCAATCAGCCGTCAGGTGCGTCTGCTTTTTGACCTCAAGCTGGTAGATCGCGTGGGCGATCCGAACGATTCCAGAGCCTATCTGCTGGTCCCCACACCAGAGGGAGTTCGTCTGATCGACCAGTTGCAAATTGCGCGCCTGCGTCGCCTTCAAGCTACCTTTCCGCACATAGCCGCAGTCTTCGAACTCTTATTTACGCCTCATAACCCCGAAGATGATGAAAAATGAGGGAGTCTCTTTTGCACATCTCATCCGAAACAGCGATCGATCTACAGTTGCACACGACCTACAGTGATGGACGCTGGTCCGCGGAACGCCTTTTCGACTATCTGGCTGAAGAAGGCTTTGGCCTGGTTGCCGTCACTGACCACGATCGCATTGATACCGTGGCCAGCGTGCAACAACTGGGTGCGCAAAAACACGTGCCGGTCCTGGCAGCCGTGGAGATGAGTACAGAATGGCACGGCAATATGGGGGATGTGCTTTGCTTTGGTTTTGATCCACAGAATCAAGCTTTAAGAGCGATTGCCGAGCAGACGCTTCAGAGGGCGGCAACCAATGCACAGGAGGTATATGCGGAACTCCTCCACCGAGGCTACCACTTTCCACATCGCCAGGAGGTGTTGAAGGGCGAATTGCGCGTGGCAGGTGATTGTGCGACGTTGTTGATGAAACATGGGTATGTCAGGGATTGGTCAGGCGCATTGGCGATGATTCGGGATGCCGGATATCGCGAAATGAAGGCGGATATGGCGGAGACGGTTGAGGCAGTGCATCGCAGTGGAGGTGTTGCGCTGATTGCGCATCCTGGTCGTGGGCAACGAGAGCCACAGGAATTTACGTTTTATACTCCTCATCTCCTTGATCAGGTGCGGGCAGAGATCCCGCTGGACGGCATCGAGGTCTACTATCCCACGCATTCCCCGGAACTTGTTGCCACATATCTGGCCTATGCTGCGCAGCATAATTTGCTGATCAGTGCTGGCTCCGATTCACACGGCCCTCCTGGTCGCATGCCCATCA
>DATJHM010000166.1:0-32553 GCA_035493895.1 Ktedonobacteraceae bacterium
TGTCTAAGTACTCGCTATGATTCTCGCATGGCTTGTACTGAGCTGTCAAGAAAGGACAGTCAATGCTATGTCAGATGAATACTATCAGGTTTATCCCAACCCGCCTCTTGTTGTTCCTTCTGAAGGTTCCATTCATAACAATTCTGGATTTTGTTATAACCCACCCTGCCCATGTCACGAAGACCAGGAACTGATTACAGAGCTTGATAACCATGTACAAAACGGTGAAGCGTCTTCTGCTGATGCAGACCGCATTTATCACGGTAGAACTGTTTGGTAGGAAGAGAGAGGCACGCATGAGAGCAGCCTATGATGATCTTTGCCCATCTGAAGAACAAGAGACGACAAGCAACACGCGTTTTTCCTTCTCCATACGTACTCTAGGAGACCTCTTTAGCATTCAGGGAGAATTCCACATGCAGAAGCAAGCTACCATCGTCCCACCAAGAGCATCACGACCATCAGTACCGAAAGTAAATACGAAGGACGTACAAACAGATGACGATACCTACGAGTATGATGATACGATCCATACGCCAAGCAGTGCACGCCGTTATAACCAGTCAAGACCAACCGCCCAACGACCGACGACGACACCGTTACCTACCCCTGCTCACAACTGGCAAACGATCAAGCGTAACGCTTTGAAGGTGCTTTTAGTCGTGTCTCTCCTGGTGCTTATCGCTGATACGTTCGGCTATATGCTCTGGCAGCATTGGCAGTATGGCGACTATCCGACCTCGCATGCTTCCGCCAATTTTGGTCATGGAGGGACCTCTCATCTCATCGCGTTTACCAGTGGTCAGGACGTAGAGGTCATTGAGCTTGTCAGCAACAAAGCGAACGTCTATGCCGTCAAACTGAACACGACCAGTCACCGTCTGGTCACGCTGGATATCACAGATGTCAACAGTGATGGCAAACTTGACATCCTGGTCAGCATTGATGGCGTCATGCAACGGCCATGCTTGCTCAATACGGGCAATGCGTTTGTCTGGAGTGTCGCCCGATAATGAGCAGATCGTGACCAGGCTCTAAGAGTCTGGTCACTGTCTAAGAAGAGGTCACGATGAACCACATTCGATCCTTACCACAATGTCCACTTGACATGCTTGACACAACTCGCGGTTATCGTTGCCTATGTGGGTATATCCTACGCAGCCCACGAGAACAAAAAGAGGGGTGCTGTATCGAGTGCCGTTTCAACAGCATGAGCAGCAATGAACAGAGCATGCAAGAACATTCAGGCGACAAACGAGAGAGCCGGAGCGCCGGAGCGTTGCAAACGAATTTTGAACGGGAGAAATGAGCACGAAGGAAAGGACCAAAAATACATAATCCGTATGTATAGCATGTATCACGCAGCCTCAGAAGCCAACAAACAATACATACGCATCTTGTATTTTTTAAGCCTTTTAAGTTTTATGCTTCTTACACATCTTGTACAATGAAAGCTAGAAACGGCGAACGAACTTTCAGAAGGCAGGAGTAAGAAGCATGTTACAAACAGAACAATCTACTAGAGAAAATAGCACAGCTCTTGTAGAGGAAGCGTTACTGTATGAAGCATTTAGCTATGTCGCGCAATCGCTAAGGAGGATAAAAAGAAATGAAAATCATCAGACCCAAAGAAGATACAAAACTTGCATATCTTGCTATGCAAGACTTACCAAAGACGCTCCCAGGTGTTATCTATGTCAGGCAGAGCAAAATGGAACAAAAAGAAAGAAATGTGCATAGTTATGAAATGCAAACAAGTAAGTTTGTACAGCATTTTCGTAATTTAGATTTTATAGGACCTATTGAGATAGTAGAAGATGACGAGGGGACGAGCGGTACACTAGACATCCATAATAGACCAGGAATGATGAGATTACTACACCTCATTGAAACTGGTGCTGTAGCATGGATTGCAGGAGTAGCCGTCAATCGTTTTACGCGTGATAAATGGCTGATAACTCCTGGTGTACTTATGAAAAAATGCTACGAGCATAATGTATGGATACTAACCCTCAAGATGCATTTCAATTTCAAGGACGAATACTGCAAACGCTTCTTTATGATGGAAGCTGAAGAGGCAGCTCGCCAATTAGATTGGATGAAATTAGCGCTAGGCGGAGGTCGAATAGTTGCATCCAATAAGGGCTTCTATGATGGTCGATTTTTGCCAGCAGGATACACCGTTGACAATAGCAATCATCAGGAAAAACGCATAGTCATTTATGAACCCCATGCTGAAGTGGTACACTGGCTTTTCAAACGCTTTATGCAGCTTGACGGCAAGATAATGGATCTATGCCGAGAACTAGAAGCCATGCCCTATGTATTCCCTAAATTTGATACAAGCATCATCAACCCGCTTTACATCTCTAAGGCGTCTATGGCGCGTAGCAAAAATTCAAATAGAACGCCTGAAGGCCATTTTAAACTGAGCAAAAACGGCCTTGTTCACATCCTTACCAACTACATGTATATAGGCTGGTGGACTCCTTGTGATGGTGGAGTTATCGAAAATAACCATCCCGCTATTGTTAATGAAACATTGTTTGCCTATGCCCATAAAATACTCTCCACGACAGAGTTAGATGGAACACGAAAAGAGGGAAGAAGAGGCTACACAAGGACAAAAGCAGAGGCTTTATTGAAGGACAGAATAACAGGGCCTGGAGACCTGGATGTCTATGCATTGGCAGGCAAAGGTATCTATGAATGCATCAAGGTAAATACTCTTAAAAGCCATGAATACCAATTCGCAATTAAGTATGATGTTGTTGATGAAATATTCTCACGTCATCTTTTAGCAATGCTTGACACCTGGACAGGATATGATACATGGGAAGACAAACCACAAGAAAAGGCAAATAAAAAAGAGCAACAAGCGAAAGCAATACAAGCCCAAATGGCTGAAGCTGAAGCAAACATGGAGGCTATTGTAAAACAAATAGAGGATAAGGAAAATCCCCCACCAGCCTCACTTAAAATACGACTGTATAAGGACTACGAAGGATATGAGCAAAAGAAAAAGAAACTTGAGGCTGATCTGAAGGAATGCACGCTTCAAGTTGAAGATATAAGCATAGAAGAACAACTGTATAATATTGGCACCCTGTTACCTGATATTATCGAAAACTGGTATGACATGGAATATCCAGCAAAGCTGAAAATAGTGAACGCCTTAGTAGGCAAAGCGATATTAGAGCATTGCTCTACTTGCTGGTACAAGCTTACTATTGAATGGCGTCGTGAGGATTGGGGAGTTCATGAGGGATACTGGTTTTTTAAACATAAAGGCGGGAGTCCCTTTAGTCCTGAAGAGGATACTATCATAAGGGAACTCTATCCTTATGCTGACTCTCTAGAACTCATGGGAAAAATGCCCCATCGCAGTTGGCGGGGTATACGTACCAGGGCAAATATACTAGGGGTAATGCGTAAGGGTAATGTACTTACAGGAAGACAAGTGAAAGCCGAAGACAAACGGACAGATCAGGGTGATATATCCCTAAGCGACCAGCGATTTATGCAAGAAAATGATGTATTGCTTATTCCTAATGTAGCACAATGGCACAAGCAGCCGTTTTCGGGCCAACGCCCTCAAAGCGATTGAGCCATGCGGCTGCTTCCTCTACGGGAAGTTCACGCAAAAAATCGAGATTCAGATTGCCGCGCTCTCCGGTAATCCGGCGCATAATCGTCTGGATACGCGGCGCTTTCACCTCGGGCCAGTTGACATTCGCAATTGCCGCCTCGACTTCCTGAACCGGCGCATCACGTACGCCCTCCCAGGAACCAAAGCGTTTCAAGAGATTTTCCCAGGCAGCAGCCGTCTGCTCATCGCGAGTCCGATGGGAGAGGAGAATATCGACCAGCATGCTCATGGGATCTTTGCTGGAAAAAGGTTCCTCGCCGTACTTTTCTGTCAATATTCTGGTTATCTCAAGAGCTTTTTCTGAAAGCGACGCAATATCGTTCGAGGGATATCCGTAATCCGCACGATTCCGCATACGATTCGTTGATTGTTTCATCCGTATCTTCCTTCTCGCTTTCATTTCATACCTACTATTTACACGAATGTCTATAAACAACCGCTCCAGCAAGGGTCGACAAAACCTCGATCTATTTTTCAATCCGCACACAAGCAATAGCATACACAAGCCAGGCGTGGTATAATCTTCCGCAAATAAATGTCTGTTTTGCTATCCCATTTACGTTGACGCACGAATATTCTCATATGTGACAGGGATAGCGGATATCTACCATGGTAGAGCGATTGAGAAACTTTGCCTGTAATAATGGAGTACACGCGTAAATCCCCGCCTGCTAAGGACGGGATGAGTTTAAAGATTATGCATGTAGATAAAATACTCAGGAGAAAGGAATGTATATTCTTGTTGTTGACGACGACGTGTTGTGTCTGGAACTGGTAAAGTTCACACTGCGTAATTGCGGTTACGAAGTGGAGTGTGCTGATAATCCGCGAGGCGCAATCTATATGATTGAGCGCAGATTGCCGGATCTGTTACTGCTGGATGTGAAAATGCCCGGAATGGATGGATTTTCCTTTACAAAACATCTGAAAAAAGAGGGCTATGCGATTCCCTGTATTTTCTTAACCGCCTATTCAGATATGGAAAATCTTCTGCTTGGCTTTTCTTTAGATGCCGAGGATTATATCACTAAACCGTACCATCCTCAAGAGTTGATTGCTCGCATTGGAGTCGTTGCGCGCCGTAAATCGCTACAGCCAGTACAACACCTGCGGGCGGGCTCACTGGAACTTATTCCTGAGAAATTGCAAGTTATGGTCGGAACCAAACAAACAACGCTTACCCCCACTGAGATGCAGATACTCAGTATACTGATTAAGCATGTCGGACAGGTGGTGCCACGAGAGAATTTCTTCGCCGACCTATGGTCGGAACAAACCAGTAATGTTCTGGCTGTATTTATTCGCCGTCTGCGGAACAAAATTGGCAATAATGCGATCGTCTGTGTTCGAGGCGTGGGATATTCTCTTACGCTTCAAGAATAGAAGGTGCAGCCCCGTCTTTTCTGATGGGGCATGTTCTTATGTGCTATTCGAAAGCTATTTGCGTTCCGCCCTTCCATGGCAGTCCGGCGACCTCATCAGTAGTAGCGACCAGTAAGGGGGGCAAGATACTATGCATTGCTTCGTCTACGAGGAAGACGAGTTCGTTGCCCGGGGCCTGCGGTTTGCTGAAAGGACAAAGGCGCAAGGGATCGCTGCAAGGGATGAATGTATGCACTCGTCGCGCACTATCGCTTGCGGGTTTTCTGTTCTGGTCGCTGTCGATGGTTCTTCCACACCAGGGACACCAGGCAAGCAGAGCAGGACCACTGACGTTTGCAAAACGCCTGCTTCGTCTGATGGATGTCGTGTCGTCGGTCGGGTCGGGACGGTGGCCTTCCCATAAGCCAAGCTGAAAAGGATACGCTCCCCAGACAGGAGACGAGCTGCGGATCATTTCACAGGCACCAATCAAGGCAGAGAGATGCTGGAATTGCTGTAAGGGAAAATGGCGCGGTGGGTAACGCATGATCACGGTCGCATCTTCGTTGCTCCTCTTGCTGATACGCTGTAGACGACGCAGGGCAAGCGTGTACGCAAGAAGGCCCAGGTACGCATCGGCCTTCCCTTCGCCCACGCGAAACCAGGGCAGATTGGCAGCGGCACTCGCACTCCTGTGACCGTGCTGATGGAACGGTACATTGGTCAGACCTGGAAGATTCAGCAGAATAAAAGCCAGTTGGAGCGGTCGCCAGCTACGATTTTTGAGCAGATTCACATCATAGAGCGTGACTCGACTATTACGCTGCTTCCCTTCAGCATGGAGCGTATGGATACATTGCAACCACATAGCACGATTCATCAAAGAGAAGGCTTGTGCAGCCTCGCGATGGTTCGCAAGCAGATCAACACCCGCCTGAACGTGGGCAAGCGTCTGGCGGCACTGTTGCAGAACGGGAATAGTATTGCCCAGACGCGCTTCATGGGCATTAATCCAGGAACAATAGAGATCGATCAGTGGTTGCAATTTGCCCGGCAGAGCAGTGACATCAGTTATAGCAAAATCTTGCATATCCAGAACGAGATCGGAGAGAGCGGGAACCGTCTGAATGTAACTGGAAGCAAGCAGAGAGATCAACAGATGCTCTTGACCAGCAGCTACTCTCTCTGCTTTTTTGCCCATGAGCGATCCTTGCAGGTCGGGCAAAACAGGGACAGCAAGGGCCTCGTGTGCATCGGACATCGACGCAGCCGACGCAGGACGAGCAACCGGTTTACGTTTCTCCGGGCGAGGGGGCATCACAGGCGCAGGATCATGTTGTGATACAAGCTCCGCCATATCCTGGGAAGCATGAATTTTTTTAATCGTCGTGATATCAGGATCAATAAGGCCTTCACCCTCAGGAGTCCAAAGTTGCGGGGTGGCACCACGTTGCTTCTCCGCACGTTGCGCCTCGTGCCGGACGCGCTCTTCTTCCTCCTGAGCACTCAATGCAGCCCACACAGGCTCCTGAAGAAAGGCAGGAACAGTGTCTATACCGATGATCTCATTATGATCGTATATGTTCAGACCTGCCAGCAAAAGTGTCAACCGCTCACCTGACATACTCCGTTCTACGTCTGTCCAATCCAGGCAAATCTCCCTTGCGCGCAACTGCTTGTTGAGAGTCGCCAGAAAAAGCTTGTCCGGATTTTTCGGTAAACGCACAATTTGCATGGCATTCCCCCCTTTTGCGCCTGCTATAGCTCGCGCTCAAAATTCCAATAAGCTGGCTCGAAGCCTTGTAAGAGCGGCGTATCATAAGCAACAGGGACAACGATCAGCAATTCACGCATGGCGCGGGTCATGCCAACAAACATCGTGCGGCGTTCGCGGGCCAGTATTTCAGAGCGTTCGTCAGGGGAAGCCTCAGCTGGTATCGCCGGGTAGTCGCTGGAGATAAAACCTGCCAGAGCCACGATGGGGAACTCCAGGCCCTTCGAGACGTTGAGCGTCAAAACTTTAATGCCGGGGGAAGCGAGATCGAGATCCCGCCCGGTCATATAGGTAGCCTGGAGGTTCAGACCTTTCAGGGCAGTGGCAATTCTGCGACCAGCAAGCTTATTGGGGCAGAGCACAGCGCACGATCCCAGCGTGAGACCCTGGCTGCGAAGAGCACTTTTGAAAAAGTGAGCAAGCAATTGAGCCTCATGCGCACGATTCTGCACGGCAAGTACGCGCGGCCTGGGTCCATCGTTAATATACTGAGATTCGACGGCCTCAGATTCCAGCTCACCCGAGGTCAGATAAGATTGTGCCGCCTCGTCGATCTGGCGCGTCGAGCGATAATTGGTACGAAGAATGCTGGTGCGCCCACGGAACCTGAGATCTTCGTGGACATCGGCCCAGTTAAAGCCCGATCCATAGATTGACTGGTTGGCATCGGCCGTCACAAAGATGCGGTCAGGAGATTTGCATAGCTTGACCAGCATACGAAGCGCGCTCGGGTCAAGGTCCTGAGCCTCGTCAATAACCACAGCATCGTAACTGGCGAAGAAAGGCGTCTGCGCCACGAGCGTTTCGGCACGAGCGCGGCGCTGCTGCCAGGTCTCCTTCCCGGTGACTTGCAGCAGTTCTCGCCAGCGCTCATAGATGCGCCAGACGATCGCGCGCTGGGAGGCTGTCAGGGGCAACTTGCGCCCGACACGCGATATACGCTGGTAGGCTTCCAGACTATTCACCTGTCGAGCAACCAGTATGGAATTGATTTCTTGCAAGAGATACTCATGGCCTATCCTCTTCAGCGTCTGGAGGCGGACCTTCTGCTGAAGCAGAGTCGCCTCCAGCGGCATCTCAGCGATCGCCTGACGGAGCAATGCGTTCAGCTCATCAGAACTGATAAGCTCTTTCTCCTGACCAAGGTAGCGCAGAATATCTTCAGCCACGGTATCAGCGGTATAGACACGCACACACGAAAACGTAGCATCATCAAGTAGCTGCTGTAGCAATTGCTCAGAAGATTTGATAAGCGCGTTGGTATACGTTGTGAAAAGGATACGCGGCGCGCCCCTGGCTGGTCCGGGAAGCTTTTGCAGGAGCGAACGGACACGATAGAGCGCGACCGTACTCTTGCCAGTTCCAGGTCCGCCTTTGACAAGTGCAGGGCCATTGGCGTGCAACGGCCAGTTGACATATTTTTCCTGATCAGGGGAAAGTTTGAGGAGAAAAGCAAGCAGGTCACCATCTTTATAGCGCTGCAAATCGTCAACATCGTTCAGGATCAGATCGGGCTGCTGCATCACCTGGAGAAGGGGACGCCCGAAGAGATAATCGAGAAGTTGGAGCAATACCTTATCATCGACATCTGAGCAGGTGAGCAGGGCATCCTCGTCCTTCACCTGAAGGAGCGAGCGATGATAGGTAGCGGGTATGTGTAGCCTGTTCAAAAGAGCGGTCGTGATCGGCTCGGGCAATGGTCGATTCGCGGTTTGGGACGGCGGAGCTGGTAATGGTCGGCTTGGGATAGGGGACGGAGTTGGAGGCATTGGAGGAGGAAACGAAGTCATCCTACCACGAGCAGGTTCCAGATCCTCAATCTCATCAATAGAAGGCATATCATCCGGCTCCGGACATTCTTTGTAGGTAGATTCGTTGCGACGATCTATTTTGTAGATATACACGTATTGCTGATTGAAGCTATAGAAGATACGATAGTCGCCGGAGCGCAGGCGCAGCGGCTTGCCGGGACAATGGATCAGATGCTTTTTTGCCCTGTTGTCGACATACGGGTCCCGTGTGAGGAGCGTCACCTTCTCCATAATCTGACGGACGTCCCTCGCAGGTAGCCGATTGATATCTTGCAGAAAAGCCGGTTTGATAAGTGTTTGCCGTTGTTGAGCCCCCATCGCGCACAATCTCCCTATCTAGCAGGTCTATACTCCTGCGTACTTTATATCATCATATTCGCATATTTTGATGTTTTGTTGCCAGCCTCGAAACCAGGATTGTCCTTATCAGACGTTTTATGTGATCCCGATCAAAATATCGCAAAAAATAAGTGAGGATGCGATCGATCGTTGCAAATTACTGGTAGACAACAGAATCAGATGACACAAAACATCCTTCAAAATTAGATTAGCCATCAAAAAACTATTTTTAAGCGGTAATGTGATTATACACCTGTCATAGTCTGAATGTACACAGACACGATCTATTTTCCCAAATACCGATCGTGACTATTGATGTGTTTATGTGTTGTCAGAAATAGTTTATATCAGGTAGAGATCCAGGCGAAGTTTTTGGGAGGCAATGCACGCCGAGTCTTTCAGTTAGATTGAATGTGCGATGTCGGAAGGGAAAAGCGATGGCAACGGATGGCGATCGCATTCCCTTCCCAATGGAAGCATGAAACGAGAGATTACTCAGCCTGCGCAATAGATGTGAGCATTTCCACAATCTGGGCAACTCGTCCGGAAAAGAGCGCCGCCTGTTCGTCCTTACCAAGCATGCTGGAGGTTATAGACAGATTTCTGAGCACGCTGGTCAGGACGAGAAATCCCACTTCCTCGTGGTCATGGCAGATTGTCAGGGCACGTTGCAACAGGTTCTCTGCCACCTCGAAATTGCCCTGCTCCATTTGCGCCTCAGCCAGAGCATTGAGCGCCACGATGACATCGGGTCCTTCTGGTCCGGCTGCCTGCTTTTCCCAGATCTGCTGAATCTGTTGCCTGACCGTAGCCTGTCTTGCAAGGTTTCCCCGTTGCAGATAAAAAGCCTCCATGTGTTGCAGGCAGCTGAGCGTTTTCTGATGCGCCCAGCCCAGCGCGCCAGCGTAGATCGCAAGTGCCTGCTCATAGAGTGTCGCCGCCTCATCCCAACGCCGTTGCGCAGTGCTCACCTGTGCCAGCGTGTGCAAGACTCTCCCGGTATTGAGGTGCTCAGGCCCCAGGAGTTGTTCGTAGCTGGATTTGGCGTGCCGCAACAGGATTTCTGCCTGGCTCCATTCCTGCCTGGCGATATGAGTCATGGCCAGATTACAGAGAATATTGAGCGTGCGAGCAGGATTGGGGCCGAGATCGCGGATATAGGCCGCGCCGACTTTCTGCAAGAGCAAACTGGTCTCCTCGTCCCATTTCTGCTGCGATACACGGACAACAGCAAGATGATACCATAGCTCCACCATCTCGGGCTGTTCGGCGCTTTTGTGCTGTTCGTACACAGGTCTGACCTGTTGCAAAAGCACTTCCGCCTGCTCCCACTTCTGCTGCTCCAGTTGAGCCCGGGCCAGAGAATACGTTGCTCTCGCCGTTTTTAGATGCTCTGCGCCAAACTTCTTTGCATAATACGCGCTGACGCGCTGCAAATACCGTTCGGCAGTAGCCATACGCTCCTCATATTGTGCTTCCGCGATGGGGGCATCTTCGGATGCAGATGCTTCGAGGTAGATGCTGGCCAGATAATCCTGCACGGTAATCGCCAGCGGATGCTCCAATCCCAGTTTGCGCTTACATAGTGTCAAAGCTTTCTGATAGGCTACCTCTGCCTGTGTGCTTTTCTTCTGTCGCCAGTAGACATAAGCCAGACTGATCAGGGCCTGAATGGTCTCAGGATGGTCTGCACGCAGCAGTTGTGTTCTATTCAGAACGATGCGTTGCCAGAGCGCCTCTGCCAGAGCATACTTGCCAGATTGTACATAGAGCAGTGCCAGATTGTACTGGACCGTGTCGACCAGAGGGTCCTGTAAACCCTGCGTGCGTTCCCAGATCGTCAGCACTCTTTCGAGCAAGGCTTCGGCGGCCGCCTCCTGCTGCTTTTGTTGCAGCAGGACCGTAGCCGCCCAGAAGAAGACATAACCAGCTTCTCCAAAGGTGATATTCCATTCATCGCTGAGCGCATGCATCTGCTGGATATGTGCGACGTAGGGCAAACACTCAGCCGTTATGCCAGCGTCCAGAGACGGAAGATGTTGGGAGAGTGTGTGTAGTTCCTGTTCTACCAGGCGTTGTTGCTCATCCAGGGGTAGCGCCGGGAGCATAGCGAGATGCTCGGCAAGTTCGGACGCGTCGAGCGTGCTTGTCATCCAATGTACCTCACAATCTTAACGTGGTGCGACCGGTGCCGGGCCTGGGCTTGGACTCGGCGTCGGGCCATTCTCTGGAGTTGGACTCTGGCTACTACTCTCTGGAGATGGACTCGGCATCGTGTCTGACTCTTCTGGGAACTCTCCAGCCGCCTTGCCTCCTGAAGTGGTGGGAGTGGGAGTCTCATCTGAAGATGATGAACCTGAGCTCGTCACTTTCTTCCACAGCCCTGGTGCCTTTGTCTCTGCCAATGCGAGGATATTATCCGCGACGAGTCCTCCAGCTACGGCAGCCGTCAGAGCCATCGGAGTGGGACATTGGGCCAATTTGAAACCACTACCAACTGGTATGTGGCGTGCAATCGCCATGAGAGGGGGGCCATCGAAGAGTGAACTGATGGTGCCATTGACCATCCCTTCCACAACGGTTTTGTTCAAACCCATACCCAGTGTAAGGATATACTGTGAAGAGTAGAGAAGGGTGATAATAGGCGTACTTGCCAGCAGACCAGAAAGTTCCTGGCGTCCTGCCTTCGTCTTCGTAAGAGACGAGAGCCAGTCTTTAAAAGCCATAGTAGTGTCACCGGAAATATCTCCACTGCACTGATTCTGCCAGTATTGCTTTGCCCAATTCCACCACTTATTCCACCAGCTACTATCGCCATCATCACCCGGAGGCGTGCCATCTCCACCTCCACCACCGCCTGGAGGCGTGCCACCGCCCGGAGGCACGTTCGTACCGTCAGTCTGACCGGGTTTCAGTGGATCAGTTGCGGCGCTACAGCCACCGTTCACGCTCGGTGTAACTCCATCTACAGTGGAATTAAATGCGCTGACAAGGGCCGAAATAGCCGATACCGAACTATTATATTGTTGTTGTGCGTTTACCTGTGTGAGAGAGAGTGGCGCGCTTGCTTGATTTTGTACCTGGCCCTCATAATTTTGAATAGCGGAGGTATGGCTTTCGAGACCATGTGCCAGAGTCTGCATAGCCGCTACCAGCGTATCCAAAGCATCGATGGTACGATAGCCATCCCTGGCTCCTGCCTGCCAGCTGCGCACCGCGGCCTCGATATATTTGCCATCATTGACCTGGTTCAAAGCATAGACGATACTGGACACGTACCCGATCGTGTACCCGAGGTTCTGGCCTGCCTCTGTGCATTTCTTTACGGCATCTTGCAACTCTGTTATCGCTTCGGAAAATTGACTTGCCTGACTCATACTCTATCTTTCCCCATGAAACAATACACAATTTTTCTCACGATATATCCGTTTTGCCGAAGGCAAAAGATCTGTGTAAGCACAAATATAAGGGAAGGGAGTGCCATAGCGTTTTCACTCCGCCCGCTTGAACGGCATGATCGATTAACGCTCACTCTTCGGTTTTGATATTAACCAATCGGTATTGGTATCTCCGGGATGTCTGGTATTTCCGGAATATCTGGTACCCCTGGAATTTTTATACCTGGTAGCGGCGGGGGAAGACCAGGTGAGGTCAGTTTGTGGCCGAACCAGTGAAGAGTTTTCTGGAACCAGTTCTGTGAATGTGATGATTTTGCAGCGGGCGGTGCCGCTTCAAAGCCAGTGTACGGCTCCAGAGATTTATCCATTGCATTAAACATATTCGCCATATCAGCGTCTATCTGCTGGAAGTGGCTGGCGGCCGTATGTAAGCCATTACCCAGTCCTAACAACCCTTCTTCCTCGCATTGCAGAACATCGCTCATCCCTTGCGAAACACTATCCAGCCCAAAAGCAGCTGAAGCCAGGAGCGATGACGCAGACAGGGCCCCCGATGCATTGCCTAAAGCAGTCTGGATAGTTGTACGCTGTTGCTGCACATACGTCGAGTGGTTTTTTAGAGAGGAGCCGGAGCTTGTAAGTTCCGGGGTATCCGCCAGAATACGGTCTGTCATCAGGTTTACCTCCATCTATTACAGCATTACAAAGGCATGACATTCCTCATGATGATGGAGACAACACTGACGCGCATAGTTACTATGCTGATTGCAAGCATCTCTGCGACATCCTATCCTACAGATTCATTGCTTGCATCGTCCATCTCATCGGCTCAAATACGCTTGTGGTATCTATCCTGACCTGCACAATTCAAGCAGAGCCGCAAAATGATATGAAGCGGCCCTGGTTGTGTCGTCATTGGATAATCAAGATTTATCTATTATAGCAGAGACAGCGCTTTATTATCAACTATTGCATGAATTTTGCCCAGGGCTTTTTGATTTTTTCAGCAAGTTCGCGAGAGACAAAAAACAAAAGGAGACGCGAGCTTCGCTCACGTCTCGACAAGAAGTACATTGCCGTCAGGCCACTAGAGCGGTTTGCTGATCACGGGTTTCAGGGCCGGATAGAGGGCGGTGTAGGTCTCGTAGGCACGCGTATAGGCTTGCTGGGTTTCCTGGCTCGGTTCGGTGCGTTCGATAATACGCACTGTCTGATTACAGGCCTCCTGGACGGAGGAGTAGACGCCGCTCGCGACACCAGCCAGGAGGGCGGCACCAAAGGCGGGACCCTCGGAAGCGTTTGTCACCACCAGTTCGGTATTCAGAATATCGGCGATAATCTGTCGCCAGAGCGGGCTCTTCGCGCCACCGCCCGTGGCACGCATCTGCTCGATGTGCAAACCCTGCTCTTTGATAATGGCAAAGCAATCTCTCAGACTAAATGCGACCCCCTCGTAGACAGAGCGGATCATATGGCGACGATCATGGCTGGCAGTCAGGCCAATCCAGCCGCCGCGTGCATAGGCGTCGAGATGCGGCGTGCGCTCACCCTGCAAATACGGCAAGAAGACCAGACCATCACAGCCAGCGGGCGCGCCTGCCGCCTCCTGAGAAAGATATTCGTAGGCATCCAGGCCAGTCCAGCGTTCCAGCGCACGCTCGGGCAGGCCAATATTGTCACGCACCCAGCGCAAAGAGAGACCCGCTCCCTGCGTGACGCCCATCAGATACCAGGCATTGGGCACGGCATGATTGAATGTATGTACACGGGGAACTGGACCGGAAGTGTCGACCTGCGGAGAATTTGCATGCGCCAGCACCACACCGCTGGTGCCGACCGAGACCAGCGCCAGACCGGGCACCACCACACCATTGCCAACAGCACCACAGGCATTGTCCGCGCCACCGCCCGCTACGGGCGTACCGGCCTGTAAACCGGTCTGACTGGCGACCTCAGCAGAAATAGTACCGGCGACCGCATCTGCGGGCACCACATCGGGCAATAAGGCAGGATCGAGCTCGATTGCGCGCAACACCTCCTGCGACCAGTTCCCATGCTTTACATCGAGCAGGCAGGTACCGGCAGCATCAGAGATCTCCATCCCCATCACACCCGTCAAACGGAAGCGAATATAATCCTTTGGCAAGAGCATCGTACGAGCGCGGGCAAAGATTTCCGGCTCATTATCGCGTATCCATAAAAGCTTCGGGGCAGAAAAACCGGTTAGAGCGGGATTGCTCACATACTCAATCAGGTTACTGGCACCCACTTTCTCGGTAATCCAGCGACATTGAGCATCGCTACGCTGATCGGCCCAGATAATACAGGGGCGCAACACCTGCTGTTGCGCATCCAGTAGCACCACACCGTGCATCTGACCCGAGAGGCCAACACCACGTATCTCTGCTGGCTGAACGCCGCTGGCTGCCCCTTTGGCCACACAGGAACGGATCGCAGTGAGCGTGGCCTGCCACCAATCGGACGGATTCTGCTCGGCCCAACCGGGGTGGGGATGGTACAACGGATAATCAATCAAGGCATCAGCAATGAGACGTCCATCATCAACGGCGAACAAGGCAGCTTTGACGCCAGATGTACCAAGATCAATACCAAGAAGAGTTTGCATAGAGAGACTCCTTTGATTGTTACGTATTCCTGGCGTTAGTGTATGCCTCTACATAAAAGCGTGTCAATAACAAACCCGTCTCTTGCACATCACAGCTCCCCCACCCCTTACATAGCAGCGCATCACGACGAGATCACATCATCCTTAATATCGATATGTTCTAATTTATGATCATTATTGTCGGCATGCCCGGCAGGCACTTTTAGCGAGCTTTTCTTCGCAATGGCTTCTCGCGCAGCAGCAGGGCGTACACGTGCGATCAGCAATTGCGCCAGCCAGTCGCCCAGCAGCACCACGCAGATACCCCCAAAAAGGCTCAAAAACAGGTAGAGCAGGGCCGCGAGCACCGCACCCGTGAGCGCAAGCTGATCGGCTCCCAGCATGAAGCTACTGAACGTCGTATAGGCCCCAAGAAACCCAACGTTAAGAAAGAGGCGGCGTGTTGGCCCCACAAGAACGGTGGCATCGGCAAGAGAAGTAATGAATGAGAGCAGAAAAGCCCCGGTAATATTAATCAGCAGAATATCATAAGGCCAGGCTTTCCCCAGATGCGCCTGCACAAAGAGGCTTAACAGATAACGAGCCAGTGTCCCACAAAAACCGCCAGCCAGTACAGCCAGCATACGACGACGCAGCGAAAGTGTTTGCATTACAGCCATTTACAACCAGCCTCCTAGCAGTAAGCCCAGGAAGGCCACGACCAGACCAAGTAGAAGGCTCCCCCCCAGATAGAACATGCTCATACTCGTACTTCCACCTCGCGCCAATTGTACGCCCTCCCAGGACATCGTACTGAACGTCGTATATCCACCGAGAAAGCCGGTCGCCAGTACCAATTGCAGAGCGGGGCTGAGAACCTTCTGCCCAACCAGGCCAGCAATGAGACCAATCACAAAAGCGCCCGTCACATTGATAATCATCGTGCCTAGCGGAAAGCTGGTTCCGGCTCGCTCAGCAATAAAACGTCCCAGGAGATAACGAGCCAGCGCGCCTAATGCTCCAGCCAGACCGATGATACCTACCTGGGCAACGGTCAATAACCCCATCCAATAACTCCTTTACGTATGCCATAGACAAATTTGGGCTGGAAGCGAGGATTTCTCTCCTTCAGCATACACAAAAAGCCCTTGATCGCGTACGACAACGTTCTCAAGAGCCATAAGCAGCACTGCGATACTGGCGAGCAGCATCTGCCAACCAGATAGACCCTTCTTCCATATTTTTCTAGTGCTCTTTCTATCATATCATAAATGAGTGATTTTACCTCCCGTTACGCCTACACTGCTAATCGGTTTTTCTATCAACAATCATGATCGGGATCTGCACAATCGTCCCATGTTGGACCAGCGTATCGAGTAACGATACTAAACGGGCTGCATTCTCGGGTCGCTCCACAATCTCAATGATGATAGGCAGGTCATCGGCGATATCAGGCAGGCGTTCAGTGGTCAGATGATGAGCGGGTCCAAAACCTTCAATCCCGCGTAGCACAGTTACTCCGCTGACACCCTCGCGCTGAAGAAGAGCAAACAGGGCACGATAGAAGGGTTCGCCCTGCCACGTATCAATTTCATTCATGTACACACGGAGGCAGACACCTGCATGATAGCTCGCTTTCTCCTCACTCATCGCTTCCTCCTCCTCCTGCTTCCACTAACAGCCGCAACAGCTGAGAACGACCGACCGTCCCTGATAAACGCCCCTGTTCATCCACAACCGGTAAAAATTTGCGCTTGCTTGCCAGCAATTGCGCCACCGCATCCTGGACAGGCAGCGAGTCGACAATCGTGATCACGGAGCGGTTCATGACATCGGCGGCAGAATGTGCGCGGCCTTTCGCCAGCAAGCCTCTCACAGATGACAGCGGTTTCGACTTCGTCCAGGCAGTTAGCAGCGAAAGCAGACCGGGACGGATCTCCATCTGCACACGTGCCAGCACATCGACATCGCTGATAATCCCTTTCACGTGGCGATCCTGATCGACGACCAGCACACGTTTGAGAGGAGTCTGGAGCAAAGCCTCGATCACCTCCTCCAGCGGCGTCTCTTCGGTCACCGTCGTCACATCGGGATCGACATAGTGAGCAATCGGCTGCTGCTGGGCAAAAGGAGGTGATGCCACACTGCTCGCAGGCAGCGGTTGCGTCTGAGAAGCTGCCTCCTGACTCATCAGCGGACTGCTCACCACAAGTTGCAGCAGATCGGAGCGCGTCAACATACCGACCAGCACCTGCTGCGCATCCACAACAGGCAGGCGACGCAGACCCGCCTCAAGCATAATCCTGGCCGCCTCACGCACCTCCAGTTCGGGGTGGATCGTGCGCACCTGGCGATTCATGATCGTTCTTGCGGTTAACGCGCTCTGCTGCACCTGCGCAAGTGGAGCCGCCACACTCTCCGCAGTCTGTGGATCTAACGCAAGCGCAGTACGTATCACACTGCGCCTCACGGGCAAAGCGCCAGCCGCAATCAGATCGCCCGTGCTGATAATTCCCAGCAAATGCCGCTGCTGATCTACCACCGGAAGCAAGCGAAAAGGGGCAGCCAGCAAGAGCTCAAGAATACCGGCCACAGGCGTTTCGGGCAACGTAGTCATAATCTGCTGCTCCATGATCTGGCTCACAGGAACGTTTGCAGGCAGGCCATGTCTGCGTGCATGCGTATATTTCAGCACGTCAACGTCCTGTATCGTAATCATGCCACCATTCAGTATCTCCTGAAGATGGGGCAAGAGACGTTCCAGGCGACGCGGCTGATCAATGACCTGAACCACAATCGAGGCATCGGAGGACCAGCGCAATCCTCTCTGCTCGTGGATCACGGCACCCGCGCCATAGCCTGCCACGGCGCGCATCGCAGTAGCGCCCGCACAACCATGAGAACGTAAAAAGTGAATAATGGCCACATATGCAGGCTGACCTTGCCATTGATCTGATTCTCCCAGATACATTGTCAAGGCCCAGGCCTTCCCCTGACGCAGTAAGCTCACTGGTAACGCTCCTTTCTTCTCCACAATATATTCAGGGCAAAAACGCTTCTTAACTTCGACGATGGTTATTTCTTTCAATTATACCGTAGATGAACGGTCACAAAATTGATCGGTGATCAAATAGCACGCACGAAGAAAAAGACACCTCGCCGCTCTCTGCGACGAGGTGTCTTTTCAGCAGGAGAAAATCAAGCGGTGGGTGTATGTATCAGAGGCAGCGTGAAATGGAACGTAGAGCCTTCGCCCAGCATACTTTCTACCCAGACATTGCCAGCGTGCATCTGGATAATTTCGCGCACGATCGCCAGACCCAGGCCCGTCCCCTGAATATAGTGCGTCTTGCCCGATTCAAGGCGATTATAGGGGACAAAAACGTCCTCCAGCGCTTCAGGCGGAATACCGACCCCCTGGTCAGCAATACTCACGTGAATCAGTTCACCTTCCAGCTTGCTGCTCAGGACAATATCACCGCCATTCGGCGAGTATTTCACCGCATTCGAGACCAGGTTCGTCACCACCTGAATGAGCTTATCATAATCGCCTTCGACGCGCGGCAGATGCTCCTCCAGTTGCATAAGCACATGATGCTGCGAAGCAGTTGGACGGGTGCGTTCGGCAACGTCTTCGAGAATAGCATTGAAATCGACGAAGCCGAGGTGCAGCGTCATCTTGCCCAGTTTCATACGTTCAAGATCGAGCAGTTCGCTAATCATGCGCGTGAGCCGCAGAGCATCGGTGTGGATATCCGTGGCAAAATCGCGAACCTCGCTCGTATTGAACTCCTCATCGCGCAAGAGTTCGCTGAAGCCCTGAATGCCGGTCAGCGTCGTGCGGAACTCATGGCTCACAATGGAAATAAAATCGCTCTGTAATTTATTGACCTGAGCCAGTTGCGTATTACTCTGCGCCAGTTGCTCATTGCTGGTTTGCAGGGCAGTCAGCAGGCGTGTGCGCTCGCGTTCGCCTCGTTCGCGTTCAATCGAGAGCGCGCAGAGACGAGCCATCGCCTCGATCAGAGCAAGCTCTTCAGCACGATAGGTATGGCTATCCATCCCATGATCGGCATACAATGCCCCGACCAGCTGACCATTGATGTGAATAGGCGCGGCCAGCACTTCACAGACCCCTTGAAAGGGCGTGATATGTTCCAGATTGGCCTGAGCAATATCCAGTTGCACCGTCTCATGCTGTTGTAAGCGCGTATAGACAGCAGGATCAACGAGCAAGTCTAACAGACGAGACTGCTCACCGGGAACAGCCGAAAACCACGTCTGCTCCTGTTCCTGAGAAAACCCGACAGTCGCCACAGAATAGATTTCTGGCAGATCCGTTTCAAAGGCAAGAATGCCGACACGTTTGCTGCGCAAAACGCTTCTCGTCAGTTCAACAATACGCTGCCGAACTTGATTTGACGCCATAGCAGGTTCGGCAGCACGATCCTTCGCAGGCGCCTCAACCAGCGTTTGCGCCATAGCCACCAGGGCATCCATCGCCTCATGCGTCTGGCGCTCCAGGCGTCGACGCTCAGTCACATCACGACTAATACAGACCGACCCAACAATACGACCCTCTTGATCCATAATCGGCGCCCCACTTAAGCTCACCTGAATATCCTGCCCATTCTGATCTTTGAACAGAACATCCACAGCACTATCACCCTTAAATATCTCACCACGGAGGGCACGCTTCATCGGCCACTCCTCATACGGAATTGCTTCACCATTTTCGTAACGCATTTGCAGCGGCATCAGACGTTCTTGCAGTGTATGCGAATAATACTCCTCATCCAGAGTCAGATCAGGGACGTAATGCATAGAGGCGCTGTTGATGCGGAAAGGCCGTTCATCAGTGCCATAGGCAAACACGTTATCGTTAATCGACTCAAAAATCGCCTCCAGCTGGCTGTTCCGCGTCTGCATCTCCTGCAATAGCTTGCGCAGATATTCCTCATGCTCCTTACGCATGGAGATATCCTGCAACGTCACGAGACAAGATCGAGCGTTCTGACCAGGCACAAAAATAGGAGTCTTGTTGACCAGGACCCAGAGCAAACTTTTATCTTGGCGGATATAGCGCTCTTCGCGAGAAGAAACATCGTCGGCACCATGTACCAGAGCACGTAGATACTGGAGATCTTCCTCGCGATCGTCAGGGGAGATCAGATCAATCAGCTTGCGCGACCGGAGATCTGTACTCTTATATCCCAACAGATGACAAAACAGCGTATTGACCTGCTGTATTGTCCCCTGTCCATCGACACAAGCCACGCCAAAAGACACCTGCTCACATGGCAGGTGCCACTGATCAGCCAGACCTTTGGAGGCAGATTGCTTTTGCGATACAACAACGGTCGCCATCTTCTGGTTCACCGCTTCCTGTTCAGGATGTGGTTCGTGTTTCTGCATGAGCTCTAATCCTTCATAAAAGTCTGCTACACGCCAGACACAAACCTCCTTCAAATATGAAGAGGCGTACTGGCAAGCGAAAGAACCTTTTTTTTCATTATAAACAGGCACCATATATATTTCTAACCAGCACTGATGGGCATTCAGCTCATGCAAGAAGATTTTGCAGAAGAGAGAACTTCTTTCTCAGTTCTCTCCTCGCTGCTCTTAAAGCGACAATTGTCCACTATTACCGACACGTTGACCACGATCTACGCCTACTTTTTCCATCACCAGAGACGCAGGTACCGTCCGCTGGCTAATGGGCAATGTTACAACGACCACCCCATTGCCGTAGGAGACATTGGCATGTGCGCCATCAACGGGATTGGGCAGTTCGAGCTCGCGATAATAGGTGCCGAAGCTCCACTCGTCGAGCAGCAACTCTTTAATATCCTTGAGCAAACCACGTGCATCGCCCTGGATGAGGAGACGTCCGTCGTTACTGATGTTGATCACGATGTCTTCAGGCTGTAGCCCGGGTAAAGGAGCTGTGACCATCAGGCGATTCTCGGAGCGGTACATCTTCACGGGTATAGTGAGAATCTTTTCCTTCTCATGCATATTCTTTCCCTTGAACCTTTCTTCGGCACGTGCCGAAAACAACCACGCTCTTCCCATACCTAAAAAAATCGACATACGCCGAAAACAATCATGCTCTCCCTGCTACCTCAAAAAGAGGCCAGGAAGAGCATATCTATCAGTGCGATGATCGGGGTAAGAACGACTAATTAGCAGGATTCTGCCGATCCGGGGTATCGGTCGTAGACCCCATCTGCTCATCCTGGCCCCAGGAAGTACCCGTATCACGACCCGGCGTATCAACGCGGCGTCCCGGCTGATTTTTCGCAGGTCTTACGCCACTCTGCGCCGGATCATATCCCTGCTGAGCAGGGGTATCGCGGGCGGGGCGACCATAGGTCCGCTGGCTATCATCGTAGTCAGGGCCCTGCGTATCGGCATAGCCATCCTGACGTCGGCGAGCAACCTTTTGCTCCTGCTGCTCCTTCCTGGGCGTAGAACCTTCATCACGCGGCGTATATTCAGGGTCGTTATTCATAAATTTCTCCCCCATTTTTCCTATGCTGCTACTGATCACATTTCAGCAAAAAAACGTGCTCTATTGAACATCAGAGCTCAAACTATCTATGAGTTTCTGCTCCTCTCACGATTTTCTTGTATAGTAAGTTTCATTTTACCTGTACACGTCTGAGAAAATAGTAAGGATCGGGCAAAAACTTCCGTTTTACCGGCCGATCCAAAGAATCTATCTATAGAGCAACAAATACTACACTTGTTTGGGGGACAATCAGTGGGAATATCACTCTCATCTGAGCAGATAACAGCCCTGGCTCCTGATGCAAGTTCTGTGAGTGCTGCCAAAAAGCTTGCCAAAGCCAAAAACTGGCAGAATATAGGACAAAGTTCCGAAGCACTCTGGGGGGACTGCCAGGGCAGTGCCCTTTATCAGACCCGCATTGAAATTTCTACTCATACCATCCAATGTACCTGCCCGAGCCGCAAACAACCATGCAAACATGGCCTTGCCCTGCTCTTACTGGCCTGCAATGAGCCATCTACAGTTCCAGAGGTAGAGCAACCGGAATGGGTCAGCAAATGGTTGGCCAAACGCGCCGGGGCCGTCAAACGCAAAGAAACGATACAGACTAAACGCGCAGAAGGAGAAGAACCCGGCCCGGAACAGATCAAAGCTGCGGAGAAACGGCTCGCCCTCGTCAAACAGGGAGTTGAGCAGCTCGACCTCTGGCTGAGCGATATGATACGCAACGGCCTGGGAACGGTAGGACAGCAGTCCGATCGCTTCTGGCAGGATGAGGCGGCGCAGATGGTCGACGCACAGGCAGCCGGGCTGGCAGCTCGTTTGCGCCGCATGGCCGCAGTGCCCAATGCTTCTCGCAATTGGCCTGAACGTTTGCTGGAGCAGCTTGGGGAGCTGGCTCTGCTCATCCGGGCCTATAAACACCTGGGACAATTCGAGCCGGGCCTGCAAGAAGAGATACGCCAGATGATCGGCTGGACCTTGCAAGAGGCGGATGTGAGTCAGCTTGGCGAGCATGTCAGCGATAGCTGGCTCTTTCTTGGGGAGCAAACAGACACGCTCGAGCATGGCTATACGCAACGCACCTGGCTTATTGGACGCAAGACAAAGCGCACCGCCATGCTCAGCCAGTTCCGACCATTCCAGCAGGGGTTTGCCAGACATTATCCGCTCGGCTGCGAAGCTCGCGCCACCCTTGCCTACTGGCCTGGAGTTGCATCACAGCGCGCATTTGTCGAAGATATGAACAGCACTACCTTTCTGTCAACGAAAAAGCTGATTGCCGATACACTTCCTGGCGAACCTGACATCGCCACCTTTCTTTCAACCCTCGCAACCACGTTAGCAATTCAACCCTGGCGCAACCGCTTTCTCTGTGTGCTGCGCAATACCACGATTTTCTATGAGCAAGCAACCTCGCAATGGTGGGTGCGCGATCAACAGGGGCAGGCACTCCCTCTGGCAATGACAGCCAATGGCTACTGGACATTGCTGGCCATTTCAGGTGGCAACCCGGTCGATATCGCCGCCGAGTGGAACGGGGAAACACTCACACTGCTGGGCATGATAGCTGAGCGTGGCTATGTGAACTGCCAGGAGGAGCTGTAAAAATATGGATACACTGGTCAATACAGCAATTATCGGCACCGGTCAGGTGCCAACAACATCTCTTGTCAGCGAGCTGCCAGCTGCTACACTTGCGGAACAGCTTGCCACGGAAGATCCAGAGCATCAACTTTTGCTGGCCGCCGGAATCCTGGGCATCTATCGTCGAGCGGGCTATACGCCAGCGTTTTTTCCGGAACAGCCCGTCATCGCCGAACCGGAGGAACGACGCCATTGCCCGGAGACCATTGAGCACGAATTAAAATCGCTTCTGAAAGAAACGCCGGGGCCTATTCTCTTAGAAGCGCTCCAATTGATGCAGCAGGCTCACCTTCTCTTCCCGGCAAAGTTGCTGCCTCTCGCCCTAAATATCGGGCGTTCATACCAGGAGCACCGCGCCCTCGCGTACCCATTGCTGGGCAAACGTGGCCTCTGGTTGAGCCAGTTTCAAACGGAATGGGCCTGGGTCGGACACTATGCGCAACAGCAAGAGGCCATACTTACAGCAGATGCCGAGCGATTCTGGCAAGAAGGCACACTGGAACAGCGTCAGGAAATCCTGCTTCGCCAACGCGAACTTGCCCCGGAGACAGCGCGAAACTGGCTCGCAAGTAGCTGGCGACAGGAGTCAGTGGAGGCGCGTAAAGCGCTCCTGGTCACGTTCGCACAACATCTCTCATTGGACGACGAAGAGTTTCTGGAACAGGCATTGGACGATCGCAGTACTGAGGTGCAGAAAAACGCTGCCGAGTTGCTGGCACAATTGCTCACCTCGGCCTTCAGTCAACGCATGCAAGCCCGCGCCGAGCAACTGCTCTCTTACCAGGATGAGCATATCCAGATCAGCATTCCCGAAACGGTGGATGCGCACTGGAAGCATGATGGCCTGAAGGGGAACACGAAGAGCGATCTACAAAACGGACATGATTGGATCATTCAAATTATCAGACAAGTACCTCCGATTTTCTGGGAACAGCGCTTTGACCGTACGCCAGAACAACTGATCGCAGCATTAGGAAACCAGGAAGAGGCCCGCCTGGTAAGCCTGGGCTGGTGCGAGGCCGCAGGACACTTTGGCAGTTCAAACTGGTACTTACCACTCTGGCACAAATATCATCGGCTAGAGGGCACAGAATTATCCACTCCATGGGAACGCTCCTTCTTGATCTCGCTACTCACACAGGCAAACCAGCAAGAGAGCGAAGCACTGGTCACTTACAGCATTGAGTATGGACAGAGCTGGGAAGATTTTTTGCAGGCTCTGCCTGCTCCCTGGAGTCAGACATTTAGCGATTTCTTTCTGCAAAAACTCGCCGAGCACCTGGAAGAGACGCCACTGCCAAACTACTACCAGGATGTATGGTACAGCGTTCTCTTAGAGGCCGCCAGTTCCATTGCGCCCGAGAGTTTCATGCTGGCATTAGAGATTTGCCACAACTGGACGCAAAAAGGTTCAAATGCACATTATTACTGGAATCAGCAAATCAAACTGTTTCGAGATACTATTCATACACGCAAAAAGATAAGAGAGGGAATACAAGCATGACGACTTCACAGAATACAAATACGCATACAGAGACAATCGAGATAGAGTTAAACCCCGTTGTGCGCCAGCATGCCGAGCAGCAATATGCCGAAGAACTGGCCGAGCTGGCAAAGGTCGACACGCGACAGCGTCCCCCCAACTGGTCGCTCTCGCCGTGGGCAGTGCGCACCTACCTGCTTGGTGGCACGCTGGAGAACGGCTTTGTGATCACGCCGAAATATATCGGCAAAGCGCGGCTGATCGAAATCGCCGTCGCCACGCTGGCTACTGATCGCGCGTTGCTGCTCTATGGATTGCCAGGGACCGCGAAATCCTGGGTGAGCGAGCATATCACAGCGGCCATCACGGGCGATTCGACCCTGCTGATCCAGGGAACGGCAGGTACGGATGAAAACGCGATCCGCTATGGTTGGAATTATGCGCGACTGCTGGTAGAGGGACCCTCGGCGGCGGCGCTGGTCATCAGTCCGATGATGCAGGCAATGCAGACGGGCAAGCTGGCACGCATCGAGGAATTGACACGTATCCCCAGCGAAGTACAGGATACCCTGATCACCATCCTCTCCGAGAAAACGCTGCCCGTGCCCGAACTGAACACCGAAGTCCAGGCACACAAGGGATTCAACGTGATCGCCACCGCCAACAATCGCGATAAAGGCGTCAACGAACTCTCCAGTGCACTGATGCGCCGCTTCAATACAGTCGTGCTGCCATTGCCAGAAACGATCGAGGAAGAGGTTGATATCGTCGATCGTCGGGTGAACAGTCTGGGGAAAGCGCTGGAGCTGCCTGCCGAAAAGCCCGCCCTGGAAGAGATTCGGCGTCTGGTCACGATCTTCCGCGAGTTACGCAGTGGCGTCACCAGCGATGGGCGCACCAAGATCAAATCGCCCAGCGGCACCCTCTCGACCGCAGAAGCCATCTCGGTCATGAATAACGGACTGGCAATGGCCGCTTATTACGGAGATGGAGTTCTGCATGCGGACGACCTTGCGGCGGGTTTGACTGGAGCGATCATCAAAGATCCCGTGCAGGATCGTGTGGTCTGGCTCGAATACCTGCAAACCGTCGTTAGAGAGCGAGAGGGCTGGAGTGATTTATATCGCTCGTGTCAGGAGGTGCTCTAAATGAGTATTCATGTTTTCGGCATTCGTCACCACGGTCCAGGGTGCGCCCGCAGTTTGCGGGCGGCCCTGACAGAACTACAGCCCGACATCGTTCTGGTTGAAGGGCCGCCAGACGCACAGGAAGTGCTCCCCCTGATGATGCACGAGAACATGCAGCCGCCAGTCGCCCTGCTCGTCTACGCCAGCGAGACGCCAAAACAGGCTGTCTACTATCCCTTCACGCATTTTTCGCCCGAGTGGCAGGCGCTTCGCTATGCACAGGAGCAGACTATTCCCACACGCTTTATGGACCTGCCCCAGGCAATCATGCTGGCCCAGACATCAGAGGAAACGCAGGGGACGGAGGAGGCACCCGCTTCACCGGTTGAACATGCAGAGACGGCTGAAGCAGCACCCGTTCCGAGTATTCGTACCGATCCCCTGGCATTGCTGGCGGAGGCGGCAGGATACAGCGATCACGAGCTCTGGTGGGAACGACAGATCGAGCAGCGTCAGAACATCACGCATCTGTTTGAAGGCATTCTGGAAGCCATGACGGCCCTGCGCAACGAGATCGCTCCCGAGCCCGAGAACGAGCAGGAGGCTCAGCGCGAAGCTTTTATGCGTCAGACGATTCGCGCCGCGCAAAAAGAGGGCTATCAACGTATCGCCGTCGTCTGCGGTGCCTGGCATGCGCCGGTCCTTGTCGAGCCAGGAGCGGCGAAAGCGGATACGGCGCGACTCAACAAGCTCAAACGCGTCAAGGTCTCGGCCACCTGGATTCCCTGGACCAATTCACGTCTTTCTTATCGCAGTGGCTACGGAGCAGGCGTAACTGCCCCCGGCTGGTATGAGCATCTCTGGACTGCTCCGGATCGCATCAGTGCTCGCTGGCTCACCAGAGCGGCCCGTCTTCTACGTGAGCATGGCCTGGATGCCTCTTCCGCCAGCGTCATTGAGGCCGTACGTCTGGTAGAATCGCTGGCAGCGTTGCGCGATCTCTCATCTCCAGGTCTGGCCGAGCACCATGAAGCCATCGAAACGGTACTCTGCAATGGCAATAGCGAGCCGCTGGAGCTTATTCGCAACAAGCTGGAGATTGGCGAGCACATGGGAGAGGTGCCACCGGAGACACCAGCCGTCCCGCTGCAACGAGATCTGGAAAGTCGTCAGCGCCAGCTCCGTCTCAAGCCGTCGAGCGAAATAGTGCAAAAGGATTTCGACCTGCGCACTGAGACCGACCGTGCGCGCAGCCAGCTCTTGCACCAGCTCCGTCTGTTGCATATTGCCTGGGGAGAGCCACAACAGCAAAGAAGTAAAAGCGGCACCTTTCATGAGCTCTGGCAAATCCAATGGAAAGTTGAGTTCGTGATCGCAATCATCGAGGCAAATGTCTGGGGCAATACCGTTGCAGAGGCTGCAACCGCCCATGTCATACATACGGCCGAGACAACGGAAGAGCTTCCTGTCTTGAGTGAGCTCCTGGATCGCGTCATTCTTGCAGAGCTTCCTCAAGCGGTTGAGCACGTCCTGCGCTCACTGCAAAAGCGCGCCGCCATCTCAGCCGATGTACGCCATCTGATGGACTCGTTACCAGCTCTGGCGCGGGTCGCGCGCTATGGGAATGTGCGCAAAACACAGACCGAGCAGGTCACGCCCGTGATTAATGGTCTTTTTGAGCGTATCGTGATTGGATTGCCGGGCGCGTGCTTCTCCCTCGATGACGACGCCGCAAAATTGATGTTCAACAGCATCAATCGTGTGCAGGAGAGCATCAATCTCCTCAATCGAGACGATTTACGCACAGAATGGCAAGACACACTCCGCCACTTGCTGACAAAAGAACATATCCACGGCTTGATACGCGGACGCTGTTGCCGACTGCTGTTAGAGCAGCAAGCGATGGATGAAGAGGAGCTGCAACTGCATACACGGCTGGCCCTCTCTGTCACTGACGCGCCGCAGGCTGCAAGCTGGATTGAAGGCGTATTGCAGGGGAGCGCGCTGCTCATCCTTCACCAGGATAACCTCTGGCGAGCGCTGGACCGCTGGCTCAGCGAACTTTCGGGAGAGACATTCGAGGCACTCTTGCCGGTGCTACGTCGCGCATTCGCCAATTTCCAGGCACCGGAACGCAGAGCCATGGGCGAAAAAGTGCGTGCTTTAGGCAGCATTGCTCACAGTTCGGGTCGGCAAACGGCAGGCACCATGCTAGAAAATCTGGATCAGCAACGGGCGGATCTGGTCTTACCGCTATTGTCACACATAGTAGGAGTGTAAATTATGGCTATTGATGAGCAGGAACGGTTGCGGCGCTGGCGTCTGGTGATCGGGAAGCAGGCGGCTCAGGGGCAGCAAGCGGGTATGGTGGGAACTGGCTCCAGCGGCCTGCCCGGAGCGGGACTGGACGTCTCGCTCGATGCCCACGATCAGGGCATGGATAGTGTACTCGATGCCCTGTACAACTCCGATCGTTCGGCGGGCCTGGGAAGCTCTTCGCCCAACGTAGCACGCTGGCTGGGAGATATTCGCAGCTACTTCCCCACGTCGAGCGTACGCATTATGCAGCAGGATGCTTTGCAGCGCTTAAAATTGCGAGAAATGTTGCTTGAACCGGAAATGCTCGAGCAGGTCGATGCGGATGTGCATCTGGTAGCAACGCTGCTCTCGCTCAATAAAGTCATGCCCGAGGCAACGAAAGATACTGCGCGCAGAGTGGTGCGCAAAGTCGTCGAAGAGTTGGAGCGTAAACTGACGAATCCGATGCTCCAGGCGGTGCGAGGGAGCCTGAATCGCGCCACACGAACGCATCGTCCACGCTATAACGAAATCGACTGGGATCGCACCATTCGCGCCAACCTCAAGAATTACCTGCCAGAGCAGAAAACCGTCATTGCCGAGCAACTCATCGGGCATGGTCATAAACGCTCATCTTTACGCGATATCGTCCTCTGCGTCGATCAAAGCGGCTCGATGGCGGCTTCCGTGGTGTATGCTGGCATCTTTGGCGCAGTCCTGGCCTCGATTCGCGCAGTCAGCACGCGCATGGTTGTTTTTGATACCGCAGTCGTCGACCTGAGCGATGAGCTACAGGACCCCGTGGACCTGCTCTTCGGCACGCAACTTGGCGGGGGTACGGATATTAATCGCGCCCTGGGCTACTGTCAGCAGGTAATCACACGGCCCGCTCAATCCATTCTTGTGCTGATCACCGATCTCTACGAAGGTGGCAATACGCGAGAGATGCTGCGTCGGGCCGCGGAGCTGGTCGAGAGCGGCGTCCAGGTCATCTGTCTGCTGGCATTGAACGATAAGGGTGCGCCAGGCTTTGATCAGCAGAACGCGGCCAAGCTGGCAAGCATGGGCATTCCGGCATTTGCTTGCACGCCGGATCTTTTCCCCGACCTGATGGCGGCTGCAATTCAGAAGCAAGATCTTGATTTGTGGGCGGCACGCAATGATATTGTGACGACGAGAGCAGAGTAGTAGAGATAACAGGAGCAGGTCGTGAAAGATACATCATAATGATATATCTTTCACGACCGATTTAAACGATTCTCCTCATCTCAGTGAACGTCGACCTATGGCCTGGTTGGCAGCTCATCTTCCACACGCACTACAGCCACCTGATACAGCGACGCTACAGATTATCAGAGTCTGCTTTCTTCTCCGAATTCTGCATTTCTCCTTGCTTCTTGCTATCAATGATGTAGATTACATCTGCAATGGTAGATGGCAGGCTTAGCAATATCTGTGCTAAAATGATCCAATACATCGGATCTACAAGATTGTGCATATTTTACCTCTTTCTTACTTCGTATTTCCTCGTAGAGATTTATATACTTGATCAGCGTCACGTCCGCTGTATCTTTTTAACAAGCAAATTAAACCAAAAAATGTTCGAGGCGAAAATACTATAGCTTCTTGCGTTCCCTTATAAAACTACCGAAAGTTTTACAAGAGAAGTAAGAAAGGAGAGAAGACAATGGCAACTATCAGTGAGTTATTGGCACGTTGCAGAGAGAGGGCAAATGAACTCCGAGATAAGCAAGGAAAAGAACGGCTAACACAACAAATGCTAGCAAAAATGATAGGCGTATCACCTACAACAGTTCGTAACTGGGAAACGGGTAATAACATCCCTGGAGCAGATCATTTAAGAAGCCTCATTAAAACATTCTTACAACAGGGTGGTTTCTATTCAGAAAAAGAAGAGCAACAAGCAAAAGAGCTGTGGGAAGAAGCTGGGAGAAAAGAAGCTTTCGATGAAGAATGGTTTCGAAACCTCCCAAAAAGCAGGCGAAGGCAGCCTACTGACGACGAGGAGTACCGAATCGAGCACCTGTTAAAACAGAATCCGAGAGGTATAACTTTGCTGCACGCTATAGAGAGCGCAGGCTTAGTAGATATTGAGAACCGTGATGACGACGATAACAGTCTCCCGCCAAGGGAGTTTTATAAGATGGCAAAATACGAAATCGTCATTACAGGGATAACGGCACACACGACCATCGTTAAACATGATGATGAGCTGATAGAAGCGCTCGAAGCATCAAAAGATGTGTATATTCTGATTCTCTATCCCGATCCCCAGTTGGTCGAAGAGATGGAAGAGCGTGAGCATTTAAAGATTGTAACAGAAATTCAGTCGGTTATAGAATCAATTCAACTGTATAAGCTTGATCAACGCCATAACTTCGAAATTAAGTTTATGCGGAAAATTCCAACGTTCACAGGTGTTATGATAGATGGAGACGTAAATCTTAAAGGGAAAACCCCACGGGACTACGAAGGGCAGATACGTGTTCAACCAGCCAGCGTTTATGGTACACACCATCGTGGAGCCATTTTTCAATTTAAAAAAAAGATCCCAAACGGGCTATTCGACTATTTTGCGGAGGATATACGAAATCAATGGCAAAAAGGCATCTCTTTAAGAGAGTTGCTTAACGCCAAAGGCAAGCAAAAATAGAACATTCGAGCAGGCAGCAGGCATATTTTAGAAGGATTTTCTGATGAAGCAAGTAACGTTAATAATGCTTTACGGACCGAAACCCTCGATTTTATCGAGACTGATCATTGAGAGTCAGGAACAGATAAGCAGGATGCTAGGAGATTATTTTCAACCTTATGCTATGGATCAGATTCATGCAACGTTAGTAGATTTAAGACGAGCATCCGGGTCTACGATGTTTAACTTGAATCTGGAAAGACAGCGAGAGCGAGCTGCAAGTATGGACTTTGCGGGATTGCTTGACTTTCTCCGCCTGGGAGGGCATTTTCCATTGCAGGTTCAGATTGGAGGCTTCGAGAACAGAGATTATCCTTTTGTAAGTCAAGGTCAAAGGCCTTATGAACGCTCTTTTTCCATAGTAAAGGGTGAGGTTGCCGTTGCGCTCATGATAGGGTGGCCTATTCGTGGAAACCCAGCAGAAATAGTTAAAGCCAACCCGGCCCGCCTCATGCAGGAAGGCCGCATTTATCCCACCGTTTTAGACCAGATCCGACAATCGTTTCAGAGTTTCAATATTCTCCATAGATACCATTCCAGGCTTACTGACGTAGATAACGACTTCTATTTTAGAATAGGATTAATTCATCAGCCATCTACTGATTATCTACTCCAGGAACGCGTGGAAAATACTATCAGGCATTTTCTCAGTACCCTGAAACCAACGATCGTTGAAATCACGATTTCAGATATCTATCTAGCTTCCTACCAGGATGAAACATTGCCTCTTGATTCAACCCAGATATGGCCAATAGACGATGATAAAGTAACACCTGAATTTATCCAGAGTTTGTACGAGTAAGTTCTCGCCCAGACAGGTCATTTTTTATCACGCTCCTACATAGAAATACGTGAAAATCCTGAAATACCGCTTCTGAAGTTTGACATCGCAGATGGTTTCCCTTATACTTGAGCAAGAAATCATTTTTGACTGCAATTTCTTCAGGAGCGGACCCTTGAAAATTCACACAACTTACAGGTAGGAACAGTTTCGTCGCCAAAAATCTCACGCGCAAAATGCTGAGATTCCTGAATCTCTTTTTGACGATCATGCCTCTGGCAATAACTGACTGCTTGTATGTTGTGCTCATGCTCTGGTAGCAGCGCATCACTGTGCATTTCCCCCTTCATCCATCTCTGGCTACCTTTGCATATTCCGTTCGCGAGAGCATATCCCCATACATGCAGATCTCAGAGGCTCCAGGAAAGTGTTTAGAGCAGCTTTGTGACTGCCTGAGCACACCAGCGTGCAACGAACTGCCCTCTCTACCTCTCCTCACCTTCTTTTTTATTCTCCCTTGTCTAAAAAAAATTATGAGGTGCTCACGATGTTTGTCAATGTACGCACACTTACGAAGAGCTATGGGGCCATTGTTGTTCTGCATGAGGTCTCCTTTGTCTTGAATGCCTCCGATCGCATCGGTATCGTTGGACCCAATGGCGTGGGAAAGTCAACCTTGCTGCGCTTGCTTGTTTGGCAGGAAGAGCAAGAGTCGGGCACGATCTCTTTTGCGCCCGGCGTCGAAGTAGGATATCAACCACAGCAGGCAGCAGACTTCTTCCAGGAAAACGGTCAGAGCATTCAAGATCTGTTATTGAAAGCGACCGGAAATCTGCGCCAGCTTGAGGAGCGTATGCATGAGCTCGAAGCAGCTATGGCGCAGACGGATGCAGAACATATCGAACCACTATTGGCCGAATACAGCAGCGTTTCCAGCAAATTTCAGGATCTCGGAGGCTATGAGATTGACTATAAGATAGAGACGGTGCTGGCCGGGCTGCATATTGATTACTTGCCACAGGAACGTGAACTTCAGACACTTTCTGGTGGCG
>DATJHM010000167.1:0-19792 GCA_035493895.1 Ktedonobacteraceae bacterium
AGGATCAACTCTGGGACGCTATGAACTACGACATCGTATCGCTCGCGGTGGCATGTCTGAAGTCTATCTCGGCTATGACAAACGCGTACGACGCCGTGTGGCTGTCAAGGTCTTATATGGCAGCGATGAACCTTTCGTGCGACGATTTGAGCGCGAGGCCCTGGCGATCGGCACGCTCTCACACGACCATATCTTGCCCCTCTATGATTTCGGCGAACAACGCCCCTGGTACTATCTGGTTATGCCCTTCGTCGAGGGGGGGACTTTGCGCGATTATCTTCTCAAACGAGAACGCTTAACGATGGAAGAGGCTGGCAGCTTTCTGGATCAAATCGCTGCCGCCTTACAATACGCTCACGATCACGGCGTCGTCCATCGCGATGTGAAACCCTCTAACATTCTGCTCAGACCGGATGGCTATGCCTATCTGGGCGATTTCGGTCTGGCCAAAGCGAAAATCGAGGCGGAATTTTTGACACACTCCGGGATCATGATCGGTACTCCCGAGTATATGGCTCCCGAACAATCCAACGGCATCAGCGATTACCGCAGTGACATCTATTCACTTGGGATTATTCTCTATCAGATGCTGACCGGCCATGTGCCCTTTACGGCAGATTCACCACTGGCCGTTTCTCTTCGCCATATGCAGTCTCAGCCCAAGCCACCCGGCGAGTACAATAGCGAGATTCCTCAGACTATCGAGCAGATTATTCTCAAGGCCCTGGAAAAAAATCCCGATGAGCGCTATCAGCAGGCCCGCGATCTCTCAGCTATCTATCGCAAAGCTCTCCTCCAGGAACGCGCTCATCACCTCAACGACGATCTGCAAATCATTTCCTCGCAGGAGGAAGTGACGGCAATTTCGCCCGCGGTCAATATCGCTGATATCGCTTCCTCTAAATTCACGCATAATCTGGATGTTGCGCAGGAACGCTTGATTGCGCCAATTGTCACGCCAAGACTCTATCCGCTCGGCAATGAGGCCCCTCCTGTTCCCTCCATCATCGGGGGTGCAAGAATAACCCACCACAAAAAGCGCCTGCTCTATCCTCTCATCATTACGGTCTTAATTGGCACGATTCTCATCGTCCTGGCCTTTCCATTAAATCCGTTCAACCAGCAAAACAATCATCTCCAACTGCAAGAATTGCATGCGACACGTCAAAGCCAGCAGCGAGCGAGTGCCACCGCACAGGCCCGCTCCACGGCCCAGGCGGTGCTCGCAGCTGAGGCGAGGGTGCAGGAGGCGGCAGGGATTACGGCTGCTCTTGGTGTAGGCGAAGCACTCTATCACAATGATATGACTGCGCCCGGAGGGGCCTGGATCAATGACGGCCATCAATGCTTTTTTTCGCCCGCAGGCTATCATGTCGCCACTAATCTACGCCATGCCGTTGTCTGGTGCTACGATAATCAGCACGCCTATACTGATGCCATCATGACCATGCAGGCGCAACTGCTCTATGGCGATATATACGGTCTGGTGTTCCGCCTGAGCCCGCTCAGCAAGGCTTTCTATGCGCTCGAACTCAATAGCGCTGGCGAGTATCGTTTTGTGCGCGTCCTCAGCAGCAATCCCGGCAACTGGCTCACCTTGATCGATTGGACGCACACCAATGCGTTGCACGCGGGCTACAAACAAAACAATACGTTCTTATTCATCGCCAATAAAAATCATTTTCGCATTTATATTAACAAACAGCTCGTGGTTTCAGATATCAGCGATACCGCCTACGCCAGTGGCTACGTCGGCTTTCTCGTAGGTGGCGATAGCAAAGCTGGCTCCGAGGCCATTTTTAGCAATCTCTGGGTCTTCCAGAAATAGCAGCTGCGCCTGCAATCGCGCTCTCTTCCTCTCATATAAGCGCTATTTCATCTTGCTTCATGAGTAGATTTCTGCCCATGAAGCAGGGAATGTGTAATTGTATTGCTTTTTTTATCAAACTCATTTATACTTGATTTACTTATAAAAATCGTCGACTACCGATCGTTTGATAGAACAGGGAAGAGAAAACGATGGTCGTTGCAGCCCCTCTTGAGGTCTTCTACGCCTATGCAGAGGCAGATGAAACGCTGCGTCTGACCCTGGAGAAGCATCTGGGTGCTTTACAGACGGGCGGATTGATCACCAGTTGGTATGAGCGTCTTATCAAACCCGGGAGCAAACGCGATCAGGAGATTATTACTCACCTGGAACGCGCGTCGATCATTCTTCTGCTCATTACTCCCGACTTTCTGTCTTCCGACTACTGTTATAGCGTTGAAATGCAACGTGCGCTGGAACGTCATGCCGCCGGGCTTGCACGCGTCATCCCTATCCTTCTGCGCCCGGTCTACTGGGGCGAGACTCCTTTTACCTATTTGCCGTATCTTCCTCGCAATGGCAGAGCCGTCACAAGCTGGCTGAATCAAGATGAAGCATTTACGGAGATTGCCGAGGGAATTCGTACGGTCATTGCAGAGTTTCCTGGGCCTGTAGCCCGGTCCCATATTCCCCCGCTTCCCTCTCGCGTCAGTCGCCAGAATCGTGAGCGCTTACTCAAACGCGTACGCTCGTTCTGGATCGAAGGGGTGCTCAACCAATCGCTTCACCATACAACCCTTCTCACGCTTCAATTAAATGAGCAGCCAGAGGCAGTTGCTAATCCCTGGAAGCTCGTACTTCAGGAAGCGAATCTCCCATCACAGCCATTGCCCGCAGGAACTCGTATCTCGCAGGTCTATGATCATGCCGATGGTGAACTGCTCATTCTGGGAGACCCTGGCATTGGCAAAACAACGTTGCTCCTGGAACTGACTCGCGATTTGCTGGTACGTGCCGAAAACGATTCTTCTCATCCCATACCGGTCTTCTTCAATCTCTCCTCCTGGGCCGAGAAGCGCCAACCTCTTACCCTCTGGCTCGTTGAAGAGTTGCGCACGAAATATCAGGTTCCGCACAAGGTCGCTCAAGAGTGGGTCGATGCCAATCAACTCGTATTGCTGCTCGATGGCCTGGATGAGGTGACACCTGAATTCTATTCAGCCTGTATCAACGCCATTAATGCCTATCGCCAGGAACACGGTATTGTCTCTGTAGTAGTCAGTAGCCGCTACGCTGAATATCAGGAACAGACGGCACAGGTGGTTCTGCATACGGCCGTTGTGGTGCAGCCTCTGACAGCTCAGCAGATCGATGCTTATCTCTCTAGCGCCTCTGGACAGTTGGAAGGGGTACGCGTTGCCCTCGCCCACGATCGAGAATTGCAAGAATTAGCCACAACGCCCTTAATGCTCAATATCTTGATGCTCGCCTATCAGGGCCAGTCTGTCGAAAGCCCTACCACACCAATCTCTTCTGAAGAGTGGCGACAACTGGTATTTGAACAATATGTGAAACGCATGTTCTCTCGTCGTGAAGGCAAATCCCCTTACACCCTCGAAGAAACGAAACACTGGCTTACCTGGCTGGCACAACAACTCACCAAACGCAATCAGACCCAGTTTTACCTGGAGCAGATGCAGCCCGACTGGCTCGAGGAGCGACGCTTCACTCGCAGTTATGAGCGTCTCGCGGTACGCCTTCCCGGTATATTGATCGGTATCCTCGCCAGTTTTGCCGCTTTCAGCATCTTTCTCGCCAGTTTCACCAATATTACTTCTGGCATCTCTATTCTTCTCACGGGTGGACTGATAGGAGGGTTGTTCAGCAATGCAGGCCGCATCAGATCTCGCGTGGATGAACAAAAAGGGGTGTGGAGAAATCTCTGGCATCGGTTTACTATCGGCTTGAGGAGTGGTGCGTTTATTGGACTGGCCATGGGCTTGAGCTTCGGCTTCCAGCTCGGGCCACACTATACCATGAAACAGTGGCTCACTGATGGCCTTACCACTGGCTTAAGCCTCGGCGTGGGCTGTCTCCTTCTCTGTCTGCTCTTTCAGGTTGGCAAAAGAGCCACAACACAGACAGAGACGCCTGCTCGTCTCTGGGGCAAGATGTGGAGTCGTTTCTTCAATAATGTCCATGCAAGAAATAGTCTACTCGTTGGAGTCTGCCTGGGCGTAGGTGTGGGCATCGTTGGGGTGAAACTTGATCCGCGTGGTACTCCCCCGGCAAGTAATATGGCGTTCAATATAGTGATTGAAGGCTTAATAGGTTTCCTTGTCAGCGTGCTCCTTGTAGAAAGAAAAAGCACAATACAGCCTACCGAAATGATCGTCTGGTCATGGCCCAGTCTCTGGCGCAGCCTCACCAAAGGACAAAATTTCAAAAACGGATTGTTGATTGCGGCACTCTTTGGCATCAGTTTCGGGTTGAGCTATGGAATAAGTATAGGGTTAATTGGTGGAATAAGCGCAGGCTTCACTTATACAATAGGTGTAGGGTTGGGCTATGGACTCAGTGCAGGGCTCAGCTACTGGCTACTCATCGGCTTATTTCACGGCTTGTATAGCGATGCCCTGGATGCACATCACCGCATCCGACCGAATCAAGGTATTCGCAATTCTCTACGAAACAGTATCGTGATCGGCTTTATCAGTGCTTGCGTCGGTTGCCTTCTATGCATACTGAATAGTGTTATCATTACTGCGTTATGGCTCGGGGTGAATCTCTTATTCAATATCCCTGCTATCCTCAAAATTGGGCTATCCAGTGAGATGGACTTCCTGGGAGGAAATTGGCTTATTGCTGCATTGAGCAATGGCCTTCAGGATGGATTAGCTGTTGCGATCAGTGGTGGTCTTCTGGTTGCACTCATCAGTGGTGGGCTCGCCTGCTTTCGCCATGTTATTCTCCGCTGGTTCTTGTGGCGCACACAATCTATCCCCTGGAAGTATGTACGTTTCCTGGATTTCACCACCAAACGCGTTCTCCTTCGCAGGGTAGGCGGCGGCTATATCTTTACACACCGCCTTCTGCTCGACTATTTCGCCACACAGGATCAGCCGCCCACCTCTCAGGAAACAACTGGACCTCTGGCTGTCGCCGACCAGCCTCCTTTTCAACTGCAGACTGTCCCTGCTCCAATCGCCAGCAGCAACAGAACTCTTTTTTCTCGCACCTCACCTCGCGTGAGAATACTCCTGCTTGGCATAATACTTCTCTTCATTATCCTCAGTATCACTGGCCTATGGGGATACCAGGCATATCAGACCAGAACCAATCCCTACCCCGCCTACGTTCCCGATAGCACCGTACTTATTATGAATGATCCGCTTAATCAACCCGGACAATGGATACCAGGAACAAATCCCAATATGGGAGGTTCCTGTCAATTCAGCAATGGTGCCTATGTGATTCATCAACCAAAACTATTGGGCGGACCTTTTAATTGTTTTTCTACCAGCACTCCTTTTAGCAATTTTATCTTCGAAGTACGCATGACCATCACGCAGGGGGATTGTGGAGGAATCAGTTTCCGCGCTGATGCGTCCGAGAGCAAATTCTATTATTTCGTTCTATGTCAAAATGGGTTATATAATCTCACCAAATTTAATGGATTCGGTATTCCTGGCCAGTTTCTAATAGCTAGCAGCATAACATCGCTCATTCATCCGGGCCTGAACCAGAGCAATCTGATCGCCATCGTTGCACAGGGAGACACTATTACTCTCTATGCAAATCGTCATGACCTCGCTACAGTCCGGAATACTGGCTATACAAGCGGTGGTATAGCTCTCACAGCTGATGAACTTGTTAGCCCCACCACAGTCGCCTACAATGACGCAAAGCTGTGGATGCGTCCCAATGATCTTGCTCACGATCATGCCACAGCAAGCGCCATTGCTCAGATGCAGGAGAAAATCAATCCCTACCCCGCCTACGTTCCCGATGGAACGACGCTCGTTATGAATGATCCGCTCAATCAGCCCGAGCGATGGGCACAATTCAGCAACGCTGATTGGGGAGGCTCCTGCCAATTCAGCAAGGAAGCCTATGTGATCCAGCAAACAAAAGTCAACCGCAATTTCACCTGTTTTCCAGCTACACCCATCTCTTTCAGCAATTTTATCTTTGAGGTCCATATGACGATCACACAGGGAGATTGTGGCGGAATTGTCTTTCGTACTGATATAACCGGTGGGAAATCCTATGTCTTCAGGGTCTGCCAGAATGGGCAATATGGCCTGATTAAATATACTGGAACCGGGATTCCTGGTTTGCCATTATCCGTTGGTAGCACGCTCCTTATCCATCAGGGCGCAAACCAGAGCAATGTGGTGGCAGTTGTTGCGCAGGGAAGCACGATGATGCTCTACGTGAACCGCCATGAGCTTGCCAGTGTTCAAGATACAAGCTATACCAGCGGGGGCATTGCTCTCACTGCCGGTTCAAATACCAGCCCGACTGAGGTGGCCTATAGTAACGCCAGGCTGTGGATGCGTCAGAATGACGTTCTCCATGCGTATGCCACAGCAACTGCCATCGCCCAGATGCAAGCAAAAATCAATCCCTACCCCGCCTATGTTCCCGACGATACAGCCCTCATTATCAATGACCCGCTCAATCAACCCGGACTCTGGATGGCTGGCCTGAATGCTGACTGGGGTGGCTCCTGTCAATTCAACAATGGTGCTTATATTATCCGACAAGTAAAAAATGACAGACATTTTAACTGTTTCTCGACAACTTCCACCACGTTTAGCAATTTTGTCTTCGAAGTACACATGACGATCGCGCAAGGGGATTGTGGAGGGATGAGTTTTCGCGCTGATGCGTCAGAGAGTAAAACGTACTACCTCAATATCTGTCAGAGCGGCCAATATGGCCTCGCCAGATTCACCGGAGTCGGTATTCCTGGCATACCATTAGCTGGTGGCACCACGTCGCTGATCCATCAGGGCCTGAACCAGAGCAATCTGATCGCTATCGTTGCCCGGGGAAGTACGATTACGCTCTACGCGAATCGCCATGAGCTTGTCACGGTTCAGGATACCAGCTATACCAGCGGCAAAATTGCGATTGCCGCCGGTGATGTCACCCACCCAACCGAGGTCGTCTATAGTAACGTGAGGGTATGGACGTTCTAAGCAGGTCGACGTTGCTTCATCACAAGAGCCATATGCCACCCCCTTCCATAGGGTATCGTGAATGGACGAGCCATTGTCAATGGGAGCACTTGAAAGTATCGTATACTCTAAGCAAGAAAAAATCATATCGCACTTTAACACTTCAGAAATCTCTCTATAGGCCGATTATAAAGAAATGAGGATCAGAACGCAGTTCTCACCACCCTCATGTCGCCTGAAAGAGAGGTAGTGTAGCATCGATGTAGGGGCGAGATCCCCATCACATCCACATTTGTGTAGGTTATGTAGCATTTTCCTAAAATTCTTAATCTCTTTATAGAAAGCGTCATTTCTTTCATGAGTACAGTTACTCGCAACCCGGCACAAAAAGTGTATCTTGCCCTGGGAACCAATATCGGAGATCGCCAGGACAATTTGCAGAAAGCGCTCCAGGCTCTCAACCCGGCAGTAACCATATGGGCTATTTCCTCAATCTATGAAACTGAGCCTGTTGGCTACCTGGAACAGCCACACTTCCTGAATCTTGTCTGTGCGGGCGAAACCAGTCTCTCCCCTGGCGATCTGCTCCGCTTCGTCAAAGGCATCGAGAGCGCCCTGGGACGCGTGCCCACATTTCGCAACGCGCCACGCCCGATCGATATCGATATTCTGCTTTATGCTGACCTCCAGATGCAGGAAGAGACACTGACCATCCCTCATCCACGCATGCTAGAGCGGAGTTTTGTGCTCGTTCCGCTTGCCGAAATCGCTCCTGAGCTGATCCCCCCCGGCCATACACAGACCGTGCGTGCTCTTTCAGAGAGATTATCACAGCAAGGTATCGTAAAGGTCTCCCAATACAGAGAAGGTATACAAACTCCACATCAGGGTATGCATCAGTAGTCTCTTCCAAAGCCCTGAGTCCAGCATAGAAGACTTAACAAGACTTGTTCTGCGTGCTATAATGCAGGTACAGTTACGTATCTTGTAAGTAGGAGAATACTATCCGGTCTCTCCCTGTTTGTGTGACAGGACGCTGGAAAGTACCGCTCGATACGCTTATCCAGGCCACCAGAATATACACGAGTGGTACACGGGTTGAACGTTCCTACCTGAAAACACATTTTCAGGAGGGAGAAACGCAGCTATTTCTCTTACAAGCCGAAGGCAAGGGTATGCTCGCCGCGATACGGTGAACATCCATTGACATGAGAATCGCTATGTACAACTGTTGCACATGGCCTAGAATCATGATAGGGAGCATTTGTGGCGGGAGTTTTACTTGATCCAGCTCAGTTAGCAAAAGTAGCAGTCGACGCTGCTTCTGACAAAAAAGCGTCCGATGTGCTGTTACTTGATATTCGTGACGTTACCACCATTGCTGACTATTTCGTCATTTGTAGCGGAAGCAATATCCGCCAGATCCAGGCTATTGCTGAAGCCATCGAAGAAGAATTAAGACTGCAAGGGGCAAGGCTGTTTGCGCGTGAAGGCACGGGCGAAACAGGTTGGATCCTCCTCGATTTCGGCGACATCATTGTCCATATCTTCGGGCCGCAAGAACGTGATTATTATCGTTTAGAACGGTTCTGGAGCGATGCAAAAACAGTTGTGTATCTACAGTGAACTAGCTCTTATAAATTATTCATGGAAAAGGTGGCGACGATGACATTTTTTCGCAATCGCATGTTTCTCGAAGGCATTGCATTAGGCGGCATCTGTGGTATTGTTATCGGCTCAATTATTGCCTTCACTATCGGCGAAAGTAGTGTAGAGTCTCTACGTAAGGCGATCAATGAGCGCGTACCTGGCAGAACTCAGGTGCCTTTCAAGTATCTCTCGTAGGTTCTGTTTATCGTCTCGCACAATCGCGATAGACAGGGAAAGCCAGGCAGTATTGTGCATTTGTATGCTTGAACGGTCACACATCTTTTCCAGTGAAGAATATGTTCAAGAGGGGTGGCTACGTGCGGGTTCTGGTGCTATTGTGTTTGCTTTTCTTACAATTGAGTGTGGCCGTTTCTCCTACTCTGGCAGCCGCTCGGTCTTCTTGCCCTCCTGCAACTCCTACCACACTCTCCAATGACGCTACTGCTCCGCCTTCCACGCCAGGCAGTATCGTCTTCAACGAAATTTTAGATAATCCAGCCCCAAAAACAATCTGGAATTGCGTCTCTCAGACCAATTCTTCCTGGTTTGAATTCTTTAATCCCCATGATCAAACCTACGATCTGTACACATCGCATGCCTCAATTGATCATGGACAAGGAACGCGGGTTTTCTATTTTCCAATCGGCAGCATCATTGCCGCATATAACTTCTTCGTCCTTTTTCCTCCTCCTGAAGCGTCTGTCTACCAGGGTCATAGTACTCTACGCCTACTTCTCCAGGGGATACCCGTCGATCAGGTCACTGTGCCTGATCTGGAACCCGATCAATCGTACGCACGTATGCCAGATGGTGGAGCGATCTGGCAGATCACGGATACACCAACAATCGGCGTCAGTAATACTCCGGCAACGGCCACCGTTGTCGTCACACGTCCCACGCCAATCCCAACAGCACACAGTGGGAAAGCTACACACCCCTCAAAACAAAAGAGCACTCACGCTACGCCAACTACGCTACCACCTACTGCCAGCGCACCCACGCATAGCGCAGGTACACAACCAGCCTGGAACGAGCTTTCTCTTCCCCACCTCATCACTCCGACAGCCCGGGTATCGAGCAGCACAATAGCACCCGCTATGCTGCCTGTTCCTGTCGCAAAAGGTTCTATCTGGCCTTTATTCGTTGTGGGAGCAGCAGGTCTGGCTACGCTCCTCTGCGGCTTTTTATACTGGCGCAAGAAACGCGTCAGACCACCAATTCCGTAACCTGGGATGGGATGGGATAAACAGACCTCGCCTGACCAGCCTGAGTACGAACTCTGTCTGGCCGCTGAAAATGCCTTGACGTTTTACCTTGTGAATATCATACTTCCAGTAAAGAAGAAACAAGATTATTGTACCGTGAAAGATACATCACCATGAGATCCGAAGAGATGCAAGAGACCACTCTTCATCCAACAAAAAAAGCCAGCCAGAGGGCAAAAATCACTATTATTGGCGGAGGCGATCCTTATTGCGCCTATTTGCTCCAGGGCATGGTCGAGCGAGCAGATCAGCTCAAAGGTTGCCATGTCACGCTCTTAGATCGCGATGATGAACAACGCACACGCATCTATACGCAGGGGAAAAAGCTTTTTCGGCGTGCCGAAAGCGATTTGACCCTGGAACACACCAGCAATGAAGAGGATGCCATTTCTGATGCCACATTTGTTATTTCTGCATTCGATGCCGGAGGATTACGAGCACGCCAGCTTGATGAAACGCTCCCCTTGCGCCACGGCATGCTAGGCCATCGCTCCGTTGGTCCGGGCGGCTTTTTTGCCACCCTACGCGCTACTCCTGAGGCGGCTGGTCTGGCGGCTACGATGGAAAAACTGGCCCCCAAGGCGTTTTTGCTCAATCATGCCGAACCAAATAATATCATCACTGAGGTGATCACGCAGGCAAATGGCATACGCGTTATTGGCGTAAAAAATGATCTGCCAGCATCCCTGCCCTCTATCGCCAGCATGGCAGGTATCGATCTACCCACAAACAAACGACCATATATGCGCACGATCGGCTTAAATCAGGCAAGCTGGACCACGGCTATCTGGTCTGAAGGCAGCGATATTCTCCCGGATATTGTCAACTGGAGCCGGGAATATATGCGCCAGAACCCCCAGATGACCGCCGAAAACTATATTCACGTGATGCAAACCACATTGATCGCTCGCTATGCAGCGTTACCTTCCTATCATATGCCCTATTATTATTTTCCCGAGATTATCCTGGAACATATGCGCCAGAAGCAGCAGAGCCTGCCAGAGCAACAACGCACACAAAACATAACACAACAAGGGGACGAACACCGCCCGATCGTGAACGATTTTACGCTCGATGTGCTCTGTGCCATTCTGCATAATACGGGAGAAGAGTTTGTGCTGAATGTGCCCAATCGCGGCGTATTGAACTTTTTGGATGATGAGCGCGTGGTTGAAATTCCCTGCCGGGTCGATGCGCGTGGCGCGACTCCGCTGATACAAATTGATGGCGGTCTGGCACTGGATCAACGCGGCTTGATTGTCCAATTGGCCGAATATGCCGGTGCAACCGCACAGGCCGCCCTCTGGGGCACACGTCTCGATGCGATCAAAGCATTAACTGCTAATCCCCTCGTGATGTCCTACAGCAAAGCAGAGGCACTCTATCGTGATATGGCAACGGCACACGCCCGCTATCTGCCCGCACGCCTTCTCCTTCCATAACGGGCAAGCAGGCGGTCGCGATTTCGTCTCTCCACTGGAAAGGATATCTGGTCAGTTTTCGAAAATATTATCACTGTACCCTAAAGAATTGATTACTTGTTGCCGATAGAGAAAAGAGAAGCAAGCAAAATGAGGGCTCAGGCACGACTATAGGTAGCTTCACATCGTGAAGAAGCGCATGGTATCATTGAAGTATATCAGTCGTCCGATCAATGCCGATCACTGGTTCAAACAACCAGGACAGGAGGTCACTATCTATGGACATTGCCGAGATTCCTCCAATCGTAACTGCGTCCCTTGTATCGTATACTCGACTGACCGAAGCTCGCAAAGCAGAAATCGTCGCCCAATTGAGCGCCATTCTGGGAGCACGGTACGTCTTGCACTCACCCTATGATCTGATGTTGTATGAATATGATGCCTCGATTGAGCGGGGTAAACCAGACATCGTTGTCCTACCAGCCAGCGCAGAAGAAATCGCCAGCATTGTCAAACTTGCCCGACGCTATCAGATCCCTATCGTGCCTCGAGGAGCTGGGACTGGTTTGAGCGGCGGAGCGGTCCCGATTCATGGCGGCATTGTGATCGTTTTTGCCCGCATGAATCGCATTCTCGATGTGGACTATGCCAATCTGCGCGCAACTATTCAGCCGGGTCTGGTTAATCTCCATCTGAGCCTGGCGCTCAATCCCCACGGCTTCTATTATGTGCCTGACCCTAGCAGCCAGCGTTCCTGCACGATCGGAGGAAACGTAGGAGAGAACGCCGGAGGACCACATACGCTCATCTACGGTGTCACGACCAATCATGTGCTGGGACTGGAGATCGTCACGGCCGAAGGCGAAATTGTTCAGGTCGGCGGCAACGGGCTGGATACGCCGGGCTACGATCTGACGGGTCTGCTCATCGGCTCTGAAGGCACATTATGTATTGCGACAAAAATTATTGTGCGCATCGTACGTATGCCTGAAGCGGTAAAAACGATGGTCGCCGTTTTCGACGATATGGATGACGCGTCAAATACCGTTTCAGAAATCATTGCCAGTGGGGTCATTCCAGCCGCCATCGAAATGATGGATCAAATGATCTTGCAGGCCGTCGAAGAGGCAACCCATGCCGGTTATCCCAGGGATGCCGCAGCTGTCCTGCTGATGGAAGCGGAAGGACTACAGGAAACGGTCGCTGAACAGATTGAGCAGATTGTTTCGATCTGTGAAAAACACCATGCTCGCACGGTCCGCATTGCGGCCACGGAAGCCGAGCGGCAGCTACTCTGGGCAGGCCGCAAAAATGCGTTTGGCGCGGTAGGACGCATCAGTCCCGAATTTTATGTACAGGATGGTGTCGTACCACGCACAAAGCTCCCCTATGTGCTACGACGCATCAGCGAGATTTGCGAGAGCTATCATCTACGCGTTGGAAATGTTTTCCATGCCGGAGATGGCAATCTCCATCCCTTGATTCTCTTTGATTCCCAGGTGCCTGGTGAAATTGAGCGCGTTCGACAGGCAGGACACGAGATTCTCCATGTGTGCGCCGAAGTCGGTGGCTCGATTACTGGCGAACATGGTGTCGGCCTGGAAAAACAGGAAGAAATGGCCCTGATCTTCAGCGAGGTCGATCTGCGTATCATGCAGCAGGTGCGCACCGCCTGGAATCCGCAGCAGACCTTTAATCCGGGCAAGCTTTTTCCACGCCCCGGACTCTGTGCCGATATCAAACAATTGTAAGAGTCGTAATTTGTACACTACTACTGGTTGCGCGGAGGATCTACGATGATAGGCGAAATTACCACGCTCGTCCATACACTCCAGCAAACGCTACCACCAGCAAGGCTGATCACTGATCTGGATGCTCTCCGTGGGTACCCTATCGATGGTCTTCTGCCAGGCCTTGTCACTATCCCGAACACGGTTGAAGAGGCAGCTCAGATCATTGCCGCTGCTCACGAACAACACCTGACCGTCATGGCACGCGGTGGAGGCTCCCAGACAAACCTGGGAGGACTGGCCGAGCGAATCGATGTCTTGCTCCAAACGACACGCTTAGATAGCCTGCTCGAACATGAAGGACCAGATCTGACCTGTCAGGTCGAGGCAGGTATTACCCTGGCAACGCTCCAGGAACATCTGCGCACACAGGGGCAACGCCTCTCGCTTGACCCACCAGGAGCCAGCGAGACGACAATTGGTGGTATACTAGCAACAAATGCCAGCGGGCCAAAGCGCTTGCGCTATGGTACAGCTCGTGATCTTGTCATCGGCATGCGCGTCGTTCAGGCTGATGGTGAGATCGCTCGCAGTGGTGGACGCGTGGTCAAAAATGTGGCGGGTTATGACCTGAACAAACTGTATATTGGCTCACTCGGCACCCTGGGGATTATCGTTGAGGCCAATTTCAAGCTGCATCCTCTTCCCCAGAGCGAGCGCACTCTGCTGCTTTCCTATGCCCGCGTGGAAGATGCCATGCAGACCGTGATCAAGCTGATGGGTTCACTCCTGACGCCGTCTGCGTTAGAATTGATTGATACCGGGGCCGCAAACGATATGGCCGATCTTTTCGGCGTATCATTACCAACCAGCGGCTACACGCTGGCAGTAAACGTTGAAGGGAGTCGAGCCACGATTGCCCGGCAGATTGAAGAGACGAGGTCACTGGCACGACAAGAGCACGCCCTGCTCGGCGAAGAGATGGAAGGTCCAGAACAGGATCATTTCTGGGATACGGTACGTGAGCATACACAGGGAACCCTGACCTGCAAAACTTCCGTACTACTCACCCAGGTCGTACCCTACCTGACTATGCTGCAAGAGATTTGCAACCGCTACCAGCTAGAGTCTGCCTCCATCGCCCATGCAGGAAATGGCGTTATCTATACCGAGCTACGCCCGGGAGATGCCACCTCACGCTTACTCGCTGCGATCACTGAGCTTCGTCGCTATCTCGACGTACTGGGAGGCGTTCTGGTGATTGAACGCTGCCCCGTTGAAATGAAACGACTTCTGAGCATCTGGGGAGAGCCAAAAGGTGATTTCCGTATGATGCAAAGTCTGAAACAACAGTTTGATCCTCAGGGTACTTTTGTTAGAGGGAGATTTTTGGGAGGATTGTGAACAACGAGCAATTACTTATTCTTACGGCACAACCTGAATTTGTCACGGCAGCACTGGCAGAATTAAAACAGTTTGACAAACGCCTCACGGGCATTGAGGACATCGCTCCGGGGATACTCTTATGTGGTGGGCCAGAGGTTGCGTTCGTGACGGAGAAAGCAAGACAGAAGCGTCCAATCTTTGTACGCCACCTTGCCCCTGTCCAGCAACGTATTGATCTGGCTAACGAGCCCGATGATATGGGAACTATCGCTGAAGCGATGGCAGCGCTCCCAACCTTTGCCTTATTAGAGCAAGGGGCGCGCTTTGCCGTGCAATCGCGCTTCGTCCAGACCGACAAAAGTCTGGGCGAGCGACCATACAGTAGTGGCAAGCTGAATCAGGCTCTGGCAGAGGCCATTGCCGAGGAGACTGGCGCGATCGAGATGGTCAAAAAGCCGCAGATCGTCGTCTCGATTCTCTGCACGATGTACAAAGCGTACATCGGCATCTCGCCCGCTGAAGAGAATATCAGCGGCTGGCCGGGAGGTGCCCGCCACTACGCGCAGACCAATGAGCAGATCAGCCGCGCCGAATTTAAGCTTCTCGAGGCGCTGGAAACGTTCGGCATTACGCTCCCGGAGACGGGCAAAGCGTTAGATCTTGGCGCGGCCCCCGGTGGATGGACACGTCTCCTGTTAGAGGGAACAGAACTACAGGTGACCGCAGTCGATCCAGCCAATCTGGATAAGCGACTGGCCCACCAGCGCCGTCTGGATCATTATCGCGGCTATGCAGAGCACTATCTTGAAGATGCTTTAAGAAGGCATATGAAATTTGATATCATCGTCAACGATATGCGTATGGATGCTCGGGAAGCTGCGCGCCTGTTAGCGCAGGCTGCTGGCTGCCTGCGTGCCGATGGCATCGTGATCAGCGTCTTTAAGCTGCCCCATACCACCGATGAGATTAATCCTCTCAACACGCTGAAAGAGGCACTACGCACGCTTGAGCGAAACTATGATATTGTACAGGCACATCAACTTTTTCATAACAGACAGGAAGTTACTGTTGTGGCCGCGCAACCACATGCAGAGCGACGATAAATCGCAAAAAAGCAATAGTAATTTCTGGACTAACGGAGGATTGTATGTCTAGCGAATCGCTGCCTACGCAGGTTCACACAGTGGTGCGTGGACCATTGCGCCGTCACACTCATACCTACGACCTGATGCGTCAATGCATCCACTGTGGCTTCTGCCTTCCCACCTGCCCGACGTACGCCGTGCTGGGTGTGGAAATGGACTCGCCACGTGGTCGCATCTACCAGATGCAGGCTGTAGCTGATGGACGCCTCGAGGTCTCTGATGACTTCATCGAGCATATGTATTGCTGTGTCGGTTGCAGGGCCTGCGAGACCGCCTGTCCATCTGGAGTCCAGTTCGGCAAGCTTATTGAGGCCGCACGGGAACAGATCCAGCTTGAAACGCAAGAAGTCTCTGCCCCGCAAATCCCTACAACAACAGCCTCTACCGACGATCACCCGACGGAAACAACTACACCATCCACGCCCTCGTCTGCTGCGGCCCGCCTGCTACGCCGCTTTTTCTTCGAGGTCATGCTGCCATCACGCCTGATCCTTACCGTGGTATTTGGGGGTCTGAAACTCTACCAGCGTAGTGGCCTGGAGACACTGGTCCATCGCCTGGGATTGCTGGACCTCGTCAACAAACTTCCAACACCATTCCAGGGTCAACTTGCCATACCAGAGGAACTGATGCATGGTGCAAGGGGAGAGATTGCCGCCCGAAAGCTGCCCGAGATCACGCCTGCGATCGGCAAAAAGCGCTATCGCGTCGGCTTCATCAGCGGCTGTATCATGGATCAGGTATTTCGTGATATCAATGAAGCCACCATACGTGTCCTGACCGCCAATGGCTGTGAAGTGGTCACACCGCCTCAGCAAGGTTGTTGTGGCGCGCTCCATATTCACGGTGGTGAGGCGGAGAAAGGTCGAGAACTGGCGCGCCACAACATCGATATTTTCGAACCATACAACTGTGACGCCATCATTATCAATTCGGCAGGCTGTGGCTCAACGTTGAAAGAATACGATCACCTGCTGCGCGATGATCCCAATTATGCCAGACGTGCCAGCATCTTCAGCGCGAAAATGAAAGATATCAGCGAATTTCTGGCTGATATCGCCTGGCAGCATGATCTAGGCGATGTTGCCCAGACCGTAGCTTATCATGATGCCTGTCACCTGCTGCACGGCCAGAAAATCAAGCTTCAGCCGCGCCAGATCCTTCAGGCGCTTCCCGGCATGAAACTTGTGGATCTGAAAGAGTCCGATTGGTGTTGTGGAAGCGCGGGCGTCTATAACATCACCAACCAGGAGATGGGCAAGGCGCTCCTCGAACGCAAAATCAACAATATCGCCGCCAGCGGGGCCAGCATCATCGCCACGGGCAATCCCGGCTGCATGATGCAAATCGCCATGGGCGTGCGCCAGCGCGGCCTGCCTATGGAAGTGGTGCACCCCGTAGAATTGCTCGACAAAGCCTATCGAGCAGGAGGAATGTATCAAGTGTCAACGAACACCGTAGATCAAAGCCAGACGCGCCGCAAGGTGTTTTTCGCCAGCGTCGCCATCGGGTTCATCGCCTCAGTGCTCCTTGCCCGCAGAAAACAAAACAAGAAGTAACAAGCGGCAAGAAAGAGGGCGTTGAAATCCCAGCTCCCTCTTTCTTTGTTACTGAGCCTTACAGTCAAATCGAACCGCATCAGCTCCCAGATACCAGTTGGCTGTGCCTCCATTGAACAGAGACAGGGTCAGTGTATAGGTATTGTTCGCACTGGCAGGCATAGCAAGAGAGGGGATCTGGCCGTTAACAAGCAGCGAAATCCAAGTTGTTGTGGGCTGATTTTGATTCTGTTTATCGAATGCATAACTTACATTTGTGGTCCCTGAAGTAACGCGAAGGACGTAACGCGCATCAGGAGCCCCGGCATACCAGGACGGGATATGAACAACCACCTCACAATGTCCATTGGGCAGATGAGCATTGGACCACGTCCAATCAGCCTCCACCTGACTATTATCCCACGCCCACTGATAGCGGCCAGAGCAGTTCCCCGCGCTACTATTGGGATTGCCACGCGGCCCCGTATAGCTATTCACAGGACCCGTATAAGAAGGGTTAGAGACGGTAGAGCCAGCCTGAACAGTATTCCACGCACGCGGGTTTGTCAGAGCCGCCTGATCACCACAGACATAATAGCTGAGTGAGTAGGGGGTCGGTGTTGGCGTTGGCGTGGGCAACGGTGTCGGCGTTGGCAACGGCGTCGGCGTTGGCTGAGGAATCGAGGTCGGCGTTGGCTGAGAAACAGCAGTTGGTGCGAGAGGAATAACGGAGCCTGACGCAGTTGTCGGCGTTGGCACAACTGGAGTGGGTCTTGAGGCCGAACCGGGGAGTGAGTCGGCCTGAGATTGTGTTGGACGAGGAGTGGGCGACGGTTTCACTGCTTGTGGTGTGGCTGTAGAAGAGGTAGGAGTATCAGTAATTTGAGAAGAACCGCTCTGCGCACGAGACTTTCCACTGGCAGACGCATTTGTCTGTAATACCCAGAACAAAGAACCGGAAATGATCACCGCAAGCACCAGAACTCCTGCCAGCACAGCCTGCCAGCGTTTGGGACCTGTTCTGCTACGATTTACAGAAGGTACCTGCTGAGGCTCCGAAGATTGCCCAAGAGCAACCGTAGCCGCAGTCTTGCCCTCATTGAATGCAAGAGTAGAGCGCGCACCAGTAGATAGGGCACCGTCCTTTGCAGCGGGCAAGATGGTTGCAGCAGAACCTGCCTCATCGCTTTTCTCTTTCGTCTCAACAAGATCTATTGGAATATAGGCCGTTAAAGGTGCCGGGACCGAAACAGAGGCGGAAGCAGCATTTGTCGACAGAGCAAATTCCGTACCCTGTAAAGCGGTGAGAAATTCGCTCACGCTCGCATAACGTTCAGTGCGCTGTTTACTGAGGGCTTTGAGAATTGCAAACTGTATTTCTGGGACAAGTTGCCGATTATCATCTATAAGAGGTGCAGGAGCAACATTGACATGTTGATACATCAGAGTAACCGCATCAGGTCCGTCAAAGGGAGGGCGACCGGTGAAGAGTTCATAGGCAATACAGGCCAATGAATACTGGTCGCTCTCTCTGGAAGCCTTGCCCTGGAATTGCTCGGGGGACATATAGCGAGGAGTGCCCGCGCTCCTCGTGGACTTCAGACTTGCGGCAGTCAACGTTGTTGCAATGCCAAAGTCTGCCAGCAAAGCCTCACCCCTGGCATTGAAGAGAATATTCGCAGGCTTGACATCGCGGTGAATGATGCCTTGGTCATGCACATACTGCAATGCCTGACCAACCTGGGAGAGAATAACCTGGATCTCTTCAAGAGAGAGAGGTCGCGTATCGCGGAGTTGTAAACGCTGAGAGAGAGAGTTGCCAGAAGCGTATTCGGAGACGATATAGGGAACATCTTCATGAATACCCACATCAAGGATAGGCAGAATGTAGGGATGCTTGAGCCGTTCAAGCATCCGAGCCTCTTGCAGAAATTGCTCCTGCTCCTGTGCTGAAGAGAATGGTACCGAATGCATCAATTTAAGCGCGGCCTGACGATTTGAGAGTACGCGATGGCGGGCCAGGTAAACACGTCCGAAAGCACCTTGAGCAATAGGAGAAATAATTTGGTAATTGCCAATATTTACCGGTATGTCACTCATACTATTCCTAAACATAGAAAATCTGGTGAGAATATTGATAGAAGGGTAATAGCCTCACTCTGAGCAAAAGTATACCATAAGGCATTTAGAGTCACAATAAAACGTGCCTGCAATTGTCAATGGGGCTATACGTCATTTCTCCTTACAATTTTTAGCTGAAGCTCTTCGGCAAGGGGCAACAATAGCTTGAGGGATGCGGGCAAACAATGTCTCTGACAACGAAAAAAACCAGTATGTTCTCCATACTGGCTCTTCTCTCTCAGCGATCTTCCTAATGCACCATTGAATACTGTATCTTACCTCAATTTTGTTGAGCGCGCCTCCAAGATGAAGCAGTGAGCGCGCCACAACGCGTGTACAAGTGAAACAAGCCGTACGATCATTAGTGTTGCTTTGCTTCGCCTGTTACCAGGTGTCCACCTACAACCTATCAACCAGATTCTCTTTCTGGGATCTTGACTCTCTTAGAGAGTGGGAGAACTTGTCTTGGGTGCGGCTTCGCGCTTAGATGCCTTCAGCGCTTATCCCTTCTTGACGTAGCTATCCAGCTCTGGCCCGGGCAGG
>DATJHM010000168.1:0-57080 GCA_035493895.1 Ktedonobacteraceae bacterium
TCGGGTGTGGAGGCAAATTGCTCGTGATAGAGCCGGGCGTAGAGCCCGTCGAGGGCGAGCAGTTCTTGATGCGTGCCTCGTTCCACGATTTCGCCTTTGTCGACAACCAGAATAATATCGGCCGCCAGAATCGTCGAGAGACGGTGCGCGATGGCCAGCGTCGTGCGTCCCTGCATCAAAGGCTCCAGCGCGGCCTGAATGAGTCGCTCAGAGTGTGTATCGAGAGCGCTTGTGGCCTCGTCCAGAATCAGAATGCGCGGATTTTTGAGAATCACACGTGCGATGGCGATACGTTGTTTCTCACCACCTGAGAGTTTGTAGCCGCGCTCACCGACGATCGTATCATAACCTTCGTCGAGATTCATAATACGGTCATGAATCGCGGCCGCTCTGGCTGCTGCGATCATCTCGTCTTCAGTGGCGTCTTCGCGGGCGTACATAAGATTCTCGCGTATAGAGGCATGGAACAGATAGGTTTCCTGCGTCACCACGCCGACGAGTTCGCCAAGTGAAGCCAGAGCTACGTCCCTGACATTGATGCCATCGATAGAGACTTCGCCGCTATCGACATCGTAGAGACGTGGCACCATATAGGTAATCGTCGTCTTCCCTGCGCCGCTGGGGCCAACCAGCGCGGCAAGCTGACCCGGCTTGATCGAGAACGAAACATCGTTCAGTGTCTGGCGAAATGGCTCTCCATTGGTACGTGTGGCAAGAGGAAGTGGTGACAGTGGGTGAGCAGCGTCCACTTGCCGGGACTGCTCGGGACTGGCTGCCTCTTCCTGGTAGTAGGTAAAAGAGACATTGCGAAACGTCACATCGCCGCGTACTTGATCGGGTTTGAGACGAAGCGCGTTTGTCTTGTCCTGAATATCAATTGGTAGATCGAGATATTCAAAAATGCGGTCGAAGAGGGCCAGCGCACCCTGAATATCAACCTGAACACTGAGCAATTGACCGATAGGAAAGAAGAGACGGCTCTGTAACGTCGTGAAGGCCACAATAATACCGAAGGTCATATGCTCCTGCCCAAGTAGAGGAACACGGTCAATGATTTGCCAGCCCGCGATCAGATAGACAACTGCTGGCATGATCGAAAAGAACGTACCGATAAACATAAAGAACCAGCGTCCAATCATCTGCTGGCGTACTTCGAGGTCGGCCAGATTCTGATTTTCTTGCTCAAACTGCGTACGGGCGTATTGCTGTCGCCCAAAAGTTTTGACCAGGAGAATGCCACTGACCGAGAGTGTTTCCTGCATCATCGTCGTAAGCGAAGCCAGGCTCTTCTGCGTCTCCTTACTGGTGATACGGCGAACATTGCCGACCTTGTAGGTAATCCAGAGGAAGAGAGGCAGGAGACATAATGAGACTACCGTTAACGATGGGCTGAGAATCGCCATCGCAATAATGGTACTGATCGCCGTCGAGAAATTGGAGACGATACTGGTTGCCGTATTGGTAATCACATTTTGCACGCCGCCCACATCGTTTGAGAGGCGCGATTGAATTTCACCAGTGCGGGTCGCGGTAAAGAAGCGCAGGGACATGCTTTGCAGATGCGTGTACAGGCGATTGCGGAAGTCGCGCATCACATCCTGTCCGATGCGGTTATTGAGATACGATTGGCCGACACCGATGATGCCGGAAATAACCGGTGTGATGACCATGATGATCACATAAATCACCAGAAGATGAAGGTCGCCAGGGCGGATCGCATCATCGAAGATACGTTGAATCATCAAGGGGTTGATGAGGCCGAGAACCGTTGTGAGAATAATGGCGAACAGGACCAGGAGCACCTGAAACTTGTAAGGTGTGAAGGATTGTGCCACGCGTCTGACGGTTCTGGCGTCCGCTTTGCGTCCGCGTTTTTTCATATCTGCGACGTAGTCAGCCATATTGCCGCTACCCATACCATGCCATGCCATAATGAAACATCCTGCAAAGAAAATAGATAAGGAGAATCTCGTTACTACAAGTGTAACAAAGATAACTACATTTGCCACTGGCCAAGAGGCCGGTTTTCTAACCTGTAGATTTTGACAGGCAGAGTCGCTGGATCAGGCCCGCAAGAAGTGCTCCGCGTACTGGTACGGAAGGGAGCTTGAGATACTCCCGTTGCAGATTATGCATGCCCCCGCCAATAGGACCGAGACTATCGAGTGCTGGTGTGCCTGCTTCCATACAGAGATTGGCATCGGAGACACCTCCCTTTGGCTCGCCAATAATCTTAATATTTAGAGCCTCTGCCTCGTGCTGAGCTGCGGAAAGTAAATGTAAGACGGCGGGAGTTGCCTCATAAGGGCGGCGTCCAGGCGTGCGGGTCAGGATAGAGTGCGTATCTGGTATGCTATTCCCAGTAGCGATCTGCGTAAGGGCAGCGGAAGCCTGTTCCAGAGCGTGCAGCGAGGGAGCGCGTACGGAGATATGGCAACGTGCTCTGTCTGGTACAATATTGAGCGGTTCGCTGCTACTCACACGGGTGACATTGAACGTGACTCTGTAAAAGAGCGTGTTGAGATTGTGGATCGCAATCATCTTGTGCGCGAGCTCGATGACCGCTGAGCGTCCTTTGTGCGGTTCTGCTCCCGAATGAGCGGAGATGCCGCGCACTTCGAGCGTATATTTGTCAACGCCTTTGCGAGCAGGGGTGAGAATCTCCAGCGCTCGGGCCGATTCGAGGACAAGCGCAACATCAACCGTTTGTGCAACCTCACGAAGAAGCGCACCGCTTCCGCTAGATCCTACCTCTTCATCATTGTTGAAAACGACGCATAGTTCGCAGTAGTCCTCAAATCCGCTTTCCAGAAGCGCACGAAGCGTATGCAAACACATAACGACGCCCGACTTCATATCGATAACACCAGGACCATAAGCGATGTCATCACGGACCGTAAAGGGTTGCAGCTGAGCGGACCCGGCGGGATAGACGGTGTCTACATGACCAACCAGGAGAATGCGTTTTGTGCCATGCCCGCGACTGCGCGCGACGAGATTATCGCCAAAACCTATACTGGGATAGCGTGTAACAGAGAAATGGAGCTCGTTCAACCACAACTCCAGATAATCCATAATTCGGTTGACCCCTTCAACCTGACCGGTACCAGAATCGATATTGATCAATGTTTCAAGGCGTTGGAGAAAATCTTCCTGGTAGGATTGGAGAAGAGGCAGGTAGCTTTGAGCATAGGTGGTGAAAGTGGATGACATGAGCAATTTCCTTTGCTGGTGGTACGATGATAAGGTGGACATTCTCGTATTGTACCATAGCAAAACGTAGAAAATCGCCCATGCAATGTTTCAAGTGCATTATCAAGAGATGCCTATCCCAGGGAACGTCTGCCTGCGAGCGCGAGAAGGCAGATCCCAGGATTAAGTAGACGTCGCGGTTTGCATAGTCGTGCGCAGACGTTTATAGGCGATGCACAGGAGAGCTGAGTGTTTACTCCGCTCATTGTGATCGTCTGGCAGAGGGCGATGATAGTCGCGCAACTGCACACCGACCTCAGAGAAAGCCTGTTCAAGGGGGGTCGGCTGTTCAGCGAGATCGCTTGTATTGGCGAGATCGGTCAGGAGTGCGAGCCGCTGGCGACGCGGAAATTTTGCGACCACCTGCGCGGCGATTACCAGTGTGGCATGCGAGATAAGGAGATCGCAGGCGATCTGTGAAGGGTCTCTTACTTCTTGACCAGGCAAGGCCCGCTCTTGTAAAAGATCGTCTTGCGCAGGATGGATCAAGCGAGAGTCTTTTTTACAGCGGTCACGAAAATGATTTTGCGCGATGACTTTGCTTAATGATTTCAGAGAAACAACAGCAGGTACTTCACCGCGTTCGGCGCGCTGTGTATACCTGAATGTGCGCATGATACTTTCCTGCATGATCTCCTCTGCGATTTCTTTATATTGTCCGCGCCAGGAGTGCACGCCTGAATAGCATACCCACATGTGTACGAGAGAGAAGAGCCACGAAGAGAGCTCATGCCAGATATGCTCGCTAGCCTGTGTATGAGTAGAGAGCGTGATATCGGTATTATCCAGGTGCATGGGTAAGACCTCCTCAAGGGATACAGAGTCAATAGATACCTGAGCAAGATGTATCGCCTACGAAAAGATGTCTCCTACCAGTCATCCACCACATTTTTTGCAAAAAACCGGTTAAAAAATCAGTGTTTTCATAGATTCTTTTCAGAAAACTTTTTAAATGTAAAACAAGAAGAAACTTGACTATGGCAAAATAAGTTCATATGGTGTAAAGTAATAGTACCTAAAAGTTAAGAGTATTGTCAACCGCTAGTTTGTTCAATTGCGTGGAAAATGCCACAAATCGCGAATTGTAGGATTTCTGTCGGAAAGATTGGCTACTATTCCGAAAGTTTATTGAGCATCGCAGGTTTTCTTCTTCTATCCCAACGTCAGCATTTCTCTGAGGCCGTGTATGTTGCCAGGCGTAAAAGGATGTTTTTTAGTATAAAACAGCTATTAAACGAAAGAAACATATGCTACTATTGTCATGTAAAGAAGCAATGCCTTATCGAGGGAGATTGTTGATAGGTGTAAATGCAGGAGGCCAGGATGGACAAGCAAAGTAAGCAAAGGCTGGTGATTGATCACCTGAGAAGAGAAGATGCTCAAGAGCGCATTATGCAGAAGATCCAGAAAGGGCGAGCGGAAGCGACAGTAACGATTAGTAGAGCTGCTGAGCTATTTGATTTAAGTGAAAACCGCTTGCGTGATTGGGAAGAGCATGGTTTTCTTTCGCCCCAGCGTCCAACAGGGCCCAAGGGGCGACGTCTGTATACACCAGGCGAGCTTGATAAGTTGGCGATTATTCGTGAGTTGATTGATGCAGGCTATGGGCCAAGTGATATTCCGCCAGATGTAGATAAAATATTTCATTCATTGTTGAGCGCAAATGATCAACATATGCTCACAGAGCTTTTTGATCCTACGCTGTCCCATATAGAGAAAAGTGATACGCTGGTCGTGGATCAGCGTCTGGGTAAGGTCAGGAATGAGCTATTTCTGCGTTTTTATGCCGCGCGTGCCTTGCGTCTGGCTCTGATGATTATCTGTGAGGGGCTGCCTGATACGACAGCGGCTCTTATTTTACCATTACATGGGCGAGGAGCAGGCCAGATAGTGCAATCAATGGACGACATCTCGAGTGTCGGTGAGGCAATTATTGGCTGGCTCGGTCGTAGCCATTCTTCGCAACTGTTACTCACGACGTTGCCCGCATTTCAATATAGTACGGACTATCGCGTTTTGCCACTGGCAACCATGCGCGAAGATCATCTTGAGGAGGAGCCATGTGATGGCACGTTGCTTCTGCTGGATCGGCGCGCGAATCCTTTAACATTAAGCACAGAGGCTGTTGAACTGATCCATCGATTGCTGACTCCTTTATATGAAGATGTAGAGCTCTTGCGTGTTTACCTGGGACAAGGAATGCGCGATGTGGTTGATCCAGCCACAGATTTTAGCAGCAGCGCCAATTATTATGATGTGATACTGAATGGTTTCATGGATATGGTTATACGCCTGGGTGGTAAATTGGGCCAGGAGAACCGCTGGCGTTTTAGCTGTTGTTTGCTTCCGAAGGATTTGCAACTCCCCCCATCGCAGCGTAGTCTGGTGATTCGAGCGCAGAGCACGCATGCGCCGTATAAACTGGGACTCACGGTGATAACGCCAGAGAAGTATGCTTATAGTCCCAGCATTCGCGCTTTACAGAGTGGGCATATTGTCTATTTACCCCGCGTGTTGCCTTCTGATACATCGATAGCATTTTATGATCTGGAAGGGCCGCTTCGTTCCGCTATAGCCGTGCCGGTTGGTGGAGAAGAGGGGCTGGCGATTGCTGTGCTCTACGTGACCGCCTGTGAACAATATGCGTTTCAAGAGAGCGACCTGCGTGTCTTGCGTCTTGTCGCACGTATGGTAGAGGAGGTTTTGCGTACCTATCAGGTGCGTCAGCAGGCCGCGCAACATTTGAGTGATATCCTGCGCAGACCTGATCTGGTCGATACCTTTTTTGAGAACTTCTTGTCAGAAAAAGACTTTATTCAAGATGTCGAGAAGTTGTTGAGTAACGTACATGTGCATACGAACGAGCGTAAACAGATTGTACGTGATACACCATCTGGCGAAGAGGCTCATACAGGAAGTGGAGCAGAAGAGCAGGTAATATCTTTTATTAGTGTGGCTATTGATAAAGAGAGCAGCCTGGCGAATAAATATGGAGACCGTATCACGCGTAATTTGACGCGAGAGGTAGGATTGCGTATTCAAGAGCAATTGCGTACATACTTTAAAGAATATCCCTATTGTCAGCTCTACCACATCTACGCAGGCCATTTTTATATTATCCTCAAGAATATCTCTCTGGATGTAGCGCGTACCTGTGCAGAGCGATTGCGCCAGGGGCTGATCGGCTCATATAAGTTAGATGCCTTGCGTGCTTCGACTCATCAGCCCAGGCGTCCGGATAGCATGTTAGAACTACCACACATCACAGTGCGTCTGGGTGTGACCTCGTATTCTTATGAGAAGATTGAGGAGATTTTCTCTAAATATCCCGTGGAAAACGCCCCTGTTGCTGTGAGAAGCGTCATTACCTCTGGACTTGCCGTCTCACTGGACCGTGGTAGGGACGAAGGGGGAAATGTTGTGATCTCATGGGATATCGGGGTATCGGGGTTTATACATTGGTCTTCATTGAAATAGGTACGGTGGTGTACCATATTTTTAAGGAGTAGAAGATAGGACGCGCCTCTTTCCAGTAAATACTCTTATTATCTAGCAAATGTGTTACTGCTGATGGCTTAGACGCGTTAGCTTTATATTAACAATGCTAGTTAGCACTACTTCTTACCAAATTTCGTTGATATATATAAAACATGTTATCCTTGTATTTGCATTTATAATGGTAAATAAGTAGTGCTGAGATCGGAGCGAGTCATGGTAAGTAAGATCATTTTAGCAGGTCGTCCTGGTTCCGGAAAATCGGCAGCCGCTCGTTACATCCAGGTAGTAGCCGAGCAACGTCAATGGAGAACATCCCATATCAACGACTATAAATTTCTCAAGCAAATGTACGAGATGGAAGGCACAGGCAAGGCGTTTCAAGCGTCGGCACATGATGGTTTTGATGTGCTTGATCTCTCAGTGCTTGATACCGCTTTGCATATGGTAGAGAAGGAAGTTCTCGCCTATTGTCCCTGTCGACGTGAACTGGCACTGGTAGAGTTTGCCCGCAATAACTATCATACGGCCCTGAGGTTGTTCAGTCACGCGTTCCTTCACGATGCCTACCTGCTGTTCTTTCATGTAGACATAAATACCTGCGCCCGGCGCGTGCAGATGCGTTCGCATGCTCCAGAAACGGTGGATGATCATTTTATTTCTGAGGAGATGCTCTGGAGTTATTATCATGACGATATGGATGCAGAGGATATTGCTCGGCTGGTGCATGAGCTGGATCTGGATCCGAGCCGCGTGCGGCTTATCACGAATATGGGATCGTGGCGTGAATTTCATCAGCAGTTGCGAGAAGTGGTCGAAACGTTTCTGGACATACACGAACGAGCATTGTTGCCGCATACGTGTGCGTACAGGCTTCAGGGAGACAAGCAGGCTTCTTCGCTATTAATGAATTGTGCTGGCTTGCAAGCGCAAATAGCGCAGCCATTTGACCGTATGTGATACAGTAAAGGAGACGTGTATCACTAGTTGTTGATAGGAGAATTGAGGACGAGTGGCTTCAACACGTACTCCTTTTGAAAAGTTAACCCCCATCCATCCTAATCGGCGCATTACTCTGGAGACGGGCGCAATGCCGATTGCTCCACGTTTGCTTGATTTGTTGGTGCCTGTGGGGTTTGGTCAGCGTGCCCTGATTGTTGCTCCTCCGAAGGCGGGCAAAACAACGATTTTGCGCCAGATCGCGGCCTCAATCCTGACCAATCATCCGCAGGCCTGCTTATTTCTTTGTCTGGTAGATGAGCGGCCTGAAGAAGTGACGGAATGGCGCATGGAGGTGCGAGGTCCGTTGGTGAAGCTCTATGCATCCAGCTTTGATCAGCAGCTATCGCGGCATGGGCGCATTATGGAGCAAGCTTTGCATGATGCCAGACGTGAGGTGGAACAGGGAAGCGATGTGGTGATTTTGCTGGATTCGCTGACGCGTCTGGCACGCGCACAGAATTTGAGTCCCGATATGTGGTCCGGTGGGCGTAACCAGCGAGCGAATTATGGAAGTCGGACTCTCTCGGGAGGGATAGATGCTCAGGCGTTAGAAGTAGCACGCCGCGTTTTTGGTGCTGCGCGCACGTTAGAGGAAGGGGGAAGCCTGACGATTATTGCCAGTAGCCTGGTTGAGACGGGGAGTCGCTTGGACGAGGTGGTCTATGAAGAGTTTAAAGGCACGGGCAATTTGGAGGTGCGGCTTTCACGCGAGTTGGCGGATCGCAGGATTTTCCCGGCGATTGATGTGATCTCTTCAAGTACACGTCAGGAAGAACGCCTTCTTTCGGTTGATGAGCTGAAAGCAATGGCAAGTGTGCGCAGGAGAATGGCTGATCTGCCAGCGCGAGATGCTGCTGAGCAGGTGATTCGCCTCTTCGAGAAGACGAAATCCAATGCACAACTTGTGGAAGCGATTGTGCGCCAGGAGTGAGTCCACGAACTGGTGCATGGTGTGAGTTCTCTCATAACAGAGTATTTCAGAAAAGGTTCTGAAGGACAGACATCATTGAATAATTCCGTATGTGCTACGTCTATAATCTCGTATGTGCTACGTTTATACTAGAGAATGTTGTTTATACGTAGAAGAAAGTAAGAGTACATGTTATGCGCTGTCCTTATTGTGGCGGTTTGAACTCGGATCAGGCCGCTTTCTGTGCTCGCTGTGGTAAAGATATAGTGATACGACCCGTTGGACGTTCGCTTCCTCCGATGCAGCCGCAAGCCCCATCTCGACCGCAAGCGCTGCCTCCGACGCAGAGGCCTGCTGCTCCTCAGCGTCAGGTGTATCCACCACAATCACGTCCTCCGGTCCCTCCCACATCACAACGTGCTCCAGTACGCCATCCTCTGGAAACACTCGTTGATCAGTTTGCGAATGTGACAGAGGTGGCTCCAGTTGGCCCTGAAGCACCTGCGATCTTTCCTCCGCATACTGTGGAGCAGTTGCACGCATTGGAAACAGGCGCTTTGGAGTACACGCAGATTGGCGAAGACACAGCCCCGGGCGGTAAGAAGATTGTACGTATTCTCTTTGCGCGTTGTATTCACTGGCAGCAGGTTGCGACACTGCTGAAGGCTTGTAAGACTCTTCAGTCCAGGGCGTTTCCCATACTTATCATTCAAGGCGTATACAACCAGGAAGCGAATATTTACGCATTTAACAATGGTCAACTGCTCTTTGAGCGCGGAGTTCGTCTGGGAAGTCAGATTTTGAATCGCTACCAGATTGAGACCGGCACGGGCTTTGAGGGTGAAGCGGTTCGTATTGTCTTGACTGAAGAGAATAAAGAAAAATAGGTTTGCCTGTCTGAAGAGAATAGCGAGAAGAACATGCACATCATAGAACTGATACGAAAAAAACGTGATGGAGGGGCGCTGGAAGCAGAGGAGATTGACTGGATCATCGAGCATTATACCAGCGGTAGCATCCCGGATTATCAAATGGCCGCTTTATTGATGTCTATCTATTTAAAGGGCATGGATGCACATGAGACAAGCTCGCTCACGCTGGCTATGGCACGTTCTGGTGAGCAGCTTGATGTGTGGAGGGTCGTTACGCCTGTTGTAGATAAACATAGTACCGGCGGGGTAGGTGATAAGGTGACGCTGGTAGTGGGTCCACTGGTGGCGGCCTGTGGTGTTGCAGTTGGTAAGATGACCGGTCGTGGTCTGGGTCATACTGGTGGTACTGTAGACAAATTGGAGTCTATTGCGGGTTTTCGTACAGAATTGACACGTGAGGAGTTTCTTGCTATTCTGCAACAACACCAGCTTGTGCTGGCGGGGCAGTCGACAGAACTGGCTCCGGCAGATGGGAAGATCTATGCATTGCGCGATGTGACCGGGACTATCGAGAGTATCCCTTTGATTGCAGCCAGCATTATGAGCAAGAAAATTGCAATTGGCGCTTCGCATTTATTGCTGGATGTGAAGTTTGGCTCCGGAGCTTTTATGAAAACGGTGGAGCAGGCGCGAGCGCTGGCAGAGGCAATGGTGGAGATTGGGCGCAACGCTGGTATGTATACGGTAGCTGCGATTACCGCGATGGAGCAGCCACTTGGGAGAGCGGTGGGCAATGCGTTAGAAGTGGCGGAGGCCCTGGCGATTTTACGCGGTGAGGGTCCGGCAGATGTTTCTGAGCTCTGCTATCATGAGGCCGTTGAATTATTGTTGATGACGGGGAAGGTGCCGAATGAAGCGGCGGCGGAGAAGCGTGTACGGCAAGCTATTCAATCAGGGGAAGCGGTGGCGAAGATGGCGGCGGTGGTTGCTGCTCAGGGGGGAGATGCGCGGATGGTTGAGCGACCAGAGCTTTTGCCGAGTGCGCCCATCAAGCAGATGATTTTTGCACCGGAGAGCGGCTATATTACACATATCGATGCAGAGCGTATTGGATTGATTAGCATGGAATTGGGAGCCGGGCGCTTCAAAAAAGGCGATCCAATAGATCATCGCACGGGTTTATTATTGCAGGCGAAGGTTGGTGATCAGCTCAAAGCTGGTGATCCTCTGGTTGAGGTACATGCCAGAAATACTGAAGAGATTGCTTTGCTCAAAGAGCGCCTTCTGCATTGTTATCGCTGGAGTGAGATCCCCATTGTACCTCTGCCCTTGATTCATGCTATTATTCGTCCATAGCGAACTCATTTTTTGCAGTGGCTGGTAATGTGGGAAGGGAGCAGTGAAAATGAGAATTTCATGATAAAAAATCCTCGCAGGTACTAAAAGATTAGCTCTCCTTGCCTTTTTAGTGGTAAGCTTCCAATATATAGAAAAGGCGTAGCATTGTGTATGTAAATCATGGGTCTCTGTACTTTTTAAATGCCTGAAGTGGGAAAATACCTATATTGCATAATATTTCATTTGTGTATCGTGTATTGCAGAAAATAACGGGCAATAATATAAAGCAGTGTAAAAACGAAGTAGGGACATATGACATTTAGCAGTAATCAGGAGAACGAGAATGATCAGCTGAGTGAAGGAGAAGTTGAGGACATCAACGAGGCTGGGAATGTTGTGTCCCAGGCTCCATTGTCCCTTAAGTCCCTATCTACAGACGATCGACAGTTCAAGACACATATGGAAGATGTTCAATTACAGGACCAGAAAGCGGATACAGGGCCGACTCATGCTGGCGACCAGGATGAGGAAGAAAAACAGCCACAACCTTTAGCGCAAGAATCCTCCACGGGGCAGGAAGGCTCCTCTACTCCGAAGCAATTTAAATATGCTGAGCCCGGTACGGATATACCAGAACAGAAAGCAGATGCGGAGAAGGAGGATATACCTGTTGGGAGTATACCAGTTCAATCACAGATAACGCGTGAGGAGAAAGGGGTTGCTTTAGTCGAAGGGGTGTCAGCGCATAGCGTGATGCTACAGGAAAGGGAAATCCGCAAGGCCCTCGTTGAGGATTTTGCTGAATTCGAGCGAAGTAAGGAGGCTGTATTGCAGAAGAATATGAAACGTTCGCCTGAGCGAGAAGCGCACCAACCGGCAGCACTTACTGAGAACGTCGTATTGTATCGTGGCCAGCATTTCTATGTACGCACCACTGTCAGCCCCGACAAGAAACGCAGTGTCCACCCTTTGCGTAAACCGACCGGCCATACGGCGATGGTCCCCAAGGTGAATCCTAATCAGAAAGAGCGTGTTGCTGAACGTGAGACGCGTCTGATGCCAGCGATTGATGTGGTAGATTTCGTGCCTCTGAAAAGGCGTCTCTATCTTCCTGCCTGGTTTGAAATAGCATATGTCGCGCTTGGGATGATTATTTCTGTAATTCTCCACGCCTATAATATGTTCAACTATCCGCTGTACGAAATGGATGAAGGTACGTACATGTCGGCGGCCTGGGCTGTACTCAATGGGAAGATCTATCCATATGCCTATGGGTACGGCCATCCACCGTTTGCCTGGATGCAACTCGCGGGTCTGGTTCAGCTAATAGGAGGCCTCTTTCTCTTCGGGAATGCTATTAACACTGGCCGCGTAATCATGCTTTTGTATACCGTATGTGACACGCTACTTGTATATCTGATTGCGCGTAAAATGAGCGGTAGCCGTTTGATGGCTCTGCTGTCTATGGTGCTTTTCGCCTATTCGCCGCTGGCCGTTACTTATCAGCGTCTGGTGCTGCTGGATAATATTGCGACGTTCTGGTTCTTGCTCTCGCTCTATTTGCTGGTGATCAGTCGTAGTAAACTGAGATATACGATTATATCTGCTATCTGCCTGGGGCTGTCGGTACTTTCCAAAGAGGTCCTGGCGCTTGTGATGCCTGCGATGGTCTATGGTGTCTGGCTGTATACAACCAGATTTCAGCGTAAGTTTGCTCTGGTTGCGTTTATTTACACTTTTGTTGCAGTTGTCTCTCTCTGGGTCCTGATGGCTATATTGAAAGGCGAGCTGCTTCCTCAAGGATGGTTACCCTGGGATAAGCATCAACATTTGAGTTTCATTGGGACATTTCTCCAACAGACTCAACGAGGCCAAAATCAAGGCGCATTTATCACCAGCTGGTATGCATGGTATGGCACAGATCCCCTATTTATGGTGCTGGGTTTAGTTGCGATAGCTTTCAATGTCATTATCGGATGGTGGAAGCGGAATCAACTTTTCCTGGCGCTACTGGCTATTAGCTACTGGCTATTGCTTGTACGTGGTGGTGTGGTGTTTGGCTTCTACTTCATTCCGCTGATACCAATGATGGCGCTGAATAGCGCGATGATGGTGCATACGATCGCCGATTGGCTGGGACGCTTTGTGCGGCTGGACATGTTCCGCGCGTTCCTTATTTATTGTGTGCTGGGCTGCGTGGTGTTTTTCTTCGCGACGAACTCTCAACTTGTCTATCATGATGATGTTACTTCGGTGCAGACCCAGGCAATGAACTGGGTGAGCACAAATATTCCGCGTGACTCGTATGTCATAATGAATAGCTATATGTATACGGATTTACGTGTGCCAGGAGGAGCTGCCGTTGGCTCCGGATCGGTTTTTCCGAATGCGGAAGTTTATATCAATATCGCTACTGATCCGACGTTGTTGGCGGAGGTAGGCGAGAACTGGGATCGTGTGGATTATATCGTTGCTGACTCTCAAATTGAGCAATATATCACTTCGAGCCAGTTGCCCTCAGGCGCTATGTTTATGAGGCAGGCTCTGTATGCGGCCGGGTACCCTAATTCTCCCTGTGCTGTCTTTAAGTCGCCTGGCTATGAAATGCATGTCTGGTGCGTCAAGCATAAGAATCCGAAGCCGGTAGCCTCTTCCGCGCCGATAGGCCCACCTCCGTTGCTGGCGCGAGGCGCAACCCCTGTAGAGACCGTGAAACGTTCGTTGTTGGGGTGATCATGAGTGCCAACTATATGGGAAAGAGTAGCTGGCCTGTTTGGTGAAGAGCATGAGGGGCCAGATGGAGCGCGATGAAAAGTACGACCATGAGTAGAGCCAGGAGTAAGGCTAGCAGAAAAGCGATCTGCGCGACTCGCCGCAGTAGTCGGGGTGTACTCTGTATCGGGAACTGGTTGAGTGGCTCAGTCTCTCCTCGCGAGCGCGTTGATCGATGGTGGAAGTGCAATACACGCTGCTTCAAGCTTTCATCAACAAGGGCAATCTGGCTGTCAAGCATTTCCTGCTCCACTTGTATCGCATGTGCATGTTGTAGTGTTCTGCGTATTTTCTGATGCTGTTCTGTTTCTTGCATTTCGTCCGTGTCAAGCATTGCTGCCTGATGCAGAAAGGTCGTGCTGAGCAGGGCCTCGACGGTCTCCGAAATCCCCTTAAGGGTAAGAGCACGCTGGTGTAGTTGTTGCGCGTTCATCATCATCATGGCATCTGGCGTTTCCTGCAAAGGGAGTGTATGACGTTGATAGGCCAGACGCTCTTCGATATCGTAGGCTCGTGTGAGGGCCAGGTAAAAGATGTGTGCCGATTGAAATCGTCGATCTGGCTCGTTATGTAAAGCGAGGGTAAGCAGGCCCTGTAATGTTTGTGAGAGTTCTTTTGTCTCCCTGGCATGCTCTTCTCGCTCGATGGGCCGTTTGCCATAGAGCATCTCATACAAAATGATGCCCAGGCTGAACAGGTCGGAGCGTGTGTCTATCTGTCCTTCTGATCGATATTGTTCGGGGGGAGCATAGGCAGGTGAGCCAAATTCCAGATTCTCATTTTTATGTGAAGATGTAAGGTAACGTGCAATGCCAAAATCAATGAGTTTCAGTGTTCCGCCCGGCGTGAGAATGATATTGGCCGGTTTCAGATCGCGGTAGATGATTGGCGGCTCATTTTTATGTAAACAATCGAGGATGTCGCAGAGTTGGAGAGCGTAATTGAGGGCCTCGCGTGGTGGTAATGGCGCATTATGTTGCAGGTAGGTGCTCAATGTTGGACCTGGCAGATATTCAATAACCAGGTACCAGTACCCATCCTCGAAGAAATAGTCGTAAAGTGCCGGGATAGCCGGGTGATGGAGGCGCGCTAGCAGGAGAGCTTCACGTAAGAAGCTATCAGTATGGATGCCTCCGCTGCTGGGAAAGCTGGTAGATGAGAGCGGGAAGGAATGAGCGTAGGGGTGATCCGTCCAATGTTCTCCTTGTAGATGTGCGTCTAATTCATCGATAACGCTCTCAGGTAATGGGTAATCGGCGCGATCCTGCTTCAAGGCGAATGAGAGATTGAGTGTGGTATGGACTGCGAGATAGACGGTGCTCATTCCCCCCTGTCCCAGGATCTGTTGAATAGCATAGGTGCCATCGCGTAATGTTTGTCCTATCAGTTGATCTTTTTGAATAGCGTGCTGTGCCCATCGCGTACCTGTCATGTACGGTTCCCCCTTCCACTATTACCCTATTTTTTTTATAATACTAGCGGAGGACAAACGTTTCGTCAACAAGTAAACGGTATTGTATCGAGCATATATCTGCTGCTTTTTATTTCTATCTATATATCTTTTTTGCTGTATTTGCATATTTGCCTTCCCTGTATATTCATTTATAAATGTATATAAAGATTGCTGAAACAAAAAAGTTCGTCGTTTTCAGTGGCTTTTTAGCACGGCGAACATGCTGTTCCGAGCGTAAGAAAAACGAAAAATAGCAATAATGGCAATATGGTTATTTCAACAGAAATAACTGGTGGCAGGATTGTCTCTATTTATTTAGTATGATCGTGCAATCCTGCCAGATATCTTCGTGATGGAGAGGTATTCAGACTTTGATCTCTTCACTGGTCTGAACTGCCGAGGGAAGTTCGCTGCTGAGCAGGGGTTTTTCAATTGGTCGAAAAACGAAACGTTTTGAGATCGCAAAGTTATAAAGGAAGACGGCGATGATGCCGATTGGGCTCGCGACATACTCGTTGATGCCCAGCCATTTCTTGAGCACAATTGCGATAAGGATCGTGAGAATTTGTGCCGAGATGCTGGTTGATTGAGCTTTCAGGGCGCGTTTCACCCAGTCCCAGCCGTGAATATGCTGGCTCTGTTCCCTATAGGTAAAGAGCTGGTTCAGGACGAAATTGATGGTAGTGCTCACTTCAAACGAGCAGACGACAGCCAGATAGTAGAGATTATCGTTATTATGAAACAGAAAGAGAAACAGTGCCAGTGCCAGATCGTTGATGGGAATGCCCAGTCCACCTACGATGGCGTATCGTACAATATGTTTACGCCATAGTTTTTGTAATGTATTTTGCATTGTGGTAAAAATAATATTCAACCTCCCTCTCGAAATGCTTTTTCTATTATACCTTACCTTACTTTTCGCACTATTAAAAGCCGAACTAATAGCCTAGCCCATTCAGCAATAGGGCTATAACCGTCCGTAATTGTATGCGTTATTGAGCATGATTTTTGCGAGCTCTGCAACACATTGTGCGGCTCTATCTATTTAAACGTTTTCCTCAGGGTAATAAGTGACTATTTTTTTCGTTTCTTTACGGCGTGCGCAAGAATGTCGTGATGGCGACCATATATGCTGCGTGCTGCTCGCGGCGGATATTATGACCAGCACCATGAATCTGGATGAATTGACCAGCATGTAGTATCTGTGTTGCCTGCTGGGCCGTTTCTCGTGAAACGATCGCTCCACGTTCGGTGTCGCCGATCAAGAGCAGGGTCGGACTGCTTATCTGCCCAACCAGTTCACGCCAATCGGGGAGCTCGAGACGAGCATGTTTAAAGACTGCCATGTCAACCTGCTCTTTTGAAGCGGCCCAGGGCGGCAGTTCTGCCTCTGGCCAGGCTGGATTATCATGGCGTCCTTGCATGATGCGCTCTTCATATGATTTCGCGCGCAATGTTCTCAGCCACGCGAGCCGAGGATTATCTTCAGGCGCAAGAATGGGCGTATCTATTCGTGATGGTTCTGATCGCCAGGGAGGATCTTCCAGTAAAAGAGCCTGTACCAGTTCAGGATGTTGCGCTGCAACCAGGGCGGCAGTCGCTGCTCCCATAGAATGGCCAAGCAAGCGAGTTTGGCCCAGATGCAAAGCCTGAATACATGCCACGACATCGGCGGCAAGTAGTTCCTGCGAGAAACCGCTTTCGGCTCGGCTAGAGCGGCCATGTCCACGTGCATCGAGCATGATGACATCGTAATCTGCTTCCAACTCCTGTGCGACTGGCGTCCAGCAGAGCCCGTTATCGGTTACGCCGTGCAGCAGGACGAGAGAAGGTTTCTCGCCACCTGTGCGATTGTAGTGAATGTGAAGTCCGTTTGCTTGCAATTCGCCTTCGAACCAGATTGCCATGAATGCATCCTACTTTCTTATCCAGAAATTCAGCTACTAGATCTTATCACCAGTCGTAATATAGACCTCCCAGCGTGGGCTGCGTACGCGCTCAGAGCGGCGGCGCAGTCCTACCTGTTCGAGAGGGATATGTTGTCCAAACCAGGCGTCGGGAATGATCGTGCTGGTGGTACCCGCAAGTGTCTCTCGTGTTGTGTGCAAGGTGCGTTCCTCAGGATCTTTCTCGCCGCGCTGTCGAGCCTTCTCTTCAGAGAGGTTGCGTTTTTTGCGCGGTCCATAGAGTGCCGCTGGCCCATAGACCAGGGACTGAAGAAAGACGAGAATCGGCTGTACGAAGCCTACCGGGAGAAGATTTGCCCCTTCTATAACGATCAGCCGACCACCGGGACGAAGCACGCGTGCTATCTCTGAGAGGCTATCAGGATCGTAGATATATTCTGATGGGAAGGTACTGACGACGCTGTCGAAGGTTTCTGTGCTGAAGGGAAGGGCCTGTGCCGAACCCTGAATGATGGTGGCATCATTGCCTCGTCCGCGTTTGTGCAGCGTATCACGAGCGGCGGCGACCATCTGCGGCGAGTGCTCGATAGCGCGACATTCATAGCCTGCTTCCAGCATATCGGCGAGTAGATCACCCAATCCGCAGCCGATTTCGAGCACAATCGTGCCATGCAGCCGTGTCAGCACCAGACGTTGCCAGACTCTCCATTGACCGGCGAAGGGAACTGTGCTGGCAAAACGATAGAGATAGCGATTTTTGTAAAGTGTCTCGAAGAGCAGTTTGCGCAGAGATGGTATCATTGCCGCTTCCCTCTTAAAATAGTTCCAATAGTTCACTGAGCGTATAGATAATATGATCGGGCCTGGCATCGCTGCCGGGCATATCGAACTCCCATTTACGGTATTTTTGTGCATGCCGCCAGACAGCTTCTTTTTCCCGCGCGATATCGTCGGCATTTTGCGGGTCGGCTCTCTGTTCATCGGTTGCAGGTTGTGTGAAAGAGGAAAAGGCGCGAGCTTCTTCGCGTATGCGCTCTTTCGCTCGCCAGATGGAGATCATATCGAGCATATTGGCCCCATGAATGTCTGCGTGCAGCGAGTCCCCAACCATCACCGTCTCCTGGGGCGAGACGTCAAGCTGTTTGAGCGCGTAGAGAAAAATGTCAGGATTGGGCTTACGTATCTCCAGATCAGCAGAGACTGCCATCATCGAGAGATCGAAATAGCGGTCAAAGCCAATCTGACGCATATCCTCTTGAAAGAGCATGCCGCCGTGACTGCGGTTCGTGACAACACCCAGAATATAGCCACGTTCTTGTAAGCCCGCCAGGGTTGTGTAGGTATCAGGGAATACAGTGCGCGATTCTGGAATACGCACTCGTGAAGCCTCGAAGATAGCGGCTCCGGCGGCATGATCGAGGTGTGGTAGGCTGAGCTGCCTCAGAGCGGTAATTGTACAGTCGGCGAAATCTGGTTCATAGCCAATCTTCTGGCGCATGCGCTGGCGTATCTCATGGTGGAGCAGCTTATCCAGTAAAAGGCCAAACTCTTCCAGATCAGCAGTGGGAAAGAGTTGAGGTTCGATATAGGTGCTTACGGCCCGTACCATTTGTTGCCGGGCCAGACGATCAGCATGTTTGTAGGTTGCCAGGTTACGTGTCCAGAGCGTATCTCCGAAATCAAAGAGAATACAGCGAATAGCTCTTCCAGCGTGTAATGCCTGCTTCATCAACCTCTCGCTCTCAGTAAGTTATGTCTTACTCCAATAGAGTTTTATTATAAAACAAAAAAAGCCCTGCTGCCTCGTATTTCTATCGAGGCAGCAGGGCTTTGGTTTGTACGGTGAAAAGTTAGCGAGATGGCTCTTCGCTAGGAGAGAGGACATCATCGACCAGACCATATTCGACAGCCTGCTGGGCGGTCAGATAGTAGTTACGGTCGGAGTCCTGCATAATGCGCTCCATGGTCTGTCCGGTATGCTTGGAAAGAATCTCGTACAGATTGCGGCGCAGGCGTAGAATTTCGCGTGCGGTGATCTCGATATCCGCCGCCTGACCTTCAGCACCGCCGAGGGGCTGGTGGATCAGGATCGTCGAATTTGGCAGAGCGTAGCGTTTGCCAGCTGCGCCAGATGCGAGCAGAACCGCTCCCATGCTCATCGCCATGCCCATGCAGACGGTAGAAACGTCGGGGCGTAGCCATTGAATGGTGTCATAGATTGCCAGACCGGCATAGATAACACCGCCTGGGGAATTGATATACATATTGATGTCTTTGGTCGCGTCCTCACTCTGGAGGTACAACAACTGAGCGACGATGCTATTTGCCACCTGGTCATCGATAGGCGTGCCGATAAAGATGATTCGTTCCTTTAGCAGGCGCGAGTAGAGATCCCAAGAGCGCTCGCCACGAGGTGTTGACTCGATAACTGCGGGAATGATGCCCCTTGGCTCAAGAACTTCCCGAGACTCCTTGACCCATTTTGGATCGCGGGGATTGAAAAGAGTCATAGTTGCTCCTTCTTATCTATCACGGTCCCCTCAAGTACCTGAGAGGATAAGCCGTTAGTAAAACAAACATGTGCAGAGGAAAACCCACTCACGCGGGGATGTTATCGTTATGATAGCACCTGGGAAGCACAAACGCAAGAAAGAATGAGCTAATTACTTTGATGTGCGTTTCTTCTCGCTCTATGCTGGCGAGAATCTCCAGGACGACTCTTTTTGTGCGCTCGGGATCATTGCGTGAATTGATAACGACCACGATCTCATCAACTCCGGCAGCATGCATGGCAAATAATCGTTGGCGAACCTCCCTATTTGAGAGCATAGAAAGGCCATGCCTGCTGAAAATCTTTATGCTGATTTTCAGCAAGCAGGGAATGTCTCTCGTTCTAAAAGTGTGAGCTAATTTCTGCGCCCATGATGTGGGCGATAGTCCTGAGCATGGTTGAAATGGACAGTTTCGGCGAGAGCGATATCACCCATGCGCGAACGTATGCGCTCATCTATGCCCTGCATGCCCTTCGGATTGGCCGTGATGACGGTTGGCATCCCCATATTATAGCGATAATTGAGTAACTGGAAGAGCTTTTCGTTTGCCCAGGGTGAACTCTGTTGCGCACCCAGGTCGTCCAGGACCAGCACCTCAGCTTCACGCATTTTGGCAAAGAGCTGATCGTAGAGTTCTGTTGCCGTTGGGGCAAAAGCTGCGCGCAAGTGGTCAAGCAGATCAGGAACGACGGCAAAAAGTACAACCGAGCCTGTCTCAAGACACTGATTGGCGATAGCGGCTGCCAGATGCGTTTTGCCACAACCATTTGGTCCGATCAGCACCAGCCAGCCATCTGGTGATTGGGCATAGCGACAGGAAGAATCGAAAGCTTCTTTCACGCCTGGTTGACGCCAGTTAAACGTCTGAAATGTACTGTCCTGAAAAGCATCCAGGTTTGACATCTCGCGCAGTTGATCGCGTCGTTTTGCTTTCCGTTCGGCTTCTTTACATTCACAGGCAATAGGTTTGCCAAAATTTGGATGCCCATAGGGAACATTCGCACGGAGATAGCCCGCTCCCCGGCATTTCTGGCAGAGCGGCTTTGCGGCTGGCGCGATAAATGCGTCCGTTTCTGGCAGCCGGGGCTGGATGTGAACGGGATGATGCGAAGTATTGGGATGGCGGACACGTTCCTGTGCTGGTAGCTCTCTGCTTATCTCACGTATGTGTGTTGCGTTCAGATCTTGTTGTGGATGGAGCGGTTGCGTCGTTCTGCTGCGCAGCATAGGATCTGGCTGACGGACGTCCTGGATACGCGCTTCGCCTGAGTGCGCTTCTTGAATACGCGCTTCATTGGCACGAGCTTCGTAGGGACGAGTCTCACTGGCATGAGCTTCTTGAATATGCGCTTCGTAGGGACGAGTCTCACTGGCACGAGCTTCATAGGTACGAGCCTCTTGAACACGCATCTCCTGGATATGAGCTTCGTAGGCGCGAGCTTCCTGGATGCGAGCCTCATTAGCGCGAGCTTCCTGGATACGAGCTTCATTAGCGCGAGCTTCCTGGATACGAGCTTCGTAGGCGCGAGCTTCCTGGATACGCGTCTCATTGGTATGAGTTTCGTAGGTACGCGCTCCCTGAATACGCGTCTCGTTGATATGAGTTTCGTAGGTACGCGCTTCATAAGTACGAGGCTCAGGAAGAGCAGGGGGCCGATTCGGCGAGCCGAGATAGGTGCGCGCGCCGGAGTGAGAGGTAGACGATTTCGTTGAACCAAAAGATGTACGAGGTTCGGGAAGAGCGGCAGGTGGTTTCGCTGGCCTCGAAGATGGGCGCACATTACGTAGATCGCGTGTGATCATCCTTTTGCTCGTCGTGAAGGTTGGCTGTTCCACAGAACCATCAACGGCACGTGCGTCAGCTGTATACGTATGTGTTTCATACGCAGGCAAGGTATCGGCGACAACCTTTGTGCCGGTATGGCTATACTGCTTCCCAATCTCATATTCATCGTCCCAGGTATCATAATAGATAGATTGTGCATTTTCCTCTTCCTCTTCCTCTGCAAATAAATCTTCGGTCTGCACATCATCTGTAATCTCTATGTCGGCATCAGTGAGAATATCATCGTTCGCCAACACATCAGAATCGATCGTAGGAATTGCATCATCGGTATGATAATAGATGGTGTGGGAAGGAACAGTATAGCTTTGCGGCTCGTCATATCGAGTGTCTGGCTCTTCATCTTGCTGATAACGGCGATAGGTGCTGGCCCCATAGTCAGCAAGACGCTGAGGGGAGAGCGGCGAGCGTTGCAACTGAGAACCTGCCCCATAGTGGCGCGCAGGTTGTTGGACAGAGGGTAGCGGCTCAGGGCGCGATGGAGGAGCTGAGCGGCGGGTACCCTGTGTTTTTGCACTATATGCTTGTTGTGAGGTATAGGGATTGCGCGGCGTCGTTGTACGCGATTCCGCTTGCGTGCGCCGTGTGGGCGGCTGGGAGAGATGCTCCTCCTGCTGCGGCCTTTGTGGTTGCGTACGTTGCGCATGATGTGAAGATCGGCGTAGGGCCGATCGATTTAGAATATCGTCCAGGCGTTCCATCTATTGCCTGCCTTCCGTTTCCCAGCGCCGTAAAATGGCGCGAATATAAGACCAGTTGCGTTTATTACGTTGCACAGCTTCACTAAATGCGTCTTCAAGCCATTCATATGGGTACTGCTTTTCAGCTTCGATAAGCTGATCAGCGAGTAGTGGAGAAAGTAAACCAATATTTTGTTCATAAAGGACAAAGATATTCGGACGTTCTATTTGTACTTTTACCTCGTGAAACGTTTCTGACCCCTTAGAGTTAAAATACCCCCTCGGTCCAATAGCGACTGGATGAGCCGGTTCTAATTTCTGTTCTTCTTCTTCCTCTTCCTCTTCTTGCAGAGGAGGGAGGATACTGTTGAAGAAAGAGGCAGGGATCAGTTTACCACCTTCTAACTCTTCTACTATTTTGCGGCTACGTGCTGTATGAAAGAAATACCAGGTGATCTGCTCTGCCTCTCCTTTTTGTGGAGAGTAGAAGCAGAATTGAGCCCGCAGCAGGGTGCCACGCGCAACTGCCTGATCCAGCGCCGTATAGAGCCGTTCCACAGGTGGGCGCGGATCACCCCGGCGTTTGAGGCTTTCAAGCAGCAATTCATCAAGTAAAAGTTCTCTATCACTTATACAACGGGCGTTACCTTTTTTTTGTGCCAGACGCCAGAAGATGAATAACGTCACTTTCAGCTCGAAAGTATCTTCGATATCTGCGATCAAGTGCGTAAAAAACGTTTCTGGTATTGGCACGTATGGATTGCGCCCGCTTGGAAATCCTGTAAACGGTTGCATTGATATTCCCCCTCATCATTCGTCAGTTGGCGGTGAAACTTCCAGGTCGTGGAACCGTGTCTGGTTCGCCTGGAAGTAGAGACTGACTTCACCCACAGGTCCATTACGATGTTTTGCAAGAATAATATCGGCAATATTTTTTCGTTCGGTATCGGGATTATAGACGTCATCACGGTAAATAAACATAACGATATCCGCGTCTTGCTCGATGGAGCCAGATTCCCTCAAGTCCGAGAGTTGAGGCACTTTAGATTGCCTGCTCTCAACTGCACGCGAAAGCTGAGCCAGAGCGAGTACAGGGACGTTCAGCTCACGTGCCAGCCCCTTGAGATTACGGCTAATCTCGGAGATTTCTTGCTCACGATTGCGATTGCGTGCGCCACCAGCTGTGCTTTGCATAAGCTGCAAATAGTCTACAATCACCATATCGACCCCGTGCTCTGCCTGAAGACGGCGCGCTTTACTGCGCATCTCCATTGTCGAGATGCCAGCGGTATCGTCGATCCAGATGTTCGCTTCTGAGAGGCGGTTCATAGACGAAATGATGCGTTCCCACTCGTCATCCTCAATCCAGCCCGTACGCAGACGCTGTTGATCAATACCCGCCTCCATAGAAAGTAGACGTTGTAAGAGCTGATCTTTACTCATTTCCAGGCTGAATATAGCGATTGATCGTTTGTGCCTGAGCGCTGAGTTGTGCGCAAGGCTGAGAGCAAGACTGGTATTGTGTACGAACACATCTTGCGCAACAAAATTGGCACCATCTGGAACACTGAGATCATAGACCTGATGTTCACCTATAGGCTCTATCGCAATTATTTTGTCCCAGTAGATGTCTTTGCTCGCTGTTTGTGGTGATACATGTTTATAGTCAACAAAGCGTGTCGTCTTCTCACCAATCCAGCCTATTTCCTCTTGATATTTTTTGATACTTTCTGGACTGGTGATTGCAACACGCCAGGCATTTTTGCCGGATTTGCAATACTTTGCGATGATGCCAAAACGAATAAATGCATGTTGAAGGTCAGCAGCGAGTTGCGGCGATGCGACACAGAATTCAATCCGTGGACAACCTTGCAGAGAATAAATAGAGCCATCACAGCTCATCAGCGTACGTATAAACTCTGCCAGATAGCGACGACTCCAGCGCCATGCTCCTGTCGGAAAAAATTTATCTTTCGCCAGTTTGCCCATTAAGCCCAGATCTTTGAGCCATTGTGTCAGCGGATTAGCAGGTAGAATGGCGATCCCACGTTGCGTGTATGCCTCTTTCCGTTGTGCGACCGTATAGGTTATGCGTTCCTGGTGAATAGCACAGGCCGGGAAGTGTGTCGCGATGATCAGTTTGAAATCTTCAACAAGAATAGGATCGGTATTGGTAAAGGCGGGAGAAATTCCCGTCAGACCCCCTTCGGCGATGAGATAAGCAAGTAGACGAACTTTATCCAGCGGAAGGCTTTCGTCGTTGCCAAAGGCCGGCACAGCAGCAGGAACCGCAATGTGTTGCCCGACCGTCAGATCATAGAGAGGAACCCAGCCGTTTGCGGTAAGAAATGGATGGTGCCCGGTTACCTCAACCATGCGTCCTGAAAGCGTTTGTACACGGTAGCAGGGTTGAATCCCACTGTCGATCCAATCACTGATTGCAGAAATCCGCACCTTGCCGGTGTCTGAGACGCCATAAACATGTGACCTGCGCTGTTGTACATATTCTTCGATGGTCAGACGTTCACCGGTTTCGGGATCGTCAATCAGTGTGCTGGACGTCAGACATTTCCCCATTGCAGGCCTCGCAGCCAGAATAATCAGATCGGAGCGTTGGAGGCCGCCAGTCATGCGGTCCAGGTCGGAGAAGCCGGTTGGGACGCCGACAATCGCGCCACGTTGCCCCTGGAGTGAGTCCAGCTTCTCCATATAATCTACAAGCAGATCACGCAGAGCCGAGAAGTCGGAGCGAGCATGGCGTTGTGTAATATTAAAAATAAGCTGCTCAGCACGATCAAGAGCTTCGCTGGCATCGACCTCTTCGTAGGCCATCGCGGCAATATCACCGGCAGCCTGAATGAGGCGACGCAGAATAGCATTGCGCTCAACAATGTGAGCATAGTGTTCGGCGTTGATGCTCGTGGGAACCTGGTTGATCAGCGACGTAATATAGCCAGGACCGCCCACCTCTTCCAATTTGTTGCGCCGTGCCAGTTCATCACAAATCGTAATCAGATCCGCTGCATCGTGATTCTGATAGAGGTGCAATATCACTTCATAGATAGTGCGATGTGCATCACGATAGAAATCCTCCGCCTGGAGGAAATCGGCGATATGCACAATAGCCTCAGGATCAATGATAATACTACCAAGGACACCACTCTCAGCCTCGGTATTTTGTGGTAATAGTTTTTCCACGTCTCTGGCTCCAGCATCTACATGAAACGGTATGTACCACCCGAAGCGGGCAGTACGTGCGCTGTACACTATTTTACGCGCATAATGCACAGCAGGATCAGGGATAAACTGCTCGCCTCTCTATACAAGGAAGCAGTTGTAAACCAGAATATCCTTGAGTCGCGGATCGCTCTACCAGGTAAACTGCAAAATGCTATGCCTATAAATCATGAGAAAAAGCAGCGTACAACAAGATACTGGTGATGCTGCATTATAGCATATATTCGCACATGTGTTCGATATCCGCGCCCCGGTTGACGCCTGTTCTGGCTACAATATCTCTAAGTGTGAAATCTCGTGTTTCAAAAGTGTAACGAATCTTGCGCCGTAAATCAAATGGTACGTATTGTTGAGTAATGTGGAAATGTGGATAACTCAATTTGTGAACGTCAATGCGTTGAGCTTGAAAAAAAATAGGCGGGGTAGAAATCCACATATTTTACCGAGTTATCCACAGAAGTAGCAGAGTTATCCTCAGTTATCCACAGAGTTATCCACAGAGTTATCCACGAAAACTCGTTGCACAAGAAAAAGAAATACGTATGTAAGAATGCTGAGTGGGGGAAGACTGGGCTAGTGGGTGTATACTGAGAGATAAGGATGTCGAGGAGACCGGGGAAGCTCCCAGGCGTGCCTATAAGGGCGTTGAGCGAGGTGGAGAGCGTTTGTCTCCGCGTGTACAAAAGAGAGAAGTACTTGACCTTGGCAAGCGGAAACCGCTATTATAACACAATAAAACACGGGTTCGTGTCGGTCATGTAAAATAAGAAGGAGTATTCCTAAGAGCTCATGCCAAAGACGACAAAACGCGCTGCAACAAAACGCGCTGAGAGGATAGCAAGAGCGCACTCAACCGAGCTGCCAAAGTCGGAGGGAAAGCGTACCTCGCAGGCGCCTCGTACTACGAATGGTTATAGACCACCTGCCCGTGGGATAGCACGCTATCCATGGGGAACGTTTTTGCTGATTGTCTTGATTGCCGGGGGCCTGATAGCTATTTTTTATGTCAATCATCTTGGCCCATTTGCACTGCCTCAGAAGACGCCACCTAAAAAGAGTACAGCCACAGCTGCCAGTGCCGGTCCAACCGCGACCGCCCAGGCCAATGCCGCCATGCAGCAGGCGACAGCGATAGCCGCGGCACTGCCAGCTGAACAGAAGAACGCCATGGTCAATTCGCCCTGTCTGGCGAGCGATATTATCAGTAAAATTACCGATACCTCTGCTGCCCCAACAACTGCCGAATTTAATAAGATTCAGCACACATACAGTGCCGCTCCAAAAATGAGCATCGCGACAAACAAGGTCTATTGTGCTGGTATCAATACGAACCGTGGCCTCATTGTGCTGGAGTTGAAGCCGGATTGGGCTCCAGAGACCGTCAACAATTTTGTGTTTCTGGCTCAGCATCACTTTTATGACGGCATTGTTTTCCATCGGGTCAATCAATATAACAGTCAGGCAACGCCGCATATGCTTCAGACGGGAGATCCGCAGGGCAATGGCACAGGCGGTCCCGGTTACAAGTTTAATGATGAGCCCGTGAAAGGGAATTATACGGCCGGGACGGTGGCGATGGCGAACAGTGGTCCAAACACCAATGGTTCGCAGTTCTTCATCAATGTTGGCGATAATAGCAGCCTGCCGAAGTCCTATAATCTCTTTGGGCAGGTCGTCAAAGGACTGAATGTGGCGCTTCAGATTCAGGGACCTGGAGACGATGCGAGCAGTAAGAACGTGAAACCCGACGTCATGAATCATGTGATTGTTGTGCAGGCTCCGTAGAACAATTTCATTGACCTTTTCAGTGACTCAGTGTTATGCTGTGTCCAGATGTAAAGCTAGGAGGAACAGGTCGATTCGTTCTCCTGTTCCGATCTGCTTTGAAGATAGAACGAAAATAGAACAATGAATTCAGGAGGTTTTCGTGCCCAAGCAATATAGAGAACAGCCCCCAATGCAGATTGATCCGGCGAAGAATTACACGGCCATTTTCCATACCGCTAAAGGCGATATCGAGGTCAAACTGTTCGCCAAAGAAGCCCCTATTACCGTGAATAATCTCGTCTTCCTGGCGCGTGAAGGTTTTTATAATAACACAACTTTCCATCGCGTCATCGCAGGCTTTATGGTGCAGGGTGGCGATCCAACTGGTACTGGTACGGGTGGCCCTGGCTATAAATTCCGCGACGAGCAGGGGGCGTTGAACCTCAAGCACGATAAAGCCGGTATTCTCTCAATGGCGAATGCGGGACCGCATACCAACGGTTCGCAGTTCTTCATCACCTATGGTCCTACTCCTCATCTCAATGGCCGCCATGGCGTTTTCGGCGAGGTCACGAAGGGCATGGATGTGCTGAAGGCTATTCGTGTGCGTGATCCACAGAGTGATCGCCAACCTGGTGATGCCCTGAGTTGGATCGAGATCCTCGAGAGCTAAATGTAAGCATCAACAATTGCAAAAATCCTGTTGCGTCTCTCTTGTGAAGATGAGTGCAACAGGATTTTTCTTGTATGTCCCTCTATTGTGCTTTTACGCCTCTTGATAATAGGGACTATGTCGTGTCGCTGCCCAGGCTCCCCAGAGACCGAAGAGGCCGCCGATGAAGCCTTGAATGATCAGGACGGCCAGGGAGGTGATGAGTCCTGGTGCGGGATTACCTCCGCTCGTCGTGCTGCTAATGTGACCTGGATAGTTTGGAATATAGTTGACGACGAAGCTACCAATGTACATGATAGCACCCGCCGTTGCTCCAGCGTAGAAGCCGAGCCGACGCGCAATTTTGGTCTTGCCCATCAGGAAGCCGATACCAAAACAGACGAGCAGGCTGATAACAATATTCAGACACCAGAGGCCAACGATAACGCCTGCAAGCCCTGAACTGGCTTTACCAGCGGCCTGAGCGGCCGCATTATACGTCGAAGCGTTGAGGTAGGTAAGGACAATATTAAATATCGCGATGAATGCCCCTGCCAGAATGCCAGCGGTAAATGCGGTGGAAAGGCCATTATTGGGCAGCGGCGCGAGTGGTTCCTCTTCCTCATATTGTGTGTCTTCTTCGTAGTCAGGCTCGTCCTCTTGCCTGTAAATATGTCGAGAGGCGCGTCTGGTCACAGGCGCTTCTTCTTCAGGAAGGTCATCAGGTTCTTCATCAAGAGGATACTGATGACCATTCTGATCATGCCGCTCTGCGGCGTGACGTGGGGGATGGGCTCTATCTGGATCTTGCATCTGCATACTCCCTTTACTGTGCTACTTGATAGCTGCGTAGACAGATTGGTAGGTGTTGATCAGTTGCCAGTTGCTGACTGGCCAGTATACGAGGACCGCTTGCCCAACGATGAAACTTTTCGGCACAAAACCCCAGTAGCGCGAATCGTCGCTCACGGGGCGGTTATCTCCTAGCACAAAGTAGTCGTTAGGGGGTACCGTCCATTGTCGATCCTGAGGGTTGGAAGCTTTTTGAATATAGGGTTCTTTCAACTCGACACCATTCACCCAGATATGCGTTTGATCAGTGCGAATGGTATCGCCGGGCAGGCCAATAACACGTTTGATGTAGTCTGGAACTGGTTTGTTGGGGCCTGCATATGGGTAATGGAAGACGATCACATCTCCTCGCTCTGGCGGGTGAAAAAAGTATACGACCTTGTTCACTACCACATATTCATCCGTATGTAATCCCGGCTGCATACTTGGTCCTTCTACATGATAGCTTTGAATGACAAAGCGAATCGCTAGAAAGATCAGTATGGTGAGCACGACCGTCTCTACAATTTCGCGCGCCAAATGTGAACGTTTCAAGTTACAACCTCGTCTTTGTTTTTCTTAATCTCTACATTATTAGCAAACTGTTTGCTAATACTAAGAGGCGGCGTCCTCTCAGGAAGATTGTGCCCGACGATATGCCAGGGCCGTAGTACTGCTTTGAATATTATAGCCGATCATGTCACGGGCTTCTACTTGCTTGCGGTCGACTGCTTTTTGCGCAATAATGAAAGCGTTACGCCACTTGATAGATAATATAGCCGTTACAGGTAAATTGTTGACCATGGAGGCGTTTCTCATGGAAGAGCCAGGCAAGCTTTTTTGCCTGGGGCGAGTCTATGCGGAACACATAGGCCGGGTGGGCAGCCGCTCGTACCGCCTGATGATAGGGCAGATAACGATCCTGTCCTGGTCCCAACTGCTCATTGAGACTACTACAAAGGATACGCTCATCGCTACCAAAGATGAGGCGGTTACAGGTCCAATAGTCACTATAGATGCGTGTGATAGTGCGTTCATCTAGCTGCGCAATTAATTCGTTCTGCTGTTGATAAATTGCTGCTGTATTTTTGAGTCCGCTGAAAATAGTGCTTGTACTATAGGCGGTGACGGTGCCAATGAAAAGTAAGAGGAGCACGCAGAGGAGCCGAAGCGCAGATGCGTATCGATATTCTCGTTGCTCAAATGGTTGCCAGAGTGGCCAGAGCAGTGCTGGCGTGCCAATAAGCATGCAGGTCAAATAGCGTGTGGTGGGTAGAGGAGACAGCGCGGATTCTGGATTATTAATATAAAGGAGAATGCTCAGGGCGGTGCTGAATAGCAACATCAGACAAATAACTTGCTTTGCGAATTGGCGGTCGGCCAGCAGGGGGGCCATCTGCTTTTTCCCTTGCCATATACGCCTGAGTGTCTGAACCGTAAGAATGGTTGCGAGGGTCCAGAGAGACCAGTATCCCAGAGTCCAACTGCCCTGCCAGATGACGCAGGTAATCGTGCTGGAACTGGCAGGTCCGAAGAGTGGTATGACCTGTACAGGACAGGACGGGGTGATGCCCAGTGTCGTGGGAAGCGTGATGAGCAATGCTCCAACCAGTTTCTGAATCGCTGGCAAGTGTTGTTGTTGCATTTGCTCTGTGCCTGATTGCTGCATATCGATATAAAATTTGAAGGTCGTAACGTCATGAATGTGCTGAAGATTGTAGATGATGAGTGGCGACATGCCGATGAGAATCGTTGCCAGCAGGAGTATACCTCGTTGTGAATGGAGTTCTCGCCAGCAAAAAATGCAGAGAAGCAGGAGAGAGGCTGCGATAAGTGGCGCGTCCAGTGGGTCCGTATAGAATGAAAAACCTATGAGCAGACCGAGAAGAGCGTAGATCCATGTACGTCTATTGTGATTGTATTGGCGGGAGAGTACGAGCAGGCTACTGAGCAGAAAGATCAGCGTGCCAAAGAGTAATGTCTCGGGATATCCGCCGATCGCTATGAATTGGTGATAGATGCTATCACTTGAGCCCAGGGCCAGCAATGCGACGACGATCAATGCGAGTCGCTTACTATAGAGCAGGCTGGTCAGGAAGTACAGGCTAACCAGGAAGCCTGCCAGGAGAGGGAGCAGTCCTAAACGTAATGAGAAGACCGAGATTCCGAAGAGTCGAAAGCAAAGCGCTCCAATATATGCCTCGAATGAGCCCATATAGGGCTGGCCATAAAAAAAAATTGGATGTTCGCCACGGGTGAGAATATGTAAGGCCATCAGATCTATTGTAGCTTCATCGCTATTTGTGGCGGGCCAGTTGTTGCTAATGAGCGCAAAGCGTAAGAGTGTTGCGGCTACCACCAGAACTGACAGGCAGAGAGGTGCTTTGTAGCGTTTAAAAATCTTCATCACTATACCAATCCCAGATGTAATTCCATATTAGCTCATGACGTATCACACGGGTCTCCAGTTACATAATAGCTGTATTCTCTACAGAATACTTGTTGGATACATGGCGATTTTGAGGCTATTGTGGGCGGATTAAGAGACCTTTGTAAAGCTGATGAAGACGGCGTGCATAAGCCTGCCAACCGGAAGATGCCTCCAATGCTCGCACATCGTGTAGTTGTAACTGGCAGGATTGGCTTGTCGCGCGAATCATAGCGGCAGTCAGGTTTGCACAACTGGCCGGATCGTAGAGAATGCTACAGGTCTCTGAAAGAATATCAGTGAAGCGAGGGAGCTTTGGCGCAATAACGCAGCGTTTATATGAGAGCGCCAGCAAGGCCTCCTCCAGTATGCCAGCTGTGGGTACGGCGAAGTGGGGCAGAACGACGGCATCAACAGCTCCGAGAGAGAGTGCTAGCTCGTCCTCATGGGCTTGCAGGCAGAGATGGATCGTGCTGTGGAGCGCTGCACGTTGCCAGAACAGTTGAGGCTGTTTTTTATCGCGTGGCATGCCGATCAGCAAAAGTTGTGGCATAGGCGCATCTGGAAGAGTGCGATGCGAAAGGGAGGGAATGGCCGTGTAAGCATCAATGAGTTGAAGAAGCTCATGTTCGGTATGATACGAGGCCAGACAGAGATAGACAAAGCTTGTATCTGCCGGGAGCCCGAGCTGATGGCGTGCTTCTGCCCGTTTCAAACCAGGCGGGTAGTATCCATGAAAACCCGGATGGGGAAGCGAGGATATACGACGGTGCAGCGTTTTATCCGCATAAAACTGCTCGGGATGACGTACATGGGTGATGATGAGATCGCTTCGATAGCAAAGCATATGCTCAAATGTCCGTTGCGGCAAAAAGCGCAAATGGCGTTCGCTATACCACCAGCCTCCGCTATCAGTCATGACCACACGTAAGCCAAATTGTTGAATCAGGCGCAGCAAGAACCAGTAGCGTTGATAGTGCCAGTAGTTCGTAATAAAGCGTCCTGGATGGTGGAAGTGCACGATGGCGTATGCCTGCCCTTGTTGTGCTCGATGACGCCAGAGCCAGAAAAGCGAGATGTGCGGACCACTGGATTGACAGTGGACGCGTTGGGTTTGTAGCGCCTGTAGTTGCAGATGTGTAGCCGCATCCAGTTCTCTGGCATGAACAAAGAGGACTGTCGGGTTGATTGTATAGGTGGGGACGTGTTCGAGGAAACGGATCTGCTGGACTATTCGTCCCCATCTTCTGGCCTGAATCAGTCTTTCCTGTAGCCGTTCACTTGCCGATTTGCCGCGCAGTAAAAGCAAGGGACGTCGTATCAGCGTGAAAAAAAGTGCGCTGCGCGTATTGTTCACGATGGTTTTCAGAAGCGGCCGGGCCGAGAATTCATCTAGCGTACGAGCGCGATCGCAATTGGTATACTGTCTGTATATTTCCGCTCGTCCATAGTTATAAGCGTGATGGAGAAAGAAGGCACGGCGCAAGCAAGAAGCAGGTACACGATGCGTCACCATCGCATACGGTTCATACCACAAACGGTAGCCAGCCTTGCGCAGTCGTTGGCAGAGATCCTCGACCTCCATACCTGTGGCCCTATCTGTACGCGTATTCAAGAGTGGAGAAAAGCCGCCTGCACGGCGTAGTGCGGTAATTTTGACCGAGAAACAGCTATTGCTAAAGTGTATGGACTCAGGCAACTCTATACGTGTTGGGAAGGGATGAAAATAGCCCAGTGGCCCCGGTGCAGTTTCCCCTGATCTTTCTGGATATCCAGAGTATATCTCCTCGTCAGGAGCAGTACGAGCCACAATCTTTCCTGACCCGTTTGAGGGTGCTGAACCGAGGAGAACGTCGCTGAGCCAGCGTGGTCGTGGAGCCTCCCAGTGTAACGTCACCCTGCCACCAATAGCATCGGCTCCAGTACTATCATAGGCGCGCAAGAGATATTCCAGAAAGCGACTATCTGCGAGAACATCATCGTCGATAAAGACCACAAATTCTCCCGAAGCGATACCCAATCCCATCGTACGGGCCTGGGCCAGACCGGGCTTTGGTTCAGCATAACAATGTACCTGCCAGTGTTCATGGGGTGACCTGCGTGCATCTCCACTATGAACATAGGTCCGTACCGCTTCAAACGTGCCATCATTCGAGCCATTATCGACCACAATAATCTCGTAGAGAGACGTCGCGAGGGTTTGTCGGCGTAGACTGGCCAGTGTAGAGAGCACAAGGTTGCGCCTGTTATAGGTACACAAAATGACGCTCAGGCGCGGTGGTTGCTCAATGCTGATCTGCTCCTCTTGTGTGTGAAGAAAGGTCTGTTGCTGAGAAAGACGCCGTGTTGAAGTCATGCTGTTCCCGTTTCTTAGCAAATAGCCAGTTATTTCGTTAAGCCGTCTTCAGGAGAAGTTTTCTGCCAGCAGAAAAAAGCTATGCCTGAAAAGCGCTGTCCAGGCAAGATGATCGCTTGTAGTATGCCATTTTGAGAAGGTATTTCTAGTAATATTCTGGTAGTGATATTGTTACATCCTGGTTATTTCTGTGAAGGGTTGAAAAACGCTAATATATGCTAGAAGGAATAAGACTCCTGCTTGTGTGTCATACTGGATGGAGCAATTGAGTAGCGGAGAGGAATCGTTATTTGTGAAGAGAGAAATAGAATGCGTAAAACAGCGTAGATGGAAACAATAGTTGCCAGGGAGATCAAGACGGGCAACATATTGTCCGATCTACGCTGCGATATGATGAGCTGTAGTACGGATCAGGCAATAGACGGCGTAGCAATGAAAGGGTGCAGCGTGATGGCAGGAGCATTCTCCTCATCCGCATTGACACGTAAAATACGCCGTAGATTGGTCAGAGCGGCCTGGATACGTTTCTTAAGTGTGTTTTCTGACGTGTTGAGTGTTTGAGACATCTCAGGTAAGGTCATGCCATTGTAATAATGAAGGACGATAACCACACGTTGCTTCATAGGAAGCTCTTTAATGGCCTGAGCCAGATCCCAATCGCGCTCCATGCGTCCTTTATGATCATCGGCGGCCTGGGCGATCAGATCGGTTTCTTGCTCAGAGAGAGCCTGACGCATAAAGGCTGCCGAGCGAGTCAGGCGACGTTTAAAGCTAATGCACTGGTTGACGACGATACGCATCAGCCAGGGGCGTAGTGCGCCAGCTTTGCGCAGGTCGGCCAGATGATGCCAGGCCTGTATCAACGCGTCCTGTACGACATCTTCAGCAATATCTCTATCTCCAACAATCATCGATGCAGTGCGCAACATCAGGGTGCTATATTGATCCACAATTGCCGTAAAGGCGGCCTGATCTCCCTGGAGGGCCCGTGTGACTATCATGCGCTGTTCAGCCTGTTCGGGCGTTTCCGGAGATTCTTCTTCCTTCTCCTGTTGTTCGGATATTGTGTCTTGCGGCTCAATAGGGGGGTCTTCAGCAGCATAAGTAGCCATCTCATCAAAGGCAGCAAATTCTGGTTCATGGGCTGCATATGTAACCATTTTGCTCGGTCCTCCTGCCTTTCATCGTATCTATTGTGCAAACAATATACAGAAATATAACATAGGATATACAGTGGAACAAGGTGTGCCTACTCACTGATTTTGTCACGAGTGAAGTTTGTCTATGGTTACAAGCTGATTTTAAAGAATAGGAACTGATTTTAGTCTATGCTAGAGGTTATATGCATCTGTTGCATCCATGAACAAACATTATGCAACAGGGATGAGAGCGGGCTCTGAGAGAGAGCAATGATAGCAAACAAGGTCAATATGTACCAGAGATTTTGTGAAATTATTTCCATAAATGTTGCTCAAATTGTGGTAGTGTAGAACATGAAAAAACGAGAATGCTTTTAGCGCTCTCGTTTTTCAGTTTGTTGTTTTCCATACTAATTTCTTGTTTCTTCTTCATAGGCTTCCGAGGACGTTTGATGTTCATCCTTCAACACCTGGTCATCAGCAAACAAAGCAAGATAGCTAGAATACACAAACCTCCTGTTACGCTGGTATTTATCCATCTGATGAAGCAGACCATTCTCTCGAAATTTCGTTATAAGATGATTTGCATTTGCGTAGGTCAAGCCAGTTACTCTAGCAACACTATTGGCTGTAATAATAGGCCTTTGATACAAATATTCGAGTAGTTGATAGGCACTTCCGGCCGAACGAGATATGTGTTTTGAAATAATATCCCGATGATTTTCTCTCAACTGAACAATGCTTCTAGCAGTATCTGTCGCTTCTTTTGCCACTTCAACTATGCCCTGTAAGAAAAATTTAAGCCATGATTCCCAATCGCCTTCATCACGAACTTTCTGAAGATATCTATAATAATCCGCCCTGTGTAATTTAAAGAAAGTCGATAGATAGAGAAGCGGCCTGGATAGAACCTCCTCATGGCATAACAAAAAGGTAATAAGCAATCTGCCCATACGGCCATTACCATCAAGAAACGGATGTATCGTTTCAAATTGGGCGTGTATTAAACCGATTTTTAAGAGAACGGGCAAAGGCCCCTTTGAGTGAAAAAAATTCTCCAGATCTCCTAATGCACTATTCATATCTCTCGGGGATGGAGGAACAAATTTAGCAGAAGTAATCGGCCCAGAATCTCCAATCCAGTTTTGAGAAGTGCGGAATTCACCAGGCTTACGATTTGCACCTCTCACTCCACTTAGTAAAAGAGCATGAATTTCACGGATAAGACGAAGAGACAGTGGAAGTGTATTAAGCCTCTGCAACCCATAATTCAAGGCATTGATGTAATTCACCACTTCTTCAATATCCTGGGGATTGTCAGGTGCAACTGCATCAGCTTCAAATGCGAGAACATCTATGAGAGAAGCTTGTGTCCCTTCAATTTGGCTTGACAGTACTGCTTCCTTATTCACATACATAGCAACAAAAAGATCAACATTTGGTAATATCCCGCTCGCTCCATCTAAACGCCCTAATGATCTTTCAGCAAGCGAAAGTAAATGAACCATTTCTTGATCCAGTTGAACAGGTGGATCAGGAGGCAATGGTTTTGGCACAAAAGCTTTATAGCCCCCAATTTGATTGGCATAATTACCTGCACGATGAGTATTCATATTCTTCTTACCACCATCTTCTAAAATTGCTATCCTTATTATCGAATGAGGCCACAAATCGATAATAAGGATAGCAATTTACTATCTTATTATCGCTAACGATAATTAAAAAATCCTTATTATCGAATGAGGCCGCAAATCGATAATAAGGATAGCACAAAAAAACACTTCTGTCATCTATAGAAAAAGGAAGCAAAAACAAAGAACACTCTTTCGTGTTTAGAAAGAGTGTTTCGAGTAGCTCTACAAGCCGTTTCATATGGCTGGGGTACAGGGATTCGAACCCCAATTAACTGATCCAGAGTCAGCCGTCCTACCGTTGAACGATACCCCAATGTGCATTTCCGACATTTGTCGCTTGCGAGGAGTATAATACCGCAAGTCCCTTCCATTGTCAACCCTTTCTATCGACCAATTTCAAATACATCGCAAAAAGTGCTCGCTTCGCCACAATTATTCTCATGTATTCACCATGGAGAACGCTCGAGACAATTGCCATTTCTGGTGCTCAGGGCATACAATACCCTCAGAGACCCTGGTTACCTCGCTTTTGTCTGTTTTATGAAAGGATGTTTTTATGCGCAGTAAAATATCGGTGATTGGGGCTGGCTTTGTTGGCAGCACCCTGGTACAGCGCCTGGCTGAACGCGACTACGCTGATGTAGTAATGTTCGATATCGTTCCCAACATGCCTCAGGGCAAAGCTCTTGATATATTGCAAGCTGGTCCTGTGCTCGGATATGACTCCCTCGTTACCGGTACCAATGACTATACCGACACAGCTGACTCAGATATCGTCGTGATTACTTCGGGCTTTCCGCGCAAACCAGGCATGACACGCGACGATCTGGTCAAGAAGAACCAGGAAGTTATTTCTCAGGTGACCGAGCAAGTGGTGAAGTATTCGCCAAATACTATTATTATTATGGTCACTAATCCCCTGGATGCGATGGCTCAGCTTGCCTATAAAGTGAGCGGTTTCCCACGCGAACGCGTAATTGGCATGGCGGGCGTACTGGATACCGCACGTTTCCGTACGTTTATTGCCCAGGAAGTCGGTGCCTCGGTACGCGATGTGCAGGCCTATGTTCTGGGCGGCCATGGCGATACGATGGTACCACTCTCCCGCCTCTGCACCGTCGCCGGTATCTCGATTGATCAACTCCTGCCGACCGAGCGTATCGAGCAGATTGTACAACGTACGCGCGATGGCGGGGCAGAGATCGTGAAGCTGCTCGGCAACGGAAGCGCGTACTTTGCGCCCTCTGCCTCTATTTTGCAGATGGTCGATTCCATTGTCCTGGATAAAAAGATGGTGGTGCCTTGCGCCGTCAATCTTCAGGGTGAGTATGGCGTCCATGATGTTTTCGTTGGCGTGCCTGCCAGACTTGGCGCGAAAGGTCTGGAGCAGGTCGTAGAGGTCGAACTCGCGGAGAGCGAGCGCAAATTGTTGCAGAAATCGGTTGATGCGGTGAAAGAGCTCATCAACGTTATGGGCATCTAGCTCTTTTTTCAATCCCTCGCATGGGGCGGGCAATGGCAGAGGTGAAGCTGATCTCCACCTCTTTTTGAAAGTCTACCAGGGGAAAGGGCAATCTGTTTCCCCTGGTCTTCGCCCCTATTCCTCTTCTTCTTCTTCCCGCTCCTCTTGTGCTTCCGTTGCTCCCCCAATCACGATAATGTACTCTCCTCTGGCTTTTCCCTGCCCGGTAGCCGCCAGCAGCTGGCTGAGCGAGCCACGTTCGACCTTCTCGAAGAGCTTGGTGAGATCGTTGGCGATGGCTGCCGGTCGGTCTCCAAAGACGGCCAGTGCATCCTGCAAAAAGCCACTGAGCCGATAAGGGCTTTCGTAATAAATGAGCGTGTGGGGCGCTTCTTTATCCAGCTCCATAAATTTACGTCGCCCGACCGTCTTGCGGGGAGGGAATCCTCGGAACGTGAAGCTATGAACTGGCAGACCCGAGAGTACGAGCGCCATGACGAAGGCCGTTGGTCCCGGAATCATCGTGACGGGCAGGTCGGCCTGGATGGCTCTACGCACCAGCGTGAAGCCTGGATCAGCAATGCCGGGCGTACCAGCATCGGTCACGACCGCCACCGATTGCCCCTGCCTCAATAGCTCCTCAATATGTTCTCCCACTCGCTGCTCGTTGTGTTCGTGAAACGAGATCTGAGGCTTCTGGATGTCGAAATGCTTGAGCAGTAAGCCGGTTTTGCGGGTATCTTCGCTCGCAACAATGTCAACGCTGCGAAGCGTCTCCAGCGCTCGCAGCGTGATGTCCCCGAGATTGCCAATAGGCGTGGCGACTAAATAGAGCATATCAGTGTTTTTTGATCTCCTGTCGTATCTTAGGCAGGTCGGCCATGACCTCTTGCCGTTTCACTTTTAGTGTATGTGTGCGCGGAAAATCGCGCTCCGGCCAGATCGTGAAGCCGCGAACCTGCTGATGAGAAGCCAATTGTTTGTTTGCTTGCTGAACAATAGTTTTTGCTTTAGCAGAATCTTCGAGCAAGAGCACCGCATGGACCTCGGGATCTTTATTCTCTTTGTCCAGACCAATGACGACGGCATCCTTCAGATCTGCATGGTTGAGCAGCACGTTTTCTACATCTTCAGGGTAGACATTTAAGCCATTTGCCAGTACAATCAAATTCTTTTTTCTACCTTTAATGTAAATCCTCTGCTTCTCATCCAGATAGCCAAGATCGCCAGTGTAATACCAGCCATCGCGAAAAGCCTGATCTGTCGCCTCCGAATTTTGCCAGTAGCCGAGTGCGACATTGGGACCCCGTACCACGATCTCATGATCTTCCTCGATGCGGACTGTGATACCCGGCAGCGCATTTCCCACCGATTCGTAGCTGTGATCATCCATTCTGGTGACAGAGATCACCGGGGCACACTCGGTGGCACCGTAGCCAGGCATCACACGAAATCCCATTTCTTCCCAGCGCTGTGCCAGGAGTGGCGGCAAATAGGCTCCGCCACTGACAAAAAAACGAAATGAACTGCTAAAACGTTTATGTACCGGCCCGAAGAGATAACGGCGTAATTCGAAAGGAAGCACGGCCGCGATTTTATGGAGCAACGCAAAGAGTCTCTCCTGGCCCTGCCGTCTGACTTCTCGCTCAATCCCATGCATGAAAAGCTGCAACGCCTGGGGAACCAGTACCATCACTGTGATGCGTTGTGTCGCAAGCAGTTTCAACAGCGTATCGGGCACGAGAGAACGAGCGTAGAGAATACTGGCACCCGTACTCAAAATCGCGATATCAATGGTCATTTCAAACATATGAGATAAGGGCAGAATCGAAAGCGCCCGGTCAGTCTCTCTGATATCTATGACCTGGAGCGAAGCCAGCGCATTGCTGGCGATATTGTTGTGGCTGAGCATTACTCCTTTGGGTTGGCCGGTTGTTCCTGAGGTAAAAACGAGTTGCGCAAGATCATTTTCAGCAATAGTCGGTAACTGTGAGGCATCAATCGTCCCTTCGGGGAGAGATTCAATATCAATCAGTGGAATCGGTGGTTGCTTGAGCGTGGCATAGAGCTTTTGTGTAGTAATGAGATATCTGGCGTCACTGATCTCCTGAATGCGTTGAATAAAATCTTCCTTACTATTGCTGTCCAGAGGAACAACAACGAGCCCGAGCAACAGGGCCGCGAAGTAGGCGATCAGCCATTCTGAACGGCTGGGAGACCAGAGAAGAATGCGGTCACCTTTGGCCAGAGGCTGCTTCTGTAAATAGCCTGCAAATGCCTGGATTCGCGTCTGCATGTCTTCATAACTGAGAGATGTCAGCTCATTGCCCTCTACAGATTGAATAAGTGCAGTGCGAGTGGGAAATCGTGCGACAGCATTCGCAAACAATGCAGGAATAGTAGTCACGTCCTATCCTTTCTTACACGAGCTGAGTGTAGCGTCCGTGCTGCACAGTAACTGGTAGACCATGATCGTACTCTCTTCTCCACATATGACTAAAGTGCTTCTGAAGAAACGAATGCTCCATAGTGAGCATTATAGTTGAGGAAGGTTATTTTGACTAGAGTGTGCGCGTATTCAGATGAGTTTTTTCCCTTTGTAGATGGTACTTTATCTTAGTAGCCCTGGTATAAATATACTACTTCTCTTAAAGAAGAAAATAAACCGCCTGTATGTGCTATAGATGTTGCCTTATTATGTACTTATGCGCTAAGATACGACTAAGATCAGTAACCCTTCAAGCCTGGTTCTTTTTCAGCAACAATATTAATGTAAAACCATTCTGTTTTTTTTATCAAAAAATATTTAATGCTACTCTGGTTGAACAATCTTGAGAATTATACAATAACACTAGTGTGGGTTGACTAGAATCATAAAGTATGTTAGACTATGAAAGATGAAGTACTATCTAGCTAACTCTATTCCGGTAATAGGCGTGCCATTACACAATAGCGCGCTACTGTGAGAACATTGTATACACATTTTTGCTGTTGTGACTGTGAGGAAAAGTTAGCTTGTCTCCCTGAAGTGTGCTGACGTAAATCATTCATATACCCAATCGTACTATTCTTTGAAAGGATTACAGTCCATGCCATCCCTTGAAACTGCCAACGTAGGGAAGGCTGTTGCAGCGAGAGTCGGTACGAATATCCGCGAAGTACGTACCAAGCTTGGTATGACTCAAGCTCAATTGGCCGCTCCCGAATTCTCCATCTCGTACATTTCTGCAATCGAGCGAGGCAAAATTCGCCCTTCTTTAAAGGCCCTTTCTATCCTTGCTCGTCGGTTGGATGTTCCCCTGACCTTCTTATTAGAAGGTTCTCCGGCCGGTGCTGCGGAAGCTCGTGCTGTCGGCTATTCCCCCGCTGATTCAGGTCCTGATCAACGTGTTGATGTGGATCTCCTTCAAGCCGAAGTACTTGTGCAACAAGGTTCCCATCGTCTGGCTGAAGAGCTCCTCTCCCCCATTCAGCCGGAACGCATTACGACTGATCAGGTCTATCATCTCTATTTGCTGCGTGGCGAAATTCATCTGGGGTCCAGCGAGTTCCAGGAAGCTGTCGTCGATCTCCGGTCTGCGGTCTCTCAAGGCGAGGCGCTCAATGATAGCGAGTACACAGAGCGCGCTCGTAATCTTCTGGGTAAGGCTTACTTTTCTCTTTATAACTATACCCTTGCCCTTGAAAACCATCTCAAGTGCAATGTTGCTATTGATGGCGGTCAGATTACTGACCCTGTCTTTTTCCTCGATGTCTTTAGCAATCTTGCCAGCGACTACTTCCGTCTTGGCGACCTGGAGAAGTCAGTCTCTTTCTATCATCAAGCCCTTGGTACTCTGGACATGATGAATCGCGATAGCCGCACGTTCGCGCAGAAATATATGGAGATCAGCCAGCGCTATAAGGTGGTTGGTAAACTGGCTATGGCGCGTGAATATGCAATGCGTAGTCTGGCTATCTATGAGATGCGCGATGAGCAACGCCTGGTTGGTCTGACGCACCAGCGCCTGGGTAAGGCTCTGGAGAAGCAGAATAATCTGGATGCTGCTGAAGAGGAATATCGGCAGGCGATTGCGATCGAGCGCGATCTGAACGATGAAATCGCCGCTTCTCTCTGCCATACCGCTCTGGCTGAGCTGTTGTTAAAACGCGGTCAACTAGATGCTGCCGAGCGAGAGGCGCAGGAAGCGTTAAGCTTTGCTCGTTCCAGCGAAGATGAACAGACGCAGGGCCAGGCGTTAATCGCTCTGGCGCAGATCCGTCATCAATCCGGCGATTTCACTTCGGCTGATAGTTCCTTCACGCAGGCGCTTGAGTTGCTGGATAGCTCGCAGGCGCATGAGATTGCAGCGAGTGCTTACTTCCGCTTTGCAAATCTGCTGGAGGAGCGCGGAGAGGTTCAGCGTAGCCTGTCAGCTATTAAGAAGGCCTATGAGCATCAGCGCTTAGGGAAGCGCGGCGATCTCGAATAGAGCGCATCTTTTTCAGAAACTTTGTTGGGCGCAACGTGTCTTTTCTTGACTTTTTTTCGTCATCTCTGGGAAAAAGAGTCGGAGGTGAGAGACGCGTTGCGCCCAACGCGTATTTTATGTACAATGCTGAAGGAGAATAATGACCTGCGACACGTATTTTTTTTCTCTCCTGTGACTGGTGCGCGGTAGAACGATCTCCTCAGGTGAAATGTTCTGGCGGTGCATGCTCCATACGTGTATATTGGGATGTCACTGGTTGATGTCCGTTGCGGAGGGCTTTTTCGTATGCCATTCACTGCTCATGATCTCAGATATCATCCGGAGCAGAGTTATCCCTTGTTATATGCCTACCTTCATCGCAATGCGCAACGCTATCTGGGGTCTCTGCAATATGATGCCTTTGAAGTTGACATTGTTGTTGGTCATGTGGTTGAACAGCTGGTTCGTCTGGGCCTGTTTGCGGGCGGCGATTCCTCTCCTAAGACTGCATTAGACCAACTCTCAGATGCTCAATTTTATGCCTTCTTAAATCGTAGTGTGCATAATAAGGCGATTGATCGTTTACGGAAAAAACATATTCAGATCAGTACTTCTGCTGAGCTGGAATCTTCTGAGCGCGATGAGTCCGATGATGGTCCAATGGGCGATGCGGTCACTTCGCTCTGGGGCTCTACGCCCTTCTCGACTCCTGAGGAGATTACGGTCCACCTGTCGTCTCAATTAGCTCTGCGCGATGTATTGAAACATTGTATTCAACAATTGCAAGCCGCTCCCAATCAGCTCCAGGCGGTGTTGCATGAGCTGTCCGAGTATGGTGCGGATGATCTGCTGCAAGTTCTTGCCGAGGATTGGCATCTCTCACTCTCTTCTGATCCCCTCAATCCTCACAATAGCCAGCACAAAGATCATGCGCACAAGAAAATCCGCCATTGTCTCCAGCAAAAAAGCTCAAATTTGACAGTGATTGTCGCCTTACGTTTGTGTGAATATAAGGTTCTTTCTCATGAGACACATGAGTATACGGTCGATCTTCAAACTCTGGCACAGAATGATCTCTCTGAAGAGGATGTGCAGGTGGGTTTGAAAGAACTGGTTGCTGAAGGTTTACTCTCCTGGCATGGTGAGGAGGGCGTGCATCTGAACAGTGCCCAGATAAAGCGGCTGACACGCTATTATAAAGAAGAGTAAGTTTCCACGACGATAGGAGGCAGGCATGACAGAACATAATCAAAATGAAGGCTTCTCGGTTCCTTCAAATAATCCACAACCGTTAGCCCGCTGGCTGCAAGATGTATTCCAGGCTCCGATTACCTCTCCCTCTACAGAGAATCAGCATGCTCCATTATCCCTGGATCTGGCATTGCTTATACAGGATGAGTATCACGTGCGTTTTTATCAACAGATACCAGATTTTTGTATGGCATTGCTGACGAACGATCCTCAGGCTTCGCTGCATCATGCGTCTTTGTTATACCATCTGCTCGGTTGCCAGGGGTGCCATCAAGCATATCTCGATATCTACGATTCTCTGCATGCTGCCATTTATCCTCAAGGTGTTCGCCCTATCCTGGGCCAGGGTACACGTACGCTGGATGGTACACCTCATCGTATGCTGGCACATCTTTGTCAGACGTTGATCAGTCAGGCAGAGGCCCTGCTCTCTCACGCACGTCGCGAACATGCAACTGCCGATGAGCCAGCACGTGCACTCTTACAACTGGCTTTACGGATTAGCTCTCATATTGTCCAGAGCACGACGCGTCGCGAAGCGTTACAGGATCTGGTACGCGTTGCTACTTTGTTCGATGGCCCTGCGGCCCCGCAGGAGAGTGGTTCCCAGGTCTATGCCTATTCTCCTACGCTGGCAGGAACTGGCAATATGCGTTCGGGCATGGCAAAACTGCGCCATCAGGCTGCCGGGCAGGCTCAAGAGTCGCAGATGATTCAATTGCGCGCTCGCAATCTTGACGGTATGGTTGTGCAGCATGGGAAGACCCTTGAATTGCACCTGCATGATCTAGACCCATTGCTGCGTGGACGTTTCCTCTGTGTAAATGTTGCGTTAGGATCATTGTTCGAACCTGTACGTTGGTTGGGTGGCAATCCTCGCTCGATTAAGAGTGCCTCCCCTGTTGACGGAACGGGCTCGTTGGTAACCCCGTTGGGGGAGACGGAGTTACGTATGAGCAATCCCGAAGAACGAAATCTCCTGGAGGCTTTGTTCTTGCTGCTCCAGGTGCGTGCTTGCGATCAGGACGCAGGCTGAAAATCGACGGTGCCACTTTTGCCGCCGCTCTTTTGTGCGACATAAGCCTGTTCTATGGTAATGGTGGTGTCGACGCCTTTGCACATATCGTAAATAGTCAAAGCTGCGACCGTGACAGCGGTGAGCGCTTCGACATCAACACCTGTTTTATAATGCGTACGGGTGGTGCCCGTGATTTCGATCAGACCTTCTTTGTTATTGATGGTGAAGTGAAGATCAATATGCGTCATGGGAAGAGGATGGCAGAGTGGGATGAGTTGTGGAGTCTGCTTGGCTGCCATGATGCCTGCGATTTTTGCTACCTCTAATACACTTCCCTTGGCCACTTGATTGGTCTCGATAAGATGAATGGTCTCGATTGCCATACGTACTTGCGCCTTTGCAATTGCTGTTCGTTCCGTTTCCGGACGGTCGGTCACATCGACCATTTGTATATTGCCCTGTTCGTTGAGATGCGTAAGCTGTTTCGTGGCATCGTGCTCACTCTGCTTGTGTTTCATTTCCCTAGCCTTTGTTGACTCTGGAAGGCGCGCCGGAAATAGATAAAGGCCTCACGGTCTTTGCCGATCTCCTCAAGCAACTGGGCATAATGAACTGCCTCATCAGCCAACTCTTCATGGTTGCCTATCCGTTCGAGCATCTCTAGCCCGTCCACGAAATTGCGATCTCCATCATCATAGTGCTGTAGCGCATATTCAACACGTCCCAGGATCAAATGTGCCTCCGCTCCTATGATGTTTGGCTCCGAAGAATTGGCTCGTTCCCTGGCCAATGTGGCGTAGTGGTGCGCCTCCTGTAATATGTGCTGACGAAAATACCACTCGGCGTTGCGCGTGTACAGGCTTGCGAGCGTCAGTGGATCCTGATTCCCGCTCTCTTCTTTACGCAATGCCTCGTCCAGGTAGGTGCGAGCCTCCTGCTGGTCTCCTTTCATTATCGCATATCCAAGATAGTGATAGAGTTCGCTTCGCTGACGTTTGTGCTGTTGTTGCAGGGTAAATTGTAGCCCCTTATAGGCATAGATGGTCGCGAGGTCGAAGTTTTTGTTGACGCTGTACTGCTGTCCAAGGTTCCAGTAGACCGCCAGGATCTGGTTGGGGGTCGTAAGCTCTTTGACGATATCCAGGGCGTGATGAAACATTTCCATCGCCTGGGGGTAATTCTCTAACTGTGTATAGTGTTGTCCCATATGCATATATACTTGTGCAGTGAAAAAAGGGTCATGCGGCTCACTGCTCTCAAGCTGATTGAGGCAACGCTGGTGCGAGAGAAGTGCCTGCGTGTAGTTGCGTAATGCGGCGTAGGAAAGGGCAAGCAGGTTGAGTATGCGCAGATTGAGGTAGACATCGTTGAGTTCTTTGGCAAGCAGGCTCGCTTCAGAGAGCATGTATTCGCACTCTTGGAATTGCTGCACACGATAATAAGCCCAGCCAAGTAGATAACGATGTAGTAATTGTTGTTGCTTTTTTAATCTTTTTGTTGAAAGTTTACTTAACTGGTCTATAGCCTGCTGTGCCTCTCCTTGTCGAGTAAGGAGCTCGGCGTCCAGCAGAGCTAATTCTACCTCTTCATCATCTCTTTCTGTAGAATTTATGGATGTAATCGTACGATCATCGCTCTGAGCACGGGTAGGAAGAAGCTGCGTCGAGGAGAGCCCCAGGCGCACTGCTAGAATCTCTAGAGCTCGCAGGGACGGGTGAATCTGACCGCGTTCTATTGCCGATATATAACTTACTGAAAAGTCAGGCGCTGCTAGCTGACTTTGCGTATAGTGTTGGGCGAGACGGGCGGCACGCAGTTTTTCTCCTACTGATTTTCCAATTTTGCTCGACGATTGTTCCGGGGACATAGAAACCTCCTAGAACGGTTGTTGAGTAAAGTGAGTCAATAAATACACACAATAAACGTTCAAAGGTATTGTAAAATACTCCTATGTTTTGTGTCAATACATCAGTGGAATTCCTGCTAGAAAGATACTCGTATTGTTTTTCCTGTGTTACGAGTAAAAATTTTGTGAACTCCCCTAATGAAGAATGGATACAGTTCATATTATGATGCTTCTCACTCTGGATTTCTAAAAAAGCAAGTATGGTGTATTAGAGATATCCTATGGGTCACCCTGACTAAACATTTGTTATAGTGTGTGTACAGGCTGTCCACTTCCTGGAAAAAGAGAGTGTAGTCTCGGTGTATTTTTTATTTTTGACGGAAGTGCTACAATTTTGTCAGCTATTGCAACCTGTTACTTATGCTTTGGGAGTTGACGCTATGTTTCGTTTCCTGACTGCGGGCGAGTCTCATGGCCCGTGTCTGACGATTATTGTCGAAGGGCTGCCAGCCAATATGACTATTGATAAGGCTGGCATTGATGCAGATCTGCGCCGTCGCCAGGGCGGCTATGGCCGGGGTGGCCGTATGAAAATTGAAAAGGATGCTGTTCGCTTCCTCTCCGGCGTTCGCCATGGCCGAACGCTCGGTTCTCCTGTTACGATGCAAATCGAAAATCTGGATTGGGTGAACTGGGAGGAACGCATGAATCCCGCTCCGGTTGAGGCGGAGATGGAGCCGGTGACGCGCGTACGCCCGGGCCACGCCGACTTTACAGGCGCGATAAAGTATGGCCACACGGACGTTCGTGACGTTATTGAACGCTCCAGCTCGCGCGAGACGGCTGCTCGCGTGGCGGCGGGCGGACTCTGCCGCCAGTTCCTGGCTCAATTTGGCATCTCTATTTATAGTCACGTGCTCTCTGTTGCTGAGGTCGCATATGAGACGCCCCGCCCTATGACACGCTCTGCCTATTCTGATGAGATGTGGACCACGGTTGAAGCCTCTCCTATGCGCTGTGCTGATCCTGTGCTGACGGAGAAGATGATTGCACGCATTCTTGAGGCGAAGCGCGATGGCGATACCTGCGGCGGTACGTTTGAGGTGGTCGCTCTTGGGGTGCCGATTGGCCTGGGCAGCTATAGCCAGTGGGATCGCCGCTTGAGCTCTCTCCTGGGGATGGCTATGATGAGTATTCCTTCGGTCAAGGCGATGGAGATCGGCTCTGGCTTTGCAACTACGCGCACGACTGGCTCGCATGTGCATGACGTTTTGCGCAACGAAGGGACAAACTCCTGGTACCATGTGACAAATAATGCCGGTGGCATTGAGGGTGGCATCACAAATGGCGAACCTGTGGTCGTACATGTTGGCGTGAAGCCCATTCCTACCCTGGCTCATCCGCTTCCCTCGATTGATATTGCTACCGGTGAAAATGTGGATCAGAGCCGCTACGAACGGAGCGATGTGTGCGTGGTGCCTGCTGCCGGGGTCGTCGGTGAAGCGATGATGTCGTTGGTGCTGACTGAAGCTCTCCTTGAGAAGCTTGGCGGTGATAGCCTTGCTGAGATGAAACGCAATTATGAGGGAACCTACCACTAAAAAATACGTACATAATAAGGAGTATATATGTACGTGTGAAAACGTGTGTGGTAAGGCGTGTATCGGTGTGTGTAGTAAGGAATGCCTGGTGCTAAAGCAGGTATTCCTTAGGTAGGACGTTTTTGCAGTTTTTGCTCTTGTCAATACAGGGAGATAAGAGCGCTTGTATGAACCTCGTGGGATGGCATGCATCTTCGTGCTGCCTGGCAGCAACGGAGTTCGGGCAATTATTCAGCGTATCATATGTAGCGTCTGCCGCTTTTTGCTCAGTCCTTGTTTTTTCAGACTATCTGAAGGCGTATCGGCAAATTTTTCTCAAGCACAAAGTACGAAATGCGGGATGATGTGCTCATCCGCTTGTAAGAAACGATGCTGATCCCTGGACTTACCTTCTGGCCGCTTTGCTCTAATGGCTTGCCAGAATGTGATAGCAATGGTAAAGTTGTGCATGGATGTGTATAACAATGGTACGTTATTAAGGCAGGGAAAGCAGCTTTCTATGAATATAAGCTCAAGTATACGCAAATTGACGCAGTTATTCGTCGTGCTATTCCTGGCTCTCAGTGGGGGCCTGGTCTACTGGCAGGTGGTAGTGGCGCAGCAGGTAACGTCGAATGTGCATAATGGTCGCCATTGTTTAACCAATTCTGCACCTGTGCGGGGCCGGATTTTTGATCGCAACGGTGTGCTCCTGGCCTATTCGACGGCTTCTGATAGTCCGGGCGTCTGTGGCTACGTTCGCCATTATACTGTGCCCTCGCTGGCTGGTTTGATTGGCTTCTATGGCGGCCCGAACTATACTTCGACTGGCATTGAGAAGCAGTACGATAACTATCTGAGTGGAGATGTGGGGAGCAGTGCGCTGAATAATATTGTGAACAATACGCTGCACCGTCCTCCTGTCGGTAGCGATATCTATCTGACGATTGATTCGCGCATTCAGAAGATTGCTGACCAGAGTTTTGATGATCCCTATGTGATGGGAGATGGGAATAGCTTCGCTTCCAGTCGCGGTTCGATTATTGTGACTGATCCCCATTCCGGCGATATTCTGGCGATGGTCAGTCGCCCCAGTTATGATCCCAATAAGTTAGTCCAACAATTAAGTCTGGGGAACACTTCCTATTATGATCAACTGGCACGCGATCCAGATCAACCGCTGCTGGAGCGCCCATTGCAGAGTCGTTATGTGCCTGGCTCGGTCTATAAGACGGTGACGCTGGTAGGCGCATTGGATAGTCAGAAGACGACTTTGAATCAGCAGTTTGATCGCCAACATGCACTCGGCCCCTGGACTCCTCCGAATAGTGGTCACCCCGTTGGACCGATCGGAAATAATATCGATGGCTATACCTATCACTTCCCGGTGACAACCGAGTATGGTTTTACGCATTCAGATAACGTCATTTTTGCGCAACTTGGCGTCAGTATGGGGGCCGATTCGTGGCTGGACTATAATAAGCGCTTCTATGTTGGAGAGCCGATACCTTTTGATCTCCCGGTCGCCACGAGTACGGTGCTGAACGAGGGTCAGCAGATGGATGTGGACACGCTGGCTGCCAATTCCTATGGGCAGGGGACTGATTTTGTTACGCCATTTATGATGTCGCTTGTGGATGATGCGGTTGCGAATGATGGACAGCTGATGCAGCCACGCCTGATCAAGCAGATTGTGGATACGAATAAAAATCCGATTGTGACCAATAATGCGACCCCTCTCGGTTCACGTCAGATGTCGCAACAAACGGCACAAGCTGTGCGACAGGCGATGTATGGCGTGACTTTTTGTGGCTCGGGCTCTCTTTCGGTGGTAAAGCTGGGAACCTCTCCCTATAATATTATCTCGAAAACTGGCACTGGTGAGGTAGGTGATGGAAAACCAGCTCAGTCCTGGTTGATCACTCAGGCACCCTACGATATCACGAATCCTGCACAGATGCCGAAGCTGACCATCGTTGCGATGCGTGAGCGGGGTGGTGAGGGCGGCCAGACGAATGGTCCTCTGGTTACTTCGATCTATGATCAGATCTTTTCGACGCTCAAAGATTATAGCGTGCCCACTCCCTCTCATCCCACGAATTATTGCTCCACTACGCAACTTCTTCAGACGCCGTAGTAAAAGAAGTCTGTTACCTAATAAGCCAGGGATGCTCTCTCCTGGCTTATTTTATTGTGTAGAACTTGGCGAAGAGGTTTCTGCTGAACAGTCCTGATCTGCCAGCGGTTGCCTGGCTGCTTTTTGTTGCAGCCAGCACGTTGTACAGTAACCAGCTGCGGTGAGATCAAGGGTGAGGTTGTGAAAATGGAATTGTGCCTGGATCTGTTCTCGCAGGTCTCCGAGAAGCGTTTCGTCGAGATGAATGGTTGCATGGCAGTGGCGACATACCAGGTGATAATGGGCATCCCCTTCTTTGGCGGGCTCGTAGTGCGGTTGCTCTCCGGGAAGATGGACCTCTCGTACCAGGTTGAGACTCTCGAACAATTCTAATGTACGATAAACGGTTGAGAGGCTGACATACGGATTTCTCTCTTGCACGCGCGCTGTAATCTGCTCGATGTTGAGGTGCTCCGCCGCTTCTTCGATCACGCTCAAGATCATATGCCGTTGAGGGGTGAGCCGATACCCGTGTTTCCTGAGTTGTTCATTGCTCGCTTCAATAAATTGATTATGCATGGAATATCTCTTTGTTATGTGTAACTACTTCGTTGTAGGCCTATCCTAACATTGTAACTCCCAGACGTCAATGTCGCCAGTCAGTATAGGTGTGTACCCAAGAACCAGCCGGGCTCAACGTTGATTTTTACAGAGGAAAAGCCAATATTACATTTCTCTTGATCTCTGGAGAAGGTGGAAAATATGATACACTGGGAGCATTGTTATCTATTGGGCACGATGGTTTTTACGGTGGCCGGGGATGTTGTGAGCGATTTTGATGATACGTATGAGGCCTGGTGCTGGCTAGAGCACGATGGCTGGGAATTGGTGGCGATAGAGCCTCCCGATCCTGTACGCCCCGGCGCTTGTAAGTACTACTTTAAACGACAGAAACAGGCTATGAGTACGCGTACTCCTATCACTGCTGCTCATGCCGCCCTGCCTTTTCTACACAGAGGAAAATAAGCATGTCTCTTCCCGATTACTGGCGCTCGGCTCTTGATCCTGAGCGCGTTATGCAGGCACGGACTACCCATTGGCAGGAGGCTGACTCTGTCTTGCGTGAGGAGCAACTCACGGTTGAGGAGCCGCTGGAATTGCGCCTGGATCACCAGAGTCTGGCGGTGATTATGCGGACTCCCGGCCATGACTATGAGCTGGCTATGGGCTTTCTTTTCTCTGAAGGGATTATTCATGGCGCTGATGAGGTGCTCTCTCTTGAGCCTGAACTCGATGATGATGGTCTGCCTCTGGTGAATGTGGTGAATATTACGTTGCATGAGTCGTCATCTTCACTCAATTCGCAGACGCAGACGGCGGCTTTTCAACGCCATTTTGCGGTCTCTTCCAGCTGTGGGTTGTGTGGCAAAAATAGTATTGCCGATCTGTTCTGCACGACTTCTCCTCTGGAACCTGATCAATTGCGCATCCCTGCCTCTGTGATCTATTCGCTGCCTGACCAGTTGCGCTCAGCACAAAAGGTCTTTCAACACACGGGCGGCTTGCATGCCGCTGCTTTGTTCTCTCTCAACGGAGAACTGTCCCTGCTACGTGAAGATGTTGGTAGACATAATGCTGTAGATAAGCTGGTCGGCCATGGCCTGCTACATCACTTACCTCCGTATCGCGAACAGATTCTTCTGGTAAGTGGACGCACTTCGTATGAGATTGTGCAGAAGGTTGTGCTGGCTCGCATTCCCTGTATCGCGGCAATCTCTGCCCCTTCCAGTCTGGCTGTTGAGCTGGCTGAGCAGGGTGGGGTGACGCTGGTTGGTTTCTTACGTGGACAATCGATGAACGTTTATACGCATCCTGAGCGCATTTGCGCAGGATGAGGTTATTGTCTCTTGCGTGACGAGTGTTACGGCAAGTGTTCTTGCGACAGAGGAGCCCCTGGGTTATAATCCGCTTATGCAAAACGATACTATTGCTGCAATTGCCACCCCGCCTGGAGCTGGCGGTATTGGTGTGATCCGTGTCAGTGGCTCTGATGCCTTTCGCCTGGTCCTGCCCCTATTTCGGCGTCCTGGTGCTGGAGAGGCTGTCTCTTCTTTACCCGCTTCGCACCAGTTGACCTATGGTCGGATTATTGATCCTCTGACGGATGAACTGCTCGATGAGGTCCTTGTTGCTTTTATGCGTGCTCCACATACCTATACCCGTGAGGATGTGGTCGAAATTCAAGGCCATGGGGGCCCGCTGGTGCTGAAGCGCATCTTGCGCGCGGTGCTGAGTCAGGGGGCGCGTATGGCGAATCCGGGCGAATTTACCTTGCGTGCTTTTTTGCATGGTCGCCTCGATCTGGCTCAGGCCGAGGCGGTGATGGATCTGATTGGCTCGGAGACTGAAGCGAGTCAGCGTCTGGCATTACAACAACTGCAAGGTCGCCTCTCAGTACAGATTGAAGATGCACGCACCTCGATCCTGGGTCCGATAGCGCGCATCGAGGCCAGTATCGATTTCCCCGAGGACGATATCCCAACGCCTCAGGCCGACGAATTACGCCCGTTGATTGCGGCTGCGCAACAGCAGGTTGCCGCTTTGCTGGCCGGTTCAGAGCAGGGACGGCTTTATCGCCAGGGTCTACGCACTGCGATTATCGGGCGTCCAAATGTGGGCAAGTCGAGCTTACTCAATGCCTTGTTGCGTACCGATCGGGCGATTGTGACGCCTGTTGCCGGTACGACTCGTGATACCGTGGAGGAGGTGGCGAATCTGCGTGGCATCCCTCTGCATTTAATCGATACTGCTGGAATTACTCCTACGGATGATCCTGTAGAGCAGATCGGTGTGCAACGGAGTCGTGCGGCGGCTGAGAATGCCGATGTGGTTCTACTCGTTTTTGATGGCTCAGATCCGCTGACCACCCAGGATCGTCAGGTCTGTGCCGAACTCCGCGCTCTGGGTTTTGGCTCATCCTTAGAGGAGGATCGGGTCACAACTCGTTACCATCGCCCCGTCGTTATTGTAGTGAACAAAGCGGATCGTGAACCTCGTATTATGCGAGCTGAGTTGGAGGCGATGTGGCCGCAGGCTCCGATTGTGACGCTCTCGACGCTGACTGGTATAGGTCTGCCTGATCTGGAAGATACTCTGGCGGAACTGGTCCAGGCTGGCAAGGGATTGCATAGTGAGAGCGTTCTGGTAACGAGTGCACGTCATCAAGAGGCGTTACGCCGTGCTGCTGAGCATCTTCAGGCTGCTCAGGTTTCTCTGGCACAGGCATTGCCTCTCGATTTTGTCTCTATCGATCTACGTGCCTCTTACTCTGTTCTGGGCGAAGTGACCGGCGAAACCGCCAGCGATGACCTGCTCGATAGGATCTTTAGTGAGTTCTGTATTGGCAAATAATACGTAATCATTAAGGAGTTAGCACTTGTACAATGCTCCCACTACACGAAGAAAGTGGTTCTGCGTCGTTTTAGGTGTTTTGTTTCTCTCTAGTTTGAGTACAAGCCTCGTTGCCTGCACTACGAATAGCCCGCCGAAGCCCAGCGCAGTGCAACAGGCTAAACCAACCCCGTCACCAACTCCCAGTCCCTCACCAACTCCAATTGTACTTCCTGCGGAAAAGGATACTGGGAAAATTCTGGGCATTGAAGGTACGCCTGGTACTTCCTACAATGGCATTCATTGGGTCAGGCTGGGCTATCCAACCTGTGGCTGGGGTAATCTCAAAGGTTCGGTTTTACAGCAGACGATACAAACGTATCATCAGCAGGGGATACGTGTTTTGTTGACGGTGTGCCAGAAACGCAATGATGACTCGCTTTTTAATCAGGCTCTCTTCGATGATGTCGCTCAGGGACACGCGGATGCGGTGCAATGTGGCAATGAGCAAATGAAGCAGGATGCCTCGGTTGCTTTTCTCTATATTCCGCCCGATAGATTTGCAAAGTTCTATGATATGTGTGAGCGCACTGTGCACAAGGCGCGCGCCGATACTCCCGTGCTGCTCGGGTCTCTCGATCCGCATGTGGGCGGCATCGATTATCAGCCGCTGGTGGACCAGGCAAGCTATCTGGACCAGATGCAGGCGGCGATGAATACGAGCGTGCATCCTGGTGGTCATTGGGATTGGCATACGCAGACGCTGGGCCTGATTGATAGCTGGCACAATGGCTATCCTGACGCCAGTGTGAATAGCCTGAAAGGTCTCTTCGATTTCTGGGCCGGACAGTTTAAGGTGAATGTCAATAGCGGCGAACTGGGAAAACACCTCTGGGTGGTTGAGGGGACTGGCTGTTTTAAAGGCTGTGGTGTCGCCGATAGTAGCTATGATGTGGCGGTTGCGCATGTTCTTGCGTTGATTACTGATGTACAGACGGCGCAAGGTGCTCATGTTCCTCTGTTCTACTTTAGCGGGAAGGATTTTATGGATCAGGGGGTTTACTGGCCGATCGGTGTGCTGGATGCAAATGGCCATCCCAAACCTATTCGACAGGACCTGACCATGGGGGCGCGTGTGCTGAATATGACCTGTAGCTCGCATACTGTCGCTGTTTCTAATCAGGAGGATCTTTTAGCCAGTATGTATAGTGGTTGCTCGCTTCCTGGTAACTATCGGAATGTCCTCTGGTCTTAGGCTAGAGAAACTTGTAAGGTGAGACTCGTGAATCGATTTTCAGTATTGAAAAAGCCTGTAACAGTCCTTTTTCTGCTTCTTCTGCTGAGTAGTGTCGTGCTCTCTGTGATTACGTATCGCATCGTTGTGCTTGGTGGCCGTATCGCTTCGCAACCGGTTGCATCGGGAATGCCAACTCCCACACCCGGGGTGATGCCGACGCCGCTACCAACGCACACGACCCTTCCGGCGCAAAGCCCTGATAAGGTGCTGGGCGTGGAGGGAAATGTCGGGGTAAACTACACCGGTATCTCCTGGGTGCGGCTGGCCTATCCCACGTGTGGCTGGAGTAATTTGAGCGGTACTCGACTTCAAAATACTATTGAGCGCTATCATGAGGCAGGCATCCGTGTTTTGCTGACTGTTTGCCAGGGTCCTGACCATACTTCCTCTCTTTATAATACTGCTACGTTGAAGGATGCGGCTCAGGGGAATGCGGATGCGGTGCAATGTGGCAACGAAGAAATGAAGCAGGATGCCTCGGTTTCTTTCTTATATATACCACCGGATCAATTTGCAAAGTTCTATGATCTGTGTACGCAGGCGGTGCATGCAGTGCACGCCAATACTCCCGTGCTGCTCGGGTCGCTCGATCCGCACGTAGGGGGCGTGGATTATCAGCCGCTGGTGGATCAGGTGAACTATCTGGATCAGATGCAGACGGCGATGAATACGAGCGTGCATCCCGATGGGACCTGGAGCTGGCATACGCAGACGCTGGGTCTGATCGATAGCTGGCACAATGGCTATCCTGACGCCAGTGTGAATAGCTTGAAAGGTCTCTTCGATTTCTGGGCCCGGCAATTTAATGTAGATGCCAATAGTGGCAAGCTAGGACAGCATCTCTGGGTGGTTGAGGGGACCGGCTGCTTTAAGGGCTGCGGTCTTAACACTAATAATGCCTCTCAGGTTGCCAGTGCTCATGTGCTGACTCTGATCACTGATGTGCAAACTGCGATGAAAGACAAGGTGCCCTTTTTCTATTTTAGTGGAGAAGATTTTCACGATCAGGGGGTTAATTGGCCAATTGGTATTCTTAATAGCAATGGTCATCCAAAACCCTTGCTTCAGAATCTTCCTATGGGATCGCGCAGTCTCAATCTTTCCTGCCCGACTGGACCGGTGACCGTCGTGAATCAGCTTCAATTACTCGCGCAAATGTATCAACATTGTACCCTTCCCGGCAATTATTATAAGCTTCTCTCTTAGCCCCATTCATGGCTGGACCTGAGCCATCCTGAAACCACTACTGTGCTGGCGCACTCCTTGCCTGCCTTCTCGCTATTGTGCTGAGAAGGCGTTCAGGCGAGAGGTACGCCAGTCGCATCTTCCTCTGCAATTGACTTTCCCTTCTTTTTATGTTAGTATATCGATACAGTAAAATGATAAAACGCACCTGCACAAAACCTGGTTTAACGATTTACTTTCTTTCCACTGTCACTACGAAGCCCCATTACCACAGGTGCTCGATCAAACACAAGCAGATCTGAACTTCGTTCGTTGCTGAGATGAATTGGCTGAGATGAATTGAGGGAAGGAAAAATTTGCATGCGTAATGATACTACCCAACATGTTACCGATGGATTGCCGAAAGTAGCTGTTTTGCTCTCTCCTTCGCGTCGTGAGGAGGTGTTGACGCCGGAAGCGCAAAGGCAACTGGCCTCCTTTGCCGCAGTAACCATCTCTGCGCAGCCAGTATTGCGGAGTGAAGAACTGCCCGCTCTTCTTGACGGCGCTGTAGCGTGCGTGACGGGATGGGGAACGCCCCCTTTAAGCGCGGAGTTGCTCGCCGATTTCCCACAACTGCGTTTGATAGCGCATACTGCTGGTACCATTCGCCGTCTGGTGCCCGCGTCTGCCTTTCAGGGTGGGCCGCGCGTATCTCATGCCGCTGCTATTATCGCCGATTCGGTAGCAGAGTTTGTTATGCTTCAGGCGCTTATGTACCAGCGTCGGCTGCATGAAATCAATCTGCATATGAAGAATAGCCGAACCTGGGAAAGCATACGTGAAGAATATCCTGGCAGGTTGTTGGGCAACCAGACCGCTGGCGTAGTGGGCACTGGACGCGTGGGACGAGCCGTCATTCGTCTGTTCAAAGCGTTTGGCTGTCGCGTTCTTGTGTTCGATCCTTATCTCACTCCCGAACAGGCCGCACAACTGGGCGTGGAGAAGGCCAGCGTGGACGATCTTATGGCCGGTGCTGATATTGTCTCACTTCACGCGCCAGTGCTTCCCGAGACGACCGGACTCGTTGGCGCTTCTCAGTTCGCGAAATTACATAACAATGCGCTCTTTATTAATACGGCAAGGGCACCCCTGATCGACGAGGATGCATTGTTTCAGGAACTGAAAACGGGTCGTATCTTTGCCGCGCTTGATGTCTATAGCGAGGAGCCTTTGCCGCTCGATAGCCGTTTCCGCTCGTTGCCCAATGTATTGCTCTCGCCACATACCGCAGGCCATACTCTTGATACGCACCTGCGACAGGGCCAGGCCATGGTTGATGAGATCCAACGCTTTCTGCGTGGAGACGCATTGCGCTATGAAGT
>DATJHM010000169.1:0-17916 GCA_035493895.1 Ktedonobacteraceae bacterium
TTTATACCTCATCATGAGGTCGAACCTACAACGCGTGATTGTCCTTTCTGTCTGAGTTCTGTGCCATTGAAGGCGACGCGCTGTGCCTTTTGTACTTCGCAGTTGCCTCCCGTCGAGACCTCTTCTGTGGGCCACAGGTCCTGATATGTGGTGAGGCTCGATTGGGATGTTTGCATGTATCGGCGTGTGAGGGTATAGTGTAGTGTCGGTAGTGCAAAAAACTGATCGTGTCGAATAACGAAGCAAATATGGCGTGGTTAAGGGAAGCCAGTGCCCGGAACGAGGAAAGTCTACGCTGTGTTCAGTGGAAGCGCTCTTGCTGGCAAATTTTGCTGTGCATTGAGCGTTTTGCGTCTTCGCTTTGTGACTGAATGCAATAGCGTATAATATATCTGGTTGCCCCCATAGTTTGCCCTATGTATTGAGACAAAGAGAGGACTGCTCATGTCATCAACATCCGAGTCTATACGCCTGGAAGAGTATATCCGCGATATAGAAGATTTTCCCCAGAAGGGCGTGCTCTTTAAAGATATAACGCCTTTATTACAGGACCCCATGGCTTATCGCGCCGCTATGGAGCGTCTGGCAGCTCACTATGCGGGGGCTGGTATTGAGATGGTTGTTGGGGTGGAGTCGCGCGGCTTTATTTTTGGGGCTCCCCTGGCGTATCTGCTGAATTGTGGTTTTGTGCCAGTGCGCAAGTTTGGTAAGTTGCCTGGTCAAACGGCGAGCGTTGAGTATGCTCTGGAGTACGGTACGAATATCGTCGAGGTGCATACGGATGCGATTAAGCCGGGCCAGCGTGTGTTGATTGTCGACGATCTGCTGGCGACGGGTGGCACGGTCTCGGCGGCCATGGATCTGGTGCAGAGGCTCGGGGGTCATATCGCTGGCATTGCCTTCCTGGTTGAGCTGACATTCCTGAAAGGTCGCGAACGTCTGGATGATCACGATGTTTTCGCGCTGATCAAATACTAGCGTGGTCTTGCTAAGGGATGAGATATGCAAAGCTCATCCCTTATCGTTCTTCTCGATTATTCTTCCCACCCAAGCCATGCCGTTTTCTCGCTGATTGGTCGTGGTGTACGCTCTGGTTGTGCCATCGCCGCATAGCCTAGATAGAGTATTGATACGATATGGTCTTCCGAAGAAAGACCTAACCAGGCTTTCACGCGTGGATCAGTGACCGCATCTCCCGTGCGCCATATGGCGGCCAGCCCTATCTCTTCTGCCGTCAAGAGCATATTTTCTACAGCCGCTGCGACTGCTTCGATGTTCTCGATGGCAAGCACATTCGCTTGCCGGGGAGCCTCAGCCGCGACTACGATCAAGATTGGTGAACGGAGCGGTTTGTTGCGCTCTTTGGCTAACTGTGTCTGTGCTTTTTCGCTGCTGGTCTCTCGCATGCGTTCAGCCAGGGATGCTGCCATAATACTTCCCAGTTCTTCGCGAGCTTTCCCGGCCAGAACAAAAAAACGCCAGGGCTCGACTTTGCGATGATTGGGAGCGTGAGTCGCTGCTACGAGTAGTTGTTCGATCTGTGCCCGGGTCGGCACCTGATCAGTCATTTGGCCGATGCTATGTCGGCGTTGGATAGTTTCAAAAACACTCATCGAATTTGTCTTCTTCTCTTTTCAATTTCTGTTTTGAAGCTCTGGCTATTTATAAGCTCTACTTCATTCTCTGTTCGGTCGGTTTTCCTCCTCTATTCTATCACCTGGCCTCACCTGCGATATGAGCATGCGTATAAAAAATCCAGCTCAAAAAGAACGTCAATCATTTTTGTAGAGGTGTAGCTTGTTAGCGGCTGGGTTTATCTCCGCAGGGGGTGGTGACTACCCGGGTTTGTCCCGCAAGGTCGTCTTTGGCCCATATTGGCGGAGATAAACCCCGCCGCTACATGGGAAAAGGAGACAAGCCGTGCCTGAAGCCATCGGTCGGGTGCGCATCTCACTCTTTCATGATCGGAGCCGATGGTGCCTGATAGGTTTCACGCAGAACCGCTTCAATCGAGTTGGTCTCACGAAATGCCTGCACCATCCGATGTGCGGGCGTGATCCCATGTTGGAGGAAATAATGCAGTGGCTCAAGGAAGCGTATGTCGGGATCGCTACCCAGGGCTTCTGTCGCGGCCCGTAGGACGGCTTTCGCACCTGCGAACACATCCGCATGCGCGAAACCAAACCGCGCCGAGCTTTGATGGAGTGCCCTGTCAGGGATGATTGCTCGCCCTCCCAGGGTTTCGTCGAGCGTAAGCCCTTTGAGCAGGGTCAGGAGGGCGGCATACAGCGAGAAATCGCTACAACTATCACAGGCTTTAAATTCAATACGCCCAATTTCGGCTGGTGAGCGAGCCAGCTTGGTCAGGGATGGGTCACTGTGCAGGAGATCTTCTGGTCGCGCCAGAAAAACCTGTACGGCGGGTCGCGGTCCTGTGCGCAGGAACGTTCTCACGGAGAGCCCCTCCCATAAGCGTCCATTGTAGAATGGCGAGCTAAAACTCCAGGGCACAATATAGGGGCTGTAGTAGGTGAGCTTTTGCCCGAGATCAATCATGTCCTCGACAGATAACGTTTCCATTGAAAAGTTCAGATCGGGTCCGTACGTGACCATGGAGATCACAGCTGTCCGGTCCTCCGGAGATTGATTGACGACTTGCTGCTCATAGGCGTTCAGAGGTGGGTCCGGGACAAAGCACGTCCGGTAGGGATGATGACTTGTCAGCACGGGTAGCAGGTTATGGCGCGCTGCTACTTCCTGGAGCAGGTGAAAGCTGGCGGTCAATTCGTTCACCGCTCCTCTAATGCTGGGATGAATGGTGGTGCGAATCTCAATGCCCTTTGGCAGGCAATCCGTGAGTTCTCCGCCCTCGCTGAAGCGCTCGAAGCCCTCAATATACCAGCGTTTGACGCGAATGCCCGCGTCCCCGATCCGCAGATGCTCTTCATCGCTAGCATGCTGTGGCAACTCATCAATGATCGCCTGAATCATGGAAAATGAGGCCGAGACGAAGTCTACGAACTGTCCCTCGCGATCCAGAAAAGCGACCTCGTGCTCAATACCAAACCGAAACATCTGTGCATTCCTTTCTACGTGACACTTTTGCAATGAATAATGAGTGATGCGAACAGATCTGCAACGTGCGGCATCGGTGGCCGAGAGCTCCACCGCAGGGTTGGTGGGGCTTTTGGCGTCTCTCCGCGCTGACGTGGCACCCAGACGGTTCGATAGCGGGCCAGGAAGAGGAAGCAATGATAACCACAAAGGAAGTAAAAAAAACATCTCCCATCCCTTGCCAACTATTAGCGTAGCCTAATATCTTACTTGCTTACTCGGATATTAGCACAGCCTAATATCTAAAGTCAAGAGGAAAATGTAAGAGAATTATTATTAAGATATATCGATTTATGGGTAATTTCGTGCAAAATTGTTGCCATCCGCTTGCCCGCAATGGCAGTTCTGGCCGTCTTTTGCTCAGGCTATGGGATTTTTTGCGGAATAGACAGATCCTGAAGCAAACATGTTATACTAAATTGCAATAAAGACCGGGCTGTGTACTATCTGTAGATGGATTATCAAGGTAAAAGAGGATACTGTGCTTACGAAGAAACAGGAGCGACTCGCTCTCGTCGCACGTCAGGTAGATCGCCTGGATCGACGCCTGACTATGCTGGATGCGCTCAATGCGCGTTGCTGGCGCTATAAGCTGATGGACATTTTTATTTGCTTTATCTGTACTACGATTGCAATGCGCATTGCTCTCCTGGCGGGTGGCCTCTGTATTATCGCTGGCGTTGCCGTGTTTCTCTTTTTGCAACGCGATCACAATCGCGTGCGCAGTAGTTTTCTGAGCCATAAATACCTGTTACAGGTGTATGAAATACAGCTCGCGCGACTGAAGCTCGACTGGGAGAAGCTGCCTTTTACCTCTACCAGTCCTGAGCCCGCTGACCATCCCTTCGAGGTGGATCTGGATATTACGGGCGAACATTCGCTCCTGCGTTTGATGAATACCGGCGTCTCCCTAGAGGGAGAGCAGCGTCTGCGCGAGTGGCTCCTCACACAGGTGCCCAATCTGGATGTTATCCGTGAGCGCCAGGTATTGGTTAATGAACTGGCTCCGCTGCGGCTGTTTCGCGACAAGTTTATGCTGAACTCGCTTTTTGCGACGCGCACATCATCCTCACTGGTCGCAGGCGAAAAGCTGCTTCTCTGGTTAAAAGCCAAGGGACCGACGAATACCTCGATGTCATCACTGGTTGTGCCCTCGGTGCTTTCTCTGTTTGTGCTTATCTCTCTGGCGCTGTTTTTGATCATGCATATCACTCCTCTGATCTTCGTGCTGGCTCTCCTTTTTTCGGTTGGTTGGTATCTCTACACGCAGAAGGATCGGGGGACGCTCTATGCCGACGTTGCTTATGTACGTAGTATGTTCGACCAGTTGCAGATGATTTTCGAGTATCTCGAAAAATATCCCTATAGCAAGCAGGTTCATCTCAAACGTTTATGTGAGCCGTTTTTCAAAGATGCTGAGCATCGCCCTTCTATCCTCTTAAAACAACTGGCTCGTGTCTCCAATATTGCCGTGTTTGAAAATGCTAATATCATTGGTTTGCTGGTGAATGCAATTATTCCGGTTGATAGCTATGCATCTTACTTTTTGAGTAAATATCGGGCCAGGATTGCGGAGCAGCTTCCGGGGTGGCTGGAGACCTGGTATGAGCTGGAGGCGCTCTCTTCGCTGGCAAATTTTGCGTATCTCAATCCTGACTATAGCATGCCGAAATTTCTCCTTGAGAAGCAGACGCAGGAACAACATGTGGTTTTCCGTGCCCGTGAAATTGGTCATCCGCTTTTGCCTGCTGAGAAGAAGGTGGTGAATGATTATACGATGGAGCAGCAAGGCACGGTTATGCTGATCACCGGCTCGAATATGGCTGGCAAAAGTACGTTTTTGCGTACGCTGGGTCTGAACCTTTGCCTGGCTTATGCCGGGGCTCCGGTCAATGCCCGCTCGCTGGAAACGGTGCTTTTTGAGCTGTATGGCTGCATTAAAGTCTCGGACTCGGTTACTGATGGCTACTCCTATTTCTATGCGGAGGTGCGCCGCCTGCGGGGCCTCTTGCGAAGGCTGGAGGCGGGCTCACGCTATCCGATCTTCTTTATGATTGATGAGATTTTTAAGGGCACGAATAATCGCGAACGCCTGATTGGCAGTACGGCCTATATTCATGCGCTTGCAGGCAAGAACTGCGTTGGCGCGATCTCGACGCACGATCTGGAACTGGTCAAGCTGGCCGAGACGTTGCCGCGTATTCGCAATTATCACTTCCGTGAAGATGTCGTGAATGGCCGCATGTCCTTTGCTTACAAGCTCCGCCATGGTCCCTGCCCAACGACCAATGCTTTGAAAATTATGGAGCTGGAAGGTCTTCCCACAAGCTATTAAGGTTTTCTACTTTGAAGCGCTGCCTGGATTTTGTAGATCATTGAGCAGAATCCGGGTAATGCCTTCCTGATAGGCCCATAGTTCGTGCTTGTGGAGTTGGACTGCGAGATCGGCGAACGCCGGGGGGAGCGCATCGAGCTGGCGCAATTCATGGGTCCTGGCTGGCAGACCACCAGCCTGTAGGGCCGCTCTATAGGCCGCAGGATCAAGATGCCAGAGTTCGCTCCGTCCTGGATAACGCGCAAGAAAATAGGCTGCGATTTGTAGCCCCTTCAGATCGAAATCCCCACTGTAGAGCAGTCTGGTCCCCGCGTTACTTTGTAGCAGCATGTCGAGCAGATTGAGCGCGGCAACGCTGGGCCAACCAGCCGTGCAGAGCAGGGTTGGTTGGTTCTTTATTTCAGGATTTTCTTGTAGCCTGGTAACGATCTCTTCGAAAACCTGTGGATTCTCCATAACATAGATCGTGTCTCCGGTTGCGCTGGCGCTCTGCCAACCCAGGATCTGGCGCAATGGCAGGAGCAGAATCCGTGCCCCTGCGGTTGGTATGAGCGGGTCTGCTGACCCGGCCTGATCGCAGGCTTCGCGCAGGGAGAAGACGGCGATGGCGGAGGAGATGGTATCGACGAGCAGTCCCGCCTCCTCGTACAGTTGCAGCTCCAGAGCGCGCCCCTGTTCGCCAGATTCTTTTGCTCGACTGCTGAGATCGCTCAGGGCCTGCAAGAAGAGCCGACCGGTTGCGTTCGTCGCGTCGAGATTGTGCGGATCGCCGCTTGTGCGTTGGGCGAAGATTGCCAGACGTTCTGGTTGTTCCCTGGTCGGTAGCTGATTTAAGGCGTTCGCCACGGCTTTGATAGAAGCAAGCTGACGCTCCTGTTCGGCACGCTCGCCATTCTTGTAGCGCGAATAGAGCCAATCTTGCCCATGCTGCCCATTGCTGAGCCACTGTTGCGCGCGCGATAGGACCGGTTGGGCTTCGGTTAGAGCGGTCAGGGCCTGCTGAAACTGTTCCTGGTGCTGTAGCTTTGCCTGACGCTGCTCTGGTCGGGTGATCAGAGGGGTATCGGGGAAAAAAGCGGTCAGCAGTTCTGGCAGTGTGCATGAAAAACCGCTCTGCAACAGGGCGTTATCTATATCGCGTAGCCTGAGACGAAGATTCGCCTCTTGATAGGGAGCTTTCGCGAGAAAACTGGCGAGATTGCGTCGTTCTTCGGGTGTGCTCTCCTCAATGACAATTTGCCCGCCGACCGCTCCGCGCTCAAGGTATTTGGCGCGAAGCAGTTGCAGAATGCGTGCCAGACCAGCGTGTTGGAAAAAGTCCACGGCGCGCTGGACGTGCGGGGCAGCAGGCGAGTTCTCCATAAGGCTACTCTTCTTGTCCGGGCAGGGCTGCGAGATCCTGCGTATTGCTCCAGAACGAGGGCGAGGCGGTGGCAACGGGCGCGCCTTTTTCGTGGAGCATCAGGTAGCGGACACTGGCGGGAATGCTTGTGCCCTCGCCGCTGACCTGCGGACCGGTCATGATCCACTGGAAATCCTGCGAGATGAGGAATTCCATGATACGCTGCGTATTCGCCACGCTCACTTTGTCGAAGGCTTCATCCAGCGAGAGCAGTCGTGGCGCTCCTGGGGCCGCGCTCTTGTAGAGTGCGCCAAGTGCGGCGAAGAGCGGCACATACAGGGCGAAGAGTTGTTCGGCACCGCTACGTGTCCCGGCAACCCGATCGGTCAGTCGCTGGCGTTGACCACCATTAACCGGCGTCACATAGACATCGAAGTGGAACCATTCACGATAATCAAAGACCTGCTCCAGAGCCTCCATAAAGTTGGTGTCGGGATTCTCTTGCTGGCGCAGGCGTACGCTCTCGATCTCCCGGCGGAACGCGCTCATCAGCGTATTGCTCTCTTCGGTGGTCAGGCTTTGGGCCGGTTTGCGCAACAGTCGATAATGCTGGGCGAGATGGCTACCGAAGCGTGTCATATTGTATTCAGCAGGCGGCTTCCATTGCAGCGAGTAATGTTCGCCGATCATGGGCAGTCCGCCGAGAACCTGATTGATTTGCTGGACCCATTCTTCGGCTTCCAGAATATGCGTGCGAATCGCCTCGGCTATCTCCTGCAAGAGGAAATCCTCGAAGAGCTGGCGTTCCTGCTCTTCGAGAAGCGTCTTTTGCATCTCGATACGCTCACCAAGCAGGCTCAAAAGCTCAATCGGACGGCTGCGATTCTCGTGGAGAAAGACGATATCGCCCTGGTCGTCCAGATCGGGCCCGTATTCGAGCAGAATGGATTGCTCGTGCGTGAAGGCCTTGACCAGTGCACTATACGCATCACGGTAGCCGTTCTCCAGTTGATCCTTGCGCGCAACAATCTCGTCGTCGCGCAGCTCAGCGCCGAGCAGCAAGCGTACCATCTCAGCATAGTTTTCTTGATTGACAAACTGGTTGGCCCGGAGCAAAAGTTCGTCTGGATATGCGGAGAGAAGCGAGAGCAGGTTTGTCTGCTTCTCATGACTTTCCTGCTGGGCCGCCTGCCAGCGTATTTCTGTTTCTGACAGCGTAGTAGTAAAATTCTGCGCCCGCTCGTCTGCGCGCACATAGGCCATACGGGCAGATTCGAGCTCGCTCAGGAGCGTCTCGCTGCGTTCGCGGAGCGTCTGGAGCCGTTCGCTGATCTCTGCGGCATCGGCAAAAGAGGCCATGCGTTGCAGCTCATCGAGCTCTGCCTGTACCTGCAAGACCTGCGCTTGAATGCGATCGTGCAAACTGGCGACAGTGGTCTCATTCTCGCGAGCACCTGCCAGCGTGCTGCGTATCGTCTGTCCTTCCTCCAACTGGTGGATCAGGCTGGTGAGCTGGTTGCGTAGACTCTGACCCTGCTGCTGAAGATTGTTTGTGGCAAGCAGGGCCCTGGCGACATGTTCTGCGCTGCTGACAAACATACTATTGCCCTGACTGGCACGTTCGAGCTGAGCGGTCAGAGTATTATAGACCTGACGAGCGTCCTGCGTCTGCTGGCGGGCCTTCTGATATTTTTCCTGGTTGCTTGCCATCGTACGTTGCGCCTGTTTGAGGGCTGCATAGCGTTCTTCGAGCTGGCTCTGCTGCCAGGGTTTACGTAAAAGGGTCCGTTGTTCCTGCAAGAAGGTGATCTGCTCTTCAAACGTGGCGATACGTCCGGTGATCTGCTGCAATTCGCCTTCCAGGCGGTTCTGTACCTCTAGCAGGGCATCCAGTTCGCGCTGGCGAGTTCGCTGGCGAGTTTCGCTGCCGATGAGGCGGGCCGAACCCTTGCTGACCTGTCCCCTGAGCAGGCCATGCGTCCAGGTTCCATCTTCTGCGAGGGAATAGCGACCATTGTGGGACAGATCTGTGGACAGGTAAGGTTGCAGAACAGTGAGAAGGTGTTCGGTCATACTACGCCACTCATCTGCGCCCTTCGCAAATTGCGCATTGCCAGCAGCGTCGAAACGGAGCCGTGTGATCTTTTGTATGCTGCTCGCGAGATTTCTGGGAATAGCGGCTACATCTAAGAAACAATCGCTGAGACCTTCACTGGCGAGGAGCGTTCTTGCGGCCTCTCTTTGCGCAGCGGGAACGGCGAGCGCATCGAGTAGTCCGGCATCCTCCAACGCAGCCTCAATGCGTCCGGCTTCATCCTCGGGCGTATCGGGCGTAAAGTCGAGCAGGGCATAGAGTGGTTGTGCCTGTATGCCATGTTCCGCGAGTCTGGCGCGTGCGGTAGTGCGGCGCGTGGAACGTGGTGGCGTATATTCCGGTTCGGAGAGTTTCTGCTCGTAGCGCGTTTTTACGGCGGCGAGCTCCTGCATTTTGCCGCCTGCCAGCAGTTGTAGTTCGTTTAATTCACTCTGAGCCTCGTCGATTGCCTCGACAAGGTCATGATCAAGCACATCCAATACCTGATGATATTGTTCGATGGCGGCGCTCAGGCGTTCGACGATGGCGCTACTCTGGCTTTCATCGTTCGCTTCCTCATCCTCGTGCTCTAAAAGAGGCAGGTCGTCGCTGCTAATGGAAGGAGCGAAGGCATCGGAGGGCGAGAAGAAGGGAGCGAGTGCGCTATTGAGTTGTCGCTGTGCGGTGTTCGCAAGCTCGCGGCTGATCTGGAACTGACTGCGAGCCTCGTCCAGTTCTTGAAAACGGGTAGTTTCCTGCGTACGTGCGTACTGTACCTGCGTCTCGGCTCGTTCACGTTGCTGATGGAGCGTTTCGAGGCTGCGCAACCAGACCATGCGCTCCTGAGTCGTAGGCCCGTTAAGCGTGGCAATTACCAGTGGTAGCGTCAGGGTAGTTCCAGCTTCAGGCGAGAGCGTGCTAAGAAACTGTTGCGCCTCTTCCAATTGCAGGGCTACCACTTCCCATTGTGCCTCCTGTCGGGCGATGGTCAACAGATCGCGCAACTGGTTCAGCGCGACCTTTTTCTCTTCAGCGAAGCGGGTCTGCTGACGAGAGAGACGTTTTTCTTGATCTTGAATGCCCTGGCGTGCAACGGTGACGCTTTGCGCCTGCAACTGAAGCTGGGCCTCGTTCTCACGCAGTCGTTCGCGGATCGTGGCGAGGCGGGTGGCGACCTGCAAGCCTTCGCTGGCTTCCAGGGCTTTAATCTGTCCCTGGATCTGATACTGTTCCTGCTGGAGCGTCTGGCTGGTACTATCAGCGCGGGCACGATCTCCGGTAGCCCTTTGCAGATCTCTGCGCAGCTTATTCACCTGCTGCTGAAGAGCATCTTCGGCTGCATGCGCACTGAGATAATCGCAGGCCGCCAGTTGTGCTCGCACGCGAGCTAACTGCTGTCGCGTGCGATGCAGATGGTCGGTGGAGTCGTACGCCTCTTGAATGCGCTCCATCTCGCTCTGAATGGCGTCGATGCGTTCGATGGTGCCAATCACGTGGGAGGTGGTTTCGCTGGAGATCTTGCGCAGCGACATTTTGAGATAGTCATGAACTTTTGAGAAGTTCAGCTCACTGCTCAAGTTTGGCCGACGCAGAACGAGCAAAAGATTGATCAGCTTCTCAAAATCTTTGACATCATGGTAGCCGAAGAGATAGCGTGCAACCTGCTTTTCGTATTCGGCCTGCGTATCGCAGATAATACCGTGGCCTTCGAGCTGTTGTTTGAAGCGCAGATGATCATAGGCGCGCTTCTCACCTTTGTTGCCGGTTTCATAGAGAGTATCGAGCTCGTAGCCCAGGCGTGAGCCGTCAGTGATGAGGAAGCGCAAGGGACGGATGCGGTCGGTTGTATTGGCGTTACCTGCGAGGCTGACGCCGATGGTGAGGAAGCGAGCGCTCTCGCGATTGCCATTTTCCCAGCGCTGCTGAATCTCGGGGGCGATGGGGGGATGGTCAGGATCGCACCATTCGAACTCGAGGGCAATATAGGCGGTTCGGCGCTCAAAATTATAGGGAGTGGCCGATTCCGAGCCACCAAGCACATAGTATTCGATATGGCGTTCGCGTCCGCCGAAGGTATCCAGGCGATTTGGTCGTAGATCGCCATCAAGTCCCAGAGGGAGGGCAGCGGTCAAAACGGTTGATTTACCGCTGGCATTTTCGCCTGCCAGGAAGAGTCGACCATGGGGAACCTCAAAGATTTGCTGACCATAGAGCCAGAAGTTTGTGAGCATGATGCGACGCAGGCGGTAGCCCTGTGGCCCTCCTGCCAGTCCCTGTAAGAGATCGACGAGCTGATTCGCCTGACCGTTGAGCTGGTTTGCACGTGCCTGAATGCGTTCATTCCAATTGGCAATAGTATCGAAGGTTGTTTGCATGTATACTTCTTCTCTCCTCATCCCACTCATATAGCTATTCCATGCCAGGTAAGGCCGGGGTAGGACGCGCCGTTTTTGCGCGTGCTCGGCTACGTGTGCGACCGGTTGTGGGCGTCTGTTGTTCAGGTTTTTCATAAGAAGCGCTAAAGCGTGCGGCGAGCGGCAGGATCAGGATATTCCCGTTCTCATCGGGGCCACGTAACATGCCGAGCTGACGCATTTTGCGCGAGACATCGTTGAGCAAGCTGGAAGAGCCTCGGCTGCGCGCATCGTTGCCCCAGTTGTCGCCGAAGCGTTCACGTACAGCAAAGAAAAGCTCGTTCATATCCTCATTCGTCAGGTGCAGGCAACCGTACTGATCAGGTGTGGCCCAGGGGGCAGTGTGCAGGCGTTCGCGCAAGGCCGCGCAGAGCAAGAGCACAATCTGATCAAGCGTCCCATAGATCGTCAGGGTCGTGGTTGGTCCTGTTGCGCTGCCGAGAGGCCGAATAATGCAGGCGTAGTTGCGCTGTATCTCCAGCAACCAGCCGAAGGTGTCGAGCAGTTCAGTTGCAACCGTCTCGGCGTGCGTGCGTAACACGGCAAAAGCCTCGGAATCGTCAAAGGCGAAAAGCGCTGGACCCAGCAACAGGGAGCGCCATGCGCGCATCAAGGCCGGGACGCTCTGGGCCATAGGTAGCAGGCCCGGTTGCAAGGGATGGAGCTGCGCCGCGCTCTCAGCCACTGCGCCCGCATCGAGAGCGGCAACCAGCGAGCGCGCAACATCAGTGAACTCATAGAGCACATCGACATTGCCCGTTTGATCGACCCATTCCCGCGTCTGCCCGTCAACAAGCTGAAGACCGCCCAGATCCCCCAGATAATGGAGCGCACGCTGAATACTGTAGCGGTCGGTCTGCCGTCGAAAGTCCAGCGTTGTACCCTCTTCTTCGCCCTGAGAGGATTGTTCCTGAATCTGATCTGCGAGCTGCGACAGCAAAAATTGTTGATCATTGCCACGCCCGCTCAATTGACGATTCTCGGCATACCAGAGAATCCAGGTCAGGCAGGCGAAATCTTTTGCGTCTCGTAGTCGCTCATACTGATACCCCTGAGTTGCAGTACTGCTATGCCGGACCAGTCGGATGAGCGTGCTGGTCCGTTGAATGCGCCAGCCAGTATATTGATCGTGCCAGGCCTGGAGACGGCGATAGTGATGCTGCACCAGACGAAAAATATCGCCATGTTTCGACAGCAGAATCTCTTTTTCCAGCAAGGCCACATGCGCCTTCAACAGATCAGCCCCCATCGCGTTGGACTGTAACCCATTCCGTTTATTGCGTAGCGTGCTGGTCGCAGCTTCCGCGATTGTCTGTTCTGGCAATGTATGGTGAAGCTCCTGTAACTGCTCGTCTGTCATTACTCGTTCCCTCCTGTCAGCGTGACGCTCGCAGCCGCAGTTGGTAGCGGATCGAGTCTGGCAAGGCGGTAACGTGGCAGGATCAGGATGCCATCGCTGGCACGCAGGAGCGCAAACTTCGTTTCATCTGGATTGCGCAGCACAATGACCGTACCATCCGGTGCGCGATACTGGTAAGCACTATTGCTCAAGCAGCCATCAATAACGGTGGTCAGAAGTGCACGATCTTCGGGTGTCAATAGACCCTGATTGCCGATATCCACCTCTTCCCTGCTGAAAAGCTTCTGGAAGCGCGCACGTTGCTCCTGTATTCTCTGTTCATGGTGAGCGAGCAGGTTCTGGATCAGGGTGCGGTTATCAATAATCGGATCTTCCATGGGCGGGTCGCCGCGAAATCCCCGGCTCACGGGGCGCAGATACACCTGATTTGAGACCGGTTGTTGCCAGGGCCCTTCCTCATCCTGCTCATAGAGTGCGCTTGCCTGCCCTGCGAGTCCTTCAGGAAAGTGCAGAGGTTGGAGGTTGGCGAAAGCGATGGAGAAGAGTTGTTGCGCATTCTCGCCGTTGCTGGCCCTGAGCAATTGTTGTGCCAGGGTGTTGAGCTGCGTGGCATAATTGGCATTGGGACGAGCGGTAGCGGCGAGCGCGGCGGCCCGGCGCACCACTTTGTCGACCTCAGCCAGGGCATTGCGGCGGAACGAATCGGCGTTTCTCCCCTGCGCGAACCAGTTCATCATGGCCTCGAACTGATTACTGACCTCTTGCTGTAGGTCTTCGCTGGTGGGTTGATTCTCGGTAGCCATTCCCGGTGGTTCGAGATATTCCGCGATGGCCGAGATAAAGTGTGCTTTGCGTCCCGTCTTCGTCCACTCATCGAGCAATTCGCGGACACGTGGTCCGTATTGGGTCAGAGCCTGGGCAAAGCCATGGACATAAGCGACGACCGCACCTTTATATTGCTGGTAGCTCATGAGATCAGCGTGCTTTTGTTGGGCCGCATTGAGCATATTTGCCAGATATTGTGCAGCCTCGCGGGCCATCGTATTCCAGATCTCAAAGGCCAGTCGCCATTCTTCCGCCAGATCGCGCATGCGTGCCGGTTCCGGTTCAAGCGCAGAGAGAAGCGTTTCATCAATCGCCTGCAATGCATGCCAGAGGCGAGAGAGTTCTCCCTGACGCAGAGCGCCAGTGGCGGCAGTGAGGCGTTTCTGTTCAGCCAGAAAAGTTTCAATGGCGATCGCCTCTGGCGTGGCCTGATAGAGCAGGGCTGGTGAGAGAAAGCTGGCAATCGAGGTGGCGCGGCTGGAGTCATAAATCGTCGTGAGGTTGCCCCATTCTTTGAGGGCGGCCAGATCATTCTGGCATTGTTCGAGGGTATATTCTGGATCAAACGATTCGCGCATCTCGTCGCGTAGCTCTTGTGCGGTGAGCTGGTAGTGATAGAGATCGTGGTGGTGATGCAGAAAAATCTGCATGATCGCACGATACCAGCTTACCCGATTGGAGGTGACGAGGTAACTAAAGATAGGCAGACGTTCAGTCATCTGAAAGGCTGATTGCTTGTTTGTAGTCTCGATAGTAGTATTCATTCCTGGCTGCAACTCTTCCTGAACCCCTCTAGCATGCTATTCTTTCTACAGGATGGGCTTATTATTCGGCATATGCACTTATTCGTGTATTCTATCATGTGTCGTTCAACTCTGTCACTGGTGAGAACGAATCTGATTGGCAAAGTACTAGTGACGTGCAATGAGACATTTGTGAAAAAGTGCTACACATGCTACACAAATGTGGAGATGATGGGGATCTTGATCCTACATCATCGGTTACACATGCTACATCTCCCTATTTGGGACGCGTTACAAGGTTTTTTTACGCCACGAGAATTTTTCCTAAAAAAGCTACACAACCTACACAAATGCCAATGTGATCGGGATCTACCCCCTACATTGTCCTACACCAGATCTTTTTGTGACGCGCTACAAGATTTTTTTTATGCTACAAGATTTTTCCTAAAAAAGCTACACAACCTACACAAAGGCCGATGTGATCGGGATCTACTCCCTACACAAATGTCACGTAGATAAGCCTGTACCCGGTCGCAGACAAGCGGCGACTCTACGGGATTGATGGAAGTTGTGAGAACCGGGTGGGAGGTCTTTTTGCCTCTTCTCTTCTCTATATTCGGCAGGGGGTGAGATTTCTGAAGGGTTTATTTGTCTTGATTTTGCATGCAGGCAAAACGCAGGTACATTGCAGGGTAAATGCGGAAGGACAGGTCAGATAGCAGATGCCTGACCTGTCCTTCCGCGCAAGAACCAGAGACTGCTTATTTCGTGCCTATCGCAAAGATGTGGATATTTCCGCGATCCACTTTTGTGGGTAGGGTGACGCTCTTGATCGTCTTTCCGGCCTGTAAGGCGACGTTAGTATAAAAGATATTTGGTTTTTGCTGGTCCATGCCTCCCGTTGGCGTGTTGCGGTAAGGCGTGACAGCGACGACTTGATTCTGGGGAAGCACTTTTGCGGACCCACCATTCAGAGTCCAGTCAGTAAAAGCCAGCGTGAAAGGTTGCGTGCTGCCATCGGTATAGGTGATGGTAGCGGTGCCTGTTGAGGGGCCGAAGTCAGCAGCGCCCAGAAATCCCAGTGTGGTTGCGCCTGCGACCGGAGCGATCGGGATGACCTGCCCTTTCGCCTGAACATTATCTGGCATGCCGGGAGTTGCTGTCGGCCAGAAAAAATTTATGCCATTGGAGGTGACCATCTTGCCTGGTATGATACCGAGGTTCTGGAGGGCTTGCGCTGAGTAGCTGAAATGGTTATTGTCAAAGTTTGCGCTGCTATGGTCGTTGCTGATGCCCTGGTTGTTGAAGGGCAGCGTGGCCATCCCAGTCGTCGTGCTACCACCAGTCGGCGTGCCAGCAGTGGGAGGTGTTTGCGCATTGGAGCAGGTGAGCGTGACAGTATTGTTCATGAACGAGACGGTGCAGTTTTGTCCATTGAGCGTGGTTGTGCCCGTACAGCCATTGATGGTGGTGCCATTTACGTTACAGTTCGGGGCCATGCTACCGCCATTGGTGCCGCCGCCATTGGTGCCGCCCATCTGGGTAGTATTGATCGGCTGCCCATTTAAGGTCGCACGCACGGCCACGCCCTGCTTATTCAACACAACGGCGAGAGGATCTTTGGTCCCTAATATTTTTGTGCAGTTGAGGTTGTCAGGTCCGAAAGAGGCGACAAAACGTTGTGCCAGGAAGGTGAACAGATTGTTGCCAGCGCCTGTATCGGGCGAGGTTGCATTCACCGTAAGCGGAGCATCTTTTATGATGCGTGGTAGACCAGTATTGAGTAACTGCTGGCAATAATCGCTCGTGCTGGCATCATTTTTGTTGGCCGCTGGCAACTGGTCAACTCCGGCACGATAGGCATTTGTCTTCGTGAGATCGGTCTTGCCATCGCCATTCAAGACCATGGGATCGCCAGCAGGTACGGTGGCAACGGGGGCGAGCTGGTGGGCAGCGGCTTGCAATTCATTTAACGGAAGCGCGGCGACCATCTGTCCCGGATCGGCAAGATCGGGCGCGGTCCAGGGGGTACAGCCGAGCGCGCCGTCTATGGAGATATCGAGGAGGCGGTTATCGCTACCATTGGTGAGAATCTGGGCATTTGGCAGTTTGGCGCTGTTTGCGGCGGTCATCTGCGCAGTTCGTCCATCATCGGTCACCAGGTAGGACGTTGGCAGGTTATCGCTCTGATCCTGGTCAACGACACTGAAATCGCGTACGGTAGGGCAGGGCATACCATCTTTTGCAGTTGCCAGAGCGGGCGGCTGCAATTTCCCGGCCTGTATGGCGGTGTTGGCAGCTTGAAAGAAGGCGGGCGCATTGCAGTAGGCGAATTGTCCAAATATGGTGCCATCTGCTCCATTGACGCATTTGCCCTGCATCAGGCTCCCGTTAGTATCTCTTAGCGTCAGGGTATCGCCGTTGAAACCGAACCAGAGAGCGACGACCGCATTGGCGGGGAGATTTGGTACGACGGGGGCGGCCGCAGGTTTGCTCCCTCTATCGATCACCAGCGGATTATAAATGCTGATCTGGCCGGTTGCGGGATCTATGATGCCCGCCTGGACAAAGGCCGTCTGATCAGCGTTTGCTTCGTTGCAAGGTCCTTTATTGCCATTCTGTGCTCTGAGCTGATAAGGGGTGGCGAGGCCCTGAGCTGAAAGCGGATTTTGTGGTACAACTAAAGCGCAGTTCGGGTTCGCATTTGCTGCATGTGTGCTCAGGTAGGGCTGTAGTACAAAAATAATGCCTGCACCTATTACCACGAGCAACGTAATGGCGATACTAATAAGGGCGAAAGGCGAAAAGCGTGGATTTCGCCGTGCTGTTTTCCAGCCTCTGAATGGTCGTGGGCGTGATGGTCTGGTTATCACTTGCATGCTCTCAAGTTTCCTCTCTTCGTAAGGTGGCGCTACAGATTCAATCTGCAATGAAATCCATCAGGATCATATATGAGGCGTATTTGCCTGTTTGGTCTCTATTCAAGTAGAAAGTTCGTGATAGAGATCAATAGCCGTTTCTAGTTGAGGTGCGATAATTCTGTCGCATTATTAGTAATAGTGTAATTATATGATAATGAGAAGTGATACTTGTGTTATTGTCAACTAATAGAAATGTTTTTCAGGATTACAAAAGTATGAGTAGCTCTATTTGCAATAGTACCACGTTGCTCGGAATGCTGCCTTATCTTGCGGTTTACTAGCATGGAGGTACTAATTGTACTGTTGTTAGAAGATGGTATAAGAAACTAGAAAAATGTTTAGCTAGAGAGGAAAAGAGTTAAAAGCGCATTAAAAATGCACCCCCTCTACAATGGTGGGGATCGATGGGCACCGGGTACAGACGTATCGACGTGACATTGGGGCCGGTGGGGGACGTGGGCAGGGATAAACCGCAGGTGCGAGAGGGTCGGTGGGGGACGTGGGCAGGGATAAACCGCTGCCCCTACCTCTGCTTTTCTTCGAGTGTGAGGAAGCTATGTCCCCTTGCCAGCTATTGAACATATATAAATGTATATGAATGTAACATGCCATTATTCTCGACTTATGAAATGATTGGTACTAAAAACGGAAAATACTTGTTTTTCTATAAATTTGTGGTGTTAAATAGAAACAAGCGTGCATATGCGACGCGCTAAGCAGGCATATATACATTTTACCCTCGGAGAGCGTCCAACTATTGCGTTTTTGGATTGAAAGGAGCGGCTTTT
>DATJHM010000170.1:0-18502 GCA_035493895.1 Ktedonobacteraceae bacterium
TTATCATCGCTATTCCTGCGTTACTCACTATCGTTGTCTCCTTTCTGCAAAGTTGGAACTGCCCTCTTTTTTTTACAGATACTTTCTATTTTACTTAGTCTCTTAGTAATGTACTACATTTATACGTATATCTTCCGTTCCCCGCTCCATACTATGGTCATGTTCGGCCCTCTTGTGTGACACTTCCTTGCTCTCATCAGTCATGATATAAGGATGGGGCAACATGATATGGGGCAGGAACGGTGCTTTCTTCCTGTTCATAGGAGTGCTTGCTACCCATAAGGGTTATCTGATCACTCAGAATTATAGCAAAGTAGATTTTATGTGCTAAAATCTGCTACTAAGTTTAGTTTTGTTGATATGTGGACGTTTTTGTTTGTGGAGTAGGAGCAAAAAATGGAGGATCTACAGCATCGGATTCAGGTCGCACGTGGCGCTTTACCTGCTGATCTGGTTTTACGCAATGCTCATCTACTGAATGTCTGTAGTAATGAGTGCTACGCCGCTGATGTGGCTATTGCTCGTGGATATATCGCTGGCATTAGTGCGCCCGGGGGAGGCTATTTCGGTCGCGAAGAGCGCGATCTCCAGGGACGCTGGCTTGCTCCTGGTCTGCTTGATGGGCATATGCATATCGAGAGTACGATGCTCGTTCTCTCTGAGTTCGCTCGTCTGGTTACTCCCAGGGGGGTGACCACTGTGGTCCTTGATCCTCATGAGTTCGCGAATGTGCTGGGCGTGGCTGGTATACGCTATGTTCTGGAATCCAGTCGGGATCTCCCTCTTTCTACCTATGTGATGCTTTCGTCCTGCGTTCCGGCTTCTTCCTTTGAAACTCCTCGCCAGCCTCTCCTGGCCGCCGATCTTTTACCTTTTCTCGATGATCCGCGTGTCTTAGGTCTGGCTGAAATGATGGATATGCCTGCTGTCTTGCAGGGGGCGGAACAGGCGCTGGCAAAGATTCACGCTTCTCGCGCACGTGGTCTGGCGGTCGATGGTCATGCTCCTGGCCTGAGGGGACGCGACCTCTGCGCCTATGCTGCTTCTGGCATTCAATCTGATCACGAGTGTAGCTCTTTAGAGGAAGCTCGTGAGCGTATCCGCCTTGGCATGTGGCTGATGATACGTGAGGGCTCTGCGGCTCGCAATCTGGAGGCGCTACTTCCTCTGGTGCAAGAGCTTCATCCGCCGCGCGCTTTTTTTGTCACCGATGATCGTGACCCTCTGGATTTGATGACCCGGGGCCATATTGACTCTATGGTTCGTCAGGCTATTTCTCTCGGTCTTGAACCGCTTGAAGCTATTCGTCTGGCTTCTTACAACACTGCTCAATATTTTGGTTTGCACGAACGTGGTGCCCTGGCTCCGGGTTTCGTGGCTGATATGGTGGTTCTGGATGATCTTCGTTCGTTTCAGGTTCAGTCTGTCTATAAAGATGGTCTCCTGGTTGCTCAAGAGGGAAAGTTGCTGGTATCGCCTCCCCCCGCTACGATGTTTTCGGGGGTCGCTGACACGGTCAATCTTGGCGCGGTCTCTGTCGCTGATCTTCGTATTGCTGGCACTCCTGGCCCGGTCGAGGTGATTGGCCTGGAACCCGGCCAGATTACTACCAGACACTTACGCTTTGAGGCCTCTGTGCGCGATGGCGAGATTGTGGCGGACCCTGATCGCGATCTGTTGAAGCTGGTGGTCATTGAACGTCATCATGGCTCGGGTCGTGTCGGTCTGGGTCTGGTGCATGGCTTCGGCCTCAAACAGGGTGCCCTGGCTTCTAGTGTCGCTCATGATGCTCATAATGTGGTGATCGTTGGGACGAATGATCACGATATTCTCCACGCGGCTCGCTCTTTGGAAGCCTCTGGGGGGGGCTTTGTCTGTGTCTCCGCTGGCTCTGTGCTGGCTAGTGTGCCTTTACCCCTTGCAGGTCTGGTCTCTCCTCTCCCGGCGGAAACGGTGGTGCAACAATTACAGGCCCTTGATGCTGCTGCTACCCAACTCGGTTGTGTGCTCGATCACCCTTGTATGACTCTGAGTTTCCTTTCTCTTTCTGTTATCCCTGCTCTGAAGTTGACGGATCAGGGGCTGGTTGATGTGGAGACGTTTACTCTGCTTCCATTGCAATAAAAGGTAATAGTTCATGCTACAAAAGCTTGTTGAATATCATTGGTCGGAGCACCTCGATGACGCTCTGCTCCTCCTGGGACGCCTCGATGTAAAGACTGTTCCTCTGGCCGGGGGAACCTATTTACTCGGCTTAGATGATGATTCTATTCAAGCCGTTGTTGATCTCCGCGATCTCGATCTGGCTTATATTTCTGACGATACCAGAGGTCTCCATCTGGGCGCTATGACGACTCTTCAATCCCTTGCCGAATCCACTCTCTTGAAGGAGTTCGCCTCAGGGATTCTTGCTGAGTCCGCTCTGGCCTCTGCTTCTTCTCGCCTGATCCGCAATTGTGCTACTCTTGGCGGCACTCTCGGCGCGGGCGCTGCTTCTCAGGCCGATCTGTGGACGGCTCTGGTGGCTCTCGATGCTGAGGTGGTGGTCCGCTCTGGCTCGAAGACGCAGGTGAATTTGAGCGGCGGGACGTCTGAACGCCCCGGCCTCGCTCTCTCCGGGGTCGTCTATAAGGGGAAGTATGAGCGTCGTATCCCCTGCGCTTCTTTCTCTCTGGATCATCGTCCCGGCGAGCTCATTCTTGAGGTCTTTGTCCCTCGCCCTCCTATAAATAGCGGAGGCTCTTTTATGCGCGTTGGCCGTTCTGCCTCTGATCTATCGCTGCTCAATGTCGCTACTCAGCTTGAGGTTGAGGATGGCAAATATAAACGTGTCCGTCTGATCTTCGGTGGCCGCAATATGGAGCCTCTGCGTTTACAGGCTATCGAGCGCTTCCTTGAAGGTCGGGCCCTCGCTCGCTCTGCCGATACTCTTGATCGCCAGTTGCTCTCTCAAGCTATGCGCGCTGCTATCTCTGAATTTCGCCCGCCCTCCGATATTCTGGCCAGTAATAGTTATCGTCGAGTGGCTGGCTTAAATCTCGCTTATCGCGCTCTGGAAGAAGCCGCTAATATTGCGATCTGGCGCGGTCTGGTATCATCTGGAAGAGGAGCTTGAGTTTTGTATGGAACTCGAACTGAATATTAATAGCACGATTGCTAGCCTGGATGTCGCGACAAATGAAACTCTGTTGACTCTGTTACGTCGCGAAGGCTATTGTGGGGTCAAGCATGGCTGCGAGACTGGTGACTGCGGAGCCTGTACTGTTCTCGTCGATGGGGTCCCTCGCCCGAGCTGTGTGATGTTCGCGGCGCAAGCGGGCGGCTGTACGGTGATGACGGTTGAGGGCTTGAACTCGGGCTCTCAATTGCATCCATTGCAGCAGGCCTTTGCTGAGATCGGAGCCGCTCATTGTGGCTTCTGTACTCCGGGTATGCTGCTATCCGCTACTGCTCTCTTGAAACAAAATGCTCGCCCCGATGCTGCTGAGGTGCGCGAGGCTCTCTCCGGCAATCTCTGCCGCTGCACTGGCTACGATCGACCAGTACAGGCCGTTCTACGCGCCGCCGCTGCACTGCGCGGTGATCCTCTTCCTGCGTTGGAGCATCAGGTCGTTCCTGTCTCTCATGAGAGCAATGTCGCTCGTAATCGCTCCGAGATGGCTGAGGGCGCAACCACGAAAATTCCTCTGATTTCTCTTGCGAATGGCGTTCCTTCTTCCACTGGTGAGTCGCAATCTGTCCTCCTTGGTCAGGCGGTTCCCCCCGCGGATGCCCGCAAGCTGGTGACCGGGAAGCCTGTTTTTGCGGCTGATTTCTCTCTCCGAGGTATGCTCTCGGCTCGCGTTCTGACCAGCCCTCATGCCCATGCGTTGATTCGCGATATCGATGTTTCTGAGGCGAAGGCACTCCCGGGCGTTCTCGCTGTTTTGACGCATAAGGATGTGCCCCGCATTCCTTTCTCTTCAGTGGAACGCTCTCGTGAGCCGCAGATGTTGCAGGATCAGTTCAGCCTGGATTATGTTCTCCGCTTCGTCGGGGATCGGGTGGCGGTGGTTGCAGCTGAAACTCCTGAGATCGCTGAGGAGGCTCTCCAGCTTATTCATGTCGATTATGAGGTGTTCCCTTCTCTCCTCGATCCTCGCCAGGGCCTGGAGGCTGATTCTCCTCAGGTGCATCCTGAGTCCGATGCTGTCGGTATTTACGATGCCTCTCGCAATATCGCGGCCCGCGTCGGCGTCGATATCGGTGAGGTGGATCGCGGCTTTTCGTCCGCTGATCTGGTGGTCGAAGGCGAGTATTTTCTTCCTATGACGCAGCAGGTGACGCTTGAGAAACAGACGGCCACGGCGTATTTTTCTGATGATGATGTCCTGGTCGTGCGCTCGAATACGCAGAATCCTCTGTATGTACGTCGCACTCTTGCCCGCTTACTTGCTCTTCCTTTGCGCCGCATTCGCGTGGAGCAAACCGCTTCCCTCACGATGGCTGGCTTTTCTCAGGAGATCCGTCTGGAGGATCTCGCTGCTCTTCTTACGCTCAAAACAGGTCGCCCTGTCTCTCTCATGTATTCACGGGCCGATGAATTCCGTGCTGCTCCTGTGAATTCGCAATATATTGTACGTATGAAGACTGGCGTCTCTCGTGAGGGCAAACTGCTGGCTCAGCAGTTTGTGATGCTTGCCAGTACTGGTGCCTATGCGACGCACCCGCTGATTGCAAATTCTGCTCTTCTCAATGATGTCCTGGCTCTCTATCCCTGTGAGCATATGCGCTTTGTCAGCGACATTTTGTACACCAATTTACCTCCTTCCGCCGCTCTCCAGGGGCAGGGCCTTCCTCCTGCCTTTTTCGCGCTCGAATGTCATATGGATGAAGTTGCTAAACGCGTGGGGATAGATGCTCATGCGTTGCGCCGCCTTAACTGGCTGAAGGTCGGCGATGAATATCCTGGCCGCAAAGAGGCTCTTCGTGGTCGCGTTCCTCTGCTTGAGAGCTGTGCTTTGCCTGATTGCTTGCGCATTGTGGAGGAGAAGTTGCGCTGGCATGAGAAGCGCGGCATGGTGAGCAATGGACGCGAACGCCACGGGGTTGGCTCCGCTCTTGCGGTGCTGGGCACTGTTCCCTGGGAGGCAAATACTTCTGGCTCGATTATGAAGCTGAATGAGGATGGCACTTTTGATGTGTTCGTCGGGGCTGGTGAGCATGTCTTTGGCTCCTCTACTCTTCTCTCTCAGGTGGTTGCCGAGGTGCTTAACGTTCCGTTAGAGGATGTCTTTGTCTATACAACCAATGCCGATGCTATCCCGCTCAATAGCGGTGTGCATGGCTCGTCCTCTTTTTATCTGAGTGGCGGCGCGGTCCGTAAAGCGGCTGAGCAGATCCGCCGTCAGATTCTTGCCGTTGCTGGCCGTCTGCTGAATGCGGTTCCTGAGACCTTGAAGATCAATGCCGGTGTGATTTCTGCCCCTAATGACCAGTCCGTGACGATTCAACAGGTGGCAGAACAATCTCTTTCCGTGGAAGGACGGCAGATTATGACGACTGCTTCCTGGAAGGTGCAACAAACGCCTGTGTCCTTTGTGGCTCTTGGTGCCGAGGTGGACGTTGATACTGAGACTGGTCTGGTGCGTGTTGTTAAGCTTGTTTGTGCGGTGGATGCCGGTCTGGTGCTCAATCCTTTAGTCCTTGAAGAGCAACTGCTGGGCTCTCTTTCTCAGGCACTGAATGCGGTTTTATGTGAAGATCTTCTCTATGATCCGAAAGGGGTGATGCAGAACGCTGATTTGCGCGCGTATCATCTGCTTTCTGCTCTTGATATGCCTGAAATCCAGACGTATCTTCTCTCCACTCAGGATGCTCTTGGACCCTTTGGGGCGAAGGCGATTGCTGAACTCCCTCTGCAATCGCTCGCCGCTGCCGTTGCGAACGCCGTTGCGAACGCTCTGGGTGTGCGCATACACCAGCTCCCTCTGGTCCCCGAACGCATCCTGCGCGCCCTTCACGCCGCCCAATCTGCCGCCCAGCGCTAACGTTTTCAAGGTACAGGCAGAGAGATGTCTGCCTGTACCTGCTCTTCATCGGTTATTCCTACTTATGAGTAGTTCCATCGATAACCTGGAGTATGGTATGCTATCTATAGGTCATCCTTTTGGCATGGACCTCACGCAAAAAAATCATGTTGATGTTTGTAGGATTGCGTTATGAAGCAAAAACCCGCCGATCGGCGAAACTGGCAACGGGTGACGAAGAGCCGTTTCGCTCAGATCTCTCTCGATGTCAGTGAATTCCGTGGCTATGTTACCCTGTTTTGCATCGATGAAGTGCGTGAGCCACTCTGGGTGACCTGTTGTGGTCAGCGTCTTTGTCTTGCCGATAATGGCTATACCTGGATGCAGCACTTTCCTGCTGGTGCACGTTACGCGATAACAACGGTCTTCGATCCTCACGATGAGATTGTCGAATGGTATATTGATATCTGCAATCGTCATTACCTGGATGCACAGGGTCGGGTCTGGTACGAAGATCTCTACCTTGATCTGGATGTCTCTTTCTCTGGCGAGGTCGAACTGCTGGATGTTGATGAACTGGATGATGCCCTTCACCAGAATCTCGTCTCCTCAGTCGAGTATGAAGTGGCGTGGCGCGAGGCAAGCAGTTTGATGACGGCGATTGAGCAAGATATGTTCCCTCTGCTCTGGCTGCTTCCTTCGCATAAAGAGCGCTTTGCTGGACTTGTATAACTCTGTTGTCGCTCCTTGTTGTTGTTGGGGGACCCTGTATTGCTGCTGCAATATGTATCCTATTTTTGGATTACGCAGTTTTACTGATGACATTTTCCTCTGTTGCCTGTTATAATGCTACCGCATACTATACAAGGAGCTGCGATTTACTATGGCCCGTCGCTATCGCACACAAAATACGCCAACTGAAGATTCTCATGAAGATGCTCGTCCCGCTGTTCGGCCCCTTCCCTGGAAGCCCGTTCTGTCCATCTTTTTAATTGCGGCGATTATCATTCCTGCCTATCTCTATGGCACACGCCTGGGAGGCAATCTCTTATCGGCTACGACGCAATTCGCTGCCGATATACTCAATCCTCACCCGTCTCCAACGCCTTTGCCTGTACCAACCTATGCGCGCGCTCTTCCGCAGGCCGGTACTCTGCTCTATACGGTGCAGGATGGCGATTCTTGCGTTGGCTTTCTGGCCTATCAGATGCGCATGAATGATGCCGGTACGATCTTTAGTGATGTCAAACCCGAGACGGTGAAAGCTCTCAACTCTGTCCTTGGTCAGGATTGCCACCGCATTCAGCCTGGGATGGTTCTGCCGCTTTCTCCTCAATATCCGCTTGTTGCTCTGGGTGGTCAGGTGCTGAAAATTACTTCTGCCACTCCTCAACAGGTAATACCAACGCCTCTTATTAATGTTCCCAGTACAGACAATGCCGCGGATTGCAGCGGCGGCTGTCTGTTTACTGTTCGTGTCTCTCCCTCTACCGAGGTGCTTCTTTCTGTCCAAACACAGTTAGCCGTACATATCGGTGACTGGGTCTGGGCACAGGCTATGCTCGCACGCAAAACGGTGCCCGGCTTTGCGAATTATCCTTACGCCGATCCTAAAGCTTCGCTCAATGGCATGACACTGCATGCCTGCGATTTTCAAGTCAATAACGTTCACGATGACGATTCTCTTTTCTGTGATCAACTGGAGCCAAATACGATTGATGATGATGGTGGTTCCTGGCTCTTTGGCGTCGCCGGTCCCTCGGCACTGGATCACTGGAAGTATAAATTACCCGTTCCTGCTGGCACGCGTGTCCTGCTCTGGCTCACGGAACAGCATGGGCAATTAACGTATCACCCTGGCAATCCTGCCTATCGCTACGATGAAGCAAAACATCTCTACGTGAAAATGTAGATTTCCTGTTGCTCAAGAATGTGTCTGACCTCGTTCACGCGGCGGCACGAGTCTATGCTCTACTGCATAGGCCGCTGCCTCGCTGCGCCGCGCGAGCCCCAGCTTTTCGAGAATGTTGCTCACATGGTTGCGCGCCGTTTTTTCGCTCACATACAATGTCTCGGCAATCTGTTTGTTGGTCTGACCTCGTGCGACCAGGGCCAGCACTTCACGCTCTCGCTCGGTCAGTTCCGCTCCCGGCATGCCTGCTCCTCCTGTTGAGAGGGCGCTCATGCGCTTGATGACCAGCCGCGATGCATCCCCCGCAAGCAATGAGTGTCCCGAGGCAACCTGACGAATGGCCTTCAACAATTCTGCTCGACTAACATTTTTCAGCAAATATCCGCTGGCTCCAGCAAGGTGCGAGGCCATGACTGCATCTTCATCGCTATACGAGGTGATCATGAGGATGGTTGCTTGCGGATGGCTACTCTTGATCTCGCGGCAGGCTTCGATCCCGCTCATCCCTTCCATTCTCACGTCCATCAGAATGACTTGCGGGTCCAGCACGCTCATTTTGGCTACGGCTTCTGCTCCATTGCTTGCCTCCCCTATAATCTGAATATCTGGCTCAAGCTCTATGGCCGCTCGCATGCCCAGGCGTACAACTTCGTGATCATCAACGATCATCAAACGTATTTTTGTCATTTCTACCCCCTGCTTTATTTTGTGTGCCCGACTCTTGCTTGCTTTGGAAGGCTGATACGTACTCTGACTCCTCCCTCCTCACTCTGACAGATCTCAAGGGTTCCCTCGAGCTCTTGTGCCCGTTCGCTCATCCCTTGCAGCCCATAGCCAGAATAGGTGCGTTGGAGCTCTCCCCTCTCTCTCGTTCGGGACAGCCCATGCCCATCATCACTGATCTCGACGATATAGCTATTGGCTGTTATGGTGATCCGGACATGTATGTTGCTTGCTTTTGCATGTTTGTATGCATTGGTGAGCGCTTCTTGTACGATGCGGAAGATGGCGGCTCCAATCTGCGCCTTTCTCTGCGATAGCTGTGGTTCCTCGCCCATTTCTTCTTCACTACCAACAACCTCCAGGTGAGTAGCCAGACCGCTGATCGTTTCGAATTCTTGAAGCTGGTTCGCAAGCATCTGTGTCAGCGTCGTATTTCCACTCATCAGTGGCTTGAGCGTAAACATATAGGTGCGCGTCTCCCAGAGTGCCTGCTTGGTGATTTTGACCAGCTTTTCGATCCGCTCGGCCAGTGGCGTGATCAGTTCAGCGTCTTCTTCTGATGCTTCGATAATACGTTGGGCCTGCGCTGCGCAGGTTTCTGCATTTAAGCTGAGCATATACACGAGCTGCGCCACACCATCGTGTAGCTCACGGGCAAGACGCCCTCTCTCTGCTGCTGACGCCAGTTGTACGGTTTGTTCTGCCAGATGACTGTTTTCCAGGGCAACAAGCAATTGCGTACCAACTGTGGTGAGAAATATCTCGTCTCTACTACTCAATATCTGTTTGTTCTCGGCTCCAAGGATCATGTGGACGCGCCCATTTTTGAGGAAGGGCAGGTAAAGACGGGTTGTGTCGTCGTGTTGTGAAAAACCTCTTCGATAAATCTGTCCCGTTCGTAAGACCTCGTCCAGGATCTTTTTGCTTTCTGCTGTGATCTTATATCCTGTAATGGTCGCTTCGAGATAGGTGGGAAGCGTATGCACTACCTCTTCCTCTTCTAAATCCGGCGGAAGAGCGAGAATGACGGCATGAAAATGTCCTCCCTGGCGCGTCTGCTCTATGCTCTTTTGTAACATTTGTTGCTTCTCTTGCGAGAGCCGCACAATCGTTTCCATAATACTGCGCAGATACGTCTCGCGCCGGGCGCTATCCTGTATTGCCCGGGCGTTCTGTTGTAGTGTCCGTTTACTATTGGTCAGTCCCTTTAACAGATTGGCGATGTATCCCGTCAGTATGGCAATAATGGGTGCATCACACACGGATGCCATGATATCTATGACGTTGGGATGATAGGGGGGATTGGTTGGTGAGCCTGGGGCGGGGACGAGAATCCCTAGCACGACAAAAAGTTCAAAGCCCAGCGCCGCGGCTAATCCTCCTCGATATTGATAGGCCAGTGCCGCTGCAAAGATGGTCGACATCCCATAACGATAAAATGGCGAGCTGACACCAAAATTCGGCGCATTGGCAAACGGTCCACTATAGTAGATAACCAGTCCGCAGATAATGACATCAAGCCCGTAAACCGCGATATCCCAGTAAGGATTTTGTGTCCGCGCAATCGGCGGGAGAATATCTGTCTCATCGTTGTCCAGTTGTGCCTGTCGGCTTTTTCTGAGCGGAAAAAGCATGTGTAACGCAGGCGCATAGAGGGTGACGATGATCGTCTGAATAAACGTAATAATCAGTAAATACACGGTTGTCGCATAGACCGCTTTTGTTTTGTAGTCCTGGTCAATGCCAAGAATAATGATGAGCGCATAGATCCACGTGCTCCAGCGCCAGATCAAGAAGAAATAGCTGGGCGTGCTACGTAAGCGCCGTAGCGTGCTGCCACGAAATGCCTGGAAGCCGCTGATAAATCTCTGCCTGTGTTGCTTGATCATGTTTGCCTTTCCGGTGGATTCGTCGTGCAAAAACCGCTTGCGCTGTCGTATATTTCGTGTCTACTATATGCTTAATACAGGCTATGTTGTCCTATCAGGAAGAACGCCGTAGAAAGTACTGCTTCGTCTATTGCTTTTCTCAATGGTAATGAATAAATGCATACTGGTCAAGCCTCCTATTTTACAAAAAGAGACTCAGCATTGGGAGTGCTTTCTGGAGGCGCAAACGCTGTTCTTATAGGCACTATTTTCCTCTGGCACGCATGTGCTAGATGTGGTATGGTATTACTACACGATGAAATTCCACCTTGTAGGTTCTGTGTAAGAAGAAGAGTAAAGCACTTGGATTTTTGCCACAGCAAATTGCTTCAATGGGGGCATTATCTATCGTGCAATAGTAAAAGAAGGGACGGTTTATTATCGTGAAAAAAGCCGAGCGAAAGCGTACACCGTTGATGGCTAGTCTGGGCGATCTCAACCGACCTTTGCGTGTGCGACCTGTCCGTTATATGGGGCGCGAGTGGTGGGCGATTGACTCCGATGATATCTGGCCCGGCATGGTAATGGACCTCCGCCGACTAGGTTTCGAATCAGTCGCTATGGGTGCAGAAGTGCTTGTACGCGAGGGGTCCCCCTCTCCGGAAGCTCAGCTTGACGGTCCCGGTGCGCTCAGTGGTCTGAAGCCCTTCCCTCTTATTACTCCAACTATTCAGATCCGCCGACAATTGTCGGAATACTCATCTGATTATGCCGATCTGACATATCTAGATGAATATGATGAGGAGGAGGAAGAGGATTTTGAGGACGAAGAGGAGTACGAAGCTGAAGAGCTGGATAAAGATTATCGCTAGGTAGTCAATTCAGAAATTTCTTATAGATGCAAGGCATGCTCGTGGCTATGTCTGGAGACCTACTGGAAGCAGTTCCGGTAGGCCTCTCTAATTACTGCTAGCTGTGGGTGACTGACACGCTTGTACGTGTTTCTCTCTCGTCTGGCTTCTTCTCATGCATTTCTCGCTTACGAAATTTTTCTGTGATCCACCAGACGGCACCTGCGCCAAGGATGAGTAACATCGGCTCTATTGGCGCTCTGAAGCGTGCCATGCCATAGAAGAAAACACTGTAAGCTATGGTGAAGAGTATGTTCAGATAAAAGAAAAGCAGATCGGGCCAGCGTTTGCGTGTCACAATCAGGCCGATTGCGGCCAGCAGGAAGACAATGGGGGTGAAAATACGTATCATAAGCACGATGAGTTGCGATGAACGTTGATGGGGAAATCGATTGATTGGCAGGTCGGCTTCCTGGGTGTCTATCTGCCAGAGGTTGATAAAATGTAAGGCGAGAAGGCGTGGCATTTCGTTGGTATGTGTTTTGACCCAATGCTCTGCATCCGCTTTATACGCTTGCTCCCTGGCAACTTCACAGCTTCCTGCACAGTTCGCCGGAAATTTATTGTACACGGAAGGGCGTGATTCCGGTGGGTTGACCCAGATTGCCAGATACTGTGGTCTCTGCAAAATCATGTCGTTGTATGCGCCGATTAAGACCTTGCCGTCTCCCACGGCAATGGGCACAAATGATTTCGTGACCATATAATTTCGCACCGTCCAGGGCGCTATGATCACGATCGTAATTCCGCTAATGATGATCACGCTTTGTAGCACGGTACGCCAGGCAAGCAATTTGCGCCAGCCAAGAAAGAGGGCCCACAGGACGAAAAATGCCAGGATACCAAGCCCGTTTGGACGTGTCAGGGAAAGTGCTGCCAGTAATACTCCTCCCAGTACCATGAGGCTCCAATGTGGCCTGCGTTGGATACGATAGATAGTGTAGCAAAAGGCCAGTAGTAAACAGGTATAGACGGATTCGGAGTAGAGCCAACCATCATAAATATAGAGGTATGGATAGACGGCCGCCAGCAAACCCGCAAAGAGACCGATGCGCTTGCCGAAGAGATCTCTCGAGAAACAGTAGACCAGGACGCAAGTAATGGCTCCCACGACGCATAAAAGCATGCGCACTTTTCGGTCTTGATCGCCTAGCAATGCGTAAACTACGGCAATGATGGCAGGCCAGAGGGGTGCTCGATCAACGGTTGGAAGATGCGGCAACAGGCAATAGCAATGCTCCCTCAAAATACTATACGCGATCGTTTGATAGGTGAGGGAGTCATGCTCGGGAAAGTACATGGCCGCAGCCGTCATATTGTAAATAAAGCGCACTACCACTGCCAGTCCGAAAACTATGATGATAGGAGGCGTGAAAATTGATCGTAATGCTTTTTTCATTGAGAATGGTCCTTATTGCCAGCACGAAATCCAATAAACTGTACTAATAGGGGACGAATATTGGATATGAACGTAACGATATAGGTAATTTAGTGGTTTTTAGTTTTGTGATTTGCTTTTCTCGCTCTGTCTCTCTCTCCTGTCTTGAGCTCCCCGGGTGAGGAACATCTCCCCGGCTCTTGTGAAGGGAAAATGGTCTTTCAGGGTGTTCGCCTGATTGCTCATTGTCTGCATATGCTATAATGAAAAGTACAGAGATATCTGAACAATTACATGTCAAGGAGCGAGACATGCAGAAAGATTCCCCACAGAAAATGCAGTCTGAGGTGGTACTTATGGAGGAGGGCTCTGTTTCACAGACCGATCTCTTCGCGTCGCCTTCCGCGATTGCTGAGCCCCTTGAAACTGCCGATGATACATCTCTTCCAACGCCGCTGCACAATGCGTTGCTGACAGATCAGACAAGCCTGGCTGATTGTATTCCCTGGTATCGCCATGAACTGACGTTGCGTGGCAAGTCAAACTATACGATTACCTGTTTCCTTTCCGATCTGAAGATGTTCAGCGATTTTGTTGGTCCAGATGAACCTGTTGGACGTCTCTCTAAAGAGCGCCTGACGGACTGGTTGATGAAGTTGAAATTTGGCTCACGCGGTCAGGTTCCAGCTCCTAAGACGATGGCACGGCGCGTGACGTTTCTGAAAAATTTCTTTTCCTGGCTGGCTCGTGAGGAGATCATCAGGGAAGATCCCGCTGCCAGTCTGACTCTGGAACGTCCTCTCCCTCCTTTGCCTGAATTGCTGAATGAAGACGAGGTGCAGGCGCTTCTGAATGCTGCCACGGATGATCCTCGCGCACATTGCCTGATTGTGCTTATCTTGCACGCAGGCTTAAAGAAGGAGGAGGTGATGGGTCTGCAACTACAGCATGTCGATCTCTCTGACCCTGAGCATCCTCTTGTCACGGTGCATTTTGAGGCTTCGACTGGTAAACAGCATCGCGAACGCAGGTTGGCTCTTCCCCACCTGTTTACTTCTATCTTCAATGCGTATGTGGCGCTCTATAGCCCCAGGGAAGAAGTTTTTGAGTGTACCGATCGCAATTTAAATTATATTCTGGCACGTGTTGTGAAGGCTGCTAATATCCAGAAACGGGTGACGTTGCAACTTCTGCGCGATACCTTTGCGGTTCAAGAGTTGCGCTCAGGGGCAACGCTGGACACGTTGCGCGAGAAGCTCGGTCTCTCTGATGAAGCCTGGCTGGAGTCTAAAGAAAAATATCGACGCTTGGCTTTTCCCAAAGTATAATTTTTACGCAGGCAATCCTCTATGTTGCGCTTCGCAAGAGCTCGATAGACTCACTATACCGGGCTCTTCCGGGGCGCTTTTCTACTGCGGAGGCATGGGGGGAATATGCATTGCCTGTTGTTGCAGGATAAATGCCCGTTGTGCTTTTCTCTTGAGGGTCGCATTCAGTAGTATCGCATTGACAATAATTGCGGCAATTGCCAGCGGACCCAGAAAAATGAGGCCCGTCCCCAGGGTGAATGCTGCGCCTAAGATCATGATCGGCCAGTAGATAAAAAAGCTGCATACGATGAGGCTGATCCCCAGGATTGTTTCTCCGCCTATAATCCAGCCGATACCAAAGATGCCAAACAATGAGAGGATAAGTTCGGTTGCCAGGATAGTGTCATTTTTGCTGCTATCAATCACGGTGACCTGTATCGGTGGCCCTGGCATATACTGAGTGGAGATTGGATGATAGGTGGGTGGGTGGGGTTGTCCTGATGGGATATAGGAGGTATATGGCGCAGCATTGCTGTTTCCTGCTTGCGGCTGATGATACCCATCTTGCTGGTAAGGGGGTATCCGCGCCATCTCGCCAGGCAAAAACGATCGATAATCTGTTGCAGGCTGCTTCGCCTGTGCCGCCTGAGTTACGACTGTTCCACAGCGTGGACAGATGGTGGTGGTGTTTGGTGTCTCATTGCCACAGCGTTTGCATATCATGGTATCCTGGTCCTTCTCTCCGGAAGATTGTTCTTGCTACTGTGTATTGTATTGCCTGTATCCCGCTTCTGTCTATAATAACAAGGTTGTTGCTTAATCTTCTTCTGATGGGGAAAGAGTTATCCCCTGGGTACTACTGGCTATTTCCAGTGAGCCTGTCTCCTGTGTCTGTATAATGTTTTCAATCCCTGTGATAGGAAGAGAAGGTGACTCCTTATGTGTCGTCTGGCGTGAATTTCCTGCCGGGGTTTCTATCAATAGAGGAGCCTGCGTTTTCTCCAGTAGTGTTGGTAATGAAGATGCAAATGGTGTGCTCCCCTCTTCCTCGACCTGTACCACGTCTGCCTGCATATAGCGCTCATCCACAGACGTGAGTAAACCCTGTACTGCATACCGACTCTCGGCTGCTACTCCCAGTAAAAGCAGGCGCATAGACGGCGTGACGATGCGTAATACGAGCGCATTATCCCGTAACTCGTCGCCTCCTTTATGAAGTGTAGATCCAGGCCAGAGTATTTGGATAGTCACTTCTTTCCCCAATGAAAACTGCATGCCTTGCTGAACAGCAACAGAGTTAATTTGTTTTTCATCTATAGTACGTCTCCAAAGAGCATAAGTTGTATTGGGGTGGAGCATTCCGGCTTCGATGATACTCCCTATTCTGTAGCGTTCTATGACATCCAGCAGGCCATTGAGATGATCCGGGCGTGGCGTGGTGAGCATTACCATGTCAAGCGATCTTTGCCAGGATGGGATGTGGCTGTCTAACTCTTGAGCCAATGAGCCCGCATTGCTCCCTCCGTCAATCAGTAGACGTTTGCCATCGGATGTCTGCAAGAGAATTGCCGCGTTCTTCGCTGTTCGCCCTACTTGTTCTACCGCGAGGAATGTCAGGGTAAGTCGGGTATCAAGACGTGTGGCAAGTGCGCTGGCGCCTGTCGCCATGAGGATGATCAATACTCCACCCAGGTGAAGGATGAATTGTGTGCGTGGGGCAAGCTTTTTTCTGGAGCCTGTAACAGGCTGTATGCCTTTCTTTTTGAGGACAAAGAGCAGCAAAAACAGCAGTCCATAGTAGGCTATGTTCAACGGTGCGTCTATACTGGTTATTGAAATATACGCACCTGGTAAGTCGGCCAGAAAACTGATGATTTTATTGGTATACCAGAGCAGCGGGTATATGACCCATCCTGCTATCTGTGCCGCATGAACGATCATCAGCCCCAGAATGCAGAGGATGAACCCTCCCAGCACAAAGAGTCCTAAAAGGGGGACGGTGAGAATATTTGCCGGGAACGCGACAAAAGAGATGACCTGAAAATCACAGGCGATAATGGGGAGCGTTGCCGTTTGAGCTGCTAATGTGACAGCACAGATCTCCGCCACCATCTCCCCAAAAAAAATCCGTTCCAGATGGATGGGATGGAGCAAACGCTGAAAATACGGCGTAAGTACCACGATCCCTAATGTCCCGCTAAAAGATAATTGAAATCCGGCGTCCCACAAAATCTGTGGATCATTCAGGCTCATCAAGATTGCGGCGAGGCCAAGGGCGGCATAGATATTGTATCTGCGCCCCAATCTGGGCGCGATGACGAGCAATGTTCCCATGATACCAGCTCGTATTGCTGCGGGACCTACCCCACTCAATAAGGTGTAGAGAAAAACGCTGAGTACGACGACAGCCGTCGTGCAATAAGCGCGCCACCCTCCACGCCGCTCCGCCGGTAACAGCATTGCCTGTGGTCGCGCTACGGGAAGCAAACGGCCCATAAAGCTCATCACAACGCCAGCCAGAATCGTGATTTTAAAACCTGATGGCGCAATCAAATGGGCGGTGTTTGTGACATTGAAAGAGAAATTGAGCGATTTTAGAGCAGGGGTATGGAGGCTGAGAAGAATGGCAACGAGTAGCGCTGCTTCTGGCTGAGGCAATGCGCGTTCAATACTGGTCGCCAGCACAATTCTGACGTGAAAGAGCCAGGACAGTGGGGTATTGGCTACCTGGAGTACGTTTATGCTGGGAAAGAGCATACTGGCATCTATGGTACGTGGGCTATGTGGGGCGGGAGGCTGTAATTTTCCGCTGATACGAACGCTATCTCCATAATTTGCTCCATAAGGATCTTCGACCGTGAGCCCCCGTGCCTGGATTGCGATCTCCCCATGTGCCTCACTCCATGGCATATCGCTGTTTTTTCTCACCTGACTGACTGCAACATGGAGGCTTCGGCTACGACCCTGGCTACTGGGCTCATCGCTCACTGTCCCCACTATTTCTACCGTTTGTGGACCAATCCAGCGAGCAATATTGTATGGATCATTGGCGGGTGCGACCTGGGCATAACGCCATGCTCCACCTAGAAAGCTGAGAGCCAGCAAGAGGAGCAGCCTCTTTTCTGGCGATGCCCGGTACAGAATAAGCAGGAGAAGCACGATCAGCATGGCTGGAATATAGATTATAGCGTTTAGTGTCAGGAATGAGGACAGCAGAATCCCACCCAACAATGAGCATGCCACAGGCATCAGGGGTGACCCTGGTAGACGAAGCATATTTACCATCCATTTATTCCCCCTGATCCTTAAGAAAGGGTGACCTGATCCTTGATTTTGTCGTAGATACTTTTGCTTACTGCTTGCAGGAGTTGATCAATAGCGGTAAAGTTGCCATGCTCCTGCCGATAACTAATAATGCTTTGCGCCGTAGTCGAGGCAATATGGAGATTTTGCCGCAGATCGTCGGCACTGGCCGTATTAATATTTACCAGGGGGTTCGTTGATGTCGCGGAACTTGTTGTCGCCGCTGAACCTCCGATAGTCATAGGAGGCGGTTCACCTATGACTGCTACATAGATCTCCTGTCCATCGCTCAATTTCGCTGCAAGATTGATTGCGACGAGATTTGCATTCGCCTGTGGACCGCCCGCAGCCTGTATCAATTGATAGACTCGTGCTGTCGCTGGCAGGGTATAGACGCCGGGGTGTTTGACGGCCCCAACAATATAGACCTGGATCGTAGCCCCATTATTCTCTGTCGCGGGGATATTTGCTACCGGGCTGGCAGTATTTTTCGCTGAAGTTGTTGTAAACGTTTGTGGGGAGATTGTCTCAGGGGGTGTTTGTTGTGAGAAGCTATGCCAGGTGAAAAAAAGGAGAAGTGCCAGAAGCACAGAGAAGGCTATCACCAGCAGGGGGATGTGGCGTAACTTCTTGCGTGGTGTGCCAGCTTCCTCTCCGTTTGTGCTTTCAATTGGTGTGAGTGGAGTTGTGGACGGTAGATCCGGCCTGACAGCCGGGATTGATACAGTTGTCTGCGTCGTAATATACTGTTTGAGCAGACCATGTGCCTTATTCTCTGGTTGTTGTGGTGATATTGCCATGCCTCTTCCTCCTCACGTAGAACATCCTGTCTAATAATACCAAATGCAGCTTATAAATGTAAATATTTAAAAATGATGATAAATAAAGATACTTAGAAATGTGTACACAATCATAGAAATGTACTTATTATTATCTAGAGAGAGCAAGATGCCTGCAAGACCTATATTCGTTCAAGCGGCTTCTCATGCGGTCTTGAGAAAGTTTGACAAATATGCTATAGTATCCATGACGTTCCCGTAGCTCAGTGGATAGAGCACCGGTCTCCGGAACCGGTGGCGCTGGTTCGAT
>DATJHM010000171.1:0-24342 GCA_035493895.1 Ktedonobacteraceae bacterium
AGTTGTAAGGTGCTAAAATTTATTTTTTATTACACAATTACAAACAGCCGAGCTGCGGATTCTATTCCCAAAAATATTCCCTTTCTGCTAAATAGAAAAAAGAGGGGGTTTTCTATAGACAGGAAGATGCGCATCAAGCGAGGGCCGAAAGGGGGAACCCCGCCCAGATTCAGTAGTGGCACGGTGGAGTGGAACGGAACTGTGCCTGCGAACTCGCGCGATAAAGCTGGCTCCGGAGGCGATGACGGCAACGGAGGCGATGGCGAGTGCAGGCATCTGTTTTTTTGACCAGGAAGATCAGCGGCGGAGGCTCATCTGCTCGCACGTCTCTCCTCCTGCGGAGCCAGCAGCATCGTGCGAGTTCGCAGGCACAGTTGCGTTGCACTCCACCGTGCCACTACTGGGCTGAGGTGGTTGCGCGAGTTCGCGGGCACAGTTGCGTTGCACTCCACCGTGCCACTACTGGGTTTCATGGCTATAAGCCGCGCTTCTACCTTGTGCGTGCTAGTTTGATCAATTGTAGAAAGGTGGGTTTCTGGCCGTACATGAGAATTCCGGATCGGTAGATGCGTGCGGAAATGAATGTGCAGATGACGATGGCGATGAGCATCAGCACAACGGTGATACCGATTTCCCAGGGGGCGACATTCCCGGCACCGATGCGCATAAGCATCGTCGTCGGGGTCCAGAAGGGAACGTATGAGATGATGCGTACCCACAGCGCGCTGGGCGTGGAGGCTCCGGCGAAACTGACAATGTAGCCGACCATAAAGAGCCAGGTGATCGGCTGAATAGCACTTTGCACCTCTTCCTGGCGTTTCACCAGGGCCCCGACGGCCGCGAAGATTGTTGAGTACAGGAGAAAGCCCAGCACAAAGTAGAGTAGCACAACGAGGAGCAGGATGATCGAGGTTCCGGTAATATTGATGCTAACTGTTGCCGTGGCTGGTATGCCTAAGAGCGTTTTCAGCAGCGGCTGTAGCAGAAGGCCGATGATACCAGTGGTAACAAGCAATGCCATTTGCGTCAGGCCAGCCGCGCCAATGCCTAAGATTTTCCCGGCCATCAGCTGAAGGGGCGTGGCGGCATTGACCAGAATCTCCATAATGCGGCTCCCCTTCTCCTCCGCGACCCCGTTGGCGACACTCACACCATACATAAAGATAGACATAAAGATCAGGATGACACCGACATAAGCCAGGATATAGCCAGCGACCTGATCGCCGACCGAGCGCTGATCCTGATTCGGTTCCATATTGATCAGTTTGTAGGCGGGCTGGGCGAATAAGCTCTGCGTCTGAGAGGGAGTCAGGCCGAGGTGAGCTGATTGATCCAGCACGTTCAATTGTCTCGCCAGATTCTGGATTTGCGAAAGATCGCCCGTTGAATCGGAACGGCTATAGGTGGTGAATGCGAGCGTTTTGCTGGCATCGTTCGTGCGGTCCAGGATCAGAAGTGTCGTTAGCTGCCCATTTTTGACGGCAGTTTGCATGCTCGTCGTCTCGGTTGTGGTGGGGAGCATATGGACCACAAAATGTCCCTGCCCGGCGGTGTCCCGGGTTGTTGTCGGGCTGCCATTGAGGCTATTGGAGATGTAGGTGGAGAGTGCGGCATCATCCAGAGAGCCAATGTTGCCAGCATTGTTAATAATGGTAATGTCTGTCTGGCTGGACGAGGACGAGCGTGAAGCGAAGTATTGAATGATCGTGGGAACGCAGGAGCCGATCAGGAGCAGAACCAGAATAATGATCGTACTGACAAGAAACGCGCGCTGCATGAGGCGATTTTTATATTCGCGGCTGGCGATCAGTCCGATATTGCGTATGGTTTGTTGCCTGGCTGCATCGTTCCGGCTAATGGTGGTCGTAGGTGCTGCCTGCGCAGTCTCGTTGTCTGGCGTGATCACAGGATGTTTCGGCATAGTCTTCTTTTCCCTTTTTTCTTACGCGGAAATAGTAGAAGGAGCATCAGGAAGTGCAATTTTACCAACATACTCGATGAAGATGTCGGTCAACGATGGCTCGACCAGCTCGAAACGCGAAATGAGCCCACCGTGCTGCAAAGCCGCTTCGACGATACGATTGGGATTGAGATCGGCCTGGATCTGCATTTCGATATAGTCCTGACGGCGTCTGATCGCCTGCACGCCAGCCAGCGTATCGAGCCAGGTGGCTTCCGGATCATTGTCGAGCTTGAGGCGTACGACATTGCGTCCCTGCTGGCGTTTTATCTCGCGTACGCTGCCCTGGACGACGCTCTGTCCTTTATTGATAATGACGATATCCTCGCAAAGCTCCTCGACCTGTTCGAGCTGGTGGGTGGAGAAGACAATCGTTTTGCCGCGTCGGTGCATTTCCAGAAAGGCCTCTTTGAGCACATTGGCATTGACCGGATCAAGTCCACTGAAAGGCTCATCCATGATGAGAATAGCCGGATCGTGGAGGATTGTGGCCAGGAATTGCACTTTTTGCTGATTGCCTTTGGAGAGTTCCTCGACCTTCTTCTTGCGGTTCGTCGTAATCTCGAAGCGTTCCAGCCATTCCTCAAGTTCTTTTTGCGCGGTAGATTTGCTGAGGCCATTCAAGCGGGCCAGGAAGAGCAATTGTTCATCCACCACCATCTTCGGATACAGACCGCGCTCTTCGGGAAGATAGCCCCACATACGGCGCGGTATCTCGCGTACAGCCCTGCCATTCCAGCTAATGTATCCTGTATCGGGGCGTAGAATATCCAGGATCATGCGCATGGTTGTCGTTTTGCCCGCGCCATTTGCGCCGAGGAAGCCGAAAATGGAGCCCTCTTTGACCTCCATGGAGAGATCTTTCACGGCCTGAAAGCGGGCAAAGGATTTACTGATCTTTTCAACGACCAATCCCACGATAAACCTTCTCCTTATAATATGCGTTTTTATTACAATATTTCTTTTGATGTCGAGATAATAATAGCATATCGTTATATTTATCTCTATGGTAATAAGGACGCAATTCCACGCAAAAACTGAAATCGTGTGGTGAAAGAGTGGGGGCACCACCAGATTGCCCACATCTGATGGTGCCGTGAGTTTTACCAGGGGGATTTCAGGGTGTCGGCTAGTTCGCGGGCGGCGAGCATGATGTTTTCGGCGGAGACTACGGCGGTGATTACGGCGATGCCGCTGGCTCCGGCGCGGAGTATTTCGGGGGTGCGCGCAGTGGTGATGCCACCGATGGCTACCAGCGGGATGGGCCAGCGGGCGGCGATGTTGCGGAGAAGTTCGGGACCGCTGGCTGGTCCGGCGTCGGCTTTCGTGCTGGTGGCGTAGATGGGGCCTACGCCCAGGTAATCTGCCCCATCGGCGATTGCTTGTTCGGCTTCGTACAGGTTGCCAGCGGAGATGCCCAGTATTTTGTCGGGACCAAGCAGGCGGCGGGCGTCGGTTCCCGGCATATCGTCCTGGCCTACGTGTGCGCCGTCGGCATCGATGGCCAGAGCAACATCAATGCGGTCGTTGACGATCAGGAGCACATCGTGTTCTCGTGTGAGTTTGCGCAGGGCGCGGCCCTCGTCGATGAGCTGGCGCGTGCTGGCAGTTTTGTCGCGGAGCTGTATGACCGTTGCTCCGCCTGCGATTGCTAATCGTGCGACCATTACCGTCTCCCGGCCATGCGACCAGTCGCGATCTGTCAGCACATGCAGGGCGAGGCGGGCGCGGAGATCGCTTTTGCTGCTCTCTCTTCGTTCTGGGGAGGGGGTGCTCATGCAAAGCTCACTTTCTGATCGGCGGTGAGCCCTTGTGGCTCGAGGGAGGCAACGGCATCCAGCAGATGAGAACGGAAAGTGCCAGGACCACCGGCAAGTCTGGCCGCTTTTTCACCGGCAAGACCCATTGCAACCAGGGCGGCTGTTGTGGCTTGCAAGGCATCGGATTCTACGGCCAGGAATGCGCCGACCAGACTGGTTGCCATACAGCCACTCCCGGTGATGCTTGCCAGCAAGGGATGGCCGTTATCAACGCGGAACAGGCGGCTCCCGTCCGAGATCAGATCCTGCACGCCGGTAATCGCGACCGTCGTGTTTAGCTCGTGAGCCGCTCGCTGGACCACCTGCTCCGGAGTTGCGGCGACCGAGATCGACTCCACGCCGCGCGTCTCGCTCTCAATCCCCACAAGCGCAGCAATTTCAGAGGCGTTCCCGCGCACAACTGCGATGCGTAACTCCGTCAGCAGGCGATGGGCGGTCTCCGTTCTGAAGCGCGTCGCCCCGGCCCCCACCGGATCGAGCACGATCGGGATATTGCGTGCATTGGCGCGTTTGCCTGCTAACAGCATTGCGTCGACCTGAGCGGGATAGAGCGTGCCAATGTTCAGCACGAGCGCGCCCGCAAGATTGACCATCTCCTCAACTTCTTCGATTGCGTGGGCCATGACGGGCAGGGCCCCGATGGCCAGCGTAATATTGGCGGTATCGTTCATAACGACCATGTTGGTAATGTGATGGATAAGCGGCTTCTGTTCGCGAATACGCTGGAGGAGTGCTCCGCTGCTGAAAGATGCTTGTGTATTCATACTGTTTGTTGCTCCTTTTTCATTGTTTCATGCCTGTCCATGTTCCCCATCGAACCGCCAGAAGTGGTTGACGGGACCGTGGCCGTGGCCGATGCCGGGGGCGTGGCGGATGGCTTCGGTGATGTAGGTTTTGGCACCTGCGATTGCGTCGGGTACGGTAGCGTTTCGGGCGAGCAGGGCGGTGATGGCGGCTGAGAATGTGCAACCGGTGCCGTGGGTGTGGCGGGTTTGCAGGCGTTCGGCGTGTAGCTCGTAGATGGAGCTGCCGTCGAAGTAGACATCCATTGGCTCTTCCTCGCGATGGCCGCCTTTGACGACAACGTGACGGGGTCCGAGATCATGAATCGCTCGGGCGGCGTCGTGCATGTCGGTGCGAGTTTTGACGGGACGACCGGTCAGGACTTCGGCTTCGGGCAGATTGGGTGTGACGATTTCAGCCAGGGGCAGAAGCTGTCTGCGCAGGGCTGTGACGGCTTCTGCTTGGAGCAGGGCGTCTCCGCTTTTTGCGCGCATTACCGGATCGACAACCAGACGCAATTGCCAGTGACGGACGCGATCGGCGACCACCTCGATAATTTGCGCGCTGGAGAGCATGCCAGTTTTGGCGGCCTGTGCGCCGATGTCTTCTAAGACTGCGTCGATCTGGTCCGCAATCAGCGCGGTTGGGAGCTCGTAGGCGCTTCTGACCTCGAGCGTATTCTGAGCGGTAATGGCTGTGATGGCCGAGAGGCCGTAGACGCTGAACGCGGCAAAGGTCTTGAGATCGGCCTGGATGCCCGCGCCTGCGCCAGAATCGGAGCCAGCGATAGTGAGGGCTGTGGGTTGTCCGATTTGTGATGTTTCTGTCATGGATGTTTCCTTGCGTAATGAACTAGTGGCTGACGATTTTGTGTCCGAGATACCACGTTTCGAGCACAGAGTAGGCCAGCGCGCTTACGATAGCACCGACGATACCGCTGATATCAGCACCTCCCAGGAGATGCGCGAGCGGTCCCTGCCACGGTTGTGGTAGCCAGGGGAGAATGGCGCTGCCAATGAACGGGATCGTGCTGGCAATACCCAGCAGCCACGAGATCAGTGCTCGCCAGTTTACGCCGTATTGATACCAGTAACGTCCTCGATGGCCGCGGGTGAGCTCTTCGGCTGCGTACTGGCCGCGCCGAAAAAGAAAGAAATCGACGAGCAGAATCGCCGCCCAGGCTGGTACCCAGAGATACGCGAGGAGCAGAAAATTGGTATAGATGCCGAGAAAATTGCTGGTGAGTTCGCTATACGTCTGCGCCTGACTGAAATTCGAGAAGAGACCGATGGCATACACGGCAATCGCGCCGATAACTCCACAAAGGAGCGCTGACAGCCAGCGACGTAGCGGAATATCCATCGCCAGCGCGACCAGGCTGGCGGTATAGACATCGAAATAATTGGCCCAGATCTCTCCAAGAACCACGAAGAGAAGGAATGGGACCGTCAGCCAGCGTGGAGCCGCGTCGGTAATGACGCTCAAAAGATCAGGATTGCTGGGCTGGATCGTCGAGAGCGCGACTCCCAGGATGCCCAGCAGGGCCGTTGGCAGACCGATGCCAAGCGCGGACCACCAGGCAATACCGCGTGTAGAGACATGTTGCGGCAGGTAGCGCGAATAGTCGGAGGCGAAAGGTATCCAGGAAGCAACCAGCGCATAGATGAAGCTACCTCCCACAACCAGGGCGGCCAGACGTGGCGTGCCATGCACCGTCGTTGGCAGCGTCCAGTGGATGCGGGGAAAGAGCACGAACAGGAGAAGCACGCAGAAAGCCATAAAAACAAGAGAGCCGTATTTCTCAAAAACATGCACCGTCTGATGGCCGTAGATTGCGACACCAATCGAGGCCAGCAGGACCAGCGTAATCGCGACGAGAGCCACCTCGCCGTTTTTGGGGATACCGAGCAAGCCCGCCAGCTGCACCAGAGCCCAGCCGCCGATCACGCAATCGACGGCAAACCAGCCAACCGCCATAAGCCAGGTGAAACAGGCGCTGAGGTAGGCTCCGCGATGTCCCAGAACGGCGCGGGCAAAAATCATCTGAGGCGTGCCGGTACGTGCGCCAGTTGTACTGACCAGTCCGTGCAAGAGAGCAGCCAGAGCCGAGCCCAGCGCAATCGCCAGCGCACAGTCAAGTAGTCCCAGTTGTCCGTGAGCGTTGCCCACGGCCAGAGGAGCGCTGATGACCAGAGCACCTGTCAGCAGGGAGACGTAATTTGCCATCGCGCCCGCCCAGACCAGGGCCAGTTCACGGGCTCCGCCGTGGCGATCCTGCGTCGGGACTGGCTCCATGCCGTGGCGTTCGACTTTGAGAAAATCATCGCTGGCACTGCCCCGCACCCGTAATACGCTTTGTTCATCTTGCAACATATCTTCTCTCCCGAAGATACCAGGCTTTTTGTGCTGGAGAGCGACAAAAAAAGCACTGACATCTTTCTTTTGCCAGCGCGTTGCAAACCGTATAGGGAAGGACTTGCTCGTGAATAGAGACGTGCAGAGTAGAAAAAGCCGGGCTATTTACCGATGCTCTCCACGTATACATGAGCAAGGAAGTATTTCCTGCGCTGGGATTATCCAGATTCAGGTTCAACCGGTCGGTGATAGAGAAGATCACCCTCTCAGCCTGGCAACTCCAAGCTCCCGGATTCTTCAAAAGGAAAGGCGACCCCGGCGCAGACAAGCCGCGCCTCTACGGGGGTATCTGAAACCCCGGCGCAGGCAAGCCGCGCCTCTACGGGGGTATCTGAGAAACGTTACTGAGCGCATTATGGCACATGGTATTGGGAGCGTCAAGGAAGGAGAAAAGACGAGAGAAAAATGCCCGAAATATCTTATTCTTTGTATATACTGTTAATAAGACAGAAGCGCGATAGTTTAAAATAAGGAAGAGTTGAAATTTTCGCAAGATTTGTGCTTGAATATCAGCGTAACAGAGGCATATCCAGGGAGGAAATGAAGGACATGAGCACTCAATCATCAGGCCATGCCGCGCGGCGTCCGTGGCAGGGACAATTGCAGCAGCGTGTGTATAGTGTGACAATGCGGCGTATTGGGAGCCATTTACGGAGAGCGCATGCTGTCTCAAAAGTGGAGAAAGATTTGACCATTACCGGTCTTGTGTTGGGAGGGTGTAGTATTCTTACCGCCGTTTTTCCTATTTGCAGCCTGCCGATGGGCATTGCCGGGCTTTGGATCGGGCTGCACGGTCGACGTCATCCGGCGCTGTATACGCTGGCAACCTGGGGAGCAGCGTTGTCAGTGATAGGGTTGGCGCTGACAATTATGTGTACAATCATTGGGCTGGGAGTATACTTTGGGCATGCAATGTGGGGATAGGAGAGGATATCCCCACATGGGCGAGCTTCAGGCAACAGAGCTGGTTTGTGCTACCCGGTGTTGAGCGAAGCGTGCCAGACGAAAGCGATCAAGAGGAACTGGAGGAGGAGCATCCCGTAGCAAGCTGCCGAGAATTTCGCCGAGAAGTGGGCCAAATTTAAAGCCATGACCGGTGAGCCCGGTAGCAAAAGCGATGCGGGAGTCGTAAGGATGATAATCAAGGATAAAATGCTCATCGAGGCTGACATCGTACATACAACTGTCAACCTGGACCAGTTCCGCGTCCTGCAAAGCAGGGATAAGCTGGTAGAGGCGCTGGGAAACCTGTTCGATGGCCTGTTGTTCAACAGGGAGATTGGAGTCGGGATCAATCGGCGTTCCGAAGCGATGAGAAGCGGCTTTTAACCAACAAGGGCCCCCTCCGGCACAGGTGTTGTGTAGCGGAAAGCCATAGAGATCGTCAGCGATAAAGGCCGGGAACGAATGCAGGGAAAAGGTTGAAGTTGGGAGATTAGCAAAATACAGTAAATATTGACGAGTAGCCTTGATAGGCAAGTGCAGATCGCCAAGGAGACGGTGGACCCATGGTCCTGTTGCTAACAGGAGGCGGTCGGCCGCCATAGTCGCGCCAGATGCCAGATGAACTTGCAAGGGACGGCGAGGATTGTCATACGCGATGTGTTCTACAGCTTGATTCTCTAAAATATGTCCACCGAGCGCTATAACGAGATCTTTCAATGCTTGTAAACAATTGGAAGCATGAAGCATACCAGCAGTGGTATTGTAAGTAAAAAGATCATAGTTATGGATGGAAAATTGTGGGAAGCGGTAGGCGACCTCATAGGGAGAGAGCCGCTCGATAGGAAGACCTAAATTGCTCAGGATATGGTAAGCAGGTTTAGTTGTGTTGTCATCCTCATTGCCGAGGACCAGAACGCCAGTTTCAGTATACAGAGTTCGCTGTGAGGTCCGTTCCAGGTGGCGCCATTGTTGCAAACTTAACTGTACCATCTTTGAATAGAGCATATCGGCCCCATATTCAAAACGTAGCAGTCGAGAGATACCATGGGAGGTAGCTCGACGATGGTCAACTTCTGCCTGTTCAAGGACCGTCACGTTCTTCATCCCTTGTTTGAGAAGAGCGTAGGCAGTTGAAAGTCCAACAATTCCTGCTCCTACGATAACAAAATGTTGTTGAGACACGATGATGGCTTGCCTCCTTATTGTAGTGTAACTCGTCGATTATACCAGATATTACACTGAAAATCAATAATATTTTTGTTCGTCTTTAAAATAGTAGATTGATAAAATGTATATTTTGCGTGTGCTTTGTGAATTACAGTGCAATGCATTTGCAAGTTGAAGTGTAAATATCAGATACACGGTATAAAAACACAAGCTCAGGGAATGCGTTTCATTCTGTTGTAGTGTAATTGACACTTGTCAAAAAAAGATCTCTTGACGTCATATGTACAGATGGCTTACAGTAGGAGCGACAAGCATGCGAACTGTTTGCGAGAGGATAGATTGCTTTGTCGCCTTGTTTTGTGGCTCTGTCCTCGTGACATATTGTCAATCACTCATCATGAGATAAGAAGAGAGCATATGCAAGAGGAAACACAACATACGACTGCATTAGCTGAGCAAAAATTGTACATTGCGCCAACAAGCTTGCTTCTAGGTGAGCCAGATGTGCCATCATCGAAATACTTTACCCTCCGTTATTTGTTAGCTGCGAGTCTGGCAGAAGGTGAAAGTCGTTTGTTATTTCCTGCTAAAAGTGACGATAGCGATGCGTTATTCCGTGGTTGTCGTGCGTTGGGAGCAGAATTGAGCTGGGAAGACGACCAGCAGCATGTGTTGCGTGTGCGTGGCGTTGGTCGGCCAGGGAGAGGCGTGCAGGCAGGGCCCGTGCGCATTGACGCAGGCAATGCGGGAGCGGTTTTGCGCTTGCTTCTTGGTCTGGCTGTCTTATTGCCCGAAGTCACATTTACCACCGAATATCCGCTTTCCCTGGGTAAACGTCCGAATCGCGAATTATTGGAGGCTCTGAGCTCGTTGGGTGCTGAATGTGAAGGAACGGGTCCGGAAGGATGTCTGCCCATTACGCTGCGTCGCGCGCAATTGCGTGGGGGAGCGGTGACGATTTCGGGGGCGCGCAGTTCGCAGTATTTGAGCTCCCTGCTCTTTCTGGCACCGTTGCTCGCTGAAGGTCTGGAGATTACCGTCGTGGATGGTTTGAAGTCGCAGCCGCTGGTGCGCGCGACGCTCACCGTGTTACACGAGGCGGGAATAGAGGTGACCTATGATGATAGCCTTCTGCATTTTGTGATTCCTGGTGGTCAGCAGTATCGGGCGCAAGAGTATGTCGTGCCGGGTGATTATCCCTCGGCGGCGGCACTGATTGCGGCCTGCGTGAGTTGCAATGATCCGGGCAGTCGCCTGCTTCTTTCGCGCCTCCATCCAGGTGAAGAGATAGGAGAGGATCTGCTGGCGGCCTTTCATGCTATGCATGCGGATCTGACGCGCGAAGGTGAGATGATTACCGTGCGTGGTGGGCGTCGTCTGCGCGGATTTGAGCTGGATGGGGATAAGGTGATCGATTGTATCCCCGTGCTGGTAGCGGCAGCTTGTTTTGCTGAGGGCGAGAGCGTCTTCTATAATATTGAGAGCTTGCACTATAAAGAGTCTGATCGCATCAATGATCTGTGCGCGGAACTGCGCCGGGCCGGTTGTGCGGTCTCGCCGGGGCAGGATACGATTATTGTCAAGGGGCGACCGCAGGGAGTTGAGGGGGGCGTGGAGGTTGACGGTCACCACGATCATCGTCTGCTGATGGCGCTCGCAATTGTGGCGTTGCGCAGTCACCGTGGTCTGACGTTGACGGGAGTGGAGCATATCGCCAAGAGTTATCCCGATTTTTTTGCGGTGTTGCGCACATTGGGGGCGGAGATTCGGGTGATTGCCAGGGAGTGAGGTTGCCAGATTACATAAGCTCTGGCCACAGTGGGGATAGATTATTCCTATGGGGAGAGGAATTCACAGGCTCCCGATGATGTACCAGGATTCTGTACATATCATAGTGGGAATGATACAATAGCCATCGACACGCATGGAATTGCCTGGCGACGGTGGTGGGTGGGTGGCGGTGTTCAGTTGAAAGGAATAAGTGGTGTACAGGTTTAAAGGCTTTGATAGTGCAGAGTGCGGTAACACGATGGCCGCATTGGAGGCGGTGATCAATGCCTGGATGGAAGTGGAGCATCCTCGCATTCGTCAGATGTGCCAGAGTATGCGCGGTGAAGATATTCTGGTAAGTTTTGTCTATGAAGACACACGCGAACTGGAGCAGCGAGTTTCAGCGCAGGTGCATTCTGGTATTACTGGCGGCTTCCCGAGATTTTTTGATGACGAGGCAAATGAAGAGCGCCCGACGAGTCCGCGTATACCGGCGACTCCTCCGCCGATGCACTGAGGTTTGCCGTCATAGAGGCATCGTAGTAAGCGCATAATTTGAAGGATAAGCATGGCAACTCCGTATCTTATTTATAGTACTCCCGATGGGGAGCTCTGTGAAGATCCGCGCCTCCAGGCGTTGGGCTTTGGTGGTCGTCCCTTGACGATGAACGATCTGATTCCGTTGCCTGATGGCGTAACACTTGCGATGATGCCTGATCGCCTCGCAGTCGGCTTGAAGTCCTCGGGAGAGCGCAAAGTGCTGGGTCGCGGTCGAGGCTGGGCCATGGCAGCTCTGCTCCCGATCGGCTATATGCGCACTCTGCTGCCCGATTATGAAAAGGTGGAAGGGACCGAGCCGCTGCCCTTCTTCGGTTATAGCGCAATTGCAGGCTACAAAGGTCGCTTGTACGTTGCGGCAGTGAAGACCGACGATCCGCAGAAGTGGCATCCGCGCTCGTTCCCGCGTCAGAAGCTCGAACGATTGGTGAGCGCGAAACAGGCGGCCTTTCCAGAGAATCGAATTATTGGTCAGCACGCGCACTGTGCGCTGGACTACTCCTGTCCCACCGCGAGCAACCTCTTTTTTGAGCGCTGGGAGATGGCGATTGCGGTCTCGCCGGGCTGTAATGCGCGCTGTGTCGGGTGTATCTCCAAGCAAGAGGAAGAGGATCTGATCTCACCTCAGGATCGACTGACGTTTATTCCCACGGTCGAAGAGATCGTCGAAGTGGCCGTGCCGCACCTGGAGAAGGCAGAAGAGGCCATTGTGAGTTTCGGGCAGGGATGTGAAGGGGAGCCATTGTTGCAATGGAGGCGGATTGAGCAGGCGATCAGGGGGATGCGTGCGCGTACGTCTCGTGGCGTGATTAATATCAATACCAATGGTAGCAACCCGCGCTGGCTGCAACGGCTGTACGATGCGGGATTAGATACGATCCGTGTCAGCACGATCTCAGGCCATCCCGAGACTTATACGGCGTATTATCGTCCACTTGGCTATACCTTTGAGGATATTAAAGAGTCGCTCAAGCGTGCCCGTGAGCAGGGATTGCATACATCGATTAATCTGCTCTCGTATCCTGGATTGATTGACCGGGAGCGCGAAGTGGAAGCGTTGCTCGCTTTTATTCGTGAGACGAACCTGCACCTGATTCAGTTGCGCAACCTCAATATTGATCCCGAGGTCTTTTTGCCGCGTATGCCCGCGTTTGATACGATGGGGAAGGCGCTGGGAATGAGTGCCCTGATCGAGCTATTGAAGCGCGAGGTGCCCGAGGTCGAGCTTGGCAATTTCACGCGCCCGATCCAGCGCGCAAAAGAAGCGATTCCCAGCCAGGCATAATAGAGGGGTGGAAGGGGGCGAGGGGCAGGGATAAAGCGTAGGCAATACGCGTCAAGCGTCGAGGAAGGATGAGGTATTCGAGATGGCCGGAGGGGGACGCGGATCGGCATAAAGCGCGATCCCCTACCTGTGCAAAAGGGCGAGAGAGTTGGGATTACATGTCCCCCGTGCCAAACGCGATCCGGTTTGGCTCAATAGAACAGGTAGGGGCTGTGGCTTGTCCCTGCCCGCGTGGCCCCACCGGCCATCTCGCCCTCAGGTTGATGCGTATTGGGCAGGGATAAAGCGTAGGCAATCCGCGTCAATCCGCGAGGAGGCCTCCGGGTATGGGATTATTTTTTGCGGCGATTTTTCTTACGGGCGGCTTTGGCCTGTTTGGCTTTATTTTTCTGGGTTTGCGTTTTAAAGGGTTTGGACCCGATATAGTTGCTGGTGGAAGGTGAGATCCTTTCTGTGGTGCCGCTTCTTATCGCCTGCTCTTGTGCGATCTGCACCATTTTTTCAATCATAGATTCAGCTGTAAGAGGTTCACCCGACTCAAAGAGTGCTTTACGGCGTTTTTGTTCCTCGCCTGGTTCTTTCACGCCTATCTCGACCTGGAATGTGTCCCAGTCACCGACGATGGAAAGATCGACCCTCTCTTCTTGATAAGCCCTCTCGACATCTGGTAAGGCTTCGACGGCTTTCAGATGGAGCAAGTGACCGAGGATAAAGCCGTTCAGGTCATGCTCTTTTTGTTCGGTATTGAGCGTGGCGACCAGCGTTTGGATGCATTCGAGACGTGCTTCCGGGTGTTCCAGGCCAATTGTTTCGAAACAGAGAGCGGCAAAAGAGCGCGCATAAACATCGAGCGTTGAATCTGCGAGTAGAGAGTTGATGACTGGCATTGTTTTGGGGCCAATAGCGGAGTAGTATCTCGCTAAAGCAGGCATGGCCCAATCATTATCGTGATATTCCTTAAACAAGATGAGAAGTGGTTCGATGGCCTCTTCTGCCTTGAATTGGATTAATGCTTCTAGTGCGTAGACTGTGGCGGCGAAGTCGAGATCGCTAGAGCCTTCTTCGAGGAAATCCTTATCGGTTGCCATGCGAATGAGCTCGGGGATGTCCGCGCGGCTCAGGCCATATTCTTGCGCATAATCGGTACTCTCTATGTCCGTCTTCGGTTCCAACTCGCTGATATGGCGCAACCGTTCTACTGGTTCGGTGTAGGTGCCCATGGTGTTCTCCTTGTTTCCTCTCTATTTATACAGGATGTATTCTCCTGTTCATCTTTTGCTAGTAAATTGCAAGTCGTTTTTTAGTATAGCAGAAAATTATTTTTTGCGGCGATTTTTCTTGCGGGCAGCTTTGGCCTGTTTGGCTTTATTTTTCCCCGCTTGTGGAGTAGAGGGTTTGCGCGCGAGATAGGGATTGGGAGCAGGGTGTTGTGGCTTTTCCTCCAGTGAAGAGGGAGCGGAGGAGAAATCGAGATCCTGAAAAAAGCTTTTTTTCGTCTCATCTGGTTCTTTCAGGCCCATGTCAACCTGAAAATCTTCCCAGGTACTCCCGAAGACGAGATCAACTTTATCCGCTTGAAATGCTTTCTCGACAGTTGGCACTGCTTCAACAGCATGTAGCGTTATCAGATCTTGGACGATTTCCCCATTCAACTCAGGATCTGCTGGTTCGGCATTGAGCACCGCAATGAACACCTCGATGCATTCTGAGCGTGTCTCTGGGTGTTGTTCGGCAATGCTGGTAATGATATCCCCTGCCAGCCCTTTCGCAAAAGGATCAGTTATTGTTGAGTCAAAGAGTATGGGGCGAATGGTGGGTATAGATCTGGCTGCGAAGGTAGTGTAAAAACGGATTAAGGCTGCTATTACCCACTCATCTTTAGCATGGTTCTTGAGCGGAGTAAGGAGTGGCTCAATGGCCTCTTCTGCGTGCAATTGTGTCAGCGCTTCCAGCGCGTAGATAGGGGCGGCTGCTTCAATGCTTTCAGCATCCTCTTGCAAAAAGTCCTCATCGCTTGCCAGACGAATGAGCTCGGGAATGTCTGCGCGGCTCAGGCCGAATTTTGTCACATAATCGATCTTTTCGATGTCAAACGATGATTCTAATTCGCGAAAGTGAAGTAACTGATTGACTGGTTCGGTGTAGGTGCCCATGGTGTTCTCCTTGTTTCTTCTCTATTGCTATACAGGATATATTTTCCTGTCCATTCTCTAGTAGTAAATTGCAGGTCGTTTTTTAGTAGAGCAAAAAATCCCTTTTTCGCTCACCTGATTATTTATTTCAAGCCCATCCTTGCTTGAAAAATATCCCAATCATTAACAAGAAAAGTATCGACTCTATTTTCCTTGTATGTTTGCTCTATATCTGCCAGAGCCTCAACCGCCTTCAGATCTAATAGGGCATCAATGATAAACCTGTTGAGGTCATAGGTCGGTTCGTTATTTGATGACGGAGTATTCAATGTTGAAACCAGTGCTTGAATACATTCTAAACGTATCTCTGGATATTGCTGTCCTATCGCTCCAATGCACTCTCCTGCATAACCGCGTGCGTATTCTTCCTGTGCTGTATCCGAGAGCAGTGTGATAAGAGCAGGTAGCGCTTTTAGACCGATCTCCTGGTAATAGCGAAGTAAAGAGTGCAGATATCCATGATCTAGAAACCAATTGTCGTCAGAAAAATCTTTAAAAAAGATGAGCAATGACTCAATTGCATCTTCTGCATGTAGCTGGATGAGCGCCTGTATTGCATGAAAAGGGCCAGCCGCTTCAATATCACTCACATGACCAGTAAGAAGATGATTATCGGTCGCCATGCGAATGAGATCTGGTATGTGCTCGGAACTCAGGCCGAAAACTTTGACATAATCAGTCTCTCTACTGATATCATATGCTAGCTTGATATCGTATGCTAACTCAAAGAAGTGGCACAAATTATCTATCGGAGGGGAATATATAGCCAGGAAGCACACCTCCTTTTCCAGTATCTGGTTCTATTTTTTAGTTGTGCGTAGCATCTTGCGTGCAGCAACGGCGACGGGATCGACGCCTAGCTGGCCCAGACAGTCGCGGGTGATGCAGCCCTCGGGCGTGCCTAGCTGATGGCCGCGATAGAAGCAGGGCATACAGGGCAGATCGAGACGCACAACGCTTGCGCGTTTGCTCTCCGGATCTCCAGTATAAGGGCCCCAGGCAAGATGGTTCGAGAGGCCGAAGATGGCGACGACGGGCGCGCCAGCTGCGGCGGCGAGATGCATCGGGCCTGCGTCGTTGCCGATAAAGAGATCAACCTGCTCTAAGATGGCCCCGGCAACTTTGATGCTACTCTTGCCTGCCAGACTGCGCACGGGGACATCAGGCGTGAGCATGTCCATGATCTGTGCATGCAGCTCGGCCTCCTCTGGTCCACCGATCAGGAGGAACTGGCCGCCTACATCGTGATAGAGCGTGTTGGCTAACTGGGCGAAGCGCTCGGGAGCCCAGCGTCGCGCCGTACTGTAGCCGCCGGTACCGGGATGGATGGCGATGAGCGGTCTGCTTGCCTCAGATGGGTCGCTCTTGCCGTAGAGCAACTGGCGAGCTTTGGCACGATCTTCTGCACTGAGCGGCAGGTAGAGATGTTTATCGTGGATAGTTGCGCCGACCGCTTCTGCGACTGCCATATTATATTCCGCCTCGTGCATCGCGCCAAAACCCCGGTCTGGCACGCGCACATTGAGGAACCAGCCATGCCCATTATCCAGGCCCACGCGCCATTTTGCCCCGGTCGCGCGCATGAGTACCTGATGTTTGAGGCGACCAAAAGGGAGCGTGAGATGATGCAGGAGGAGCACGGCGTCATAGTGTCCGTCGTGCAGCGAGTTCCAGAGGCGTGCGAGCCGGGCTGCGTTCTGCGGATTGGTGAGCATCTGTTGCGGCGAGTCGAAGAGATACTTATCGAGCACGATAACGCGATCGATGGCGTCCCAGCCGTTGAGAAGTCCCGCTGAGTCCGGCGTAACCAGCAGATCGATGCGCGCCTGAGGATAGCTCTCGCGCAGGGCACGCAGGGCGGGAGTGGCGAGCAAGAGATCGCCGATGCCCGCCATTTTGACGACGAGAATATGGGCGTTTGCTGGCAGACTGATCTTTGGCGTATGGTCGATCTGTTGCTCTGGTCGAGCAATTGCGTGGTTGATGTTCATGATTGTGTCCAGGCGTAATGTTGAAGTGTGCAATAGCGCTGGAAGCCCAGGCGTTCATAGATGCGCAGGCTCATATCCGAAGGCGAAAGCACAACGATATGATAGCCCAGCGCTTTTGCCTGTCGCAAGGCCCATTTCGTCATCGCGGTACCTATGCCCAGGCGGCGCGCTTCTGGCACCGTGGCGACTCCGTAAATGCCAGCGATGCCAGCATACAATAAGAGTGAAGTAATGGCAACAGGCGTGTTGTAGAGCCAGCCGACATAATGTCGCCAGCCGGTTTCTGGTCCGAAGCCGATATTGCAGTAGGTATCATAATAGTTGCGGGCCGTCTCCTCAGATGAGCCAAAGCCGCGCATTTCTATATCGCAGAGGGGGAGCAAGGCCTGTTCATCCAGAACCTCTTTAATCTCAAATGCCGGGATGTCTGGTGGTTCCAGATCGGCGGCATTCAGGGCCAGAGCCAGTCCAGGCGTTTCCGCGACCTGTTTCATACCGTGAGCTTCCAGGTGCGTTGCCAGGTCCGCGGGTCTGGTCGTTGGGCCCACAGTCCAACCCAACGCGACGTGGCGACCTTGAAAATAAGCCATCGTCTCACGGATGCGACGATCGATATAGACTTTTTCTTCGCTGCGAAAACGCGAGCGCAGAACACCGTTGAGATGGCGTCGCCCAGTGTAAAACCAGAGCAATTCGTCATCTTCATGCAGAATTGCGCCCGGGAGTCCACGCCCGAAGCAGGCCATCTCTTCCGTGAAATTTTCCTCCAAAGCCGCGATCAGTGCTGGCGAAGTGAGGTCGCGCAATAGCTCGCTCATGATGTTGCCTCTGCTTGTGTCGTTGGTACGTGCAATTTCTCCTGAATGGTCGCGTAGACCTGTGCTGGCGTGATATTTTTCATGCATTGCGTGGTATGAAAGCGGCAATCGGCGGGGCCCTGTGCCGTATAACAGGGACTACACCAGATATCGCTGCGCAGAACGGTTGCCTTTGGACTGATTGGACCACTCAATGCCGGGTCCGTTGGACCGTGAATAGCGATTAAGGGCGTACCGACCGCAGCGGCGATGTGCATTGGTCCGCTATCTCCGGTTAAGAGCAGGTCGGTACGCTGAAGCAGGGCGGCAAGCTGGCTCAGACTGGTTTTCCCGGCCAGATTGAGCGCTTGCTGATGCATACGCTGCGTGATCTGTTCAATCAGTGGAAGGTCGTTGGGCGCGCCGGTAAGTATCACGTTGGCTCCGTCTTCTGCGATCAACTGATCCAGCAGGATGGCCCAGTAGGGGATGGGCCAGCGTTTCGATTGGCCGTTGTTCGCGCTGACATGGCAGGCGATCAGTGGCTTGTCGGCGCGCAACTCCAAATTTTGCAATAAGTGTTCCACCTCGTCCACAGCTGTAGATGGAGCTGTGAGGTGAGGAATACGATCTGCGGGCGTCGGGATAACACCGGCAGCCTGTAACAGTTCCAGACAATAATCGACCTCGTGCTTGTGATCATCCGGGGCCCAATGTCTACCGGGCACAGGATCGGTCAGCAGGCCGGGATACCCCTCTTGCGCGAAACCAATTGTGCGCTTTGCACCGCTCAGGACGGCGATGATGGCGGCCCAGGGACCGGAAACGCTGAGGGCGAGATCGTAGTGGCGGGCGCGCAGACGGCGGCGGAGTGAGAACGCCTCGCGCCAGTTTTTTTGCTGGAGCAGGGCCTTTGGTCGTCGCCAGATGTTTGGATCGTACGTAATCACCTCCGCGAGATCAGGATCATCGACGATGACGCGCCCACTGGCGGGGGTGGCGAGCAGATCGATCTCGGCCTCGGGATACGTCCGTTTCAGCGCACGGACGGTTGTCAACGAGAGGACCAGATCGCCGATCAGATCGACGCGGATCACCAGAATCCTGCACGGCCGAAAGCTCTGTGCATCGATAGGCGAGAAGTGTTGCTGACGCCTGCTGAACTGTAGCCATGAACCGATGGTTTGCATAAACAGGTAGATGGCTGCAAGGAGCAAGCGCCGACTCCCTCTGACCACAAGGTTGCGCAGAATACGTCTTGAGTCTGGCCGTACTGGATACCCATATTCATCTATATGCAGAGTTTGTTCTGTCTTTGTCATGTTTAATTGTAACTGGCTCCTCTCATCCTTCCCAGGCTTTCCGGCGAAAGCGGCATTATGCTAATACTATGGCATAATGCCGCTGGATGCAAGAAACCTCTGCCATTTTAAGCTAAGAGGGCTATCTCAGGCACGCTGAAAAAGATAGATCCCAAAGCCCAGCGTATTGCGTCCCCCACGTAGATACAGTTCGCGCCAGTCTCGAATGCGCGCCAATAGCTCTGGCACATCTGGATCATCGGGGTGCACGCGGGCATAGCGTTCTACGGCGGAACTATGCACCCACTCATAATGGTCCCAATCGTCATCGCTACAGACGGCAGCATAGAGTGGGATGAGATTGAATTGAGCTCCGGCTATAACATTGTCGGCGTGCGAGAGGAACGCATCAAGCGTCTCCCCGAAGGCGCGCAGATAGGCGGGATCGGGGTCACGCTTCCAATATCCCTCGCCGACCAGCACATAGCCTCCGGGCTGCACCATGTGCGCGAGCCGCTCCAGTGTTCCCTTATAGCCGCCGAAGATCTCGCTGGCACCCATGCACGCGGCAAGGCTCACGGATTCATTGTTCGCCTGATACGTGCTCGCATCGCTTTCGATAATCTCCAGAGAACCCTTCGAGACACGCGTCTCTGCACGCTGAGAGAGCTCTTGCAGGAAATAGGGAGAGCGCTCGATGCCTGTCGCCTGGACTTGAAAGCGTTCAATGAGACGGAGCAAAAGCTCGGCTTTGCCTGTGCCGAAGTCGATAACGCGGTCCCCCGCTTGTAGCTCGAGCAGGTCAAAAATGCGCTCCATTTTTTCCTGGCTGATTGGATTGCAGTAAGCAAAATCGCGATGCGAGATTGCCGAATATTTGTAACGATCCACGGATGATACCCCCTTGACTTTTGGCCCAAAATCAGGTATTATTATAGGTAATTGTTATGCTTACTTCTTTGTTTATGGCAAAATAACAATGCATCTTCCTCACAAAAGATAGAGACGGCATCGACTCGGATGCCTTTTTTTGTGCTCATTTTTTTGCCGTTCACATGTGCCCCGGTCGCAGACAAGCAGCGCCTCTACATCAGGTTTACGCCTGTTTTTTGCGCCTATAAACCTCTTGCATATAGTCACACAAAAAGATGTTATACCAATATAACACGAAAGACCGGTTATTGTCGAATAGCCTGACCGCCTGCTAGATCAGGGAGCGCTTTTCCTGCTATAATTCGGTATTCAGGAGACACACGGCAAGAAGGAGTTTTTCGATATGGATCTGAGCAGACCATTACAACATGCGCTCAAAGTGATTGATCGCTGGCTGGAGTACAACGCCTACGCCGATGAGCATATCGTAGGCGTATCGGTTGGTATTGTGTATAAAGATAGCGTGATTTTCAGCAAAGGCTATGGCTATGCAAATGTAGAGCAGAAAATTCGCGCAAGCGAGAATACATGCTATCGCATTGCCTCGATTTCCAAGATATTTACGACCGTCGCCGTGCTACAGTTGTGGGAGCAGGGCAAACTGCGCCTGGATGACCGCGTACAGCAGCATTTGCCCTGGTTCACCTCGTCTGACGAGCGAGATCTGGGACAGATCACCATTCGGCAACTGCTCACCCATACGGCGGGATTGGATCGAGATGGCGATACGACGCAATGGGTCGGGGATTTCCCGTTTCCCGAACTGGACGCCATTCAACAACACATCGCGGCAGGTGCAACCGTCTACGAGCCGCTGGAGCACTGGAAATATTCCAATTACGGCTTTACCGTGCTCGGCGCGATGATTGAGCAGGTTTCGGGCGTCCCCTATGAGACCTACACGAGGCAGCATATCATCGAGCGTCTCGGTCTCACGCATACGGCCCCCGAATTGAACGAGGATATTGCCCACTCTCTCGCTCTGGGATATAGCCGTAGCCTGCCCGGGCAGGAGAAGCAGCCCTTTCCGCACATCACCACCAATGCCATGGCGTCCGCGACCGGCTTCGCGTCAAACGTGCTCGATCTCTGCCACTTTATCCAGGCGCAATTTGTGGGGCAGAACGAGCTGCTGCGTGAGGAGACGAAGCGCGAGATGCGGCGTATTCAATGGCTGCGGGAGGGGGAAGGGAGCGACTGGTGTCTCGGCCTGGAGACGTGGAAAGTCAATAATCGACGCATCTATGGGCATTCGGGAGGATTCCCCGGCTACAAATCGCGTTTCGGTTTTGATCCTGAAAGCGAGATCGGCGTCGTCGTCTTCACGAACTCGATAGATGCTCGACCGAGCGAGCTGGCGAACTCAATCTGGGAAAGCATCGACTATTTTATCGCCAGCGACGAACAGTTTGCGCCAACCGAACAGCCAGTGGAGCACATTGAAGACTACGCGCAAACCTACCGTAACATCTGGGGCGATCTCGACGTCGTAGCGATCAATAATCAGCAATTGCTGCTTTTCTATCCAGGGCCGACCTTAGCGGGCTCCGAATGGCACCAGTTGCGCTATGAGAAAGCCGATCATTTCCGTATTGTCCGGGGCAACAGTTTTGGGCACATTGGAGAGATCGCGCGCTTCGAGTGGCAGGATGGAAAAGTCGAGCGGATTGTTGTCGGCTCTGATCCCTTTACGCGTTTGGAGAAAGAGTAAGGAGATAGTACCATCATAGATGTCTTAAACTGGATCGGGATCAGCATCAGATGTTTCTTTCTCAAAGAAGATTGCTAACATCTGTGTTTCCTTGCGACTCTGAAAGAGCATTCTGAGAAGCAGAGTCGCGGGCACAGCGAGCAGTGCACCCAGAAAACCAAACACCCAGCTCCAGATAAGAAAGGAAAGGAAAATGGATAACATTGGTAAGTTCAAGCCTTTCCCCATAAATCGTGGCGTGACCAGATTATCCATAATAGCATTGAGGAGAATGCCGATAAGTACAATTGCCAGCGCTGTGCCCCATCCATAGAGAATGAGCGCAATGATCACGGCTGGCAGAGTCGCGATGATCAAGCCAACATTCGGAATAAATCCCAGGACAAAAGCCAGGAAGCCCCAGAGAAGGGCAAAATCAACGCGAAAGAGAAAGAGTTCGATTGTGATAGCCAGTGCACTCAGAAAATTGCTGAGCGTCTGGATACTATACTGTTTCTGAATTTGTCTGGCATAAGCGGCAAAACGCGTGGCGAATGCGTTCCCGCGGGACTGGCGGCCATGCACTTTTCGTGAGAGATCTTTGGAGGATGCCAGCATCAGAAACAGCAAAAAGAGGAAGAAGACCAGACCTACGATGTTGGTCAGTACCCCTGTGACGGTCCCAATTGCCGTTTTGATAATGGCTGTTCCGCTCAGAATATCCGTATTCAATCCCTCTTTGATATAAATTCCTTTGCCTGCCAGTACTGTCTCCAGGGTTGAGGCGCGCTGGAGAATGAGAGCCTCGTAGATTGGTAAGCGGGCCTGGAATTGACTCAGCGAGAGGAGCAGAACCAGGATGACGCAGGCAAAAGATGCAATCAGAATCAAGGCAAACACCACAAGCGCGAGCGCTGTAGGCAAGCCTCTTCGTTCAAGCCAGCGTAGCGCTGGTGTAAAGAGAATGGCAAGCACGCTCGCAAGAAAGATCGGTGCGAAGATATCACTGGTAGCTTTCAGACCCAGCAGCACAACAAAAAACGCCGCCGTTCCGAATAACGCTAAGACGAGCGGTGATTGTATACCGGTGAATCTCTTCTCTTCTGGCCCCATATTGCCCACCGACCCTCTCTGTGTTTTCGACCTTTCTATAAAGAATAGCATGTTTCTTTTTAACTATACCAACCTCAAACAATCGTATCTGTGCTACGTGTTGTTGCGTTGTTGGGCTCCTTTGAAGTTGTCTATTCGGGCTATTGTATGCGCTAAGGAAACTATCTATAATGATGAGTGCTATTTAAGAATATATATTATTTATGATTACAAGCTATTTACTGTTTATCTGAAGCGAGAGATGAAAAAGATACTACAGATGGAACAGCTCGCGAGTACAGAGCAAAGAATACAAAAGCTTCTTCAACCAGGAGAGCAGCTTTTATGGTGGGAGCGCCCGAATTTCAAGTATATGAGATTCCCGGTAAAGTTTAGAGCTATATTTTGGACAGTTACTATTGCTAGTATTTGGACTGTTTATCTGTATTGGAAATACATTGGTGTAGAACATCATAGCCCACAAGATTTTATTGTCTTCTATTGCGTTTGTGCTGTCGCTTTTTCTGTCATGGGCTATTTGAGATTGCTGGGTCGAACGTATACTGCTGCCTGGCGAAAAGAGCCGCCTTATTGGAAGCATATGTTCTATGCCATTACCGATCAGCGCGCCATGGTAATTGTAAAAATACCAGCGGGAGCACCGAAAGTCTTTGAATATCTTCCAGCAGAGATCAATCTGCCTACCAGCCTTGTTCGTCCTGATGGCTCAGGTATTGTTACGTTCGGTGCGTCACGCGAATATAAAGTTGGTAGATATGGACCATTGATCACATTGCCAGGGAGTTTCCTGGGGGTTTCGTGTGTTCAGACCGTGGTAGCGCTGTTGCAGGGGTTGAGAGGCGGTGGGGAAGCGCTTGCGCAAAGTTCGGCTGAACAGATGCATGTTTGAAATTTTTTAATGTATTTTCGGAAGGAAATGGTTATGTACGATCCGCAGTACCAACAGCAGTCGCATCAGCCTTTCTCGCCATCAGAGATCATACCTCATGCGCAACTGCCCGGCTTTGTACCGCCATACCAACAGCTATATCAGCAGATGCCTCGACCAGATGCACGGAGACAGAATATGATGATCTATCCCAATCGTGGACAGATCATCGGGCGCACGGCCATAGTCGCAGTCTGTTTGCTTTTATTGATTTTGTTGATGGTGGCATTATTCAGCATCATGTTCATGGGTGAGGCGATCATTGGTATGGTCGTGCTATGTGTATTTTTCATCGCGCTCATTGCCTTTATCGGTTGGGTACTCTGGAGTATGGTATCTTTGCTCTATCCCACCGCTAAACCGGCGCTGATTATCACCAGCGAGGGGATCAGCGTACAGAAAATGCTCATGCAGAGCGGCTTCTTCATCTCATGGGCCGAGATTGATATGATTGCTCCGTCATCATTTATGTATCAATATTTTTGTATTTTTCCAAAAAATCCTGATCAGTTTCTCGCGCGATTTAGCTCGCTAGAACGATTCAATCGACGCCTCAATGCGGCGTTTGTCGGCACGCCACTCTATTTTCCCCAGGTATTCATGGAAAAATCAGTTCAGGAGATTATCTCCCAGATAGCTGCTCAATACCAGCTCGAATTGAGCTATAACGGTGTCCGGCTTCAGTGGTAATCTG
>DATJHM010000172.1:0-19289 GCA_035493895.1 Ktedonobacteraceae bacterium
GGGGATGTGTTTTCTACCATCCCACGCGACCCCCACCGACCACCTTGCCCTTCCACGAACCCGTTCCGCCATCGATTGAGACGGGAGGTCAAACCGAACCATTCTTCGGTTGATGCGTATTGATCCCGCTTCATGCCGATCCACGTCCCCCTCCGGCCTTCTTGAATGTCTCAGCTCTTCTTCGGTTGATGCGTATTGATCCCGCTTTCTGCCGATCCTCCTCCTCATTCCTCGCTTTTTTATGATGGTTATGACATAATATTTGTACAAAGAAGTGGTAAAAAAGTAGTAATATGTGACCACGATAGTAAGTACTGAATTGGTTCATGGGAGGATTTGCGGTGTTGCTACTTCACGTTGTTGGGATGCTCCAATGAAGGCTTCCGGCTTGACACATGAACAGGTGACCAGACGCTTTTATCAGCACTTTTCGGGCGTTCGCTCTTCTTTTCTTGCCTCTCTCCACAGCATTGAGGCCGAAGATACACGCCAGGCTTACGCTTCCTTACTCCTCAATCGCTTACTTTTTGTGTTTTTTTTACAGCATAATGGCTTCCTTGACAATGATCCTCACTATCTCCTCCATCGCTTACGCAGAATACGTACGCAATTCGGACCAGATGCTTTTTTTCGCCAGTTTCTCTTGCGCTTCTTTTATGAGGGCCTCTGCTCTCCACAACGTACTCCTCCACTCGTCTCTCTCTTTGGCACGATCCCTTTTCTGGAAAAAACGTTGTTTCTCCCTCACCCTCTGGAAAATGCTTCTTTCTCTATTGCTGACGATGCCTTCTGCTCGCTCTTTTCTTTTTTAGAAACCTATCACTGGTCACTGGATGAACAATGTATCTACTCCGAACAGACGATTACGCCCGCTCTGCTCGGTCATATTTTTGAGCTTTCGATTAATCAGCAGGAGATGGGGGCCTATTATACGCCTGAAGATGTGACGACGTATATTGCTCGCAATACGCTTATTCCGTATGTATTTTCAGATGTTGCCCGCACTGCTCCAACGGAATTCTCTCCCATGGGCTCGATCTGGCACTGCTTACGCCACACGCCCGAACGCTATATCCAACCTTCTCTCCATTCGCCCGCACACCAGCTCTCGGAGACGTCCGCAGAATATACGACTCGCCGGACACGGTATCAGGAACTCTATGCCCTTCTCTCTTCTGGCTCGATCTGCTCTATCGATGACTGCATTACCTATAATCTGGATATCGTGACCTTTTCTCAGGATGCCCTTCTCCATCTGACTTCGCCCGAACTCTTGCTCACGTTTTATCAGTCCTTACAACAAATACGTATCCTCGATCCAACCTGTGGCTCGGGCGCGTTTCTCTTTGCGGCCCTGACGCTTCTCGTCCCACTCTATGAAACCTGCCTCACGCGCATGCAAACTCTCTTCACTCAACATCCAACTTCTCCCATAGCATTTCACGAGATACTTGCTCAGGCCACTATCAACCCCAATCTTCGCTCTTTCGTCCTGCGCACTATTCTGACGCACAATCTCTACGGCGTCGATCTGATGCCCGAGGCGATTGAACTCTGTAAACTTCGCTTCTCTCTACTCTTGCTTGCTGAGGAAAATGCTCCCACATCCCCTGCTCCTCTGCCATCGCTCGCACACCATCTTTGCGCTGGCAATGCCCTGGTCGGCTTCGTCTCAACACCCACCCCAACTCAGACTAACGCTCCCGATACACTGGACCATCTTCTCGCCAGGGAATACGGTATCGCTCCCACTGATGCCTCGGCGTTCGCCCGCTGGCACGCTCAACATCAGCCGTTTCATTGGTCTATGACGTTCCCGGAGGTTATGGCCCAGGGAGGCTTCTCTGTCATTCTGGGTAATCCTCCTTATGTCGAGTACGATACGCGTACGTTTTCCTATACGTTGCACGCTTTTCAGACCCTTCCCTGCGCCAATCTCTACCCCTGCGTTATTGAACGCAGCTATCATCTCCTCTCCCGCCACGGACGTATCGGCATGATTCTGCCACTGGCGGCCTTTGCCACACGCAATATGCTCCCTCTCCTCAATAGCGCTCGCTCCTGGTTCCCTGGCAGCTGGCTCTCGTTCTATCATTTTCGCCCTTCTATGCTCTTCTCCGGCAGCAAGATTGCCAGTATCCCGACGCTGATCCTGCTCGGTCGCCCCGATGGTCCAGAACAACGCTTCAGTACGCATCTTTTGAAATGGTGCAAAGAACAACGCTCCCAGCTCTTCTCGTCCCTCTCCTATTGCGCGGTTACGGCACCGAGGGACTCCGCCAATCCTCACTACTATCCCAAGTTTGGTCAATCCGGCGAAAATGAGATTATGGAGAAGGTGCTACGCCATCCCTGTATCCGCCACTATCTCGCGCCTTCTCCCAATCACAATACGCTCTCCTATCGCTCGGCTGGTGGCCTGTACTGGAAGGTCTTTCTGAATTTTCCCTGGCCCTATCACACTACTTCCAATAAGCAGTGCTCTTTTCAGCTTCCTTACGATCGCGATGTCTTTGTGGCGCTTCTCAATAGCTCTCTGTTCTGGTGGTATTACACGGTGACGTTTGATTCGTTCAATCTCAAAGACTATATGCTCTTCGGCTTCCGCTTTTCTTATCCCGACGATCCTGCGACGATCGCGATACTCAAAACGCTCTGTCACCAGCTCATGGCCGACTTTTGCCTGCACGCCCGCCACCTCAAACGCGGGGAAACCGATAGCTATACGCTCTATGCGAAGAAATCAAAACCTCTTCTCGATGAGATTGATCGCGTGCTGGCACAACTCTACGGCTTTACGCATGAGGAGTACGAGTTTATTATTTCTTACGATCTCAAGTACCGCCTGGGTGTCTCCTCCTACGATTGAAGGTTCTCTCTCTCCACGTTTTTACACAAGCGTACAATAAAAATATAGGTATCTTTTTGTTGTCTTTTTTTGTGCAAAGGGGGTTGCGATGGGCAATCATGATCAATCGCACAAGAGATTTCGCCGCATGCCTGGCATTTTTATTCTCTCTGGCATCGCCATTATCCTCATCGCGTTTTTCATCTACGTTCTCAAAGAGGCGACATTTAGTCGTTCCCTGGAAGAGTATGTCGCGGTCAAGAATCCCACTGCCGATGCCAGTCTGATTATCGTCTTAGGGAGTGCCATTGTACTTGGCGTTATTCTGATCTCGATCGGTCTCTTTACATGGGGAAAGGACGAATAACGTATCTCTCCTTAAAATTGCTCAGCTTATCTACTGGCAAAGATACGTTGTACTTTTTGCCTGGTTTCCTCATGCACTTTTATCTGTTTCCTTCTTTAACACCACATCTTCTCTTTCTTCTGGCTTCACACGCTCTGCCGCTCGTTTCAAATTTTGCATTACGAGATTAGGTGTGAGCCCAAAGGCCGCAGCAATAAAAAAGTTAATTTTCTTCTCGTGTTCTTTCTTTTTTTGGCAAAATTCTGCATAATGACATCATGATCCTCTTGTACAGATTTGTCATTTCAGCAGAAAGGCGCGGGACAATGCTCTCTGTTCTGCACGCAGGCCGACAGATGAAAACGTTACGGTTCGTATTTGTTTTATGCGTCCTCTCTTTCGTATGCTGTTTTCTCGTTCCTTCACCTGTCAGAGCACAGAGCAATGCTGGCATTACGACGCCTCCCACTCTCGATGTCTCATCGCCCACGAATACGCTCTACCGCAATAACTACTGGGCAACGATCCAGGTCACGATCTCCCATGTCTCAACGCCTCTTTCTGGACTACTGGTTGCGCAGATGTGCAATTTTATTACACGGGGCTCAACACAGATAGGGATTCTCTCTCCCTGGCGCTATCAACTCCCTGTTCATCTAAATACAGGCGCGCAAAAACAGTTCTCACTCCCCCTTCCTCATACGATGGGCAATTTTGATCCTCAAGGCGTTCTCCTCACATTACTTGATGCGCACGGCACCGTCCTCACCAGTACGACTATTGGGCGCGGATATGAGGTGGTCCCTCCTGATATTCTGATTGGCACGCTCTCTGATCAGTCCGCACATTTGAGTACGGCCCTGATGCATGCCAATCTGCCCAATCAAAAAGATTCTCCAACGACGGTTCCTCTCGACGCAACAACGTTCCCCACCCAATCATCGCTGCTCTCTCTCTACGATGTCCTTATCCTTGACGATTTCTCTACACGCACGCTTTCTCAGGCGCAACTGCTGGCTCTTCGTACATGGGTCAATCAGGGAGGCACGCTCATTGAAATCGGCGGCTCACAATGGCAACGCACGCTGGGCTCTTTACCGCCCGATCTCTTACCTGTCTCGCTCTCCGGGACGCAATCTCTGCCTGCCAAAACGCCGCTCTATCCTTTTATCGCTCCCTCCTCACCGGATTTTTATGTCGTCCAATCCAATCAATCCCCGCACACAATCACGGTCAGTACGGCCCTTCTCTCTTCCAGATCTTTTAGCAGCAATGAGGCCCTTCTCTCTTCTGGCTCGCTCCCTTTACTGGTGAAGGCCCGTCTCGGCCAGGGCTCGCTGTGTTATCTCGCTTATGATCCGATGCAAACGCCTCTGCTTTCCTGGGAGGGACAGGATGGCCTCTGGGAAATGCTGCTTTTCTCTACGCTGGGAGATCATTTTCTCATTCCCGATACTGCCACGGCCCGCTCTACGGGTCCAGGCGATTTCCTGATCCATGTCGGGATTATGCGCTTCCTCACGCCCGAAGCATTGCTCGGACCCTGGATTCTTGTTCTACTCCTGTTTGCCTATGTGCTGGTCCTTGGCCCTATCCGCCTCCTGCTCCTCAGACGACTCCACCTTGCCTATCACTGGCACTGGCGCATCATTCTCAGCAGCATTCTCTTGTTTTCTCTTATCGGCTATAGTTTCGCCTTTTATCAAAAAAATCAGGAGGTCTCAGATAATACGGTCTCGCTGGTCCGCCTGAATCAGGATGGCTCTTCCGCTTCTGTGACTACCTATCATGGCTTCCTTTTACCTTCAAATGCTCCTTTCACAATCCAACTCCCAGCCGGGAACCTGGCTCAACCCCTGTCTAATCGCTTGCTCACCTATGCCCGGCTCAGTCAGGTAAATAGCGAATCGCCCTTCTCTCTCACCTATAATCGGACAGAAACCTCTGTCCAGATGAGCAATTCTACGCCCTGGCTCCTTCATCCTCTGGTGGCTGAATATGATACTTCCCTTCCAGGACAGATCACGGCCAGCCTGTCTCTGGAGCATGGACGTATGGTTGGCAAGGTCACTAATACGCTTTCGACGGCCTTGAGTGATCTCTATGTCCTCTTTCCTCACGGTTTTGCCCGCATCGGCACGCTTGCCGCTGGCGAATCGCGCACGGTTGATCTCGAACTTGCGCTTACGCCTGCCAGTTCTCAATCATCACTTGCCGATCAGATCGCGCAAAAAGCTGGCCTGCCCACACCATACTTTCCCTATGCCTCTAACGGCACACCACAAAATGATTTCGAGCGCCATATGGCACTTCTTTCCGCTCTGAGCGGAACGGGCACGACGCTTGCACAATGCAATCGCCCCTGCACGCGAAACGCTATTACGACGCCCGGGACGATTTACTTCACGGATGCGCATATCCCCAATCCCGGTCAGGTCGAGCTTCCCGATCCACTTCTGCTCTCTGGCGCTCCTGCAACATTAATTGGCTGGCTGGATCAAGCTGCTCTTCCAGACAACAAGGTCACCGTCAATCACACGGTCCATCCACAGGGTCAGCACGAGAATTTTCTGCAAATGCCTCTCTCTATTGGCATCTCCACGCTCGATCGCATGCCCGCTCACTTTGTCCAGGGTCAGGTTATCACTATTGGCGGCTTCGATGCGCAACTTGTTCTGCCCGGCGTTTATACGCTTTCCGATGGCAATCTGACGTTTGAGCTTTCTCTCCCTCATACGCTCCCAAAGCCCGGCGGCCTGACGATCTCTATTCCCAATCTTCTCGCCAGCCCTCGCGGTCTGAATCGCTATACCAATCCTACGCATTTACAGGTACGCCTCTATAACTGGCTAACAAAGCAGTGGGATACGGTGCAACTTCAGTACAATACGTTCTCTTCTCGCAATACGGCGGCCTATCTGGGCAAGGATCAACACGTCCTGGTCCATATCAGCAGTAACGTCAATAACGCTGGACGGCTCATTTTTGGGGCACCTTCGCTCAGTCTCCAGCCATAATCTGTCTTTTTTGTGTACTTTGTGCTATTTTTCCGACTCTAGGCCTCCCATTTTCCTGGGCTAAAGTACTATTCATGACACAAAATGAAGAAAATGTTTCTTCTTGTTCGTCTACATTTTAGACATTTATAATGGTGCTTGGAGGCTATTTTATAATGCGCATTTGTGATTATTGCCATGCCGAATTACCAGATTCCGCTACTTTTTGTAGTTCTTGTGGACAAGGACGGAGCGCAAAAATGCCCTCCTTCTCATCGGTGCAAAATTCTTCAGGATCAATAGACGATTTCAATACAGCTCTTATGCCTTCTAATGCTGATTTTGCCCAATTTTCAGTTTCTGAGACGCCTACGATCCTGAACGCTTCAGTGCAAGATTCTGCTCCATACCCTGCCACTCCAGCATCTTCTCAACCACGGATAGAGGATATACCAACGCAAATCGAACAGGAACCCCTTCCAGAGACAGAAGATGAAGAGGAGAAACAACGCCGCCTGGTGTTTTTTAGTCGGATTTTTCCCCTGGCGAATGGATCGGAATCGCTCGATGCGGGCAATGTTGCGGATCAAGCGACTATGTTGCAGGGAACTCCTGACCCCAACTCTGCTGCGGCCTTCGCTGGCACGCCAGCGGAGGGCGAACAACTCTCCTTTGCAGACGCTCCATCTCCGTTCGATCAATATTATGAGGGGAATGATCCTGCTCAAAATGCTTTTTTCCAGCAACCACCGGCACAAGAGTATTTTTCACCACCGGCACAGGAGTATTTCCCTCCGGCTGATGCTCAAGCGCCCTCTTTTCTGCCCTCCGGCGCACTCTACGCTGATCCCATGTCAGGTCCAACCTATGCCATGCCTCAGCCGCAAACTCCTGCGCTCCCCGCCCGCCGACGCGTACCAAAGGGCTGCGCTTTGTGGGGCGGCATTCTGCTCGTCCCTCTATTGCTTCTCACGAGTGTGCTCGGTCTGGCCCTGACGACCTTTGCCCCTGTACTCTCTTTGAGCGGTACGACAGATGTCAATCCTGGTGGGGTACTCCATGTGCACGGTCGCAGCTTTCTTGCCAATGATACGATTACATTGACTGTCGACAATGGCACTCCTATCCAGCTTGCTTCGTCACAACCAAATACGCCACAGGTCGCTCAGCAGTCGCCCTCTTTGGCTGGCGAGCAAACATTGCTGCTGGCAATGACATCCATGCAAACAACCGCCAGTACCAGTACGGTGAAGGCGGGCAAAGATGGCACGTTTGCTGCCGATATTATGGTCAATAGCGACTGGGCTCCGGGTCATCATCTGATTCACGCCCAGGAGCATATGAGTCCACGTAGCGCTACTATCTCTTTCAGTATTCTCAATCAGGTAGAGACGCTGCCATCGGTGACGCCGACGCCCCGCCCCACGCCAACACCCCGTCCTACACCCACACCTCGTCCCACACCGGTACCGACGACGGTGGCTACGCCAATACCCACAAAGGTTCCACCAACGCCGACGCCGATTGTCGTTTCCCAGCTCAGTTCGCTGAGTCCGAGTACTCTCTCTCTGGGCACGCTCGATCAGGGCAGCACACAGACACTCACTGGTCAGACGACGCTGAAGGCGACTGGCAATGTTCCCGTTGCATGGGCCGCGGCCTGGAATCAGAAACAAAATCCCTGGCTCCAGGTGAGCCCGGCCTCTGGTGTGATCTCTTCACCCGGTTCTCAGCAGATCGCAATTATCGCATCGGCCGGTACGCTTGCACAGGGGACGCATTCGGCGACGATTTCGTTTGCCAGTACGCGTAATAAGCAACCGCTCACGCTGACTGTCTCCTTTATTGTTGGCGCGCCCAAAGCCTGCCTGCAAGGGTCTCCTCAATCCCTGACGTTTACTGCTACCGTTGGTGGCCCTGATCCGGTCGCGCAAGCAGTGAATTTGACCAATTGCGGTGGCACCGGCTCCTGGACAACGACGATTTCTGGTGGGACTAACTGGCTCACGGTCACCCCTGCTTCTGCCACGAATGTGGCTGCTGGGATCACACAGTCCGTGTCTGTAAGTGCTTCTCTCGCCAATTCAAAGTTGACCCCTGGCAATTATACTGGCGCAATTCTCTTTGCCAGCGGGAACGCTCAATTCCAGCTCACGGTGACCTTCGTGGTTCAAGCGCAAACGGCAGGGCAACTTCAAGCAACGCCGATGACGTTCAACGCCACACAGGATTGCCAATCCTCTTCGGGATTCTTTGGGGGCAATGTCAACTATACCTGTACTGTGATACTCTCCAGTACATCCGGGGCACAAACGGTGAACTGGTCTGCCTCACCGGCAAATAATGTGACGCCTTCATCGGGAACTACTGTACCGAAAAATGTCTCGATTAAGGTTCCTGCCAGAAGCTGTCCGAAGGGTGCCAGTGTTACAATCACCTTCACCGGCCCAAGTAACACTGTTACTGTGACTATCAATTGTTAAATGTTCATGTTCTACGCCATACCCGCATAGGAGATTCTCTATGAGCCAGGATCCTCTGGTTGGTCGTAAGTTAGGCGCTTACCTGGTACAGTCCAGGCTCGGCGAAGGTGGCATGGCGAGCGTGTATAAGGCGTATCACGATCGCCTACGCCGTGAGGTGGCTATTAAGGTAATCTCGGCTCAGATCGCCGATCAGGCTGACTTTCAGTTGCGCTTCGAACGTGAAGCGCAACTGATTGCGAGTCTGGAACATCGCAATATTGTGACGGTCTACGATTTCGGCGAAGATGATGATCTGACCTATCTGGTCATGCAGTTCGTCGGCGGCGGCACGCTCCGTGAACGCCTGCAAGCTGGCCGCCCTCTCGATCCACGCCTCTCCGCTCAGTATGCACTCCAGATGGCACGCGCACTCCATCACGCTCATCAACGCGGAATTGTGCATCGCGATGTGAAGCCTCAGAATATGCTGATCTCCAGTAGCGATGCCAATCATCTCTTGCTCTCCGACTTTGGCATTGCCAAACTCTTTGATGCCGTTGAGGATACGCTGATTACTGGCACACAGGCCACGCTCCCAAGCAATCCAGCTCTGACCAGCGCGGATCAGATGATCGGCACGGCAGAGTATATGGCTCCAGAGCAGATTAATCGCCAATCGGTCGATGCTCGTACCGATGTCTATGCTCTGGGCATTGTGCTCTATCAGATGCTCGCTGGCTATACGCCGTTCCGCTCTACGACGGTCCTGGGCCTGCTCTATCAGCAGGTGAACACACCAGCTCGTCCCATTCGCGAACTCAATCCCTACGCCCCGGAAATCCTGGCGCAGATTGTCGCTCATGCGATGGAGAAATCACCAGCGGCTCGTTTCCAGTCCGCCGAAGAGATGGCCCAGGCGCTGGAGCAGGCTCTCAATCTCTCGACGCACCCTCTACCCTCAACGACCTTGCCCCAGGCAGGGAGCGCTTCCCCTGCTACATATGTTACGCACCCGGCCCCTACGGCTCATACGCCCGATATCTCTCCACAAAATTCGCAGACGTTTAGAAATACGATCCCTGGTACCATTCACCCACTCACTACAACCAGGCAGAAGAAGACGCGCAGTTCCTTCAATCTACAAAATATCGTGGTCTCTCTTCTCGTGATCGTTACCTTGCTTCTGTTCGGCCTGAGGGTGCTACCGGGTCTTCTGCAACAACGGACCTCATCAGGGGGCGGTGGCCCATCCGCGATATCATCCACAGCGAAGGTGACGCTCTTTGATGAGAAGTTCGCGGACAATCGCCTGGTCTGGTTGAATGGGACGGACCCAACGGGCCATCTCACCACTTCGCTTCAGGATAATCAATACACCATGGCCGTTGATGCCACTGAAGCCACGTTCTTCCCTTATCCTGACAACGTCAACCCTTTACCCAAAACGTTCAGGCTGACAACCCGTCTCACGCAATTGCAAGGAGCAACCAATCACTATTATGGCGTTACTATCTACTTCAAAACTGACAGTCAAACGACCACGGCCTACGTATTTGCGATTACGAGCGCAGGCAAATATGCATTGCTGAAATATACGGGCACATCTACGCCCATCAGCGTGGGTCCAAATGGCAGTTCAACCGCGATTAAAGGTCTGGGCAAAGAGAATACGCTGCTCGTGACCGTTACCAAAAACCAGATCGTTTGTAGCGTAAACGGCTCTATCGTTGGAAACGTCCCTGCCCCCACTGATCCTCTCTTTCAGGGTGGCCGCGTAAGTCTGTTTGTGACCGGACCCAATGCAACGTTTGTCGCCAAAGAAGTAAAACTCGCCTAGCTCGCCCTTTTTCACAGGTAGGGAACGCGCTTTATGCCGGTCCGCGTTCCCACACCAGTTCGCCCCCCATCTTCTATTCTACCGACCAATGATCTTCAACTCGCACCCATTCCTCTGCACCCGGCCAGGGAGGCATGGTGGTAATAATCACGACCAGGGGCTCAGAGCCAGTATTGCGAAACTGAAATTGGGTCTGCTGAGGAATGCTTACAGATACGCCGGGCATCAGGGCAACTTCGCCTTCCTGCTCGTCCTTTTTGCGCCAGATCTGACCTTGCCCCTGGAGACAATACCAGATTTCTTCCACGGTCCTGTGTATGCCTGCAAATGATGTGCCCTTCACAGGCAACGTACAATGGCAGGAACTTCCCCCGCGTGTATTCGCGAGCAGACGAATCTCCGAGCCGTCTGGTGCCAGCACATCCATCTGAGCAGGCACGCGTCTCGTCTCGCCATATCCAGCATCACGCATCTACGTTTTCTCTTTCTATCCTACTCCAAAATTCACGCTCTCAACTAAACGCCACAACTAAAACCCTGATTCTTCTCCACACACCACAAACGAAACGAAGATGGAGAGAATCAGGGCACACTGTTTCTTCGTTTAGACGTGGAATATAATATCACCGCAGGCAATAGGATCAAAACCCTGTTGTTTGCTCATACCATCCATCGTCCCGGCTTCGTGAACATTAATATAGAACTGAGAAGACGTAAACTGCTGCACATTCGAGATTGTGAGAGTGGTACTGTTCGTCGCATTCCCCTGCGCGTCGGCTGTGATCACCTGTAGCGGATAGACAACGGCCCCCTGAGATGCACAGCTTCCGGTATGAATATGTGCTATATGAGCACTGTGAGGAACCAATCCACTCATGTTCAGTGTCACGATGAGCTTGTTTCCTGTGATATTGAGTTGAGCATTTCCATGCGCTGATTCATCTGGCGCCATCGTTCTCGTGAGCAGGGCGTGCACAGGAGATGAGGATGCATCTTTCTCAGTGATATTTGCACAGGCAATCGGGTTGGCTTCTTCAGGCGTATTTAGCGTAGGCCCATTATGTATATTAAGATACCAACCTTGAACTGGAATGCCATGTGACACATTGGCAATAGTGGTCTCGGCTGTTCCAACACCATGGGCATCAGCGACCAGGGGATTCAGTATATAAACGATCACCCCCATAGGCGTACTGGCGCAGGTGCCAGCATGAATATGTTCTGGATGCGTACTGTCAGGAGCCAGGCCAGTGGCCGAAACTTTGACGGTAAGCTCGTGACTATGAGCATCCCAGGTCATGTCCAGCGTACCAACCGGACTATGCGTCAATTCTTCGCTCAGGACATTGGGAACGGATATGGCCGGAGCCGCGATAGCGCTTCCATCAGGCTGCCCGGAAGTGCTGCAAGCCGTAAAAAAGATTGCGAAGAACACGCCAATCATCAGAAACAATACGTGAATTACCCTGTTTTTTCCTCTAAACATCCTCATGCCTGTACATCCCTCTCTTTACATTTCATCCATTAAAGCATTTATAACTTTCTATGCAAAAATTGTAGTAAAGAAAGCAAACAAACTCTATATTCATTTTCACAAAATAACTATGAAACGTATCACTATACCCTGCTCATGTGTGCTATCTGTGTAGCTGTGTGCTGTCTGTGTAATATCTGTGTAGCACCAAAAACCAGACATTTGTTGGTATACTCTTATTCAGAGTAAAATGAACAGAGTGCAGATAGAAAACGATGACGTTTTCCCTCCTGCAATTAGTGTTCATACCTGTTTTTCTACAGGGAGCTCATATTATGTACCGGTGGCTCATTTCTTTTTCTTTCTTCTTTGTACAGCGGCCAGAGGAGTTGATCACTCACTCACTCACTCAGTGATCTGCATTCATCTCTCAATCGCGTATTTTGCACAGGAGCAAAAACACATTTGACCAGGGAAGGACGGTTTCACGATGAACCTTATTGGTAAACCTCGTATTGGTAAACCTCGAGCATGGAGCATGCTCATTTGCCTCACCTTATTTAGCGTGCTGATCGCAGCATGTGGCAGCGCCAATAGCGGCAGTACCACAGGCAGCACCCCACAAGCAGCAGCGTCCAATGGGAAGAACTGCAAAAAAGTTGGCGTCCTCTTGCCAGAGACTGCCTCATCCGCTCGCTGGGACAGCGAGGACAAACCCGAATTAGAAGCAGCTGTCAAGCAGGCAATACCTGGTGCAACGGTTGATTACAACAACGCCCAGGGCGACGCCGATACTCAGGCCACGCAGGCCGATGCCGATCTCACCAACGGTGACTGCATCCTGATTATCGCTCCTGCCGATAGCCAGAAGGCCGCCGCTATTGTTGCCAAAGCCAAAGCCAAGGGTGTTCCGGTCATTGCTTATGATCGCCTCATCTATAGCAATGATCTTAACTACTATGTCTCCTTCGACAATACCGCCGTTGGTGCTCTTCAGGGCCAGTACATCGCTGATCACTATAAAGATTATGTTAAAGGGAACAACAAAAATCTCGTGATGATCAATGGCGCACAGACCGACAACAATGCCCTTCTGTTCTACAAAGGTGCTGTCAGCAAACTTCAGCCTCTGATTGATAGCGGCGCATTGAAGAAAGTCTATGATCAGTACACGCCGAACTGGGACAACCCCACTGCCCAGACTGAGATGGAGGGCGCTCTGACCGCCAATCAGAACAATGTCCAGATTGCCTATGTCGCCAATGATGGCATGGCTGGTACGGTCATTGCCGCTCTTAAAGCACACCACCTCAATGGGAAGGTGCTGGTCACGGGCCAGGATGCTACGGCCGCCGGTATTCAGAGTATTCTTGCTGGCGATCAGTCGATGACGGTCTACAAGGCTATCAAAAAAGAGGCCGGTGCCGCCGCACAGCTGGCTGCCGCTCTCAGCAATGGCACGGATACTGCTAGCCTGACCAACGGCCAGACGACCGCTATTCCTATCACTGGTGGCGCCAGCATTCCTTCGGTCCTCGAACAGCCTGTTGCGGTCGATAAGACCAATATCGCATCAACTGTTGTGGCTGACGGTTTTGTCAAAAAAGAGGATATCTGCAAAGGTATACCTGCCGGGACAGACGGCGTCTGCTAACTCTATCATCTTCTTAGGCGATACTTTCTTCTCAGGCTTGCTCCATATCCGTCCGCTTCGAGAAGGCGTGGATATGGAGCCGCCTATTGCTGATCTGCTATGTCAGCAACTTCTCTCTTTTCATCATACTAGACAGATATTCTACACTTTCTAGGGAGGGCCATATGGCCGATAGTATTGTTCCGCCTGATGATGTGCTGAACTCCCCCCATTCAGGTTCAACGACAGAGCACAAGACTGAACCTCTGCTCCGTATGGTGGGTATCACCAAGACCTTTGGTGCGGTTCGCGCGTTAACTGATGTGAATTTTGAAGTCTATGCTGGCGAGGTGGTTGGTCTGGTCGGTGATAATGGCGCCGGTAAATCAACTCTGATTAAAGCTATTGCTGGTGTCGGTCCCGCCGATCAGGGCGAGATGTTCTTTGATGGTCAACCGATAAAATTGACTACCCCTCAGGTCGCCACTCGTATGGGGATCGAGACGGTCTACCAGGATCTCGCTCTTTGCGATAATCTGGATGTTGTCGCGAATCTTTTTCTCGGTCGCGAACTCTTCACGCATCTTCGCACTCTCGACGAGATCACGATGGAACGTGAGGCTTTACGCGTTTTACAAACTCTGGATGTAAAACTGCCCTCACTTCGTACCCTTGTCGCCTCTCTCTCCGGCGGACAACGCCAGTCTATCGCTGTTGCCAAGACGGTACTACACAATGCTCGCGTCATTCTTCTTGATGAGCCAACTGCCGCTCTCGGTGTGGCACAAACACGTCAGGTCTTGAATTTGATCAACCGCTTACGCGAACAGGGCCTGGCGGTGGTGGTGATCTCTCATAATCTGGCCGATGTCTTTGAAGTCGTCGATCGCGTTATTGTCCTGCGCCTGGGCCGCCGCGTGAACACTTTCGATGTTCACGCCACCACACCTGAACGCGTGGTGGCCGCCATTACGGGCGCTGAGTTTGGCCCTGTACAGTCGGAAACAACCTCATCTGGTAGTGCGTTAGGAGGGAATCTCGCATGAGCGATATGATTGAACAAAATACAGATCTTGCAGAATCTTCACAAGGAACCGTCCCCAGCCCACAGAGCGCGGTAGAAGTTCCCTCTTATACTCCTCGCCGTACTATTAGCCAGCTTCTACGCAGTGACCTTGGCTTTGTACCGGTTCTGGTGACGCTGATTGTGGTGGTCGTCTTCTTCACGATTGTAAGCGATGGCATTTTTCTTAGTCCTGAAAACTTTACCAATCTGGCGTTCCAGATCGCGAATATCGGTATCATTGGCCTGGGTTCGATCCTCGTTTTGCTCCTCGGTGAAATTGACTTGTCGGCTGCCGCGGTCAGTGTCTGCTGCGCGGTAGTTATGGCGGTCATGACTGAGCGCATGGGCTTCCCCTCGGGTATCGCTATCCCCGCCGCCCTCCTTACCGGGGCTTTAATTGGTGCGCTCAATGGCTTCTTTGTCGCTATCCTGCGCATTCCTTCCTTTATTGTTACGCTGGCCGCCTCGATCGCCTATTCAGGCCTGCTGCTGAGGCTGTTAAATGGTCAGAGTACCTTGATTATTACCGATCCTTTTATTGATGCGATTGCTGGCACTCCTACCAGCTTTTTGACCGATACTCTGGGCATCGGCCTGCCGACGATTGCGGTACTACTCTATATTGCCAGTCAGGTCTACACGTATCTTACCCGTAAAAGGGCTGGACTTCGTACAACCTCGCCACTTATGCTGGGCTTACGTTGCGGGCTTGCTTTCGTACTGGTCGAAGGGGCGGTCGCTCTCTTCGAGAGCAGTTCGGGCGTTCCCTATTCGACGGCGATTCTCTTTGGCCTGATTATTATCTTCTGGCTTATTCTGACGAAAACGCCGTTTGGTCGCCACGTCTATGCGGTCGGCGGCAACGCGGAGGCCGCACGTCGCGCCGGTATCAATGTGGTTGCACTTCGTATCGTGATCTTTGCCCTCTGCTCCACTCTGGCGGCTGCCGCTGGTATTGTGAATGCTTCACGCGGTCTCTCGGTCGCCAGTCAGGTCAGCCCTTCACTCTTGCTGGATGCTATCGGCGCTGCGGTGATCGGAGGCGTCAGCCTCTTCGGTGGTCGTGGCTCGGTCTGGGCCATTGTTCTGGGTGTGCTGATCATCGGTAGCCTGGAGAACGGACTGGCCTTGAAGAGCCAGGGATCTGACATCAAGCAGATTGTGGAAGGCCTGGTCCTCGTTCTGGCGGTGACTTCGGATGCTTTGCTCCGTCGCTTCCAGGCTCGCAGCCGCAGCGGCAAATAAACGCATGCTCGTTTTGTTTCTCGCAGTAAGGCAGTATTTCTCATTTTGAGAAGGGAATACTGCCTTCTCACTCTATCTCTTTAATCTGTCGCTTTTGTTTTTGCGCTTGTCCGTTTCCGCGCTGTCACGCTTCTTTCACTGCTCGCTACGACTTTACGCACTCTCGTCACTTTCTTTTTCACAATCCCCTCTTCGGGCAACGTTTGTTTGGGCCTGATCGCTTCCCGGGCAAGCATGTGGGCGGGCAGTGCCTTTTCTTCTGCTTGCGTCGATTTTTTTGCCGCTGCCTGGGGACGAGCACTCCCGCTTTTCCGCACTTTTACGCCTGCCTGCTCTTCGGACGCTTTCTCCGGCTTTCTGCTCGTTTTTGCCTCAACCGTTTTCGCTGGCGCGGCAGACGTCTTTTTGACGCTGCCTGTGGTCTTACGCACGGCTCTACGCTTCACAGGAGCCTGCTCCTCGACAATGGTGATTGCGGCAAACGGATCATCCTCGTGCACAACTTCCTCTACAAGCGTTTTTTCGTAATAAATCTCTTCCTCACCCGTCTTTGCCTGCTTGCCTGTTTTCAGGACCAGTTGCCCATTCTGCCCTGCTTTCCTGCCTGATCCAACCGGGGCTGTTGTCAGCGCTTGCATAAAGGCTGCAACGCTTTCATACCGCTCTGTATATCTTTTTGCCATTGCTCGTAGAATTGCCTGCTCTAAGCCAGGTGATACCTCTGCATTGAGTTGCGAGGGAGATTGTGGCTCACTATGCAGATGGGCCTGCGTTAACGTGGGCAGGTCATCGCCTTTGAATGGCCGTTCTCCTGTAAGCAGCTCATACGCGATACACCCCAGAGCATACTGATCGCTCTCTTTGCGCACTTTCCCTTGAAATTGCTCCGGTGCCATATATGAGGGTGTGCCGCCTCCGTTGCTTGCCTGCTCGTTTGCTCTACGCAAGATACGCGCATTATCAAAGTCGGAGATACGTACGCTATTGCTGGCATCGAACAGGATATTCTCTGGCTTGATGTCGGAGTGTACGATTTTGTGGTCATGGGCAAATTGCAGCCCCTCGCCAATCTGCCCTAAAATCGCCAGCGCTTCCGTCAGGGACAGCGGCTGCTTTTTCTGTTTGCGCAGACGATCCCGCAAAGAGCCGTGGACGGCAAATTCGGTCACGGTATAGGGATGTCTCTCATACACATTGGTATCAATGACGGGCAAAATGTGTGGATGCTGAAGCTGCTCAAGGATGCGTGCTTCCTGGAAGACTTCCTCGAGTTCTTGCTCCGAACTCACGCTCATCGTATACAAAAGCTTCAGGGCCACTATCCGATTTTTTAGCACAATATGGGTCGCTTTATAGATCAAGGCATACTGTCCACGTGCAATCTCCTGCACGATGCGGTAGCTGCCTATAAGTTGGCCTGCTGTCACGGTCATGAAACTTCCTCACCTGCTTTTCCTAAAAAAATCCTGCTCTCCAGCACTATCGCTTCTGCTTTTACCGCCGCTGAGGACCAATTATAGCATAGTTTCCACGCCAATACATTCATACCCATCCCCTCGTAGCGGCGCTGCTTGTGGTTTGTCTCTACGACCAGTTTCTGCTATGATGGCCTCACACAAGAAACAAACCAGATAAGCCGATAGAGCAAAAGAAGGATTTGAAAAAGTATGGATCTCCGAGGCAAACGCGTTCTGGTGATGGGCCTGGGGCTGCAAGGCTCCGGGATGGCCTCCACTCGCTATGCGGCACAGCAGGGAGCGATTGTACGCGTCACCGATATGAAATCGCCCGCGGTGCTCGCTCCAAGCGTAAAAGCGCTGGCTGGCTTACCCATCGAATTTATCCTCGGCCAGCATCGCAACGAAGATTTTCAATGGGCCGACATTGTCATACGCAATCCCGGCGTCCCTGCCAGCTCGCCTTATTTACAGCTCGCCAGAGCACACGGCGCGCATATCGAAATGGAGATTGGCCTCTTCTTTCTCGCCTGTCCCGCGCAGATCATCGGTGTGACGGGCACACGCGGCAAAACTACGACCAGCAGTCTGCTCTACGAAATTCTCCGCGCCAGCGGCAGAGAGACGCTGCTGGGCGGCAATGTCGCGGGCGTGGAAACGCTCTCCCTCCTGCCACAAATTCATCCGGAGACGCTGGTGGTGCTGGAACTTTCGAGCTGGCAATTGGAGGGACTGGCCCCACATAAACGCAGCCCGCACGTAGCCGTAATGACTAATATTTATCCCGATCATCTCAATACCTATAGCGGCATGGAAGACTATGCGCAGGCCAAAGCCAATATTTTCCGCTATCAGCAGGCCAACGATATTGCGGTCTTCAATTACGACAATCCCTGGACACGCCGCTTTGGCGCAGAAGCAACCGCCCAGACCTGGTACACCAGCATACAGCGCGGCGGTAGCTTTGCACGCGGCTCAGAGCAACTCAAACCTTTTCTCTTCCGCGAAACGCCTCTGGCCGGTCAGCATAATCTGGAGAATATCTTACTCGCCACCACTACGGCCCAACTCCTCGGCGTTCCCGATACGATCATCGCCGAGAGCGTACGCCGCTTCCACGGTATCGCCCACCGCTTGCAGGAGGTACGCGTACTCAATAACGTACGCTATATCAACGATAGCTCCAGCACCACGCCCATCGCCGGTCAGGTCGCTCTCGAAGCGTTCGCGCAACCTATCGTGCTGGTTGCAGGCGGCAATACCAAACATCTCCCTCTGGAACACTGGCCCGAACGCATCGTTGAGCGCAGCCGCGACGTGATTCTTCTCAGCGGCAACGGCACCGACGAACTCTTGCCCGCCATTGAAGCCGAAGCGCACAAACAGGGCGTATCCAGTCCGGTCCGTGGCCTCTACGATAATTTTCCCCAGGCCATGGAGGCCGCTCTTGCCCTGACCAGACCAGGCGATATCCTGCTCTTCTCGCCCGGCTTTACCAGCTTTGGCATGTTCCTCAACGAATTCGACCGGGGCGACCACTTCATCGCTTTCGTCAATGCCCTGCCAGACACCCATCCATAAAGGCACGGCTGGTCTGCGCCCAATACGCATCAACCGAAGAAAGAATGAGCTATTCGAGAGGGCCGGTGGGGAACGCAGGCGGGATGAGCCCGGCCCTTCCCTGTTGTGTTTTGCGAACCGGGTCTCTTTTGGCAAGGGGTGCATGTGGTCTCCCCTCTCGAAGAAAGGCTGAGGTAGGGATCGCGCTTCATGTCGATCCTCGTAGCCCCACCGGCCCTCTCGAATAGCTCATCCTTTTTTCGGCTGATGCGTATTGGATGCTGCTTGTCTGCTTCTCTACAATGGGTAGCAATTACGCGCTCACCGGTCCCCACGGCTCGGTTGCAGCCGATCGCTCGCGT
>DATJHM010000173.1:0-19680 GCA_035493895.1 Ktedonobacteraceae bacterium
CATGTAGTCCAGACGACCGCATGTTCTATGCAACAAGCTTGTACGCAAAAGCATATGATACCTCAAAATTCATCCCAGGTATGCGTATGATCAAAAGCGAGAGGTTATGCATTAACTGTACTCTGTTCTCCCCTTATTGTCAAGTCATCTAGACCACTATACAGGGGTATTTTTTAGAAGCTGCATAAATCGAAGAATGGCTGGAAGAAGGACTGGCCTGTGAGCGAGCATATGTCACACAACGACCCGGCTATACATAAATGTGTATTTATGTATAGCCGAAACGATTAGAATAATACAGGTTATCTGACAGTAAAAGTGTGTAGTAAATTATTTTTTTGGAAAAGCAATTGAAAAAGAGTTTTTGGGAAGCAAAGAGGCTCAGGAAAGGTAGGAGCGGCACATAGTCACGTGCGTTTGACAGAGATTATGGCTTCTGCTATAATCTACGGGCATTCAGTCCGACGCATTGTCGGCATTTTTGATTTTCAAGAGCCCAAGTGAAGGGGCAGACGTTACGGGGAGGATTGATACCTACATGCCCAATAATGCCGCTGCTGAAAAGCGCATGCGCCAGGAACAGAAGCGCCGCGCACACAATCGCAGCATCAAATCGATAGTACGAAATCAGGTAACCAAAGCTCGCACCGCAATCGTGGCCACGAGCGTTAACGCCGAAGATGCCGAGGCAGCAGTTCGCGCAGCCGTGAGCGAGCTGGATCGTGCCGCAAAGAAGGGCGTCATTCATAAGAACAATGCCGCTCGCCGTAAATCACGCTTGATGAAGCAGCTCAACACAAAATAATGTGTAGCGCCCATTGCTCCGCAACCTATCTACTGAAAAGCGTAGGGCACTGAGCGCACCAGGAGGTTTTTAGGGATGGCCGACAAACAAAACATAACGAAACCGGCAGGGCAGGCGTTACTGGTCGCAGTCGAAGGTGCTCAGTTACGAAAAGACGTACCGGTACTGCGCTCAGGCGACACTGTGCGCCTGCACGTAAAAGTTGTTGAAGGAAACCGCGAGCGCCTTCAGCCGTTTGAGGGCGTCGTGATGCGCCTGCGCAACAGTGGAGTGAACGCAAACTTCACAGTCCGCCGTATTACCAATGGCGTCGGAGTCGAACGTACTTTCTTACTGAACTCTCCCCGTATTGATAAGATCGAAGTACTTCGTCATGCGCGCGTACGTCGTAAGCAACTGTACTATCTGCGTGGCCTGACCGGTAAGGCGGCGCGCCTGAAAGAGCTGCGTCCGATGACCAGCAAGCAGGCAGCAGAGAAAGCAGCCAAGGAGAGCGCATCTGCTGAAGCGAAATAAGTCAGCACCAACATTGGAAGAAGAAATGGCCCTGTATACACAGGGCTATTCTCTTGTGGCAGGACTTGACGAGGCAGGACGGGGCTGCCTGGCAGGTCCGGTTGTGGCTGCGGCTGTTATTCTTCCGCTGGCAGAGGATACCACGGAGACGCTGGCCCGCTTTGCGGGTGTCAATGATTCCAAGCAATTGACGTTTGCCGCCCGCGAACGGCTCTATGACATTGTGATGGAGCACGCCATCTCAGTGGGGATCGGCGTCGGCTCTGTCGAGCTTATCGACCAACGAAATATTTTACAGGCGACTAAATATGCAATGCGTCAGGCACTCGATCAACTCACGCCTGAGCCAGAGGCATTATTGCTTGACGCGCTCACCCTTCCCAATCTTCCACAACCTCAACGTTCGATCATTAAGGGAGACGCACGTTGTCTCTCAATTGCAGCGGCCTCAATCATTGCCAAAGTCACACGAGATCGTTTCATGATTGCGTTGCACAATGACTATCCTCACTACGGTTTTGATCAACACAAAGGCTATGGCACGGCCGCGCATATTGCAGCCCTGTCCACACATGGTGTGACGGATCATCATCGCAAAACATTCGCCCCGGTAAGCGAACTTCTCTATGGCCTGTTTACGCAGGACGAAAATGAAGAGGATGCAACAGATAGAAGCAGAGGTGAGCCCTCTCTCGAGCAAGGGTAAAACAACCGTCGTCGGACCGCATCGGGCCGCATTCGGGCAGGGATAAACCCTGCCCCTACCTCAACGTTCGATGGACGATGCGTGGTGTGGGGTGCATGGTGGGGATTTTGCTTTTGGCATTTGTATTTGCATACGTCTTTCTCTATAGAGGGACCTGGCCTTAGAAGAGATATACAGAGCAAAAATTTCAAGGAAGCTATTCTTGCGAGATAGACAAGAGCAAGATATAGTATAAGCCAGAGCCAGAGTGAGGTCTATAACCAGACGAGGCAGGGAAAGCGACATGACACAATCTATTCAGGATTTATTGACCCTTGCCCGCGAACAATTGCAACACGGCAATTTAGCGGAAAGCGAAGAGTCGTTTCGGCGCGTGGTCACCTCGGGCCAGTTTGTGGCGCAGGGGCTCTACGGCATCGGAATGGTACGCAGTAGATTGAACGATCCAGCCGGGGCCAGAAACTACCTGTTACAATCGCTCCAGCAGGACCCTTCCTATGCCGATACCCATTATCAACTGGGATTGATTGCGCAACAGCAGCAGTCATGGGAAGAGGCACAGGGCTATTTTCGCAAGGCCGTTGCCATTGATCCACAACATCAACAGGCTCGGCAGGCTCTTTCGCAACAGCAAGGCGGCCTCGTGCAAGCAGGGCTACCAGCATATCCGAGCTATACAACGCAACCTGCATTCAATGGAGCAAATCTCTCCGCAGGCGCAGGGAACGATCCTCACAATATGCCAACCATCGCTGTGCCTCCTGTCTCGCAATCCGCATTCAATGACCAGAGCAGCTATCAGGGCAACCCTTACGTACCATCTGCATCCAACAACAACCCTTATATGATGCCAACCGTCGCTACTCCGCCTGCTTCGCAGCCTACGCCCGGCGATAGCAACCAGAACTATGGGGGCTATCGAGGCATGGAGCAAGTGATGAGTTCGGGAGGAGATCAGAGTAGCAATAATTACACAGCACCACAGCGATATGGCGCGTACGATTTTTTGCGCGATGATCCCTCACGACGAGCACAGAATACGCTCGCCGTCATCGATGCGCTGCGCATTAAAGGGCACCCATCCGTATCAGCTTACCTGGGAAGCTTCATGCCGAGCATCTTCGGCCTGATCCTCATCATCGCTTTTAGCATCGCCTTTTCACTCCTCACAAGCGGAGCAACGAGCGGATTTGCAGGCATAAGCATCGTGGTCGTGCTCGGTCTGGTGGCGCTCTGGGGACTCTTTGCGCTCCTGAACGGGCTGGTTCGCTACCTGCGCATCGTCAGTACCGAATATAGGATCGATCAGGGGCGTTTCCAGATCACGAAAGGTATATTCGGCAAGACGACGGTTACCTATGAACTACTACGTGTCCACAATATTGAGTTCAAGCAGAGCTTTAGCAATCGGCTGACAGGTGATGGTACGCTCATCTTTCACATTGAAGGTGAGGCGGGACCGCTCGTGATCAAAGGTCTGGCGAAAGGGGAGAAGCTCCAGGAGACGTATCAGCAGTTCCTCAATCTGGTCTCACTTCTGCGCTTCAACCCGAGCGTGAAGGGATTTATCCAATAAGGGCGGGCATATTGACGGGGCGGTTATGCTATGGGTTGAGACACATTGAAAAGTTGAGAGGGACTATGCCTGAATATATCTGGGGTCGTAATCCGGTACTGGAAACCTTACATTCTGTACGACAGGTCAAAAAAGTGCTGCTGGTCGAGGGGCAACGCGAATCGCCGCCGATCGTAGCGATTATGCACGAGGCCGAAAAGCAACACGTGCCAGTCGAGTTCGTGCCACGTGCACGTCTCGATCAGTTGAGCAAGGGAGCAATACATCAGAGTTGCGTGGCACTGGTCGAAGAGCGACGTTATGCCGATCTGGATGAGATCCTGGCGATGACGATCCGCAAACAAGAACCCCCCTTCCTGCTGCTGCTTGATGCCATCCAGGACGTCAACAATCTTGGCTCACTGCTGCGAACGGCTGAAGCAGTTGGCGTACATGGAATCGTGATCCCGGAGCATCGCGCCGCCGAAATTAACGCCACCGTCGTCAAAACCTCCGCCGGAGCAACCGAGCATCTTTTGATCGCACAGGAGCAGAACCTCACACGCACAATTGACTATCTGAAAAAACAAAACATCTGGGTGGCAGGACTGGCCGGAGAAGCCAGCACGCTCTATACACAGGCGAACCTCTCTGGTCCACTCGCGCTGGTCGTAGGCAACGAAGGGAAAGGGATCAGCCGGCTGGTACGAGAGCATTGTGATGTCCTGATTAAGCTCCCCATGAACGGATATATCAATTCATTGAATGCTGCCGTGGCTGGCAGCATTGCCCTCTATGAAGCGCTCAGGCAGCGCGATCAGGCCAGCAAGTAACAATACATTGACGAGAAAAATGAAGCGGCAAAGTACAATAAAAGCAGAGGGATAATTTTCCTGAGATAAGTCAAGCAGATAGCGCGTTTATTTGTAGTGGATCTCTTCTTATTATCTGCCGGTAGAAGATCGCTATTAGCAAGAGGACTGCAACACGTGACTATGTACATAAGCAAGCGCTTCATTTTACTCTTTTTTTGTCTGACAGCCCTGACGCTCGCGATCAGCACGCCTCTCACGCAACCTGTGGCGCTGGCCGCAGGAGCACAGTTCACGATCACAGGACAGACAGGCGGGCGTAGCGGGACAGCATTTCATATTGAAGGCAGCGGGTTCACGCCGGACGGTTCCTACAATCTCTATACAACAACGGACGAGGCAAGTTGTACCACTGGCGATCCTGACACACTGGGACTACAGGCATTCACCCCCGCCACCGTCACCGTCAGCGGAGGGTCCCTGAGCCAGGATCTTACCTGGCCGGGCAGTATCAGTCAGGCAGGCAAATATTATCTGTGCCTGGTAAATGCGACAGATCCAGGCGGAACAAAAACCGTGTCCAGCAACACATTTACGCTGGCAGCAGATGTCACATTGAGCGTTTCGCCAACCAGTGTCACAGCCGGTCAGAGCGTGACGCTGAGCGGCAAGAACTGGCTTCCGGTACAACAACTGAATATTGCAGTCATAGCTGGCAACGGTGATACCACGGTACTCGTCGGAAATACCGATGTGCTGCCGGATGCGGCAGGTAGCTTCGCGATTAATCTCACGATTCCAGATACTGCTAAGGCAGGCAGGTATGGAATTCAGGCGTATGCGGTCAATGATAAAACGCTCATGGCTACAAGAAACGATAGTCTTACGATCAAAGCACAGGCCACACCGACACCGACGCCAACCCCACAGCCATCTCCCACACCGACAGCCACGGCCCAACCATCCCCCACACCTACGTCGGCAAGCGCGGTGACGCCGAATCAGGATAATAATAAGGCTACTCCGCCGCCGAATAGTGAGATGGGGGGAACCAACATGAACTTGCTCATCTTCGGCATGGCAGGATTGGGCGTCCTGTTCATCCTCATAGGAGCAGTGATTTTCGCGGTCAGCATGCAGATGGAGAACTGATAGGGGGGCGAGATTGGTAGAGCGAGTAATACGCATCAACCTGAGAGCCGAGAGGGCCGGTGGGGGACGCGGGCAGGGATAAACCGCTGCCCCTACCTCTGCTTTTCTTCGAGGGGGGGACCACATGCACCCTGTTGTCTTGCCTGCGTGCCCCCGGCCATCGCGCCGATCCGCAGAGGTAGGGATCGCGCTTCATGTTGATTATTGTAAAGAGAGATGCTTGAAGAGGGCCTCGGGAATACTCTTGACAACGAGCATAATGGGACGCCAGAACCAGGGCAGATAGACGACATCCTTCTTCTTCAGCATAGCCTGATAGATGCCCTCGCCCACAGGTCCCGGCTTCGCAGACAGAAGGCTCTTCTTGCGACCGGAAATCATAGGCGTAGAGACGAAACCCGGCTTAATCGTCAGGACAGTGACGCCGGAGGAGCCCAGACGGTTACGCAGACCCTGTAAGAAGACGTTGAGCGCCCCCTTGGCTGTTCCGTACACATAGTTGCTCTTACGGCCACGATCACCGGCAACAGAGGAGATGACCGCGATACAGCCACGGCGACGTTTTTCGAAATAATTCGCGGCAATCGTCAACAAAGAGATGACACTGAGCGCGTTATTATTCAGCTCTTTCAACGTTTCCGCCACACTCAACTCGCACTGACGCTGATCCCCAAGCGTAGCATAGGCGATCAGCAGCATATCCAGTCCCCCCAATGTGCTCAGCGCCTGCTCCATAAGCTCTTGATGACAATCAAAATCAGCGAGATCAAGGACACACGTTTCCACACGTGCGGCACCGCGCGCCTTCAGATCTTGCGCAAGCGTCTCCAGACGGTCGGCGTTGCGCGCAACCAGAAAGAGACTGGCCCCATCGCTGGCAAAACATTTCGCAGTCTCATACGCAATTGCAGAAGTCGCACCGAGAATCAGTAATTTTATAGCCATAATGCATCCACCAAAATTTATTCGTGCGCCAGTTGCGCCATAGACGCCGTTGGCACCGTCACACGTCTCCAAAAACTAGAAGAGAACCTGGGATCAATATAGCGCGTAAACTCTTTCCACTCTGGATAGCAGGTCTGGAAAGTAGCGGCACTCATACGCGCATCCTTTGCCGGATAGAGACGACCACCGCTTTGTAGCACCACCTGATCGAGCTCATCAAGCAAACGCAAAGTTTTTTTGCCACGATACGAGAAGTCCAGCGCCAGATTCAGGCCGGGGCGAGGGAAAGAGAGCATACCGGGCGATTTGATCGTCCCAAACTGCTTCAATACCGTCAGAAACGAGCCCTCACCGGAAGCGCGAATGCGGCCCATCACCTCACGCATGGCATCGTAGCTCTGCGCAAAGGGCACCAGAAATTGATATTGTAAGAAGCCACGTCGGCCATAAAGACGATACCAATCATGGATAGAGTCCAGCGGATAGAAAAAAGGCTCATAAGAGACAACTTTACGCACACGTTTTACAGTTTGCACACGATAATAGACTTCGTTAAAAGCTTTCACAGTATAGTAATTTAAAGCAAAAGAAGGAAGATCAAAAGGCACCGAGAGAGGCATATGTTTTCGATCGAGAGACTGGAGGCGCAATTTCGTCGATTGGCTCGCATTGCCGCGCGAGAATTTGCCACGACAGACGGCCTTCCCTCCCACCAGAAGATCGACCCAGGAAACAGTATAATCATAGGATTGATCAGATTCGGCCGAGATGGCCATAAACTCATCGAGGGATGCAAAGCGGATCGATTCCATATCAATATACGGGTTCATAATGGGCTTTAAACGGAACTCAGCCCAGAGAATAATGCCGGTCAGACCCAGGCCGCCAATAGTAGCCCGGAAGAGTTCGCTGTTCAGAGACGGACTACAGAGCAGGCGATCGCCGTTCGAGCGTAACAGTTCAAATTGCGTCACGTGGCAGCCAAACGTGCCCGCAACATGGTGATTTTTGCCATGCACATCGTTGGCAATCGCGCCACCCACAGAAACAAACTTCGTGCCCGGCGATACCGGTATAAACCAGCCACAGGGCACAATCACCTGGAGAATGTCCGCAAACGTCATACCGGCCTCACAGCGTAACACCCCCTCCTGCTCATCGAAGGCAATCAGGCGATTGAGAGAACTGACATCGAGTAATACGCCATCCTGATTCAGACAGCTATCGCCGTAGCTGCGTCCACAGGCATAGGGAAGCAGTGGAGCGGGAAGCATGCTTAAATCAGGTAACTCATGTCGCCACTGGATAGGCAACACCTGACGTGGTGTCAGGCGGGGGTAACGTCCCCAGGATTGAGGCACCTTGGTGATTATCGCCATACATACATCCTCTTATTCATAAAACGATTCCCTTATAGTAACGAATAGAACAGAATTTCGGCTACGCGATCAGCCAATGGTCCATCCTGCGCCGTCACGCGGACGGGCATCCGACGCGCGGACGGGGATAAACCCCGTCCCTACCTCAATGTTTATGCGGGAGGTGGTGGTGGGCGGCGAGATGTTATTATGTATATACGAAAAACGATTCTTCAGGAAAGGTATCACCTTTAGATGCATAGTATCATTTTTGCGGGGGGCACTGTTCGTCCGGGAAAAGCCGTCACGGAGGCTTTGGAGACGGCGGAGTTGATTATTGCGGCTGATAGTGGGGCGAGCACGGCGCGCCAGTATGGCTACCAGCCTGCGCTGATTGTGGGCGATATGGATTCGTTACAGGAGCCGCTGCAAAGTTTTCTGGACGAGGGGAGTCAGTTCAGCGGGGCAAATGTTGAGAAAGATGAAACGGATACCGAACTGGCGATTCAGAGTGCGCTGGCGATGGGCGCGAGTCGGATCACGCTGCTCGGCGCGCTGGGTGGGGAGCGGATCGAGCACGAGATTGCGAATATTTTCTTGCTGGCAGACTTTCTGAGCGTGCCCATCTGCATTGTGGATGGTCCCTCGCGCTGCTGGCTTGTGCAGGGGCCGGGTAGGAGCACAATCAGGGGACAGAAAGGGGATTATCTTTCGCTTTTTCCCGTCACCATAGATGCCAGGGGAATCGAGACGCAGGGCCTGTATTATCCTTTGCAAGGGGGGACGTTACGCTTTGGCAAGGCGCGGGGCGTGAGCAACGTATTGACGGAGCAGCAGGCGGAGATTTCGCTGGAGCAGGGTGTACTGCTAGTAGTGCATACAGCGAAGGAAGAACTCAAGATCCTTTGATTGCCACAGTAGGGACATCATTCTTCCAGACTGTATACGCCTGCTGTAAATACGACGAGAATTAAATGGGAGGTAAAGTCCAACTTTTTAACAATCCTCCCATTTAATCACCATATTTACACCTGTTACCAGGTATCCAGACATGCACAATACCGGTCAAGCTCACGTATATAGTACCCTACTAGCAGCCACCCCAGCCACCACAACCACCCCAGCCACCACAACCACCACAACCACCCCAGCCACCCCAGCCACCATCCCAGCCACCCCAGCCACCACCCCAGCCACCCCAGCCACCCCAGGATGCACGTGCGCCTGTTACCTGTGAGAGATCCTCATCAGAGAGTTCACAAACTTCCGTTGGCATCGTAACAGGTGCCAATTCCTGCTCTCTAGAGGTTTGCCAGGCAACAGTAGCCTTCTCTTCCTTCTTCATCACAGTAAAAACCGCTCCTTTCTCAGTGAGTGAACAAATCTGCAAGCAAATCGCGTTTCTGCTTGTCCTCAAAAATGTACTCATATTCGATGAATGCGTCAATAGTTACAGAAAAATAGATGGTTACTATAATTTATGTAACCTCTATTGTCAGGAGGAACAGAAGCCACATTGTAGGCCATGATATATGCATGTTCATGCATTGTATCACGACCACCTGCTGCGGCTTCTTCTTCTCACTCAGGATAGAAACAGAACGCTCTTTACGCGTCTTCTCCTGAGAAGAAATCAGCACCAGTTTTGCTACCAACCATACGCTTCTTTAGCGGAAGCAAGGCATGCAGGAGAGAGAGTTCTCACCTATGAGGTATTTTTAGCAGGTAGAGAAATGTGCACTATAGAGTTTATCGGGTTGAGATTTCTCTACCTGAGGGTAATATAGTGACCTGCACATCTACGAGATCATCCAACCAGATTCGCCAGAGGTCAGGATAAGAACTCGTTAGTGTAGAGATTGTCCAGGTTCAGGGAGTGGAGGGGCTTGCCGTTTTTGTCGAAGACGGCCCCGGATTTGAGCATAAATTCCGGGTAGCCATGCCAGGCAGCGGCATCTTGCAGGCCCCATTTACGACCTGGATCGGCGTAGTGGGCACTGTTATATTGCTGGCTGGCGAGCACAAAGGCGGGATTGGGGAACGTTCCCTTCGGCACAGCTTTGCTGTTCATGAGCAATTGAGCCGCCTCTTTGGGATGAGAGCGAGCATATTCGTAGCCTCGGGCAGTAGCCTGCATAAATTTGTGTAGAAGTGGAGACTCGTTCTTGATCTGAGTCGGGCCCGTGATAATCGTGGGCGTATAGTAGTCGGGAATACCGTATTGAGTCACGGGGAACACATTGAGCTTGACATTATCCATTTGCGCCTGGACGCCCTCTACGCCCATAAATACCCAGACAAAATCGATGCGCTTCGCCTTCAAGGCATCCATCGCATCAACGTCAAGCGTGACATTCTTGAACGTGCCCTTGCCGCCGTCGTTTTTAATGATCTGACCGACCACCGCAGATTCATAAGGGGCCCCGAAGCCACCATACGTCTTGCCATCCAGATCGCGTGGGCGAGTCAGGCCGGAAGAGGCAAGCGTGACCAGGGCAGACGTATTATGCTGAAGGATCGCAGCAATCGAGACAACAGGCTGGCCGACCGCAGCATCCGCGACGACACTCTCGGTTGAACTAATGCCGACATCAGCCTGACCGAGACTGACCATCGTATCAGGAGTAACATTTGAAGAATACGGAAGAATCTGCAAATTTATCCCTTGCTGACGATACCACCCCTCCTCCTGCGCGACAAAAATGCCGGTGTGATTGGTGTTGGGCGTCCAATCCAGCGCCAGCTTGAGCGTCGTCAATTTCTGGGTTCCCGTTGACGATTTTACGGGCGGATTACTGGCGTTCTGCTGCCAGAAAAAGGCCGAAATCACCACAATCACTAACAACACAGGCAGGCCGATGCTTAAAAGCAGGCGATTACGAGTAGTCATAGCAGTTCCTCTCTCATACAAAAAAAAAGAGACCATAGTAGAAAATAAATAAACGGCTATCAGATCCGACGCCTCGCCCCGTGATACCACGGCAAAGCAATGCGCTCAATAAGAGAAACAAAACCAAAGAGAAACAGGCTCAGCAGAGCCGTCACCAGAATAGCAGCGAACACCAGCACAATCACCCGCGCATTAAAAGAGAGCTTCATGTATACCCCTAAGCCCTGCTCAGCAGCGACAAATTCGCCGAAGATAGCTGCCGTCATGCTATAGGTAGCAGCCATGCGCAGACCCGAGAAAAAAGAGGGCATGGCACCAGGGAGTTGCACCAGCCAGAGGATCTGCCAGCGAGAAGCATGCATACTGCGCATGAGGCGCACCAGATCCGCATCGACGCTAAAAAGACCATCCGCACATGCGACCGAGATCGGAAAGAAGCAATAGAGCGTCACCACAACCACCTTTGGTCCCAGGCCCAGGCCAAACCAGGCAATAAGCAAAGGAGCAAGCGCAATCATAGGGATCGTTTGTGACGTGATCAGGATGGGATAGATAGCACGGCGCACCCAGGGCGTGATATCGAGCAAGATCGCGAGGAAGAGACCCAGGACGGTAGACACGGCGAGGCCCAGAACCGTCTCCAGGAGCGTCTGAAGCGTATTACTGGCGATAACATCCCAGTTTTGAAAAAGAGCAACGATAATTGCAGAAGGGGCCGGTAAATAGAAATCATTGACACTGCCCGTACGTACAGCCAGTTCCCAGATCAACAAAATCGCGACACCAAGCACAAAGGCCGGACCATAACTGGCGAGACGACGCAGACTCATAGTGTTTGCTCCTTTAAGAGAAGAGCGACCAGTTCTTGCTCAAGCTGGACGGCCCGAGGTAATGCCAGATGCTCCTGCACACGAGGGCGAGGCAGATCAACCTCCACGACACGCAGAATGCTGGCGGGGCGAGCACTTAATACATAAATACGATCTGACAACAGGATTGCCTCCCTCACATCATGCGTAATAAAAACGACGCTCGCATGGAGAGATTGCCAGAGGTCCAGAAGCCACATCTGCGCGGAGAGACGGGTAAGCGCATCGAGGGCCCCAAAGGGTTCGTCCAGCAGCAAAAACTGCGGGTTAAATAATACCGTGCGCAAGAGAGCCACACGTTGCCGCATGCCCCCTGAGAGCGTCCCAGGATAGTGATCAGCGAACTCCAGCAGGCCAAAGCGCTTGAGGAGTGCGCGCGCCTGCTCAAGCGCATCTTTACGCGGCACACGGCGAACATCGAGGCCAAGCAGCACATTCTCCTCGACCGTACGCCAGGGCAGCAGGAGCGGCTGTTGTGGCATATAAGCGGCTTTGCCAGCGCGCTGCGTAGTTACCTCGCCATCCAGAGAGATCACACCTGAGCTGGGCTCCTCCACACCGGCAATAATCGTAAAGAGCGTGCTCTTGCCACAGCCGCTCGGGCCAATAAGCGTCACAAACTCGCCCTGCGCAACCGCCATATCGATAGGACGGAGCGTCTCCAGCGTACGTCGTCCGGTATGAAAGACCTTCGTCACACCCTGTAGCGTTAATTTCGGGGCACCCATAACATCACTCATCTCCACAAGTCAAATTACACGAGCATACAAAAAAAGCCGCTGCCCTCGCGGAAAGGGGACAGCGGCCTGAATTGCAAAAAGGGTAAGAACCAGACCGATGCCGCTTCCCTCCGCTGGTATGATCCAGATCAGGTTTTCACAAGGGTTTACAATTCTCGAACAGAATCGCCTCTCAGCCGTCAATCGGCACCCCTAGCAGCAACTCAAGTATTTAGTTTTCTATACCTTACCGCGTAAAATACATGAATGTCAATGGCGCGCAACAGCAACGGACGGAGATTGTACAGTATGGATGGGATGCATTATTTGTAACAGGAGATTATATCAACGTCAATATTATTGGCTATATGAAGTGCTATTCGTATTTGAAAAGAGAGGAGCAGAGAGGCATAAAAACGCCCTCTGCCCCCGTGCCTCCTGAAATGAGATCAGGAGAGGAGGCGGATCAGAGCCGGGACAAGCACGCTGGCGTTAGGAGTTCCCCAACCAGTTGCAGCATCCCAGCCGACACGAGCGGGATAGCCGGGTTGATTGCCGGAACCATTGCCGCCATGAGTTATATCATGATAGGCATTGCGAGGGCAGGCACAACGGCCGATTTGATACAGAGCATTATTGAGAAAACCAAGCGGGCGACCGGCTTTCTGATTGGCAATCGCGACAATACCGGCCCACTGAGGAGCCCCCTCGCTCGTGCCGCCAATGGTATAGTAACCCGCCTGCTTCTGGCCAAAGAAGCTCAAGTAGATCAGAATGCTGGTGGAAGGATTGGCATTATAGGCGATGTCAGGAATAGCGCGCTGACCATGCAGAAGGTTACGCAGAGGAGCGGAGTTTAGAGAGGACTTCTGATAGGCAGGCTCAGCGAAATACTGGCTGATACCGCCGCCACTCGCCTCCGAGCGGGAATTATTCCAGACAGACTCCGAGATATAGTGGCCGCGTGTGCTCGCGTAGAGACTGGTGCCACCAACAGCCGTCACCCAGGGAGAAGAAGCAGGAAAAATCACCGTAGGAGACGGATAGATCTTCCCCTTCTCATCCTGATTGAGCACCCCTGCATCGCCAGAAGAAGCCAGAACCGTCACATGCTGGCTGGCAGCCTGTTTATAGAAGCTATCATACGCGTTCAAAATCGCTTTGCCCGCGGGAGAAAAAAGCGTATTCTCAGTCGCGCCCCAGCTCTGAGAGATAATAGAGCCGATATGGCGCTTCAGAGCATATTGCTCTAACTTCAGAAACTCAGGCATACCCTGTACACCTTCAGTCTCTGAGACAGGGCTGGTCAAGACCACAATATTCGCACGGGGAGCCATCGCATGGGCCCACTCCACATCCAGAGTCGTCTCAAAAGCCCAGCCCGTCTGATCCGAATTGGAGGAATCGAAAGGAACAGAGCCCAGAGGAGCGTAGATTTGCAGAGACGGAGGGTCAGGCAAACCATAGCCTTGATCGAAAGCATACAGATCGTGAGCCAGCGTCGGGCTCCCGAACGAATCGATAATCACAATCGTCTGACCAGCCCCATCATAGCCAGCATTCAGTAACGGATTCAAACCGTAGATCGTTCGCATCTCCTGAGGACTGTAACAGGGGGTATGCGATTTGGCGCGGCAACCCGCATCGGTGGGAGGGACAGCTTTTTGCGAGAGTAGACTATATGTCCGGGCATATGGTCGAGCCAGTGTCCCGTGTGAAAGAGAAGGACTCAGCGAGTGAGCATGAGTGATGCTTGACGGAAGTAGAAGACACGTCAGGAGCATCAAAGTGACGACAGGAATAGTGCAATACAGTTGAGCCTTACAAAAGGCAGCATGTTTCATGAAAAACACCTCTCTGGATTACCTACCATATGCGAGGGAGTAGAAGGAAAGAAAGGCCCCAATGGGGAGCGTTCTGGCAGGGAACACTCCCCCACCACTCGCGCAGGTAATAAGGCCAGTCATCCCGGCCTTGCAGATCATCGTGTCAGATGGACGTTACAATAACATGAAATTTCTCTTTGGTCAAACAAATACATCTAACACCATAAATACATTTATCTCAAAAAATTGCTTATATAGCTCAAATAAAAATCAATACAGTGAAAATATAGCAGTAAAATAGACAATTAGCATACAAATTTCTTTTCTCGAGTGGAATAGTTCACAGCTAACAAATGAAGAGCCATGATATACTAATGATCATGAAGGGATTAGCATGCGTAAAATTGGAGGTAGGGAATGCCACTAGATGGAACACTTCTGGGGCGATATCGATTAATACGTCAGTTGGGCAGTGGGGGAATGGGAGAAGTGTATCTGGCAGAAGATACGCGTATCAATCGTCAAATCGCGATCAAAATCGTGCGCAGCGAAGTAATGCCTTATCCAAATAATAGTGCATTGGAGGATGCGACGCGCCTCTTCCGCCGAGAAATGAAAGCGATCAGTCAGCTCGACCATCCACGTATCCTCCCGCTCTACGATTACGGTGAAGAGACAAGCAACGGAAATACCATAACCTATATGGTCATGCCCTACCGTTCCGCAGGTTCACTGGCCGATTGGCTACGCACACATACTGGCGCACGTCTGCGCCCGGAAGAGGTTGCAGCAATTATCAATCAGGCAGCGGAAGCCTTGCAGCATGCCCATGATCGACAGATCATACACCAGGACGTGAAACCTTCAAATTTTCTCGTGCATAACAGCTCCTCGCAATCCCACGTGCCCGACCTGTTACTGGCCGACTTTGGCATAGCGAAATCCACCGCCAACACCTCCTCCATGAGCCAGAACGTACGAGGGACGCCAACCTATATGGCCCCGGAACAATGGGATGGGCATCCCGTAGCAGCAACGGACCAGTATGCCCTGGGCATCATGGCCTATCTCCTCCTGACCGGAACCGCTCCCTTCCAGGGTGGGCCAGGGCAGGTGATGCGTCAGCATTATATGAGCCAACCGGTGCCACCAAGCCGTCTGGACGCACATATTTCTAGCGCCCTCGATGCCGTCGTCTTGCGAGCACTGGCAAAAAAGCCGGAAGAGCGTTATCCTTCGATTCGCGAATTCGCCCATACATTTCGGCAAGCGACCGAGAAGAGACAGCAAGATCTGCACGCCACCCTGGCAATTAGCCGACAGGAGGCAGAGCAAGGCACCGTACGCACGCTGAACCTTCCCGGCCAAAGACAGGTTCTGATCACCGTGCCTGCACGGGCGTATCACGACCAGATTCTCCGCCTGGAAGGAATGGGAGAAGCGGCATACGAAGGAGGACCACGCAGTACATTGCTGCTCACAATCGCCATTACAGAAGAGAGTGCCGCCCAACGTCCTCAGAACACAAATAGCTATGAACCTACAGAGGTAGCGCATATCAATCCAGCCGAACAGAGGCGGCCCGGTCAGTCCACGCCTTCCTGGCCAATTCCGCCAAATCAGCCGCGTTATGGTGAGTACACACCGCCACCACCGCCGCCGGTCTATCATGCGGGGCAGGCAGGCTATCCTGTTGTATCACCCTATGAGACCACACCATCTGGAGGAGGGGCATACCCTGGAGCACTGCAACCGGCTATGCCGGTCAGGAAGCGCAATCCGCTGAGCCTGATATTGCTTGTTCTTGTGATCGTGCTACTTATTACTGCGGGCGGCATTGGTATATTTAGCTATAATAATCATGCCCGGCAAATTTATGCGCAGGCGACACAGGCGGCGAGCGACGCCACCGCTCACGCCGTACAGACCACCGCGACAGCCCAGTTTGCCGCAACGGCGACCGAGCAGGCACAGGACAGCAACCCGTATGTATCAGGCTCAAGCAAATTGTTGATGCACGATCCCCTCAGCCAGGCCTCGACAACCTGGCAGGTTGATCCAACTGATAATCTTGGCGGCTCGTGCACCTTCATCAACAACACCTATCATATCAAAGAGACCAGAGCAGGCTACTTCCGCATCTGTAGCGCGCACTCGACAGATGTCAGCGACTTCGTCTTCGAGGTGCATATGCAGATCCTCAGCGGTCACTGTGGAGGCATCCTGTTCCGTCAATTGACAGCAGGACAGTATTACCTCTATCGGGTCTGCGCGGATGGTTATTATGGTCTCACCCGCTACGTCGACAACACCGGGCAAAACTCGCTTTCGATGCGCTACACCACCTCGCCAGCGATCCATAAAGGGACGCAGGAGAACGTGATCGCAGTCGTTGCCCAGGGGACGCGCATTCATCTTTACGTAAATAACAAAGATATAGATAACTTTGACGATGGAAATTATCTACACGGCGGGCTTGGGCTGATCGCAGACTATAATGATGCGGTAGTAGAGGTCGCTTATAGTAATGTGCGCATATGGAATCTGGTCGTGTGATGGAGTACTCGGAAGCATTGTAGAGTAGTGGCGCGGTGGAGTGCAACGGAACTGCGCCCGGGTAGCCGATGACGGATCTGGCTCCGCAGGGGGTGAATGGAGGGGCAAGGATGGATGGTTTTTGTTGCGATCTCGGAGCACGAGAAAGCGGGTGTATGAGACCGCCGATCCCTCCGTTGGCCGAGATTGCCTGCGGAGTGGGAGGGATCGTAGGAGTTCGCGGACGCCATTCCGCTGCGGCTTTATGGCGTCCCTACTCCTTTTAACCGAAATATCACATGGGATCAGCTGGTGGTAAAGGGCGTGATGTTGAGGCTACGAAGGTCATGGCTTCAGTTGCCAGAGATAGCCAATCGGCGGAAGAGGAGGGATCGAGAACAATCCACTCTTTCATGAGGTGGCCATCGTGACGGGGATCAAAGCGTTCCCCGTCGTCGGAAGCGACAAGCGTATCGACGCGAGACTTTGGAAGCTTAACAATGAGTCTGCCCCTGACGAGCATCGCAAAGATCTTATCGTGAACTTTCAGGGCTGATGAACCGAACCATCTCTTCGCCGAGGCTCCGTCCAGCGGAGGAGTAACGCCAGGATGGTTGAGGAGTTCTCCAACAACCATCGCAAAGCGCTCTTCAGGAGTAACAGGTGAATGGCTCAATTACTTACCTGCCACTTCAAGCATCTTATGCCACGGTGTTGCATCAAAGACCAGAATAATAGTCGAGATCTTGCCATCAGTGAGACGAAAATGCTCGACGGTGCGAATGGTGCCAACGGGCATGGATGTATGTACGTCATAGACAAGCGTGGCCTCAGCAGTTCCATAGAGTTCACTGAGCATATCGAAACCAGTTACCTGCTGGCTAAATTTGCGGAGCTGGTCCAGATAGGGAGCGGGCTCGTAGTAGTTCGTGAGCGGCGTGAGATTCGTGAACTCGTTGGAGAGAAACGTTCCGGCGGTGGTTACATCTCCGGATATCCAGGCATCATGATAGGATCGTACGACCTGACGAGATTGAATTTCAGTTGTCATTGATTCTGCTCCTTCCCCTTTTACAGGCGTTATTCATAGATTACCATAGGGCAGCCACGCGTGCCACCTCGTGTCGACTCTGCTCTCGGCCCAGATTAGCGGCGATTCCTCGCAGGGAGGGATCAAGCACATTGCCTCCAACGGAGGCCAGGGCTGCCTTCATCGCTTCATCGGGTGTAATCACTTCTATCTGCGCTCCCTGGCGCTGCACGCGCTCTATTTGTGCATCCAGGCTTTCCAGTATTGCAAATGGAGGAATATCGGGCTGGAGCACCAGGATCTTGTCGAAGCCAGCAGCCAGGTCCAGATTAGCCATCGAGTAGCACCCGCCATCGATATAGCGATGCTGATTGACCGTGGCTGGAGGCCACACATAGGGCAATGCGCTACTCGCCATCACCGCGTCGACTAGCTCAACCTCGGACTCACGTGTGAAAATAGTTCGCTCGCCGCTGAACGCGTCAACAGCCACAATTTCTAACCGGCATTGGGGCCAGCTATTCACCGGCAGGCGTGAGACAACCACCTCCCGACGTTGGGCCTCTGGTACTGTAGTACGAGCCGCTAACGCCAGAGTGCCGATACGTTGCATAATCTCGGAATGCGTCCCTCCTTCTTCGAGAGCGCGGGTGAAACCAGCCAACATCTCCGCGAAGTCGGGCTGAGGTGCCAATTCATGAGCCTGTAGCGCTGGATCAACCTGTCGCTGAAAGAGTTCATCCAGCGACCGGCCGCTGGTGATCTGTGCTGCTACATTAGAACCAGCTGAAGTTCCTACAAAGAGATCGGCATTACGAACATCTATCCCGGCTTTAGCCAGTCCCACGAGAATCCCGGTCTCCCAGGCAATTCCCGCGATACCCCCTCCGCCGAGCACTAACGCGTGTGTTGTCATCGTTGTATTCCTTCGTATTTCTATCGCTAGAGAAAAATAAACTGAAGAGAATATAACAAAGGAATGGCGACAACCCTATGTCACCATTATGAAAAAATTGTCCCGCTTCTTGTATAAATTCTGCCATGTGATGGCGCTCTCGAAGCTATAATCGGTTCTGTGTCTCTCCGTCTTTTCCTGTCTGAATTCGTACTGGTTACTGTCAAAAGAACTGTCACCACGGACCCATGAACGAGCTCAAAAATAGGGTAAAGTAGTGAGGCAGATGCCAAACCGCGCGTTGGGAACTGTCAAAATTCTCGCAAAAATGCAATCTATCTCACATCATTGGAGAAAACGATCTGGATGCGATGATGCCCTAGTAAGCGAGTGACCTGAAGAGGCACGCCTCGATCACAGTCAGCCGCTCAAAACACTTCACTCTGCTAGGGAGTATTTCGCTTGAAATTGTGCCCAGGCTTCTTCTACATTTGTCTGCTTACAAGCACTCAACAGTTCCAGTTGAATAGTAAGCATACTAGCAAATCGTTCCTCTTGCCTTTGTGAGGCCAGGGCAATATTATGCCCAAAGAGGCGTTCTACCTGGGGCAGGAGTAAAAGAGCCTGTTGTCGTCTCAATACCTGATACGTCTCTTGCCAATCCTGGGCATTGACAAACTCGGTCACTGCTTGCACGATTTCATTCGTAATGGGGGCAAGCTCTTCGTCCGATATACCCGAGCCAGCTGGAGGGACGTGATCCAGCCATTCAGGTTGAGGGCCGTCCACCACTTCTTTCCAAACGAGATTAAAATGAGCGCTATCGATAGCTTTCATTGAGGTCAAGATAGCGCTCACTGCCTCTACATCAGACAAACATCTCTCCTGGCTAAGACTTACGTATGCTTGCCATATATGCAGTAACGCTTGTGGCAAAGCCCCTTCCTGCCATAAGAGTTGCCCCAAATTTGCCTTAGTCACCGCCACTTCCCGCACATCTCCCACTTCCTGGATTATCTTGAGTAGCTCCTCATAGAGCTTTACGGCATCGGCTATCTTCCCCTGCT
>DATJHM010000174.1:0-5260 GCA_035493895.1 Ktedonobacteraceae bacterium
ACGGTGGAGAGGAACGGAACTGTGCCTGCGAACTCGTTCCGCTCACGGTGCTCCAGAGACGAGAGGCCCCATACGATGGGGATGATTGCCGCTCACTTCACGCTTATTTACGTGACATTGCAGACAAGCGGCGACTCTACAGGGATGGGGTCGATGGGCACCGGGTACAGGCTCTCCCCTGCTCTCCATCCCATACTATCCCTCCATCTTACTCCCAACCACCTCCTGTACCAGTTCCACTTTCTCAACCGTCGTGCTTTCGTGCTCATTACGGGGTTGTGAGGTCACGAATATGCCGAGGGCTCCAAGCAGAAATGCGCCCGCACAGAGCCAGAACGCTAGCTCATAGTGATGAGATGTATCGTAAATCCATCCCGCTACCAGCGGTCCAAGCCCGGCGCAGAGCGCCCCAGGCACTCCCTGTACCGCCGTAATCGAGCCGTAGGCGCGCCGACCAAAATGATCGGCCATCACCGAGGCGCGCAGCGGTGAGAAGGCTCCGTACGCGGTCCCATAGATAATCACATACAGGATCAGCCAGGGAAGCGAGGGGGCCAGAACCAGCACTGCCATTCCTATAGCCTGTGTTACAATGCTGAGTCCGAGCAACATTTGCGCACTAACACGAGTACTCAGTGTGTTGAAAACATAACGACCCGGTAGGCTGACTAATCCTAGCATTCCGGAGAGTGTTGCAACCAGGACCGGATTGTAGCCGCGACCAATCAAATAGGCGACCTGGTGTACAAATACAACCGTACTTCCCAGCATCACGAGCGACAGAGAGGTGGTGAGCATCCAGAATGTGGGGCTATGCAACGCCATTGAGAGCGAGAAGCCCGTTAATGACTGGGACGTTTTTACCTCAGGCGTTGGCTCTCCATCGGGCGACAATCCCAGATCCTCTGGATGGCGTTTCAACACAAAGAAGTGTAATGGCAGCGCAAGCAGGAGCTGTGAGCATCCCAGTACGACCAGCGTGGTACGCCATCCGATCTGTGCAATCAGAACCCCTGAGAGGGGAATACAGATCGGAGAAGATAATCCTCCTATCAACGTCAGGACCGCCAGTGCGGTACCACGTTTGCGAACAAACCAGTTTGCCACAATCGTGAATGTGACCGGATAGAGCGTGAGCGCCATTGCCAGACCCAGTCCACCGGACCAGAGCACATAGAATTGCCAGAGGGTATGCATCTGCGATAGCCCGATCAGGGCAAGTCCCGCCAGCGCAGATCCGCAACTCATGAGCAGACGCGCACCCGAGCGATCTAACAGCGGCCCAATCGGGACCCCGATCACACCGGCTACGATGAGCCCCAGCGTATACGCGCCAGAGATACTCGCTCGATCCCATTGAAACGTGGTGCTGATGGGGACAACCAGCACACCAAAGAGGTACTGTGTTGTCCCATAAGAAATGATGGTGGTGATTCCGAGCACCACCATCAGTATCCATCCATAATATGGCGTCTTTGTCGGCCACGGTAGTCTATTTCTACCCATGTTTTTTACTCCCAGGGTGAGAAAATGACTAGTTTTTTCGGGTTATCGCCGCTCTGCGCGTCACTCCAATCGTGAGCAGTTGGGGCGCAGCCGGAGCACAGCAAGAGCCTCCTGCATCCGTTGAACAGACGCCCGTTTCCGGCAGTACCAGCTCGACCATACGTGCCGCATCCCAATCGCCAGCAAGGGCCGCGACGATGGAACGGACCTGTTCATAGCCCGTGAGCATGAGGAAGGTTGGTGCGCGACCATAACTTTTCATGCCGACAATGTAGAAATTTGCCTCTGGATGCGCAAGTTCTTCTACGCCATGCGGAGGCACGGTGCCACAGCTATGGAGATTGGGATCAATCAGCGGGGCAAGCGCAACCGGACTTTCGACGCTGGCATCCAGCGCTACACGCAGCTCCTGGATGAGTGAGAGATCCGGGCGGAAACCGGTGGTCGCAATAATTTCATCTACAAAACCAATGCGCTCTTCTTCCCCTTCGATGGCAATACCCTGTGCATGGCGAGAAAGCGCCTGAATCGAGACTCCGGTGACCAGTTGAATGCTGCCGCGCTCAAGCAGATCTTGCATGCGTTGCCCGAGTAGCCCACGCGCTGGCAGTCCATCGCGCTCGCCACCACCAAAGAGCAACTGCGTATCGTGTCGGCGAATAGCCCAGACGATCCGAGTCGAGGGCTCCTGCTCGGCAAGTGTTGCTAGCTCGAGCAACGCGTTAAACGCGGAGTGTCCGCTGCCAACCACCAGCACGCGCTGGCCCGCATATCGCTCCCGGTCTTTCCCAATCACATCGGGAATGCCGTAAAAGATGGCATCATGCAATGCACGCTCACCCCGCGCGAACGTGCCAGAAGCTCCGAGAGGATTGGGCTGCGCATATGTGCCAGACGCGTCAATGACCGCGCGAGCCAGCATATCTCGTTCTTCGCCATCACTTGTTTGTAGACGTAGCACAAAGGGAGCCTGCTCTCGCCCGGGCGATTTCATTTTGTCGAAGCCCTGCCGCGCCACTGCGATTACACGCGTGTTGAGCGCGAGATGAGGCTGCATCTGAGGAAGTGCTGCCAGCGGAAGTAGATAGCGCTCGACAAGCTCTCGGCCTGTGGGATAGCCCTCAGGATCGGGAGCCTGCCACTCACTCGTCTCAAGCAGCTCCTCTGCCGCCCGATCAACAAGATAACGCCAGGGTGAGAAAAGACGAACATGCCCCCATTGAAGCATTGCGTTTCCCACTGAAGGACCAGCCTCCAGCACGAGTGGCTTTTCTCCACGACGGAGAAGATGAGCTGCTGCTGCCAGCCCAACAGGACCAGCGCCAATAATAGCCACGGGTAATGATGAGGTATGCATCAAAAAAAGAATCCTTCTTTCAAGAATGTTCAGTGATCTACTCAGGTTGACGAGCGAGGCGAAAAAAGGACGCAATCCTGCTCACTCAGGAAAGGTTGGTGGGGATAAGATATTCAACAATCACGACATCCTTCCACACTCCATCCAGCTGCCCGTGCTTCTCATAGATGCCCACTTCGCGAAATCCCAGTGTATGCAAAAGTCCTCGACTGGCAGCATTTTCGACGAAAACTCGTGAGACGAGCTTCCAGAGGCCCGCTTGCTCGCTCTCCTGGATCAATCCCTTCATCGCAACCTTTCCAGCTCCCTTGCCCCGCCAATCACGCCGCACATACACCGAAAATTCAGCAATGCCTGCATAACATGGGCGTGCCCGGTAGGATGAGGTCGAAGCATATGCAATAAGCTCTTTGTCCTGCTCTACCACCACGATCGGGTGCTTGCCATCGAACCACGAGGCGACCATTTCTTCTGTCCGTAGATCCGTCTCGAAGGTGCCCACCCGATCTTCGATTCCCTGATTATAAATAGTGGCGATGGTAGCTGCATCGGCCTTCGTCGCTAATCGCATCCGCATGTCGTTGTGTCTCCCTCTTGTTTCTGATTGCTTGCTTCACTGGTGAGTGTGAGGAGCGCATTGTGGAGGAACTCCAGTGAAGCGTGAACCCCTGCATGCTGTTCGGCAGGAATATGTTCAAATACCTTTTCCGCCAGATCATTGAGCGTCTGGTTGAGATCGGCCAGACGCTCTCTGCCTGGCGAGGAGAGCGAGAGACGCACGGTCCGTCGATCATCTGTGCTCTGCACTTTATCCACTAATCCCTCGTGCACTAGTTGCTCCACCGCCCGACTCGTCCAGCTTTTGTCGAAGCCAACACGGCGACTCAACACGGCGAGCGTGATCGGACCCGAACGGCCCAGCTCGGTCAGCACTGTACATTGGATGGTTGTGGTTCCTCCACAACAGGTAACACTGGTACGCTGCAATTGCACATGCAGACGGGCAACCTCGCGCAAAAGTGCTCCTGTCGATGGATACTGCGTCATCATCGCTCCCCTTTCTTTATTTCGTTGCGTTACGCAACAATATGGAACACAGCTTACCTGTTTTTCTAATCGTTGTCAAGCGCAACGAATTGTGCCAGGGCTCGTTACCAGCTCACCCATTTTTCCAGGTCTTGCGCAACACACGAATCCAGTTCTCGTGGGTCAGCTTGCGAAGCGCCGCCTCATCATATCCATGCTCACGTAATGCGGCAACCAGCTTAGGCAATCCCGCTACATCTCCCAGTTCCTGTGCTACTGTGATCCCTCCATCAAAGTCGGAGCCGAAGCCGACGCCATCGATGCCGAGATGTTCAACAAGATAGTCAATGTGACGTACCATAACGCTCAACGGCGTATTGGCGTCCTTGTGGGCATCCTCACGCATATTCGCAATTTCAAAGTTGAGCCCAACGATCCCCTCTGAAGCCTTAATCGCCTCTAACTGACGATCTGTGAGGTTCCGCGTGGAGGCGCACAATGCGTGAACGGCCGAATGTGTCACCACCAGTGGCGCATCCGAGAGACGCGCCACATCCCAGAACCCCTGTTCATTGAGATGAGAGAGGTCCAGCATGATGCCCAGACGATTGCAGGCCTGGACTAACTCCCGCCCGGCAGCTGTCAGACCCGGCCCTGTATCGGGCGAATGCGGAAATTTGAAGGGGACGCCATGGGCGAAGGCGTTGGGGCGACTCCAGACAATACCAAGAGAACGCAATCCCGCCTGATAGAACGTCTCAAGCGCCTCCAACTGTGGATCAATCGCTTCGGCCCCCTCAAAATGCAGTATGGTTGCCAGAATGCCCTTCTGCATGCAATCGAGTAGCTCGTCAACCGTGCGCACAACTTTGACCTGCTCTTCCGATTCCGCCTCAAGCCGAAAGAGGAGATCTATCACTTCGAGCGTCACTTTTTGCGCGTAGACAGAATCAATCGCCGGAAACGGACGAACCTCATATCCTGTCTCAGTAATGACCAGACTCTCTTCCATCCTCGGCCCCGAGGGAGCCGGACAGAAGATCGCAAAAAAGCCCCCCGCGAAACCTCCCTGGCGAGCTCGTGGAAGATCAATATGACCTTCGTTACTTTGTTGAAAAAAGCTTTGTACCCCTCCATCCTCTGAACGGTACAACCGCAATAATGTATCATTATGTCCATCCAGGATAGGTAGCTCATTGGCAGTCATAAAAAATACCCCTTTTCGTAAATATGTTCTATCTTCTTATAGTAACCTTTTTGGCACGTAATAAGCAAGGAGCTAGCTGACTCGCCCCTCTTGACAAGCAAAGAAAATCAGGTTACTATTTGAGTAGTCGCTCAGATAGAAAGGATCGCAATGGACGAACAGGC
>DATJHM010000175.1:0-45169 GCA_035493895.1 Ktedonobacteraceae bacterium
TTCTTCTGAGCAGCCACCGGTAACAGCGCCGAGATGAACCACACAGGAGATAGAAAATTTGTCGAGTTGATGTAAATCGTGCAGAGCATGAAATTCTCCTGCTATCGAGTATTCATCAACTTCAGGGAGATTACGTGAAAAGCGAATCACCGGGTGCTGACTTGCAATACGTTGTGCCAACCGTGTCCCGATGAACCCACTAGCTCCAGTGATAAGGGTGTACATAGGTCAACGTGCTCCTTCGGTGCAAGTGTGCGTCAAGCGTACGAGAGAAGGCCAGGAATAAACTGTGAAAAGGACAAAATTGTATGCAGTGCCAGAACAGTGTATAGTCTATAGTATCAATATATGTTTTCTTACCATTTCAGTCGTGTGTTCAAGCGCATCACCGGACAATCGCCCAGAGAATATCGCCTCTGCTCAACGTGGACGCTGGAAGAAGGCGTACACGCCGAAGGTTAACGATACTGCTATCTATTGGCGCGTTGGCAATACGAAAAAACTATGCAGCAGTAGCGTTGCTGCACCACGCGCCCACCTTTCGTAGCCAATAAGCGGCTCAACCAGCAGATGCAGATCTTTTCCTAGCTGGGAGAACAGATTCTGGTGCAGAACCGCTTCCATCGATTGGAACATCATCTGTTCGACAAATGTCCCTTCGCCCGTCAAAACGATACATTCAGGGTTCAGGACATTGACCAGATTTGCCAGGGCCATACCCATCAGCTCGCCGCTTTGCTGAAAAGCTCGTGCCGCCAGCTCGTCTCCTCCCACCGCGCGCTCAAGTAACTCGTGAATGATGTGTTCTTCTGAGCGTACAGCCTGATCGGAGGAGCTATCGAGGGTCGTCTGGAAGGGCAGCGTTTCTTTGTCGTTGCGCTCACGATAGTTGGCAATGATGCCGCGAAAGGAGACATACTCCTCCAGGCAGCCGCGTTTGCCGCATTCGCAGCGGCGGCCACCGGGAACTACGACGATATGACCAAACTCGCCCGCGCCACCCGTCGCGCCCCGATAGACCGCGCCGTTGAGTACCAGTCCCAAGCCCACGCCGCGTCCCAGCGCGACCGTGAAGAAATTCTCGTAGCTACTGCCCCGGCCAAAGAGCTTCTCGTAGGTCGTAATGCAGCTCATTTCGTTATCGATCACCACGGGTAGTCCCAGATGCTGGCTCAATGGTTCGCCCAGGACGACATTGTGCCAGTCCAGATTCCAGGAGTCGACACAGATGCCGCTTCTGGTGTCGATATAGCCTGAGAGCGTACAGCCAAGTCCGATCACGAGGCTTTTGTCGACCCCGGATTGTACCAGCAGCTCGTTCGTCATCTCGACAATTCGTTCCACCGCCTGATCACCCTGATGTTTGAGCGACCTCCCCCAGTGGAGGGAAAAGACGACATCGCCACGCAGGTTCACAACTACGCCGATGCATTCAAACCCGCGCACCATCAGACCCAGGGCAAATCCGCCATTGGCACGCAGATCCAGCAACGTGGCCTTGCGCCCTCCCGTCGATTCTGCGGGACCGCTCTCCAGGACAAAATGCCGTTCGATCAATTCGCCCGTCTGGCCAATCACCGTCGCCAGACTCAGGCCCGAAAGTTCTGCCAGTTGTGGACGCGAGATCGGCGCATTCAGCCGGATGAGATTCAGCAAACGATTTTGATTGATCACGCGGATCAATTTGCGATCGGCGGGCGCGATTTTCTCTTGCATCGTCTTGTCTGCTTCCCCGACTTTCTATGGTGATTAAAGTTATGTTGAGTATACCTGCGAACGAAACGTCCTGTCAAGTGCCCCTGTTCTCCGATTTTTCCACGCTTTGCCCGTTATTTCTCCCTCACTTGAAATAAGTAATACCGGTAAAAAGCGCAAAATATGCAAAAAGAAGAACTGTTCTGCCAATCTTGCCGCGGGATTCTTCTTGACAAGCAGGCTCTTTCTCAGTATGCTTTAGTTTAGTCACTGATTAAACTAACTGAGCGTTGTGCATGGAGAGGAGCAGGGAATCTCTTCTCACCTGCAACCACAAGGAGGTCGTACCGCGATGTCTCAATGTCAGAGCATCATCCCCGTCCACTCTTCATTTTGCTGATGCCCTCGAAGATTACTCGTTCGGGACATGGCTGGTCAACCCGTTTACGAACTTGACAGAAGCTATTGACATCGTCTAGCAGAAGGAACTCAACAGGCATGCATCAGAGACAGACAACGCACGTTATGTCAGGCGATAAGCCACTGAAATTATGGTACCGCCAACCCGCTGCACAATGGATGGAGGCGCTCCCGGTGGGCAATGGACGTCTGGGCGCAATGGTTCATGGTGGCATTGCAGAGGAGCTGTTGCAACTCAACGAAGATACGCTCTGGACGGGCGAGCCATACGATACCAATAATTATGAGGCTGCCCAATACCTTGCGGAAATACGCGAACTGGTATTTGCGCGCAAGTATGTGGAGGCTGACGCGGTCGCGCGGCGCATGCAGGGACCACGCAATCAGGCGTATCAGCCACTTGGCAACCTGCGTCTCGCGTTCCAGCACGGCGAGGCCACGCAGTATCACCGCGAGCTCGATCTGCGTACCGCCTGCGCGGGAGTACGCTATGAGAGCGACGGCGCAACTTTTACCCGTACCGTCTTTAGCTCAGCCGTTGATAATGTCCTGGTAGTACGTCTGGAGAGTGATCAGCCGGGAACGCTCTCGTTTACCGTGACGCTGGATAGCGAACTCCATGCGAGCAGCGTGGCGCGTGGCGAAAATCGCATTGCCGTCTACGGTCGTTGTCCCGAACAGGGGCCCCTCATCGATGAAAAAACTCCTCGGGCCATGATTTACGACGAGCGTCCCGATGGCAAAAATATGCGCTTCGAGGCCCAGCTTCATGCCGTACAGGATGGCGGTCAACTGGAGGTGAGCGCCAATGGCTCACTGGCCATCCGCAATGCGAACACAGCCACCCTGCTGCTGGCTGCTGCCACAAGCTATCGCGGCTTTGCTCAGAGTCCCAGCGAGAACGTCCCTGATCTGGCGAAGATCTGTTCCGCACGCCTTGACGAGGCGCTCAAGAAGAGTTATGTGGAGCTGCGTGACGCCCATATCCGCGACCATCAAGCATTATTTCAGCGTGTGGAGCTCGATCTCGGTGCTGATCCCTATGCTGAGCAGCCGACCGATGTGCGCCTGGAGGCAGTGCGCCAGGGGGGCAGCGATGAGGGACTGATCGTCCTCTATTTCCAGTATGGACGCTATCTCCTCATTGCCAGTTCGCGTCCAGGCACGCAGCCCGCGAACCTGCAAGGGATCTGGAACGACAGCATCCGGCCCGCCTGGAATAGCAACTGGACGACGAATATCAATACGCAGATGAACTACTGGCTGGCAGAGACCTGCAACCTGAGCGAGTGCCATGAGCCGCTGTTCGATTTTATCGGCGAACTCAGCGTGAATGGCGCGAAGACCGCACATGTCCATTATCGCAGTAACGGCTGGACGGCTCACCATAATGTCGATCTCTGGCGTATGAGCTCGCCGGATACCGGCTCGCCGAAATGGGCGAACTGGCCGCTGTGTGGCGCGTGGTTCTGCCAGCATCTCTGGGAGCACTACGCGTTCACCGGGGATCGCGAATTCCTCGCGCAACGTGCGTACCCGCTTATGAAGGGGGCCGCTCAGTTCCTCGTCGACTTCCTGGTTGAGCACGATGGCTGGCTGCTGACCAATCCTTCTACGTCTCCCGAGAATGTCTTTCTGACCGAGGATGGGAAAGAGGCCTCTGTCAGCGCTGGCTCGACGATGGATATCACCATCACCCGCGAATTGTTCACCAATTGTATCGAGGCCAGTCGTATCCTGGGCATCGACGCGGATTTCGCGAGCGTGCTGGAAAGCAAGCGCGCAAAACTTCTGCCGCCGCGCATCGGGCAATATGGACAGTTGCAGGAGTGGATCGAGGACTTTGGCGAACCAGAGCCGGGCCATCGCCATATGTCGCACCTGTACGGACTGTATCCCGGCGAGTACATCACGTCCGAAAAGACGCCGGAGCTCTATCAGGCGGCACGCAAGTCGCTCGAGCGCAGACTTGCGCATGGCGGCGGTTATACTGGTTGGAGCCGCGCCTGGGTCATCGCGCTCTGGGCCCGGCTGGGTGAAGGTGACTTCTCACGCGAGCATATGATCCAGCTGCTCGCGGTCTCGACCACTGCTAACCTGTTTGATCTGCATCCGCCGCGCATCTTCCAGATCGACGGCAACTTCGGAGCCGCCGCTGGCATCGCCGAGATGCTGGTGCAGAGTCAGGCAGGCGAACTCGCCATCCTGCCCGCTCTGCCGCATGCCTGGAATCGTGGCCTGGTACGTGGCCTGCGTGCGCGTGGTGGCCTCGAAGTCGATGTGGCGTGGAACAATGGGCAGCCCACAGCGGTTGTTCTGCACGCACAAACTGCCGGGCGCTCCCTGCTCCGTCTCCCTCAGGGCCAGCAACCGGTCGCCATAAAAGATCAGGATGGTCAAAACGTGGCATGGCATGAGGAGAATGGTCGCATTGCTCTTGCTGTGCAGCAGGGGAAGAGCTATGCATTGAGCTTCTAAGACGGATAGTGTTCTGGCGAGGATCGCTCCAGTGGGGATGCGATGAACGTAACCTGATTCCTGGTGTTCTATCGCGTGTTATGCCGGGTTCACCTGTGAAATTGAAAGGACAGTCACAATCGTATGACAAATGTACCACTGCAAAGCTACCAGGTGTTACAGCGTGATGCGGATGATAAAGCGCGTGTGTATCAGGAAGATGGTCAGGTGCTTGAATTGCCCGTTGGCGGACCGTATACCGTGGGCGATGCGCACGATATTCTGGTCGGTGATCTCTGGGTGCTGGCGGGCCAGAGCAATATGGAGGGCGTCGGGGCGCTCGTTGACGTTGAGACTCCCGACCCCTTTGTGCATTCGTTGCAAATGCGCGAGGCGTGGGCGATTGCTGAGGAGCCGCTCCACAGGCTGTGCGAGTCTCCGCGCCTCATCCATCATAAGCTGATGGGCGCTGAAGTTGTGCCTGATCCCTTGCCTGTACACGATTCCACGCGAACAACGGGTGCTGGTCTGGGTCTGACCTTTGCCAGAGAGCGTTACAGGCGCACGGGCGTGCCAATTGGCCTGATCCCTGCTGCCCATGGTGGCACAACGATGGAGCAGTGGAACCCGGAACTGCGCGGACAGGGTGATGCGTCGCTCTATGGCGCACTGCTCGGGCGTGTCGAGCGCGTGGGTGGCAAGGTGGCTGGTGTGCTCTGGTACCAGGGTGAGAGCGATACTTCTTCTTTGCAACAGGGAGAACTCTATCATACGCATATGAACGCGCTTCTGAAGGCCCTGCGTAGTGATCTGCAACAGCCTGATCTGCCATTTTACTATGTGCAGATTGGACGCGAAGTATCTCGTGACGCGAGTGCGCAATATTGGAGTGGTATCCGCGAGGCCCAGCGTACCTGGTCCGCCCTCTATGCGCATACCGCCATGGTTGCTGCGATTGACCTTGGCCTGGACGATTCGGTTCACGTGGACACGCACGGCCTCAAACGGCTCGGACGCCGTCTGGCTGATGTGGCCGATGGTTCGCGCGCGCCCGAACTGGTGGAAGCGACCTATGATGCGGAACGAGCGCGCATCCATGTGACGTATCGATATGTGCGTGGTGGGCTGCATGCGAGTGGGCGTCCATCCGGCTTCTCCTTTCGTGATAGTAGCGGAAAAGAATTGCCAGCCATTCACAGGGTAACATTGCAAGAGAATACTGCGACTTTATATCTCATTGATGGGCCGCTTCCAACTGGTACAACCTTGTGGTATGGTTGGGGCCTGGACCCCTATTGCAATGTCATCGATGCTGAGGATGCAGCTCTTCCGGCCTTTGGCCCGCTTCCATTGTCATAAGGAGAGCTGTTCCTTATAAGGAATAGAATGAAGTATCCATCTCACAGATGGAGTAATGGGGAAAGATCTGTCCACCCATACGCCAGTTCATCATAGAACGCCCCGCCGATCTGGTCCCGCTTCTGCTTGATTACCTGTCCTCCCACGGCTTCGTAAAAGCTGCATGCAGGATTGTTTGCCAGGACCCAGAGCATCATCGAAGCAATCTGGCGCTCTGCCAGACGCCGCGCCAGTTCTCCGATCAGACGACGTCCCAGCCCATGCCGCTGCGCTTCTTGCAGTATATAGATGGCGTATAGCTCTCCCCGGTAAACAGGATCACCTTCCCGTGCTAAACCACCAGTGACAAATCCGACGATCTTGCCCGTCTCATCTTCCGTAACAACCGTGATTTGGGCAGGATCGTTGAGGGCCTGTTGCCAGTATTGCTCGCGCCGTTCGTACGAGCGATTGGCAAGCAATTCATCGGGAAAAATCCCTTTGTACGTGGTGCGCCAGCTGTCAACGTGTACACGCGCGATACCAGTCGCATCCGCAAATTGTGCCGTTCGGACGGTTCCCATATCAGTTACCTTATTTTCTTTCTTGCGAATTATATATAAATACGTGTATTTTGATCAAAATAGCAGAAAAATCGAAGAATTGCAAGGATTTTATTCCCTGGTCATTTAATAAGAATATATGCATTTATCTTGACAATTGTATACTTAGACTATAGAATTGCATAGTGAAATGTATATATAAATAAATGCAAAAGAGGCAAATGGAGATCTCTGAAGCGAGGGAACGATGGCAGATCGCTCTGGACAACAACTGGGCAACTATCGCCTGGTCAGGCTTCTTGGGCAGGGAGGCTTTGCGGAGGTCTACCTGGGCGAGCACTTGCACCTGGAGACCCAGGCCGCCATCAAAGTGCTGCACACGCAACTGACCGCGCAAGATGGCGAGGAGTTTCGCCGCGAGGCCCGTATGATCGCTCGCCTGATTCATCCTCATATCGTGCGCGTCCTCGACTTCGGCATCGAGGGAACGACGCCATTTCTTGTCATGGATTACGCCCCCAATGGTACCTTACGTCAGCGTCATCCCAGGGGATCGCGTCTTACCCTGGAAACAGTCATCTCCTATGTCAAACAGATTGCCGATGGACTGCACTATGCGCACGAGCAGCGGCTCATTCACCGCGATATCAAGCCGGAGAATATTCTCGTTGGCGCTCGTAATGAGCTTTTGCTGAGCGACTTTGGCATCGCGCTAGTAGCTCAGAGTTCGCGCTATCAGAGCATGCAGGATATCGCAGGGACGATGGCCTATAGCGCTCCCGAGCAGATCCAGGGCAAGCCGCGCGCCGCCAGCGACCAGTATGCCCTGGGGATCATGGTCTACGAATGGCTCAGTGGAGACCGTCCCTTTCGCGGCTCCTTCACCGAGCTGGTGGGCCAGCATCTCACCGTGCCGCCTCCCCCGCTCCGCCAAAAAGTGCCGACGCTCTCCACCGAACTCGAGCAAGTGGTGATGACCGCCTTAGCCAAAGATTACCCGCAGCGTTTCGGCAGCGTCGCAGCGTTTGCGCGGGCATTGGAACAGGCCAGTCAGGCCCCACTGCGAAGAGCCGCCACAGGTGTCGAAGAGACAGTTTCCTCTCGACCATCATCCCCGATCGTGCCGACGTTGCCAGGTAGAGAGGTAGCAACGAATGTTATTACTCCAGAAGAACAAAAGCCCCCTGTATCAGCAGTGGTACCCCCTCCCGTACAAACCCCGTCATCACCTATGACCCCTCTCCCTGTGCGAACACCGCTATCGGCCATTGCAACCCCTTCACCTGTCCAGCTAACTCCCCCGAAAAGGGAATTAGCAAGGAGACTCTCGCGGCGTGCAATGATCACCGGTCTGATTGTAGTAGGGGTGGGAGTTGTAGGCGGAGGAGTTATCTGGTGGGCTGTCGCTCCTCAACCTCCTTATATCTATCGCGGGCATAGTGGTTGGGTGGGTGCGGTAGGATGGTCATGGGATGGGAAGCGTATTGCCTCTGGGGGCTATGATCAGACGGTGCAGGTGTGGAATGCGGCCGATGGGAGCAATGTATCTACCTACCATGGGCATAGTGATGTGGTGTATGCAGTTATGTGGTCGCCGGATGGGAAACAGGTCGCCTCCGCGAGTAATGATAGCACGGTGCAGGTGTGGGATGCAGCAGATGGGAGCAAGGTGTATACCTATCGGCATGATGCCTGGGTGAATACCGTTGCGTGGTCGCCGGATGGGAGGTATATCGCCTCCGGGAGCGCCGATACCACGGTGCAGGTGTGGGATGTGGCAATTGGAAACAGTGTGTATACCTATCATGGACATACTGATTCTGTGAACGCTGTTGCGTGGTCGCCGGATGGGAAACAGATCGCTTCCGGTTCCTGGGATAAGACGGTACAGGTGTGGAATGCCGTCGATGGAAGCAATGTATCTACCTATTCCAGGCATAGCGATCGGGTGAATGCAGTTGGATGGTCGCCAGATGGGGCATATATTGCTTCTGGGAGCGATGATAGCACGGTACAGGTGTGGAATGCGGCCGATGGGGCCAATGTGTATGCCTATCGCGGACATCACTGGATGGTATATGCGGTAGGATGGTCATTGGACGGAAAACGAATCGCCTCTGGGAGCTATGATCAAACCGTGCAGGTGTGGAATGCAGCAGATGGGAGCAATGTGTATACCTATCGTGGGCATAGTGGCACGGTACGTGCCATCGCATGGTCGCCGGATGGAAAGCGCATCGTTTCTGGGGGCGATGATAGCACCGCGCAGATATGGAGCCCAGAGTGAGCGGTTTGTTGCCCTCATGATACACCATCAATCATCATCTCCCGGTAACAACCTCGCCTCCCATCTCGAAGAAACACAACAGGTAGGGATCGGGCTTTATGCCGATCCGACGCCCCCCTTCCAAATAAACAGAGAATGGGCAGAGACTATATCTCATCTCTACCCATCTTGTTACCACCGCCCATTCTCCCCTCTCCCACCTTGCTACCCTTTGCTGCCCTCAACCGTCGCGAGCGGCGTCCCCACGACCTCCGTGGCTGGCTCAGACTCGCGCCAGGTATAGGGCGTCACGCCATGCTTTTTGGGCAAGAGAACTGCTCGGTAGCGTGAGAAGAAGTATGATCCTATGACTAGCAGGATAGCCACGACCTGGGCGAAGAAGCTGAACCAATCCGGGAAGATCGAAAGCCAGATGCCTGCCCAATCCGGAATCCAGCTCAACCAGCCGATAGGCGCGGCACTGAACCAGCCCGCCTGCTCCATCTCGAAGACCTGCTCTCCTACCATGATAAAGAGCACAATAGCCAGCAACGCCCCCGTCAGTACCAGCATTCTTTTATACGGAACATGCTGATTGCCCACAAAGCTCAGGAAGGCCAGGATTGCAGAGAACAGTACCCCCACCATCGCGCCGAAGAAGACGACGGTCCCGCCAAGCTGGAGATAATAACTTTGCAGGAAAAGCACAACCTCGAAGCCCTCACGATAGAAGGAGACAAAGCCGAGGAACGCCAATCCCCACAGGAGCGATGCTCGCGCTGAATCAGGATTCTTTGCCTGCTCTAATATCTGCTGCTTGCGGCGATTCTGAAAAGAGATCCAGCCGGTCCAGTACACTTTATGGAAAAACCAGTTCATGACGATCAGCAGAACCACTACGGCCAGCAATCCGGTCCACGCCTGAAGTGACAGGGCTGGTACAACGGTGGTCAAATCGCTGATGATGCGTACCGCGATGAACCACGTGATCAGGGTCGCCACGATCCCGACGACGACTCCCAGCCCGATCGGTTTCCTGTACGATTGGTTCGCCCCTCGCAGGCTGGCAGTAATGGCGGTCAGGATCACGACGCATTCGATGCCCTCGCGGAACACAAGCGAGGCAATGTCCAGAACGGCAACCAATGGGCTGAGGTGGGGCGTCGTTGGATCAGGGGTGCCCGCTGCAACAACCCCTTGCCAGACCAATAGCACGGCGATCACCAGCGCAGCGCAAATAAGACCACCCGTGATCAGAGGGTGAGGCGACTGCGTCTTCCGTGCGGTTGTAGATGTTCCCATAATGGTGCATTCCTTTGCTTTGTATACGGTGGAAACGATGAAAAAAATATCATTCCACCCTTTTCACTAACGTCTACCGGCAGAGCGTATGTACACTCATCCTCTTGTCAGAAAGAGAGCGCTCTATCTTCAACATCTTTATTCAGAATAAGAGAAAAACGGTGCATGGTAAGCTGTTCGACATCTAATCTCTGTAGTCAGATATTAGCATGCCCTAATATCTGACTGATATACTCGGATATTAGCATGCCCTAATATTGTTTGTCAAGGTTTTTGGTGGTGCATTCTCAACCATCTCGCATGTTTTTGCATCGATACGATGATGGCCGTAGCGGCGGGGCTTGTTGTTGACGTATATTGGTTCTTATACACAAAGTATGCTCAGTGAGCTTAATGAGCATACTTGTTCTCTATTTTGTGATTACATATATTTCTCTGAAATCGAGGTTGAATCGTCGTAATAGGTATTTGTGATATATAGGCCCATTTTGTTATAAGGATGTAACAGAAGTCTGGTATCTTTTAGTAGCATCATTTCTGTTTTTAGACTATATGGAGTCATTCCCTTTTGAAAAACATAGTATATGCAGTGATGAGGAGCGCTATCGTTGTGAGAAAACTTTTCATGAAGATTATGAACAAGAAAATAGAGAGATAGGTTGTACCAGTTATGCGTATTTCAGCAAAAAGAAACTCAAAAGGATTTCTTTCAACTCCCAGACGCCGGATCGCCATCGCGATTATTGTACTGTTGCTTCTGCTTGGATCGAGCGCGCTCCTTGGAGCCAGTATTTACTTCTCAAATATGCTTCTCCAGGTACCTGATTACATGACGCCCACATATGACACGCCTGTGCTGACGGTGAACGAGACGAACGTGACGTTGAAGCGTATGGGCGATGATATGCATCCTGGCGAGTTCGAAATCGAATGGCCTGCCGGACAGGCGCTGGTTGGCCCGGTTCTTTCCTTTAACAACAATTCGGTCACGCGCCAACTTCTCCAGAAGACAAGTCCACTTTCCGCAGGGACATTGGTTTTCTGGACACGTTATGTCTATACCGGCCAGTTGAAGGAGAGCCTGGGGCTGACTATTAGCGATGTGCAGGTCCCTGATGCATTGGGATCGATGCCTGCCTGGTATGTGCCGGGCAAGCTCAGCACATGGGCGATTCTGGTGCATGGTCGTGGCTCCTCGCGCGACGAGGGTTTGCGTGTGTTTGCGCCGCTGGCTCAGCTTGGCCTGCCTTTGCTCTCTATCTCCTATCGCAACGATCATGGTGCCCCACACAGTTCCGATAGCCTGAATCATCTGGGCTATAGCGAGTGGCAGGATCTGGAGGCTGCCGTCAGGTACGCGCTCGCCCATGGTGCGCAGCATCTTGTGCTCTACGGCTGGTCGCAGGGCGGTGCGGTGGTAGAGGTCTTTATGCATCATTCAAGCCTGGCCCATATCGTGCAGGCGCTGGTACTCGATGCGCCCATTCTCGACTGGCCTGCCACGCTGAGCTACCAGACGCAGAGAATGTCGGTGCCCGGCTTCCTGGCCAATACTGCCGAGTTGGTGACGAGCATTCGTAGCGGTATCAACTTTGACGATCTGAATCAGATGAACCAGCCGCAGCCCAGGATTCCCATTCTCCTCTTTCACGGTGTCGACGACACGAGCACGCCTGTCTCCGTCAGTGACGCCTTCGCCCGAGCCCACCCGGACCTTGTCACCTACGTGCGCGTCCCTGGTGTCGAGCATACCGAAGCCTGGAATGCCAATCCGCAGGTCTACGATCGCGAACTGACGACGTTTCTGAAGCTGAAATTGTCAATATAGCCACAATCAGATGGAAGAGCAGGACAGGCAGCGTCAAGCACAGATTTTCGCGGCGCTGCCTGTTTGCCTGTTTGAAAACGTTGACTTCCCATCGTTCGCTGGGTATACTTCTAGCATACTTTGTCCTCTATTTGCAACGACCACTGTCCTACCATAAATGGGCTCTGGTCCTGCTTGCTACCATCGTTTCTCCTTCGCTCGACCACGTTTGACTTCCCGGATATGGGAAAGGAGGTTGCCATCCTTCTCTCTGGAAGGTAGAAACTATCCAGATCATGTGCGGAGAATGTTGCTTCGCGAGTACAAGACCCTTCATATACAGACCCTTCATACAAGAGATTATCAGATACATCTCTCCTCTTCGAAAGGAGCCACTGTATGTCGCTTACCGATCATCCTCAGAGTAATTTCGCCGATCAGGCGGTTGCGCAGTCCGGGTATCGCCAGGAATTTCGCCGCGATTTAAAAACGTTTGCTTCCTTTGCGGTGGGATTTAGCTTTATTAGTATTACAACTGGCATATTTTCCACCTACGGAGCGGCGTTAAATTGGGGCGGCCCATTGAGCATCTGGACATGGCCACTGGTGGCGTTGGGACAGCTTTTTGTCGCGCTGGTCTTCGCCATGTTTGCCTCGCGCATCCCCCTGGCTGGCTACTCCTATCAATGGGTGTCACGCCTCTTCAATCCCAAATTCGGCTGGCTGGTTGGCTGGGTCTCTTTTACGTTTTTAACCGTCGTTACGGTCTCTGTGGACTATGCGATTGCGCAGACTGTTCTGCCCAGTTTATTTAACTATACGGAAACGCTGGCCAATGCCTGGATTGCAACGGCAATTGTTCTTCTGATCCAGATGTTCCTGATTATTTTCTCTACGCTCTGGTCTACACGCATCAACAATATCGCCGTGGGAACGGAGGTCATTGGTGTGATTGGTCTGGCTGTCTTGCTGCTGATTGTGGGGGCCGTGCGTGGTATGCTGCATCCCGATCACCTGTTTAGCATGGGCAGCGTGGCGGCAAACGGCTACTTCAATCTGGGCGGCCTGACCAGAACGGGCCCTTTTATGATCTCGTTCCTGCTTGGCGCTTACACAATTGTGGGATTTGAAGCTGCGGCCAATCTGGCGGAAGAGACGGAGAATGCGCATCGTGTGGTGCCTTTTGCCATGTGGTCTGCGGTCGTGCTGGCAGGAGTCGTGGGCTTTGTGCTGTTGATCGCCTTGAATCTGGCCTCACAAAATCTGACGACGCTGGCTGCCTCTGCCACGCCCGTTGCTGATATCGTGACGGGTGTGCTGGGCCGTGTGGTGGGCGATATTCTGCTGGTTATTGTCGCGTTCTCGATCTTTGCCTGTGGTCTGGTAATCTTCATCACAGCCACGCGTCTGATCTGGGCAATGGCGCGGGACGAACGTTTTCCTGGTTATAAGTTCGTTCGCGAGGTCAATCCGCGCACGGGAACGCCCATTGCCTCGACGATATTCTCTGGTGTACTGTGCCAGGTGGTGCTGGGCGTGTTCGCCGGACTGGGCCTCTTTGCCGGTCAGACCAATACGCTGGCGAATCTCTTCGGGGCCTCAACGCTTCTGCCAACGGTGATCTACCTATTGACCGTGATCTTTTATATCGTCGTGCGTAAACGCTTGCCGCAGGTAGAAAATAGCTTTCGCCTGGGTATCTTTGAATGGCCGGTCATTGTCCTGTCCCTGGTCTGGTTGCTTTTTGAGCTGGCTATCTTCCGCGATGCTTCGTTCGCGACCCCGTGGTTGTATAGCCTGATCATGTTTGCGGTTGGCGTAATCTATTTCGTCTGGATGCTGGTGACGCGTCCTCAATCGCTCGTCGCGCAGCCGCACGAAGAGACTGGGGTGACGCAACTTATGCCAGATGAAGCATAATATGGGGCTCTTCCGCTCCTTTGGTACTCCCTTGAAAAAGGGAGTATCGAAGATGACGGAGAACCACAAAATGGGTGGGTATCCAATCTTCTTCAGGCCGACAATTTCTGCATGTGTGCGTGCTCCCGTTTGCACATTCGAGTGCTAAATACGCAAACGAGAGCATATCTCCTATGAGGTCAATGTATGATCTATTCGCCGCTATAGGGTGAGGAGTAGGAAGAGTCTGTTAAGTCAGTAGAGTCGGTAGAAAAGGAAGAGTCTGTTAAGTCAGTAGAGTCGGTAGAAAAGGAAGAGGTCGTGGAGTAGAAAGAGTTTGTGGAATAGAGTGATGCCATATAGGGAGAGGAGAAAGACGTTCTAGAGGCCAGTGCCGTTCGAATGATGAAGATGAGGAAGACAAGAGCGATAAGCGTCAGCAGGCCACCCAGGCCACCGAAGATCAGGGGAAAGAGCCAGAGCGCCGCGAACGAACTGATACGCGCGTCATGTGGATTGTCTACCTGGTAGCTTACCTGTATTTCGTCACCCTGATTCATTGAACTGCTGGAAAAGTTTGGGATAAACTCTATCTGTTGCCCTTGCTGTGTCTGAAAGCGTACAATCGGCTGGCACGTTGTTGAAGTGCTGGAGTGCGTGCCGGAACTGTCAGTCGTAGTGGTTGTGGTTGTAGTCCAATTGCACCGGACAATGGTTCCGTGCGTGCTGATAGCCTTTTGCATAAAGTTTGTCGTGGATGTGTAGGAAAAGTAGCTTATGAGCATGAATGGCAAGCCGACAAGCAAGAAAATGCCGCCAACTGTGCCGAAGATGAATATGCCAGGTTGCCTCATGATAGTATACTCCTGATGAAAAATTCTTCTTATTTATATTTATATTTGTTTACTAGACGTATGGACGAGAAGTTTTTGGAACATCAAATCCCACAATTGCCCCTATTGATCATCAAAGCATCATCAATATCGCGATCCTTCGCCTCTAGGTGAGGTGAGTGCGACGTGATAGAATCATCGTAAAGATTGTGGGGCGTTGCCTGCCTTCGTCAAAAGTGGATGCATGGGATGGCCGTCAATATATGTATGCTTGCCAGAAAGGAGACACGGCCAGTTTGCCTTTGCAGGCAACACTTGCCGTTCGTTTATCGATGAATACCAGAAATCTTACCGCAGGTGCTCGCCTGCGTGCAGCCTTAGACGTCGAGCGACCATTGCAGGTCGTCGGCACCATCAATGCCTATAGCGCCCTGATGGCCGAGCAGGTCGGTTTTCGGGCATTATATATTTCCGGTGCGGGCGTGGCGAACGCTTCGTACGGCCTGCCCGATCTCGCCATGACGACCCTCAACGACGTGCTCGAAGACGTTCGGCGCATCACCAGTGTCACCGAGCTACCTGTATTGGTGGATATTGATACCGGTTGGGGCAATGCCTTGATGATCAATCGCGCCATTCGCCAGCTCATCCGCGCAGGGGCGGCCGGGGTGCATATCGAAGATCAGGTCCAGGCGAAGCGCTGTGGTCATTTACCCGGGAAAGCTCTCGTCTCCACCGCTGAGATGATCGATCGGGTTAAAGCGGCCGTGGATGCGAAAAGCGATCCAGATTTTGTGGTCATGGCCCGTACCGATGCCCTCGCGGTCGAAGGACTGGAGCCTGCCCTGACGCGTGCAATTCGCTATCAGGAGGCCGGGGCGGATATGCTCTTCCCCGAAGCGTTAACGGAACTACCCCTGTATCGCCGCTTCGCAGATACCGTCAGCATTCCCATTCTGGCAAATATGACCGAATTTGGCGTCACGCCCCTGTTTACCACGCAGCAACTCGCCAGTGTGGGCGTCAGTCTGGTCCTCTATCCCCTCTCCGCCTTTCGCGCCATGAACGCCGCCGCCCTCAATGTCTACACCACCGTTCGCCAGGAGGGCACGCAGCAACGGGCGCTCCCAACAATGCAGACGCGCCAGGAACTCTACGGCTTCCTGCATTATGCCGATTATCAGGAGAAAATCGATCAGCTTTTCAGCACGAGTGGAGAAGGAGAAGGCGAGCAATAGCCGTTACCGGGCCTTTGATGGTTTGTTGCAAGAAATTTGACGAGATCGCATCTAAAGGAATGCCAGAAATAGGGGGGTATTCTGGCATTCTTATGCAGCCTTTAGTGTTTTGCTGTAGGTGTACTGGCTGGTTTTCCCTTGTTACTGCCAGGGTTGTTACCATTGCCAGGATTGTTAGAATTGCCAGGGTGGGTAACTGGTGTGCTCGCCTTCAGGCAGACTTCCAGTTGCGTTGTGCCACACCCGGAAAGGACATTTGCTATATATGAGCGAGCGTTATCGCTGGTTAGTTTCCCTCTATCATGACCAGCCAGGTGCTGAGCAGCAGTGAGCAATTGATTGATTTCACCGTACCCATAGACCGTGCTCGTGGAAACTGTTTTGCCACTGGTCGTTGTCCCTTTAAATGTGCCGTCATGTAGAGAACATAATGTCTTGACGTCATCACTTGTGCTCTCTGTGCTCAGCGAAAATTGTGTTGCCAGTCGTTGTATCTCCGGGAGACCAGCACATTGCTGGCTATGGTCGTCCTTCTGATCTTTGTCGTGCTGTTGATCGTTGCCATGCGGTGTTGCCTCAGGGGTAGCTGTGCCTCTGTCTTTGTTCTCAGCGTGGGCAGTCGGCGTCACTGTTTTCGCCGCAATAGCCGTCTGGTTGGTGAGTAGTGCCTTTGTAGGCGTTGAGGCCATTGCGACTGTTCCCCCACCGACAACGGCGGTGCCCACAAGAACAACTGCGAGAACTTTGCCTTTCAAGGTCGCTGCCAGGATACTACGAAGTCCCATGGTCTATTCCCTTTCTTTTGATTGCACAAAAATAGTAATAGGTGGATGCAGTAGGATAAACCACGACAAACCACTGCATCCAGGCGAACATCAATCAATTTCTTCGTGTTGCCTATCCAGGTAGTTGTAGGTCATCGCAGATTGGTTACGGCCTGAGGCAAAAGTAATCGGTCATTTCCCATCGGGCAACGGCATATTCAGATCGAATGTGATCTCTTATGCGAGAACCTGGTAGCCTTCATCTGGGTACTGCTCTTACCCGGATGCCCTATTATGAATGACATTTCATCTTCCCCTCATCTACCCATAACTAAAATAGGTTTGATTGCAACTCTAAAATGGGGAGACCTTTTGTGGCAGGATTCAGAAAATAGCGCGATGAGGCTCCTCTATCATCGTATGGGAGAGGTAGTGTCAATGGTTTTTTGGCGGCGACCTCCTGGTAGCTCTGTGTCCGAACAGGATGAGCAGCTACTGGCGTTTCCTTCTTTACTGGATCATGCACGGTCGGGCGAGGCTGAGGCAATCAGCACACTGTATCGTCAATTCCTGCCGGGCATTTATTGGTATATCGCGGCCCGTGTCCCTGATCGCGAGAGTGCGGAAGATCTGACCTCTGAGGTGTTTTTGGAGATGGTTGAGGGCATTCATAAGGTGAGAGCGAAGAATGAGGCCGCTTTTGCGTCCTGGCTATTTCAGATTGCTCGTATAACTGTTGCTGGCTATTATCGTAAACGCGAGCGTGTGCCAGCCTCTATTTCGTTGGAAACTACTCTGTGGGAGGATGGTAGTGATACAACAACTATGTCTATAAATCATCCCGACACCGACCCGGCCCGCTGGCTAGAGGCGCGTGATGAATGGGAGGCTGTTGTTCGGGCGATCAATGCCCTTACTGAAGAGCAACGCCAGGTGCTGGTGGGTCGGTTAATTTTAGGATATGATGTGACGACTGTTGCACAGATGGTTGGGAAGAAAGCAAACGCGGTCAAAGCATTACAGTTTCGCGCACTCAATAGTTTGCAGCGTTTGCTCCGGAAACAAAATTCCTCTGAGGTAGGTGTTCATCACCATGTTTAGTATTGGGAGGATGTACCATGAACTCATTTCCTGACCGTCTCAACGATCAACTGGAACGTCAATGGCGTGGAGAGCAACCCACAGAACCATCTCAATTACCACCCTCCAGGACGGATCATGACCCGAATGTGGATGAACTGGTAACGCTCGCACAACGCTTGCAGACTATATCTCAGTTACAGGCAGACCCTGACTTTTCACAACGTTTAGAAGCACGTATCCTGGCCCGTAGTTCAGCGCTGTCTCGTAAACCTGTGCGGACAATTCGGAAGAATCGCGTATTCCAGCGCACATACCGCATCCCATTTGCTCTTGGCGTTGCACTGGCCTGTCTGCTCTTTGTGGCTATGGCGGGTACATTAACTGTGGCGGCTCAGGGGGCCGACCCCAACAATCCTCTATATGGGGTCAATCGCTGGGTACAGCAAATCCAGCATCCCCAGACCAGCTCTGCGGTGGCACAGGGGAATGTGCACTGGCTCAAAGCTCATGATCAATTAATTGCTCTGGCAAATCTTGTAGATCCTGCGCATGCAACCGCTTACCAGCAGTCTCTGACGGATCTGGATCAACAAATAGATGCGTTGGCCCACTCTGTTGAGGCGCTGCCCGCAGGACCAGATAAGGATAACTTATCAAGTAAGCTCACGACACTCAAAGGAGATGCTCGCCAGGAACTACATAAACTTTTGCCTCACCTTGTGCTGTCAGAAAAGCTTCTGACGACTGATGAACTGGGACGACTGGGTGATACTGTGCCTCGACTTGAGAAAGTTGTGATGCTTGTTTCACATCCGCAGAAGCAGGCTACGATCACGATCACAGGCTACGATCTCCAATCTGGTATGCAGTTGTTAGTGGATAATCAAATCGTTGCACCCGCCAGTTCTTCGCAGGACCAGAATGGCGACGATGTTTTTATCGTGCGTTGGTCCGATAAGCAGCCTCCAGCAACGCTTGGCATCCTGAATCCAGATGGCACCGTTGCTCAGACAAGCGTGGTGACATTCACTGTGACAGAGGGCAATGAGAATAGCAATGCGAATGCGAATGCGAATGCGAATGCCGGGGGAAATAATAATGTCAATAGCAACGGGAAGGGAAACACCAACAGGAATGGTGGGGGAAATACGAACGGAAAGGGGAAGGGAAAAGCTACACCAGCACATTAATGGTTGTCGATCAGGAAGCGGGGTGCGCTCCGGGCTTCTCACGCTATCTCATTGGCTGGCGTGCTTGCAAAGATGCACCCCACTTTTTCCTATTTTGTTTGTAAACCCATAACCAGATCCGTCTCCTTGCAACATCCTATATGGGTAATGTATGAGACCAGGAGGACCAAAAAGGAGATGTTAATGACTGATATAACCACATTAAGACACTATCTTGAATATGTAGGCACAACTTTACCGAATGCTCTACTTAAAGCAACGTTCTATGCCCTCGATTTAGGTGCTGTGGAAACTATACGCGACGGTGTCTCGTATCCACACATGCTGCAAGAATTAGTCGCCTGTAAACCAGAACTGCTCGATAGGTCAGCATCGCTGGTCGTATACGATGCGGGACAGGAAAAAGGGGGGATAATCTCTCTGGAGGAGGATAAGCAAGTTTTATTTCTCTTCCACTCAAATATAGGGGACGGACTACAGGCCATTCATATCTCAGATGAGATTCTGAAGCAAAACGAGATTTTTGCACAGTTTCAATAACGGAAATAGCTCAATGCATTGTTTCGCGAGGAATCTTATCGACGGGTATGGTCCTCGCGAAAATTTCCCCATACAGGCCATAACACGCAAAACCCAAAAAACGAATCTTTGCCATAAAAACACGCTCAAAGAAATATAACAGGTAGGGGCAGCGCTTTATGCCTGCCCGAATTCCCCCCGTTATACCTGCCCACGCTCCCCCGTTATGCCTGCCCGCGCTTCCCATCGGTCTCGCGGGCAATCACGCGCCACGCCGCATCTGCCAGCACTTCTCGCACCTCGTGCAGCTCGCCTGGAATGCGCCCCTTCAACCAGCTACGCACATATTCTCGTGCGGGACCCAGGATCAGCGAGTAGTAAAGATGTTGCGGACAATGGATCACTGCGCCATTTTCAATCGCTGGCGTCAGCCATTCAAACAATTTCTGGGGCAGAATAGCCATCGTCTGCCGTAGCGTCTCTACACGCGAACCCAGATATTCACTGTTGATAGCCTGCACAATGTACTGGCCCGAGTCAGGATGTTGCTCAAACCAGTCGATATAAGCATAGACCAGCGCTTTTACGCCTTCATGTGGCGTCACTTCGGTCAGGCACTGGAGCAGCACGGCATTGAGTTCGGACCAGATCTCCTGGTAAAGCGCCAGGGCCAGCATCTCTTTATTTTCAAAATGATGATAAATGCTGCCGGTGCTCGCACCCGAAAGCTGCCGGATATCCTCCATGGTAGTAACCGTAAATCCCTTACTTAAAAACAATTGGAGGGCAGCTTGCAAAATCGCCTGCCGTCGCGATGCTGTCGACTCATTACGATAGGATGTGCTGGCCATTGTCCTCTCCATGCCTCCTGGTTTTTCCTGGTCATTCATTCTGTCTCTTCACTCTGCCACGATTTTGCCCTCAGGTGCAGAGATTTTCTTGCAGGCAATTTTATCACACTCTTGATTAGAATGAAATTCTAGAATATTATTCTAGTGACGGGTGTTTATTACTATAGAACACTTTTCAAATGTCTGCAAGTTCATTGGTAAGGAGACAAAATGGGCACTGCTATTCAGCATGACGCGGGGCAAGGTGGACAGCGTATGTCACGGCGAGAACGACCGGTTGGACCCCATTATAAATGGATCGCATTGACGAATACGACACTCGGGGTCTTAATGGCGAGTATTGACGCCAGTATTGTTCTCATTTCTCTTCCCGCAATATTCAAGGGAATCAATATCGATCCGCTTGCTCCAGGTGAGACGGATTATTTCCTCTGGATACTCCTGGGGTATATGGTGATCACGGCAACCCTCCTGGTGACATTTGGACGTATCTCCGATATTTTCGGACGCGTGCGCCTCTATAATATGGGTTTTGCCATTTTTTCTGTTGGCAGTATTTTACTCTGGCTGACGCCGAGTTCCGGCAATACCGGGGCGATGGAGATTATTATCTTTCGCCTGATTCAGGGCGTTGGTGCAGGGTTTCTCTTTTCTAATAGCGCGGCCATTCTCACTGATGCTTTTCCCGCCCACCAGCGTGGTCTGGCGCTGGGTATTAATCAGATCGCAGCCGTTCTGGGCTCCATCATCGGTCTGATTCTGGGTGGGGTTCTCTCTGTTATCGATTGGCGTCTGGTCTTTCTGGTCAGTGTGCCGGTCGGTGTGATTGGCACGATCTGGGCGTATGCCATGCTGCGTGAGGTTGCGACGATTCGCGGCCATCAGAAGATTGACTGGGCGGGCAATATTACCTTTGCTCTCGGAGCCACAGTCTTGCTCTTCGGCATTACCTATGGCATCGAGCCCTATAACGGTTCGCCGGTCGGCTGGAGCAATCCTCTGGTGATTGGTGGTCTGGTACTTGGTGTTGTTCTGCTGATTCTTTTCGTCTGGGTTGAGACACGTGTGGAAGATCCGATGTTCCGCCTGGAACTGTTTAAGATCCGTATGTTCTCAGCTGGCAATGCCAGTAGCTTCCTGGCAAGTATCGCCCGTGGCGGCTTGCAGTTTATGCTCGTGATCTGGTTGCAGGGCATCTGGCTACCGCTGCACGGCTATGACTATGAAGTGGCACCACTCTGGGCTGGCATTTACATGATCCCGCTTATGGTTGGTTTCCTGTTTATGGGTCCGTTAAGCGGCTATCTCTCGGACCGCTTCGGCGCGCGCTTCTTCTCGACATCGGGCATGGTCATTCAAGCGCTCGGCTTCTTTTTGCTGACGCTTTTGCCTGCGAACTTCAGTTATGTCTGGTTCGCGGTGATTCTCTTTGTGCTGGGTCTGGGTCAGGGGATGTTCTCTTCGCCGAATACTTCTTCGGTCATGGGCAGTGTGCCTTCCGATCAGCGTGGTACGGCGTCGGGTATGCGTGCAACCTGCCAGAACTCGGGCACGGTTGTCAGTATCGGAGCCTTTTTCAGCGTCATTACGGCTGGCCTTGCCGTTGCCTTACCTGTGACGCTCTCCGGTGGCCTGATCGCGGCGGGCATTCCAAACGCTGTTGCCGATCAGATCGGACATCTGCCCCCCACATCTGCCCTGTTTGCGGCCTTCCTGGGGTATAATCCGATGGGGACGCTTATTCCCGCATCAGTCATGCATGCGCTTTCGCCCGCTCGACAGGCTGCGCTGCTGGGGCATGAGTTCTTCCCGAATCTCATTTCGGGACCCTTCATGGCCAGCCTGCATAATGTCTTCTATCTGTCCGTTGCCATGTGTCTGGTTGCTGCGTTGGCCTCACTGATGCGCGGAAAACGCCAGGTGTTGTCCGATGGCGTCGTGGTCGGTGAAGACGAGGAGACGGCGCAACAGGTGCCCGCTTCGTCCGCTGGCGATTAGGATGTGATACGATATGTTCTTGGATTGTCTCTCATCGGGGAAGGAGACAGGCCCCTTCCCATTCATCCCATAAATTCGTGAATCAATCTTGTAGGGGAGGGGCTTGTCTCCTCTCCCTATTTCCATAGATCTCAAACACATTTGAAAGGGAATTTTTATGCTCAACTCTCCAGAGTTTTCCATTCAGGAGGTCGTGCCGGGTGTATCGGCGATTTTCGGCGGTATCTGCAATCGTGGCATCATTGCCAGCCAGGGCGATGTCCTGGTCGTCGATTCGGGTATGAGCGTTGCCGAAGCGACCCCTTTGCGCGCACAGGCCGACAAACTGCGCAATGGGGGCGCACTCACGCTCTTCAATACGCATCCCCATCCCGATCATGTCTTTGGCAATCAGGTGTTCGCCGATGCTCCGATCGTTGCCCAGCAGGGCGTACGCGATGTGCTTGTCAATGCTGGCGAGCAGGTGCTGGCGGGGATCAAGCAAAATCCGCAGATGGCCGCGCGTATTGGCGACATAAAGCTCACCCCACCCACCCTCACATTTCAGGACCAGTTGACGCTCTTCGTCGGCGAGATCGAGGTGCAACTGATTTACTTCGGGGTTGCCCATAGCCCAAGCGATAGCATTGCCTGGTTGCCCCAATCAAAGACGCTCTTTACCGGCGATCTTCTCTTCAACAATCTGGTTCCCGCTTCACCTCCCGGAGGCAGCGTTGCCAACTGGATCTCTTTCCTGGCACGCCTGGAGCAACTGGGAGCCGAACACGTCATCCCGGGACACGGTCCCATTCAAGATCCTTCAGCCCTCGGCGTACTCCGCACCTGGTTCGAGACGCTGTATGCTCAGGTGAAAGAAGCGGTGGAGCACGATAGTAGCCGCGAGACTGCTATCGCAACCCTGCCCGCCAGAATGCAAGCCATCGCCCCGCGCATGCTCGAGGAGCGCTTCCCGCGCATCATCGAAGTGGTCTACGACGAGGTTCTGCGCACCCCCAACAAATAGTCTCGCCCGAACAATCATTTCGGGCAAAAGAGTAGTATTCAGTCAAAGTTCATTGCACACGTTCGTATTGCTTCCCAGGCCAGTAGGGACGCCATGAAGCCGCAGCGGAATGGCGTCCGGGAACTCGCGCGATCCCGCTGGCTCTGGCAGAAAAACTCTGAGGACGCACTGGAAGAGATGAGAAAGCAGGTGAAACAAGATGCTATTCAATTTTGACCTCTTTCCCTTTTCTGAGCTGATTTCAGAACTTGAACAGCCAGAGGGCGAGAGATCAAATGCACCCTACTGGTACAGGTTATCTGATGGATGGTATTGGATTGATGTTGGAGAGACGCACCTGTTCCGCTATACTCCAGCGTGTAGAGACGTATGGCAACCACTTCGCCGGGCAAGTGGTCTCTATGTAGATTATTTTCTGAGTACCTTTTTCAGAGATTTGCTTGAACATCTACCTGCAATGTTGGAGCCAATTCCTGCCCCTTTGGCCGAGCGATTATCCTCAATGCGTGAGTGGAATGATTGGGTAGCTGAACGCGATAAATGCAGGGAAGAAGGAGAAGAAGAAGAAGAGGAGGATTGTGACCTTGATGATGAAGTAGAAAAAGTGGGTGAGTTCTATAATTATGGAGTGAACTGGTGGTATGAGCGTAACATAGGAGTGGGATATCTGAACGCAGGCCCACATATCTGGATTTGGAATGATAGTACCAATATCCACGTTGGCTGGGATAATCGTGGTTGTTTGATCAATGGTCTGCCCGTTTGGGAAGCGCAGATGGGGCAAATAGCCCTGCCAATTGCAGATTTTCTCAATGAGCTTCTCGCGTTTGATCATCAATTGATGGGGGAGATGGCTGAGCGTATTGTGGCTGCACGAGACTATTGGGCTGACCCCCGATTTGTAGACAACCTGCTTTTTCTGCAACAAGAGCAGCAGGATTATGCTGCCATGTTAGGCGATACGCTGAGTAATGCCACGAGCAGACTACCGACTGACTGGCTGCGCGTCCTCTCCTCCATTGCGGCCTATCCGCCATCATCCAAACGCTCTTGATCCATCCCTTCAACTTTTGATAAGAAGGAGTTTTCTCTTCGCCTCACCGCAGCGTGTTGCAAGACGTTTTATAGACGAGCAAGGAGTAGTATGAGCAACGACCAACCGACCTTCTCGATCCCGCCCGAATTATGCGATGTCCTGCGTAGCGCACGCCATGTGGTCGTACTCACGGGCGCGGGCATCTCCGCCGAAAGCGGTGTGCCGACATTTCGCGATGGTCTGACGGGACTGTGGGCGCAGTATAATCCGCAGGAACTGGCGACCCCTCGGGCCTTCGCACGTGATCCGAAGCTGGTCTGGGAATGGTATCTCTGGCGGCGTGAGCTTGTTTCGAAGGTACAGCCAAACGCCGGACATCAAGCCCTGGTCGAACTGGAGCGACGTGTCCCTCGTCTCACGCTGATCACGCAGAATGTCGATGGCTTGCATCAGCGAGCGGGCAATCGACGCGTGGTGGAGATTCATGGCAACATTATGCGCACGAAATGTTTCGGTGAGGGTACGGTGATCGAGCGATGGGAGGAGACGGGCGAGGTCCCGCCGCGCTGTCCAAAATGTGGTAGTATGCTGCGTCCTGATGTGGTGTGGTTTGGCGAAGCTCTGCCTGATCAGGCGTTCAATGAAGCGGCGCTGGCATCACTCGCCTGCAATGTCTTCCTCTCCATCGGCACGTCCGGCCTCGTCGAGCCTGCTGCATCGTTTCCTCTGGTCGCGCTACGGCGGGGCGCACGTGTGGCCCTCATCAATCCAGAGGAGACGCCGTTGCTGAGTGAGAATGTGGACTTTCTCCGTGGTCCCGCCGGTAGCATCCTGCCCGCGTTATTGCGAGAGACGTGGCCCAACTCATAATATTTAGCAAACAGTCGCTAAATCACGGCGAGTTGACGAGCCCAGCCGTAATGTTTTATAAGAAGAGCGGTTGTCTATTCAATCCACTATCTCATAGAAAGATCAGACTGTAAATATATGACATCACTCTCGACCCTCTCGATATCTGAAGTGCCCGCTCTCATCAAAATTGCGGAAGAGGCCATTCGCGAAACTGGAAGTTATCTTCTTGAGCACCTGGGGCAGGCGCAGGTGCAGCACAGAAAAGCTCACAAAGATGATCTGCTCGATGTAGATCTAGGATCGGAGAGAATCATTCTCTCGAAATTACAGAAGGAAGCTCCGCACATCGGCATCCTTTCTGAAGAAGCTGGCGTCATTGGCAGGCAGGATCAGTACTGGACAGTTGATCCGGTCGATGGTTCTGCGAACTTCCAGCATGGGAACCCCCTCTTTGCTATATCCATCGCCTTGATTGTAAACCAGGAAACGGTGGGTGCAGTTATCTCTATCCCGACCAGAAATGAGGTATTTAGCGCAGTTCGTGGTCAGGGAGCCTATCTCAACGGCGAAAAGATCAGCGTCTCACAGGTGGCAACGCTCGATGAGGCATTGGTCCAGGTTGGCGATCTCTCCGCGACAACCAATCCCCGCATCCTTGAAGAGGGACTGCGCGACTTCACTGCGATAACCACGCATGTGCATCGCACGCGTATCATTGGCACGACTGTCACCGAGCTTGCGTACGTCGCCAGTGGCAAAGCTGACGCCCTCGTCAGCCGTACTTCCAATCTGTGGGATGTTGCCGCGGGAAGGCTTCTGGTGAGTGAGGCCGGAGGGAAGATGACGACTATTGCCGATAACAGAGCCAGACCTTTGTTCATCTACAGCAACGGCGTCTTTCACGATACCCTCCATACTCTTCTCGCTACTTTGAGCGATTCCGCAGAGAAATAAGAGTTTCTCTACCCAAACGTCTTATCGAACCAACCAAAGATGCGTTGATTGAGCAAAAGTGTCGTGCCTTCGTGACAAAGCTCTTCAACTGCATCTTCAGTGGTGAAGAGGTAATGCCCTCGATAGTCCCTTTCAACATGTATTGACCTATCTTCTGCATATAATCAAGGATGAGAAGTAGATCCTGTTTTGACAAGATCTACCAGTCTGTGTTTTACTAGATGCGCAATCTCAAGAAGAGAAAGGGAACATCTAAAAAATGAGTAGCACAGCTGTGATCTATCCTATCGTTGCCGCTCTGATGAAGGCTGAAGAGTTCATAGGACCGCACAGAGTCTGGCAATCAGTCAATCGCACACAGGCCGTCTTTCTCAGCGAATTCTTTGCATCCTGTCGTCAGGAAAGCCTCTCGATTGCTGAGATTGAGAGCATCGCTTCTTTTTCATCCGGCGAGCTCAACCGCTTCCTGCGCGCGCGAGGGTTCAGGATTGAGCTTGCGCCTTTGCAGAGTGGCAACGACTGGAAGGAAGTGGGCATTGTCAGTGTGTTGGATCTCTCGGTAAACTGGTCCAGCCCGGGACTGGAAATGAAAGTCAGGGGGCAGGATGGGAAAGTCTATCCTGGCGTTTACCTGATTTTTGCAGAGAGCCGCTTCTATCGAGCTGCCCATCACGACTACCCCATCGTGCAACTGTCAACGACATCCAGCGACAGAGTCTACATGACGAGGCTCGATAGCGCTCTCGCAGATTTTGAGCTGCTCCACAAAGTGCAACAGCTCTCGGACTCATGCCAGCCCATCGATGACTACGGTGAGGTTATCTTTCCGATGGTCGATTTGAAGCAAGAAGTGGATATCAGCTGGCTCGTCAATCTGGAGACCACCAGTGCCGAAGGCGAGCCTGTGAAAATCTCGCATGCGCTCCAGGAGACGCATCTCGCGCTGGACGAGGAAGGTGCTCGTGCAAAGAGCGCTACTGCTGTTATACACAAAATAGGCGGTGTAGGCGTGCCCAAACCGCTACTGGTGATTGATGGGCCGTTCCTCATCTGGATTGAGCGCCCCGGTCTCATGAAGCCGCTCTTCGTCGGATACATTACCGAAGAAAATTGGAAAAAACCGGAGAAACAAAAAGAGCAACCATACATAGATTAGCCTCCTGTGCCGGTAATCCATCTGGCAAATCACCCCCTTTTCCTTGCTTGTATCTTTGCTCCCTTGATGTATAAACATGCTCGACAAGCGCATTCCACCCGGGTATAATGAGGAAAAAAATAGCTGTATATATTGACATTTATCTATAATGGGGATGAATGTCAGGGAGGAGTGCGATGCCGATCTCACCTGATTCCAGGCACGAGCGACCGAGTACCTATTTTGTGCAGGATCGCTCCAATCAAGATGAACTCAGTCGTTTACAGGTCCAGGATCATCTGCTCACTGTAGGCATAGGAGGCGTGCTGCCAGAGCAACCCGACCCGACTGTTTTCCCGCATGTCCTCGACGTTGGCTGCGGAACAGGTGGCTGGCTCATTGAGCTGGCGCAAACCACACCGACCTGCACCAGGCTGGTAGGCGTGGATGCGAGCCCTACATTCATTGCATATGCGCGTGCTCGGGCCGAAGCTGAGCAGGTGAGCGATCGCGTGGAGTTCCATGCTATGGATGCTCTGCGCATGCTCGAATTTCCCGATGCTACCTTTGATCTCGTCAATCATCGCTTTGCGGCGAGCTGGCTGCGTACCTGGGACTGGCCCAAACTCTTGCAGGAGTACCAGCGTGTGTGCCGTTCGGGTGGCGTGGTGCGCGTCACCGAACCGATGGCTACCAGGAGTAATGGTCCAGCCCTCTCACGCCTCTCTGAACTGTTCCTCCAGGCATTTTATCAGGCCGGGCACTTCTTTACTGCTGCGAATGAAGGCGTCACTGGCGAACTGGCACGCCTGTTGCGCCAGCATGGGCTGCAAGAGGTGCAGACACGTATCTGTACCCTCGAATATCGCATGGGCGACCCCGCCGGGGAGCGTTTTTTTGCGGATCTCAAACTCATCCTGCGCACAGGATTGCCCTTCTTTCGCAAGTGGACGCATGTGCCTGAGAACTACGAGGAGCTCTATCAACAAATGCTCAACGAGATGCAGCAGCCGGGCTTTATGGCAACCATGGGCGTGATGACTGCCTGGGGGCAGGTCCCGTAAATACGCGAAATCTATAGAGAAAAACTGGGGCCAGGAACCCTGGTTTAAAAACCCGACACTTCTACACAACTTTTTGCTTCTTCCTCAGTAGCACAAATCACCTGTTCTGCGATGTGAAAACTGAAAAGTATTTCAGATTTTCTCTCGCCTCTTCTGGACAACTTGTGCTACTAGATGCTAAAATGAAGTTATTGGGAACATGCAATAGCGACAAAAGGCAAGAGTAAATTAAGGTGACAAATTTGAGCAAAAAAGGCTGGAGCACATAAAGCACTATCTATTTGGAACATCCCTCCTTGACCATTGCAAGGAGACTATTTGTCAACTTCGATACGTTTCCAGGAGATCCTGAAATGGATATTGAGATGTCTACGCAACAAACCTTCCGCGAAGGTTCTGTTTCCCAGAGGATTATTGAACCTTTGCACCTCTATGATCCTTTGCTTGTCTTGCTCAAAGTCAAACTCCGTCTCAATGATTGGTGGCTCCTCGCTGTATGGTGGGTCCTTGTTCTCGGCCTCCTTCTGATGGTTGCTGCCATCATTCCCATAGATAAATGGGATGGCCGCGTTTTTTTTTCACCTCTCCAACTCCTTGATTTCTCTGCTGCCTACCTCATTCTGGTCGGAACGTACCTCTCTCTGCCCTCCGCTATGGCGGACTTCTTCAACCGCCTCTGGGAAAATGTGCTCATTGGCGATGATCGTACAGATATACCAGGATCACGCTCTTATCTGGAGTTCGTGGAGCAACAGGTACGCTGGATACATTCCCGCTGGTGGGGCGCAATCGCGCTCCTGGTAGCCGCCCTCAATCCACTCTTTCTCCTTTTCGTTCATCCTGAAATAGCGAGCGGCCTCCCTTTGTGGATGGTATTCTTCGGCCTCTTCATTGTCTTAGTCGGAAACTATGCCATTGTTCTTGTCCTTGCATGGCTGGTGATGATCGCAGTTATCACCCATCAATTGTTTCGTGGCTTCACTTTTCGCGTAAAACCTTTGCATCCAGATGGCTCTGGAGGACTTGGCCTCTTTAATCGCCTCCTATGGATAAGTACCCCTCTGATCGTAATCGCGGGCTGTTCTATCCCTGCTTTTTGGGGGAGCGCTTCTTCATTGTTCGATAGAATCTTCCTTCTGGGTGATATTCTGTTTTACCTGCTTGCGGCCTCGCTGCTTCTGAGAGCCTGGCTTGTCTTACCTCATCAGGCGATGGTACAGGCTCGCAACAGGCTCTTACACCCCCTCACCAACGAGTATGAGCGCGCTCTTGGTGAGACGATGTCGGGGACCATGAGTGATGCGACCGCGGTGAACGAAGGGACAGAGCGCTTAGTCGCATTACGAAAACGCCACGAGGAAGTCCACAGCGGCTTCCCCACATGGCCGATTGAGATCATGCAGCTGCGTGGCCTGGTGACGCTCTTGATCTTGCCTGTCCTCCTCGCACTTCTCCCGTTCCTTCTCGATCTGTTCGCGAAGAAGTAGAAGAAGTCTGTCTCCCTCAGGACGACACCATCTCGTATTTTGGCTCTTCCGCAACTTTTGTGTTACTTATGCGCTTCCAGTTAGTTTCACGCGAAATCGAGAAATTAGCCTGAAGAAGAACAGCCATCTCTGTTTTATGGGAGAAGACGCATGCATCCCTGCATGCAAGCACCACTACGCCGGTTCCACCCTCCGTCCCACACCAACCGCCGCCTGCTCCTCGAGAAATTCGTGGCGAATTTGCTCGGCATTGGTGAGGGCCGCTAATGGCACTGGATGGAAAACCTGGAAGCCAGCTTTGGGTAAGATGAACAGCCATGCGCTAATCACAAACGGGGCCGTCAGCGCTGGCATGCCCAGAGGCGAGAGCCAGACGCTCACCGTCGCCATCACAATAGTACTGACCAGCGTCCCGACCAACGCATATAATGCTGACTGCCAGGTGAGCACGTAGAAGAGGCCACCAAGTGCGATCCCGGTTAACACAGCATTGAAGCCATAGAGGCCATGATAGACCCAATAGCCATTGCCACCGAAGAGGAAGAGAGCAGAGAGCATTCCTACCAGCGAACCCAGGGCGGCGAAAAGCGCTGAGATGCGCGAGTTCACCAGGATCGCCACGAGGAAGATAACCCCGGTGATCAGGTTGTCCTGAAAGAAGACCTCTCCAATGCCACGGAAGAAGGCATGCAGCAAATTCGGCAGCGTGACGCCTGCCCCCGTGAGCGTGGTTGGTAGCGGTCTGAGATCGGTCTGAACTGAGGCACTGGGATTGAGGAGCGTCGGCTGTATCAACGTCGTGGGCTGGAGATGGCTAAATAGAAAGACCCCGAAGAGAAAGAGCCAGGCGCTTAAAACAAATGGCGCGGTCAGCGCTGGCATATCCCGACTCCCCATGAGGTTGAGCAGGCCCATCATGATGATGCTGCTCAAAATAGCCGCCAGCACAATATATACGATGAGTACAGCGTTCCAGTTCAAGAAAAATGCCAGACCAATGCCCGTAAGTATCCCGTTATACCCGAAGAGTCCCGCACGGACCAGACTGTGATCCGCTTTGAGAACCATCGCCGTCAGGGTGCTTACGACCAGCCCGATCACTCCGGCCAGTCCTAAAAGCGCCGAATTGACAAAAATGCCAACCAGAAATAAGAGGCCCGTCAGGGGATTGTTCTGGAACATGACCTGCCCACTCCCACGCAGAAGCGTATCGAGAAAACCAACAAGCGGGTTTTCATGAGCCAGACGCTCCCACGGAGAATGCAGGCGTTCCAGACCTGCTGCAAAGTCCATGATCTTCACCTCCTCTACAGAAAAAAACAGTGTGATCTTGCTTTCGTTCCTCTTACCACTACCGATGGCAAGAGGAACGAAAAAAGGTATTCAGGAATTCTCTACATCTCGGAAGGTACATTTATCGACTGGTTGCAATCTGGGTCTGACGTGAAACAGTGTGCCTCATGGGCTCTACATCGCGCTGGAATATCTCGGTTGGCAGGTAGAGCGTGCAGCAAGCATTCGGAATATCCACAATGCCGCTAACCCTTCCCTCTACGGGAGCCGCGCCAAGAATAATGTATGCCTGCTCGGCGGTATATCCACAGGTCTGGAGATACTCAATCGCATTCAAGCAGGCATTTTTGTAGGCGATATGGGCATTGAGGTAATGTTGCTTGTCTTGCTCATCAACGGAGATTCCCTCGAATACGAGGAAACTGGCGTAGCGAGGCTCAAGCGGGCTGGTCTTAAAAATCGGGTTGGTGATCTTGTACCTGTTGACACCATCCTTGATGAGATCGACGTGCATGTCGATAAAGCCAGCCATTTCAATAGCTCCGCAGAAGGTAATCTCTCCATCTCCCTGTGAAAAGTGCAGATCGCCTACCGATAGCTTTCCGCCCTTGACATAGACAGGGAAGTAGACACGAGAGCCGCGCGTCAGGTTTTTGATATCGCAGTTGCCACCATGCTCTCGTGGTGGTACGGTGCGAGCGCCTTCCTGTGCGGCGTTCTTGTAATCTTGACCTTGCAACGAGCCCATGACCGCATTCTGCTCAAGGGGTGCCAGCGCTAATGGCGGAACACGGTTGGGATTGGTATTGATCAGATCCATCTCGCGTCGATTCCATCTGTCGAGAAGGTTGTGAGATGGGGCACAGCCGATCAAACCGGGGTGAGGGATACCAACAAATCTTACATCAGGCAGGTGGCGAGAAGTCGCAAAGACTCCACGAAGATCCCAGATGGCTTTGTGTGCATCGGGGAAACGATCGGTCAGAAAACCACCACCATTGGTTTTGGCGAAAATGCCGGTATATCCCCATTCTGTGTTCGCTCCAGGGAATGGTCCTAAATCGAGAATGTCCACAACAAGGACATCTCCAGGCTCCGCGCCATCCACTGCGATTGGCCCACTCAGAACGTGAGGGATCGAGAGATCGACGTCGCGAACGTCGTTCGCACTATCGTCATTCTTAATCTGTCCATCTGTCCAGTCTTTACATTCCATGCGAAATGTCGTGTCCGGACGCACTGAAGCGACGGCTGGAATATCCGGATGCCAGCGATTGTGCCCGAGTACCCTTTGCTGGCCCCAGGGTTTTGAGAGATCAACGGTAAACAGCGTTTCGTGGCCTACTGCCATTGTTGTCATGATACGTTCCCCTTTTCTTGTTCTTGAAGACGACGCTCCATTGCGCGTTTGCTGATACACGGGGACTACATAACAGGCTTAATCTATGCTGTCGTAATACATTTATACTCTAGTACAGTGAACAGCATTTACATGATATATAATCATGGAAGGGATAAGATATATATGCAAAGTGGAAAAGAAGGGTCGATCACGAACAGGTGCCACATTATCAGAGCCCGATTCTATGATGTGAATATGGGCCCATATCCGCCCGGAGCCTTTTCCTGTTATAGCCACTTTGCTATATTGTCTCTACAGGGGAAAATGGAAGCTTATGCAGAATATCAGGGCGATATTCTCTAAAGCTTATCTATTATTTGTTGCAGCGTTTTTTATCTTTTATTCGTTCATGGTAAAATGTTAATCCACAAAAAATACATTGTCAAGTATTGGAGTGCCTTTTTAAACTTATCAATAGCGAATTCGTTTTGCATCTATTAATAGAATAGTATGCACATTTATCAGCAGGCGCAAAATCGCCTCCCGGCTGAAATGGAATCTATCTCATAGATACTCTGGCAGGTGGATGATCGGACATTATGTGGCAGCATGTCTGGTCCCTGGCGGAAGAGACAAAGAGGGTCAACCTATACTTGCATCTAAAAGGCCTGGAAATGGAACGTACTGAGGCTTTCTTTCGTTTCAAGGATTGAAGGGTTTTTATTTTCTATGGTTCTTTACACAACTCTATGAAAAAAATATGCACAATGGGGGAAACATGCAATCATCTCTCATGCCAGGGAGGATGCGCCTCGTGCTCATTGTCGCTCTGGCGCTGGCGGGCTTTTTCCTGTTACCGTCCGTCAGCTTTGCCTCTCCCCTCCATGGCAGGGGAAGCACTGCTTCTTTTGCTTTCGTTGGCGTGACTGATCCCGGCTCTGCGGGGGGAGCGCCGATCGCAGGCGGCCTGACGATCACTATCGGCGATTATGGCTATTACCATGGTCAACTGCATCAGCCAACGGGGACGCAACTCTCCGTTAGCGGTCTCATTGAGCACGATGAGAGCCTCTCGGTCACTATTTACAGTATTCTGGGGCAGCCGCTTATCAAAGGCGAGGGCAAGTATGTCGCTGATGGCAAATATACTGGCTCTTTCCATGTCTACAGCGGCAACACTCAACTCGCTTCCGGCATCTGGAGCGCTGTTACCGTTGATCCTGATGCGACGCTGGGTCTCATGTTTAATGCTGCGGTGCTCAAGGGAACGGATGTCAATATGCTCACGGTCGGCGTACTCGTGCTTGATCGCGAGACGCTGAAGGGCTATCTCCTGGAACCGGATGGCACGCAGGTAGCTGCGAAGGCTCATTTCAGTAATGACAAGAAGGATATCAAGCTTTCCTTCAAGAAGGGATTGATTACTGCGACCGGCCAGAAGGCCAGTAGTGCCCTGGTCGGACCCGAAAAGGGCTATATGGGTCAGTTTCAGGGTCCTGCTTCCAATGACAGTGGCACCTGGACCGCTTTTAAGTTCTCTTTCTAGCCTCTCTTCTGCTCCTATCAAGAATGGTCCTTCGCGCTGAAGGACCATTCTTTTCACCCTGGCTGATACTAATAGAAGATGATATAATACTGCAACATGCTTTCAAACGTCGCTTGTAGTATTTGTGCTGTCGTCGTCTTATCGTGTATCAGAGCGCCTATGGCGGAAGGAAACTTCGCATAGCACTACTGTAGAGCATTTTTGTTGTCTGTGTATATTCATGCCGCATGCACATGAACGGAGAATGGAAGTGTCTCATCAATTATTGCGTTGTGGAAGGAGTTGGGTAGGCACATTTTTCGTCGGTCTGGCTCTTTTTGTGATTAGCCTGTTCGCGATGCATCTGACCGACAACTCGAATCTCTATCCGACGGTTATCCTCATTGGCAATTTCCTCGTCCCAGTCGCTTTTGTGGCGTTTCTCTATGACCATCGGCATTTTAGCACGCTGTCGCCGTTCACACTTGTGATCAGCTTCGCCATTGGGGGCGTACTGGGTGTCGCCGGGGCCTCTCTTCTGGAATCTTTATTGGTGACGCAGCCCAGCAATCCTGCTCAGGATTTATCGCTATCGAGCGCTCTGCTTATTGGTTTCATTGAAGAGGGATGTAAGATCATGGTTGTCATTTTGCTGGCCTGGTGGACGCCACATAATTCGGAGCTGGATGGCATGCTTCTAGGGGGCGCGGTCGGCATGGGATTTGCGGCACTGGAGAGTACAGGCTACGCATTCACGGCTTTTGTGACAACCGGGGGACAGATCGATGCTTCTATCGATGCGACGATTCTGCGGGGTGTGCTGGCACCTTTCGGACATGGGCTCTGGACGGCTATTTTCGGCGCGATCCTTTTCCGCCATTGTAAACCATATCGCTTCCGTTTCACCATTCCGGTGCTTCTTACCTATGTTTTCATCTCTGTTCTGCATGGGCTCTGGGATGGGACGCCCGAAACCATGATCGGTTGGGTTATCCCCCCCGGTATTTTGATCTCGCCCATGATGCTGTTCTTGAGCGCTATTGGCCTGCTTACCCTGATCTTCATCTATCGGCGTGCGCTTGCCCACCGACGGCAAGTGCTCATCGCCACTATGCCGATGCAATAACGATGCCGCTTCCCATCAACGACGACACGCTTCTCCGCGACAGGAATGCCCTGTTGATTGCGAGCTGCATGCATCAATGAATGGGTTCAAAGAAGGGAGCTGGCAACGTACCCGAAAGGGTAACGCGCCAGCTCCCTACTACTCTACGATACGCCCACCGCCTGAAGCTGATCAAAAAGACAAGCGTATGGTCGGCGAACTTCCAGATGTGACGCAAGTGAGTCTTGCCGTGTGCCTGGCAAAAGGGCCGCTTTGCAGTCCCTTTCTCAATAGTTACTTACAACTCCTCATTTCGCGAGCCGCAATTTTCCTAGCGCTTCCAATGGATACGACCATGTCGGCGGTTACGATGAGCACCAACATCATAGCGCTCATAGGTACGATTGTAAGGAATGCCTTGCGCTCCTCTGATTTGCGTAAGCTCACTATCGCTGAGTTCTACTTCGCTCTGCTGATTTAGATGTTCTTGCAGCTTCTGATTTTCAGCCTCTGCAACTAGATAGATAGTCTCCTGCTGCATTTCCAACTCTCCTTCTGCTGATTTCTGAAGTCATCAGGTAATTACCAGGGTAATTACCTCATCTACAAGCTACAGTACCCATTTGTTGGCAGTATAGACGATGAGATGCTGATGTACATCACCCAAAAGAGGTATTGTACATTCTTCTTTTGAGGAATTCACCTCATTCTTTGTTTCTTTACATAAATCATACATATTTTTTAAGATCAGTGATTATACTTTTCTCTTAAAAGAGAAAGAAAACTCTTTTGCAACTTTTTTTTGTTCGTGACCAGAAGGAAAACGTTTTTCTTTTCTTTTAGAGAAGTGGAGTTGAAAAATATGCAAGAACTGTTAACTGTATCTGAGGTGGCTCGTATTCTTCGTGTCGATACTACAACTGTGCGACGCTGGGTGAAGCAGGGTATTCTGGAGGCCATCTCCTTACCTCATGTCAATGCCAGGCAGGGGTATCGTATCAAGCGTGAAACCCTCAATGCTATGCTCGGAGAGAGCCTGAGACCCGCATAGAAGATTCGCCCCCTGCCCTGAATGCGTGGCTCAGTCTGATCATGGTATATATGCATTTCTATGTATGGATGGTAACTCTGAGAGGAGCGTAGCGTCAGGTCAGGTGAAAAGATATATGATCCTGTATGGGATTGATACAAAGGGAAAGAATGGGATGGGTCCTCGAGGCTAGAGGTAGGGACTGCGCTTTCTGCCTGTTTGCCTCCTCCCGCAGCTCTCTCCGCCCGTCCCTTCCCTTTTATCTCAACTAGAGCAACGTTGTCTGCAACTCCTGAAAAATACGTTGTATGCCATGCTCCGCATTCCTGATATGAATCTCCAGCGCATGCGTCGCCTCTGCCGTATCCCCCTTTGCCAGCGCATCCACGATCGTGCGATGCTCACCATAGTTGGTCAGCGTATGGGCGTGGGCGTTGCGATAGAAAGCGCGTACCGGGACGTATTGTGCATGGAGTCCCCTATAAAGCCGCTCGATGAGGGGATTGTGGGCCAGACGAATCAGGGCGTGGTGCAGCTGCACATCCAGCTCATTGAAGGACAGATAGTCAAATGGACCCTCGTCGTAGACCATGGCATCCATGCGCTCTATATAGCTATATAACTCCTGAATCTCTTCGATCTGAGGCCGCGCATGCGTTACGGCGAACAGTTCCATCATCAGACGCGCTTCCAGAATGTTATGCACATCCTGACTTGACAACTGGCGTACAAAAGTACCTACACGCGGCCGCACAACAAGCAACCCCTCCTGCGCTAGACGACTGGTTGCCTCTACAACTGGCTGACGACTGATGCCCAGTTGTTTCGCGATATGCTCGATATCCAATTTCTGACCGGCCGTGTAGCTATTCTGAAAAATAAGCTCTCGTAATTGCTGATAGGCTTCATCCACCAGCCGTTCCTGAACTATTGGTTTCATGGCTTTCTGTCGCTTCCCCTTGCATCCTGGCATGTAATATGTTACTACTAGTATGTAATATGTTACATGAGGAGGAAAATTTCGTCAACACACGGAAAAATCGTTTCTATGGACCTGATCGCTTTATTGCCAGATGTAGCAAGCAAAGGGATTCCTTATGTCGGAAACGGAGGAACAGAAACCACTTCTGTTAGCTCAGCAGACCGCCATCGTCACGGGCGCGGCCCATGGCATCGGCCAGGGTATTGCCGTCGAAATGGCTCAGGCGGGCGCTCATATCGTGCTCGCTGATGTGGATGAGGAGGGGATGGCGGAAACGAAACGTCTGATCATTGCCCATGGTGGGGTATGTTTGAGTGTACATACTGATGTCCAGGATATTGAACAATGTCATCAGCTGGTTGATGCTGCTCTTCAGCATTTTGGTAGCGTCGATATTCTGGTGAATAACGCCGGTATCAATACCCCTCCTCCCAGGAGCATCCTGGAGGTTTCGCCCGATTCCTATGACCGCGTCTTACACACAAATCTGCGCGGCTCTTTTTTTCTGACGCAATATATGGCACAAAAGATGATTGAGCACAAGACGCAGGGCTCGATTCTCTTTACTTCTTCAACGCATGCGCGCATTATCAGTATGCAGCCTGCATATAGCGCCTCCAAGGCCGCTATCGAGATGCTGGTGCGCGAATTGGCCGTGGACCTGGCCCAATATGGCATTCGTGTCAATGCGGTGGCCCCCGGCTCGATTGCTATCAGGGGAGAAGTTGAAAGGCGCACGCAGTTTGTCCCTCTTGGCTTCAGAGGCGTTCCGGCCGATATCGCGCATGCGATGATCTTCCTTGCTTCGAAGTATGCCAGGTATATCACGGGGCAGACGCTTACTGTCGACGGAGGTTTCTCTTTAACGCACCCACCTCAATGGGTGAGAAAAGATTTTGTCCAGAATACACCGCAATAAGAATTGGAGGTTTCACTCTATGGCAGAGTCGCAAATTCGCCATCTTTCTATCACTGATCTTGAACGCATCCAGCGTTTCCGTACGGCGGGGTACGGAGGCAGCGTCTCAGATGTGCTGAACCGGCTGGGTGTACGCGATACGATCTTTTCCTCTCAGTTCACTCCTCTGCGTCAGGGGATGCAGCTCGTCGGGCGCGCCCTGCCCATCAAATTGCACTCTCAGGTGGAGCGCACGCTGACGCCGGAAGAGAAAAAGGCTCAGCAGGCGAAATGGGATGCCGAGGGTGGCCATCCCCAACGCCGTATGATGGAGAGCGTTGCCGCTGCCGCAGATGGTTCAATTCTCTGCTTTGATTGTGGCGGCGATATGCAGCCTGCGCATTTCGGCGAGATGAGCTGCCAGCTTGCCTACGCTCACGGCTGTCGCGGGATGTTGCTGGCGGGCAATTGTCGCGATACGCAATATGTGCTCAAGATGCCGGATTTCCCTATTTTTAGTTTCGGTACACGTCCAAATGCCTTCGGAGGCTGGGGCATTACCGATGTGAATAAGCCCATCTATCTCCCAGGCCACATGACGCACTATGTCCGCGTGATGCCCGGAGATTTCATCTTTGGGGATAACGATGGCGTGCAGCTCATTCCCGGCGAACTGGTCGATGAGGTACTGCTGCAAGTGGAAGCGATCTTCGAAAAAGAAAATGACGAGCGCGAAAAGCTTGCCGCTGGCATGACGGTCGATGAGGTCTATCGCATCTTTGGCGTTCTGTAGGCGGAAGGGAGAGCTATGCGATTTGCGCTATTTCAACGCCCCGAACCTCATGAGATGTGGCAGCTAGGTGCACAACTTGGCGTCACGGAAGCTGTCACCGGCATACCCACTGGCCCTGATGGCAAGCGCGCCTGGGACTTTCTGTCGATGCTGCGTATGAAGCAGCGCTTTGCCGATGCAGGCCTGAACATTGCGGTGATCGAGTCCGCGCCGCCCATGGATGCGATTAAGCTTGGTTTGCCGGAACGCGATGCGGAGATTGACGCTGTCTGTGAACTGCTCATCAGTATGGGCGCGGTCGGTATCCCGGTCTGGTGCTACAATTTCATGGCGGTCTTCGGCTGGCTGCGTACGTCGTTTACCACTGTGGGCCGTGGTGGGGCGATCGTGACGAGCTACGATCACGAGTTGATGGCGCATGCTCCTCTGACGCCTGCGGGGGAGGTCAGCGAAGAGCGACTCTGGGATAATTTCGCCTATTTCCTCGAACGTGTGCTGCCAGTGGCCGAGAAAGCGGGCGTCAAACTGGCCCTGCATCCGGATGATCCGCCGATCTCGCCTATCAGGGGCGTGGGCAGAATTATGACGAGTGTCGAGGCTTTCCAGCGCGTGCTGGCCCTGGCTCCGAGTCCCTATAACGGCCTGACGTTCTGCCAGGGAAGCTTCACTACGATGGGTGCGCATATTCCCACGGCTATTCGCACTCTGAAGGATCACATTCATTTTGTGCACTTCCGCGACATTCGCGGGAATGCCAAACGCTTCGTCGAGACCTTCCACGACGAGGGTCCGACGAATATGTTGGAGGCGATGCGTTGCTATAAAGAGATCGGTTTCAGCGGGGTTATGCGCCCCGACCACGTGCCGACGCTGACTGGCGATGCCAACGATACGCCCGGCTACACGACGCGTGGTCGCCTCTACGCAATCGGCTATATGCGCGGCCTCGCCGAGTCGCTGCAATAAGGAGGAATGGAGCAATGCATGTTCATTGCTCCATTCTCGAATCCGCTTATTTCGTCGTTTCCTGGCTTGATGGTGGTAAGCCACTATGTGTCCAGTTTTTGCTCAGGATCGTGCTGTGGTTCCTGGAGGATCTTTCTGTGGAGCATCTGCTCCATCAGCAACCATCCTTCTTTACTTGCGTCAGAGCTGAAGGAAGGAGCAAAACCGAAGTTGAGATAAAGATTGACTGCCTGGTAACTCGTGGTTTGGGTAGTCAGATACGCTTTTTGATGATCTTTGGCCAGACGCGCCATCACTGCACTTAATAAAGGCTTAGACAGCTTCCTGCCCTGATAGCTGGGAACAATGCCAACCCAGTGTATGCGGCCTCGTTTCTCTCCTGCAACGTATCCATACCAGGCGGTGGCCGTCCCAATTGCCTCTCCATGTTTGTCTTCAAGCAAGAAGCAGCGATCTTCCAATTCGCTCAAGAAAGGACCAAATTCCGCCTGGAAATGCTCTAAAGCTTGTTCCTGGTTCGCAAATTCCCCGACTTCCGCCTCAATCCTGGCCCAGAGCCGCTCATCTCCTCTGACGAAGGTTCGGATAGTATAGTCGCTGGAGCAGGAAAAGTAAGGAAAATGGTCCATATGATCACGGATCATCTCAAGTGAAATTTCCTTCATTTCGATCCATAACTCCTCATCATGAATAGTGTTGCTCTACTTTGCCACAGCGTGATGCAAATGTCAATCAAGTAAAACCACTTCTATCCTATGCACATCTTTCCCTTGCATCGCTACACAAACATCTGGGATGGCATTCTTGTGTCCAGGTAAATCTATCCTCAGGCATAGAATGCACGCAATGAACTGGGTCACATCGTCAATGGAATAAGTATTCCCTTGTAGCGAGTTGTAAAGAATGATAGGTGAAGTCGTAGCTATTGATAAAATAGCGCTTTACCCTCGGGAGAAAACACACGTATGCCCAATGATTTCAATCAATCGATAATTGACCAATTTCGTGCTAATGGTGGCAAAGTTGGTGCTCCATTTGCCGATCGTCGCCTGCTGCTGCTGAACACAATCGGCGCCAAAAGCGGCCAGCCTCGTCTTATTCCACTGGCATATACGACGGATGGCGATCGTATCATTATTATCGCGTCCAAAGCGGGTGCCCCGACCAATCCTGACTGGTACTACAATCTGCTCGCCCATCCTCTTGTGACCGTCGAGCTTGGCCACGAGCGTTTTGAAGCACGTGCAACGGTTGCCAGTGATCAGGATCACGATCGCCTGTACGATCTGATGGTGGCTGAGAATGCGGGCTTCGATGAGTATCGTCGCAAGACCACACGCCAGATCCCGGTCGTTATCCTGGAACGCGTAGCCTGAGCAAAAGCCCACTCTGTTGAAAGCTATTTCCCTCTGCACACACGCAGGAACGTGCGTATTGCGTTCCTGCATTTTTATGTCAATTAATTTGGTCCGGTGTCGTCTGGTTTTTCTACGTCTTTGTTTCTCCCTTTTCCCAGGCCTCGAAGCCGCCACGGACATCGACGAAACTCGTCAGTCCATGGGCATCCAGGATACTGGCGGCGATGGCAGAACGGTTCCCCTTCTGACAATGCACGGCTATCATCCTTTCCGCAGGAATTTCCTGCAAACGTTGCTCAAGATAGCCCAGCGGAATATTTGTTGCCCCGTCAATATGCCCCGCTGCGTACTCACTCGCACTGCGTACATCGAGCACATACAACGCTCCCTGCTTGCTGCGTTGACGTAGTTCGTCCACATCGATCTTGTGGATAGTCCCCAGATCCTTCCCCATCGCTTTCCATTGCTCGATGCCGTCTGTAGACAGATAGCCCGCAATATGTTCGAGTCCGATCAAGCTGAGCAATTGTTGCGCGTGAGCTACATTGTGCGGATCGATGATGAGCATGAATGGCTGTGTATAAGAGAGGAGCCAGCCAGCCCAGGATACAAAGGAAGCACCCAGCGGAATGTTGATCGTGCCCGGAATATGTGCCGCACCATAATCATCGGCGGAACGAGTATCAACGATCCGCATCCCTTCACGCAGGCGAACGTGCAGATCATCCAGTGTCTTCTGAGCCGGGAGTGTGACGGTGGCGATCGGCTCAGGACCGGTTTTGTTGATGCGTTTCATCTCGGCAAAGTAGAATGGAGCCTCGGGCTGCCCGGCGAGCACTTCTCTCACAAACTCATCTTCGTCGTGGATTGCAAAAGCCCAGTTTCCCAGCCGTTCATAGCCCAGCGTCGACTGTGGAACCGCGCCGAGCGTACGACCGCAGGCGCTTCCGGCTCCATGCCCGGGCCAGATCTGAAGATAATCCGGCAGAGTGCGCATTTTTTGCAGCGACCGGAAGAGCTGACGTGCTCCGATCTCCATTGTCCCGCTTATTCCTGCTGCACGCTCCAGCAGATCGGGACGTCCAACTTCCCCGACAAAGAGAAAATCGCCCGAAAACAGTCCCATCGGCTCATTCGTTGTCGCTGTATTCGTCAGCAAGAGCGACATATGCTCAGGCGTATGTCCGGGCGTATGCAAGGCTTGCAGCTTCACCTTGCCAATCTGGAATGTATCTCCATCGTGCAGCAATGTTGCATGTGCTTCGCTCGCATAGGGATAATTCCATTCAGCCGGTCCCATAGCAGAGAGATACAACTGCGCACCCGTACGCTGCGCAAGTTCGCGTGCCCCGGAGACAAAGTCGGCGTGAATATGCGTCTCCGCTACGGCACTGATGCGCAATCCCTGGCTCTGTGCGAGTTGTATATACTGATCGATAAAACGATTGGGATCGATTATCAGCGCCTCATTGCTTGTCAAACAGCCAACAAGATAGCTCGCCTGCGCGAGAGATTCATCATAGAGCATGCGTAAAATCATCGCCTGTTCCCCTCCTCTTTTTAAATATATTCGAGAGCACAGCGTAGCCTGTGTATCATTATGCGATCTATATATTTTGATGCAGAATAGTGTGAACTGGTTACATCTTTTTATGTGAAAACAGGTTTTGTGATGACACTGGGAGATCAGCAAGAGAGGGGGGTCTGAGATGGTCGAGGGTGATTATGGTTGTGTTTGCATTTACCCGTCTGTAGAGGAACATAATATACTATCGTATCGTTAACGAAAAGAGGCAAAGAACGCATCTGAACGCCGTTCGTTTCCTGGCAGACCAACAGGGTCATGTAGCATACAAAGGAGTATTATTCGTATGTCCTCAAATAGCACATCTCAAGAACGTTTCAACGAACGTTATCGTACCGGCAATACTCCCTGGGACTCAGGAATTACCCCTCCAGAACTGATGGAGGCTGTCATGGGAGAGAATGCACTTCCAGCAGGACGCATGCTCGATATTGGCTGTGGGACCGGCACAAACTGCTTGACGCTTGCTCTGCTTGGCTGGCACACGGTCGGCGTGGATTTCTCACCGCTCGCGATTGAACAGGCAAACAAGAAGGCGGATGCTGTTGCTCAGGATATCGCTCGTGCTGGCGGAAGCACACGCTTCATCCAGGCTGATGTCACTCAGCTTGTATCGCCCGCTCCTGACGAGTGTTTTTCTTTGTTGTTGGACCTGGGATGTTTGAACGGGATATCGCCAGACTTGCACGAGCGCTATGCGCAAGCCGTCGCGCAACATGCCCTGCCGGGAGCATTATTTCTCCTGTACGCCCATCTGCCGACTGGTCAGACAGAGGGCCTTATTGGTTGTGCACCTGAAGAAATTGATCGCCTCTTTGCAAAAACCTTTCAACTCGAACGTCGGGAGTTCGGGTCAAATCCGCAAGGTGGGCAATCCATGTGGAACTGGTTGCGCCGCCGACCGTGATCACTCGTAACCGGTTACAACACCTGCTTTTTACTCTAACATATGGAGCAAAAATTTCAAGATTCCAGACAAAGTATTTTTCTGGAATATAGGTACTACAGGTGAGAAGATAGCTATGCTATACTGGACAAACGATATCCAGCCATAGATAATGATCTCTGAAATTTACTCATGCAGGGTGGCAAGTGGACCATCCCTCTGATTCACTGACTGAATCACGAAAGGTCATTTTCGATGCATCCTTTGCACATCAAGAACCAACCAGATAACTACGAACTGGCGCTGCAAGGAGGCGATTCCTGGAAGAAGCCCCTCTTTGTTCTGCTGGGCGGTTTTCTTGTCGTGACCGCCGTTACACTCTTACTCGCTCTTTCGTTTACCGAGCTTTTAGCCGGTGTGAGCACGTTTATCTCTCTCTGTGTCGATGTCCTTGCGATTGTACTTTTGTTTGCAGGCGAGCGAACGCAGGGTCGGCTCTTTTTCGTCGAGAGCATCCTGCTGGTGCTGATTCTTCTGCTCGTGCCCTGGATATGGGGATTGGGCCCACCACTACTCTGGCTTGGGGGCAGTACGCTGATCTTCATCGTTCTCTTCATTTTTACGTACATTGGCGCTTCCAATTCTGACAGGCAAACCAGAAAGAGCATCGGTAAGTTCTCTATTTCTCTTTCTGAGAACGCCGTGACCGTCGGCACACCATTTACTCTCAATTTTCAGCTTTTTTTCAAGCAAGCTATCCCCATGAAGGATCTGCTGATTACGTTCTCTTATCAGGAGTACACGGGGCGAGAGTCCTATGGCGAGGACGCTTATGCCACACGTTCTCTCCCGGTCTATCAAAAAGCTGGTTTTACCGGCGATCCCGCTGATCCAATAATTGAAGAACTTCAATGGACTGTTCCCGAATCTCTCAATACTCTCGGACGGGAGCGCCTGGATTGGAGCCTGGAGGTGTCTATCGAGCCCGAAAAAGGGAGCAAATTGCACGGCTCTTATTCACTTCGCGTCCTCCCGATTCTCTCAGCTTCAGACGAAGAGCAGCAACCCTTCTCAGCCGAAGAGCAGCAACCAGCCTCAAGTGGAGAGTGGCACCCGGCCTCGGACGAAGAATGGCAATCGGTCTCAGATGAAGAATGGCCAGCAACTTCAGCCGAAGAGCAACAACCCTTCTCAGCCGAAGAGCAACAAACAACTTCAGACGAAGAGGAAGAGCAGCAACCATTTTCAGCCGAAGAGCAACAACCCTTCTCAGACGAAGAGGAAGAGCAGCGGCCATTTTCAGCCGAAGAGCTTCACAAATCCCGATCCGAATAGACGAACGCATTTATGCCTGACCATCCCCGTAGAGGCGCGGCTTGTCTGCGCCCGTAGGCATCAACCGAAGAAAGGATGTGCTATTCGAGATGACCGGTGAGGGGGACGCGGATCGGGACGACCCCGATCCCTCCCCGCAGTGTGTAGCGGAAGCGAATCGTATTTGGCAAGGGGGTACAAAGGTTCCTCACCCTCGAAGAAGAGCCGAGGTAGGGGCAGCGGTTTATCCCTGCCCGCGAGCCCCACCGGCCCTCGCGGCTCTCGGGTTGATGCCGATTGATCGCGCTTGATGCCGATCCGCGAGCCCCACCGGCCCT
>DATJHM010000176.1:0-10787 GCA_035493895.1 Ktedonobacteraceae bacterium
AGGCGCTGCTTGTCTGCGCCAGGGGTTGCGTTTGCCGAGACCCCTGGCGCAGACAAGCAGCGCCTCTACAGGGATAAATTCCCAACATCATGATCCTGGTAGAATTACGATGTTTAGGAATCCATACAATACATGAGGGGAAAGGAGAAGCGGCAGAACCCATGCGAGGCGACAACATTGCCATGGGTTTCCTTGCCACAACTTTAATGAAACCTGCAAGCTTTACTTACCATCGCCCTCGCGAACTGGCTGAGGCTTTGCGTTTGCTCGACGATTATGCGGACGATGCCAAAGTGATTGCCGGGGGCCAGAGTCTGGTGCCAATGATGAATATGAGGCTGGCACGACCGGCACATCTGGTGGACATCAACGAAATCGGCGGCCTGAGCTATATTCGCCAGACTGAGGATAAACTACAGGTTGGCGCGCTCAGCAGACAGGCCGATCTGGAACAGTCCGCCCTGGTAAAAGCGTTCTGCCCTATCATTGCAGATGCTATCCAGCATGTGGGTCATCTGGCTATCCGTCAACGTGGCACGATTGGCGGCAGCATTGCACATGCGGACCCCTCAGCGGAAATGCCGCTCATGGCTGCATTGTTCAATGCAAACTTGACGATTATTTCGACTGGAGGAACAAGGACCGTTCCCGCCAACGAGTTTTTCATCACTATTTACACTACCGATCTGTTGCCGGGCGAGATTCTTACAAACATAGAATTTCCGCGTATGAGCCCTGAAGACGGCTGGTCCTACCAGGAGTTTTCCCGCCGCAGCGGTGACTTTGCCATTGTTTCCGCCGCCACCATCCTCCGTCTCGATGACACCGGTAAGGTCAACCATATACAGATGGCGCTCGGTGGGGCGGAATCGATCCCCGTCAATGTCAGCGCCTCTCTCACAGGATTTCTCGGGACCATACCAGACGAGAAGTGGGCGAACGCAATCGTGCGCACGGTAACTGCCGGGTTGGAACTGAACGATGACCTGCATGCGAGCGCAGAGGATCGTCTGGAATGGCTGCAATTACTGGTCAAGAGATCGCTTCAGGAAAGCCTGCAACGGGCAACAAAGAGAGAGGGGGAAGGATGACAAAAGTAGCGGTGCACCTGCGCATTAACCAGGAAGATTATGAGGTCTTTGTAGAGCCACGCAAGCTGTTGTCGGACGTCATTCGCGAAGATGTTGGACTCACAGGAACGCATGTTGGCTGCGAGCATGGCGTATGCGGCGCATGTACGATCTGGTGGGATGGTCGTCCCGCTCGCTCGTGCCTTTTGTTCGCGGTACAGGCAGAAGGACATGAGCTGACCACGATTGAGGCGATATCCCGTGACGGCCAGTTGAGCCCGTTGCAGCAGGCATTCCATGAAGAGCATGGACTCCAGTGCGGCTTTTGTACCCCGGGCATCATTATGACCTTCGAGTCTTATTTAAAAGATCATCCCAGTCCATCGGAAGCGGAGATCCGCGATGTGCTATCCGGGAACCTGTGCCGTTGTACGGGCTACCAGAACATCGTTCGTGCGATCAAGAAAGTAACCGGCACGCTCACTACCGAGACGCAGGAGGGATAAGAATGGCAGAACAAACGACCACGACCAGACCAACAGAGAAGACGTATCGTGTGATTGGCACACGCATGCCGCGCAAAGAAGATCTGCGCTTACTTACCGGTCTGGCTCGTTTTACGGATGATATCGAACTTCCTCGCGCTCTACACGCGTGTTTCGTGCGCAGTCCCTATGCCCATGCCCGCATTGTATCCATCGACACGCAAGAAGCTCTGGCGGTACCCGGCGTGGTTGCAGTGGTGACAGGAAAAGATCTCGCACAGTGGACGACCTCTTTCCGTATGGCTCCGCCGATTGAAGGTCTGTTCCCGATGGAAATGACTACGTTGCCCATCGACAAGGTGCGTTTTCACGGCGATCCGGTCGCCTGCGTGGTGGCCGCCGACCGTTACGTGGCAGAGGATGCAGCCGAACTGGTGGATGTGACATACGACGTTTTGCCCGCCGTCACGAACATGTTCAAGGCCATGGAGGAAGGGTCCCCGCTTGTTGATGATGCGCTACCCACCAATCAGGTCTCTGCACAGCACTATGAGCATGGAGATGTTGCAGGCCGTTTTGCGGAAGCGGACGCCATCGTAGAGGCCACGTTCTCGCAACACCGACAAACCCACGTGCCGATGGAGACGCGCGGCTGTGCGGCAGTCTGGGACGAGGGACGTCAGTTTTTAACCTTCTACAACGGCACGCAGGTTCCCCATCCCATGCGCACCTCGCTCGCAGCCCGGCTTGGCTTGAAAGAGACTCAGGTCAATGTCATTTGCCCGGACATTGGAGGCGCATTCGGCCAGAAAATTGTGCTCTATCGCGAAGAACTCACCATTGCCACCTTAGCAAAAGTTTTGAAACGTCCGGTGCGCTGGCGCGAGGACCGCATGGAAAATCTTCTCTCCGCGCTGATGGCGCGTGAGGACTTCATCAAAACAAAGGTTGCCGTGCGCAAAGATGGGCGGATTTTAGCGTTACAGGCAGAACTGTTCACGGACTTCGGCGCATATTCGTTTTTTCCGGCCAATTACATGATCCGCGTGGTGGCAATGCTCTTGCCCGGTCCATACAAAATTCAAGATTATTCGTTCGATGTGAAGGTCGCCCTGACCAATAAATGTCCGGCCGGACCCTTTCGCGCACCGATGGCGATTACAAGCTGGATCACGGAAGGCACGATGGATGCGATCGCACGTCAATTAGGCATGGACCCGGTCGAAGTCCGGCGTATCAACATGCTGCGCAACGAAGATCTGCCCTATGTAACGGCAACCGACGAACGGTACGAGGACATCACCCCCTATGAAACGCTGGAAATAGCCCTCGAACGCTTTGATTACCAGCAGCAACGCGAAGCACAGGCTGCGGCTCGTTTGCAGGGACGCTATCGCGGCATTGGGATCTGTGCCGTGATCGAATCGACAACCTATGGTTCAGAGTTTTATCGGAAGGCGGGCATTCCAGGCACCGGACACGAAGCGGCATGGGTACGCGTAGAGCCAACCGGAGTCGTCAATGCCTCGTGCGGCATTATGAGCACCGGCCAGGGTTACGAGACCACAGTTGCGCAGGCGGTGGCCGAAGGACTCGGCTGCAAAGCAGAAGACGTGGCGGTCCACCTGGGAGATACGCTACTTGCGCCCTACGGGATGGGCAGTCGCGGCAGTCGCGGCGCGGTTGCAGGCGCGGGAACTGCCTATCTGGCCGCACGAAAGGCCCGCGAGAAGGTACTGACTATTGCCGCCCATTTGCTGGGAGTCGCGAGCATAGACGACCTGGATATGGAGAATGGGAACATCATGCGCTTGAGCGAGGACGGGTGGGTACAGACGGACCTGACCTTGCGCGATATTTCACGCATCGCCAACCTGAGTCCACTCTCGCTACCACCAGGAATGGAGCCGGGTCTTGAAATTCACACGGCTTACGATCCGCCTGCCATGACCTATTCGAATGCGACCCATCTGTGCGAAGTGGAAGTGGATATCGAGACCGGCGTGATCAACATTGGACGCTATGTGATCGCCGAGGACGCTGGCACGATGCTGAATCCGCAGATTGTAGAGGGTCAAATCCATGGAGGGGCCGCATTAGGCATAGGCGGCGTCCTGTTCGAACAGGTCGTGTACGACGAGAACGGACAGAACCTGACGGGCTCGTTTATGGACTATCTACTCCCCACGGCCTGCGAGGTGCCCACCTTCGAGATCACACACCTGGACACGCCGAACAAGAGCACACCTGCCGGTTTGAAGGGCATGAGCGAAGGTGGTGTGATGGGCGCGATCGGGGCCGTTTGCAACGCAGTTTCCGATGCCCTCAGTCCGTTCGGCATTGTCATTGAGGAACAACCTTTGTCCCCGAGTAAAATCAAAGCGCTATTACGCAGTCATGGGGTGAACAGGAACATACCCGCTGAAAATGGATGATAAATAAATGTTGAGCAAACAGTAAGTTCTCAAATATATTTCATGCTATTATACATGCTAACATGAGCGGCATTTCACAATAAGGCCTGAAGCTTACATACAAACATCTCATGGCAGTTTTTCGTCGGTTTCTGCAACACAGGTAGATCCGCCCCGGAAGAACTGCCTCCAGTTCCGCATAGGCTAATAACATGGTTTCTTTCGTGTATTATAGAAGAAAAGGAGAACCTTCGTGGACACATTTACACAGGCAGTGGAACTCAAAAACCAACGTAAATATCAGGAGGCTCTGCCACTGATACAGCAAACAGTCACAGACGACCCCACATCGCATTTTGCCTGGACCATTCTTAGCGAAATCCTGCTGGAAACCAATCATCCCGTCGATGCACTGCGCGCGGCTGACAAAGCTATCGCTCTTGACGCTGGCTATGCTCCTGCATGGACCATGAAGGGACGTGCCTTGGCAAAGATAGATCGTCCAGAAGAAGGCATTGCGGCTTGCCAGAAAGCCATTGCCTGTGATGGCAATTTCATCATGGCTTACCTGGAAATGGGCGTCATCCTTAATAACCTGGAGCGACACGATGAAGCCTTGGACGCCTATAATCAGGCTCTTATGATCAACTCCACCCATCTACGTCTCCTACTCAAAAAATGCGAAACGCTTATCGCTCTCCATCGTGTACAAGAAGCCGTACCGCTAGCAGACCGCATGCTTCGCCTTGCTCCGAATAACGCTGATAGCTGGTTCGCCCATGCCCATGTCCTGGTCAATCTTGAACAATTTCGCAAGGCAGAAGAGGCTATTAACCGCTGCATTGCTATTGAGGGACCAACCTCAAATGGTCTATTACTCAAAGCTCTCATCGTGGGAACGCAAAATCGTCTCGGTGAAGCGCGCGCGCTGTCGAAACAGGCCGCCGACCTGGACCCCTCAAATCAATTTGCGCTCGAGACCCACGATCTTGCATCAGATGCCCTGAATAAAAAGAGAATCAACACAGGTGTAAAAGCGGGAAAATTTACGCTGGGCATAATCGGCGCATTTTTTGAAGCGGTATTTAGACCCTAAATAAAAAATGCTCTATCCTTTGCTCCGGTTATGCAGGCAGATATCCACAAAACAGGATAGAGCACACCAGTATGAGAAGAAAAACGGACAAGGTAAACAAATTCTGCTTTATAGGCTTTTTTTGTTTACCTTGTCTTTTATTCCATGGTACACTGCTATGGTAACAAAGTACGACCGCTCTCACCCTGCTAGCGATCTCACCGTTGCGCAAGGGCAGGAGCTGCCGCTACCTCGAAGATCGCAATTTCCGGTCACAAATGGCAATGGATAGATAAACGCTGTTTCATTGCCCATAGACAGAACCATCATCCTGTAAGGATTACCAACATCATGACCTTGCCAGGTCCAGGATCTCATATTCCTGCAAAACCGTCTGATCGAGGCAACATCCCTCTTTCACCTTTTTAGCCAGGGCTGTGATATCTTAACCTCAGCCAGTCATCCTGTTGACAATACGTACACATCCCCGTAGAGGCGCTGCCCATCTGCGCCAGAAGGAAAAGGAGTCACCTACGATATGAATCTTCCCATCACACTCCAGGTGAATGGAGTCACTCATCAACTTTCCATCGATACGCGCACGACGCTTCTGGATGCGTTGCGCGAGCACCTGGGGTTAACAGGTCCGAAGAAGGGCTGTGACCATGGGCAATGCGGTGCCTGTACTGTGCTGCTTGATGGCAAACGCGTGAATAGCTGCCTCACACTCGCCGTCGCCTATCAAGACGCTGAGGTTGTCACGATCGAAGGTCTTGCGGATGACGAGCGTCTGCATCCGTTGCAACAAGCGTTTATCGAGCATGACGCCTTCCAGTGTGGTTATTGTACACCGGGACAGATCTGCTCGGCGGTCGGGATGCTGAACGAGGCCGAGGCTGGTTGGCCCAGCGTGGTCACGACCGATCTGACCGCCGACCACATTGACCTCAATGACGACGAGATCCGCGAGCGTATGAGCGGCAATCTCTGCCGCTGTGCCGCCTATGCGAATATCGTGCCCGCGATCCGCGAGGTCGCCGAATCACAGTCTATCCCACAGGAGACACGCCGATGAATCCTTTCAACTATGAACGAGCACACGATATCACCAGTGCCGTCACGCTGCTCTCCCGAGCTCCACGCGGCGCATTTCTTGCGGGCGGCACCAATCTCGTAGATCTCATGAAGCTTGGCGTAGCCACACCTGACACGTTGATCGATATCAGGCGCGTCACATCTGACCAGATCGAGGAACTGCCCGATGGTGGTCTGCGCATCGGGGCTGCTGTGCTCAACAGCTCACTGGCAGCCGATCGCACGATTCGCCAACGCTATCCCGTCCTCGCACAAGCCCTGCTCTCGGGCGCATCGGGCCAGTTGCGCAATCTCGCGACCGTGGGCGGGAATGTGTTGCAGCGCACTCGCTGTGCGTATTTCCAGGATGTTACTACGCCCTGCAATAAACGCAAGCCGGGGTCCGGTTGCCCGGCACGAGCTGGCTATAACCGTGATCTCGCCATCCTCGGGACATCGCAGGCATGCGTTGCGACCCACCCGTCGGACATGGCGGTGGCGCTGGTGGCGCTCGATGCCGTCGTTCGCACGCAGGGACCACGGGGATCGCGCACAATCCCGCTCGCTGCACTACACCGCTTGCCCGGAGAGACACCAGAACATGAGACGGTGCTGGAGCGCGGCGAGCTGATCACGGCCATCGACATCCCGGCGCTGCCATACGCGACCAGCTCGAGCTATCGCAAGGTGCGCGATCGCGCATCGTATGCGTTTGCCCTGGTCTCAGTCGCCGCAGCACTGGATGTTGTCGACGGCGTTGTCCGTGATGCACGCATCGCGCTCGGTGGCGTTGCCCCCAAACCCTGGCGCGCCACCCAGGCAGAGGCGGCCTTGCGCGGCAAACCTGCAACCAAACAACACTTCCGCGCTGCGGCAGAGGCCGAACTGGCTGCGGCCCAACCTTTATCCGAGAACGCCTTTAAAATTCCGCTTGCCCGTAATGTCATCGCATCCACGCTTCTCGATCTTCTGAAGGAGTCCGTCCAATGAGTATTGTCATTCAACGCGCCATCGGTGCGCCCATCAGCCGTCTCGATGGTCCAGCAAAGGTAACAGGCACCGCTAAATATGCCTTTGAACACCAGGTCAATCGGCCCGCCTACCTCTATCCGTTGCAGGCCACGATTGCTACCGGACGTGTCACGGGCATACATACAGATGCCGCACTGGCCGAGGCGGGGGTGCTGGCTATCCTCACGTCTGCGAATGCACCCAAACTGATCCCGGGCTGGCTGGCCGAACTTCTGCTCCTGCAATCCGCTGAGATCTCCTATCGAGGTCAGTTCATTGGCGGGGTCATTGCCGAGACTCCAGAGATCGCTCGTCATGCCGCAAGCCTGGTGCGGTTCGACTATGAGGAGCTTGCGCACGACACCAAATTTCACGCAGATCGCGATGATCTTCACGAGCCTCATGTTTTCATTGGAGCGATAGAAGATCACGATCAGGCTCAGGCCGCACAGAGTGACATTGACGCGGCATTCGCCTCGGCCCCTTTCACGGTAAACGCGACCTACACCACAGCCTCCAACTATCACAATCCGATGGAGCCCCATGCGACCATTGCCATCTGGACGAACGATGAGCTCACTCTCTATTGCGGCTCACAGGGGGTCTTTATGACCCGAGCGATGCTGGCACCGCTCTTTGGACTCGATCCACAGCGGATACGCATCATTTCGCCCTATGTGGGTGGTGCCTTTGGTGCAAAGACGTTCCCCACGCCGGATATGGTTCTGACCGTCATGGCAGCCCAACTCGTGGCAGGCCGGGCGGTAAAAATGGCGCTCACTCGCCAGCAGATGTTCTCTCAGGTCGGGTATCGCACTCCCACGATCCAGCATATCCGGCTCGCCGCTGGTGCCGATGGTCGGCTGACGGCAATTGAGCACGAGGCGCTCGAACAATCGGCAAAAGTCAGGGAATGGGCGGAGAACAGCACCCGCGCGACCCGCAAGATGTATGCCGCCTCATTGCAACGTACCGTACAACAAATCGCCTCTCTGGACGTGCCCGTTCCCACGTTCATGCGTGGACCAGGAGAGGCTCCGGGCATGTTCGCCCTCGAGTCGGCGATGGATGAGCTGGCGGTCGCCAGCGGTATCGACCCGATCGAGCTGCACATTCGCAATGAGACAGACGTTGATCCCGTGTCCGGTCACCCCTTCTCCAGTCGCCATCTGGTCACCTGCATGCGTGAAGGTGCTCGTCTGTTCGGGTGGTATCCGCGTGACCAGACGCCACGCATCAGACGCGAACAACAGTGGCTGATTGGTACGGGTATGTCCGCTGCGATCTTCCATATGCCCCGTTTCCTGGGAGAAAATTCCACCACGATCCGCGTCAATTCCGATGGGCACTATAGCGTCCACATCGCAGCCGCAGACCTGGGCACCGGCACCTGGACAACGCTGGCACAGATTGCCGCTGATACGCTGGAGGTTCCTATGGAGCAGGTCGAATTGCAGATCGGAGATACCGATCTGCCAGAAGCATCTCCCGGCGGCGGCTCGGCAGGACTCAGCCACTGGGGAGCGGCAGTTGTCGATGCGGCTAACAAGATGCGTGCCCTGTTATCCGCGTATGGCGGCATCGTGCCAGCTGAGGGACTTGAGGTGACTGGCAAACGACCAGCCAATCCCTATTATGAACAATTTGCCCTGTACAGTTTCGGCGCGCAATTTGCCGAGGTGCGCGTCCATGAGCTGACCGGTGAGGTGCGCGTATCACGCCTGCTGGGCATGTTCGATGCTGGTCGTATCATTAACCCGAAGACCGCTCGTTCCCAGTTCATCGGGGGTATGACCATGGGTCTCTCGATGGCACTGCATGAGCACGGCGTCCTGGACCCACAGTTCGGACATGTGGTGAACCATGACTTCGCTGGCTACCATATCGCCACCAATGCCGATGTCGGCTCGATTGAGGCACACTGGCTGGACGAGGAGGATCTGCGCTTCAATCCGATGGGCGCAAAAGGTATTGGCGAGATCTGTATCGTCGGCACCGCAGCCGCCATCGCGAACGCGGTGTATCACGCGACCGGCATCCGTGTGCGCGATCTACCGATTACCCTCGATAAACTCTTGCAATAAGCCACTCTTTCATGCAACCGCCTGGTTGGTCGATGATCAACCAGGCGGCATGTCTCTCACGGCAAGCTTAATTCCAACCAAACACAAACGACGGTCGCGTGGGAAAGAGCGCCAGGAGCACCGGTCTGACCTCTGCGCTGACCCATATATCTGGAAAGATATAACGAAGTTCGTCTATGCTGCGATGACCAAAAAGCACCTGGAGGAAGACAAGGGGAGGGAAAGCGCAATTCGCTCCAGGACCGTAGAGGGGCACTCGCCAATCGTCCGCGTCGATCAGCCGCCCTCGCTCGAAGACCATGCGCAGGCCCCCTCGATAGCAATCCATCTTGATTTCACCGCTATATCCCGCGACAGGCGAAGTTGCCAGTCGTTGTTCGAGTGCGGGAGCGATATGCATAAGAAAAGCTGGCAGGTCCTTCACGCGGATATACCAGGCATAGGGCGGCTCCCGGGGATAATCTAATGCCTGCCCCAGCAATGTATGGATCGGGTGGGTTGTTCCAAGCGAGAGACTGATCTCCTGGAGGGCGCGAATGTCGGTCTGGGTCCGTTCGACGCTGAGACCGTAGGTACGGAGCGCGCGCAACACAGCGGGCATGGCCGCTTGCATATTGACCCCTTCGACAAACTCCAGCAGCCAGACGCCCAATACCCCACCACGACGATAGGCATCGCAGGCCACAAAGCCAACCGTCTCTCCTTGCGCATCGATGATCATCTGGAAACTGAGGGTATGCTTCAGTTCAGGATGCTTTTTCCAGGTTTCGATCTCATAGAGCCATTGCTCGTACGTCGGAATGTCTGCAACGATACCACCCTTCTTCCGCCGCATGTAGAGCGCCTCTATTACGGGGATATCGTGAGCAGTCGCCTCGCGGAAGGTCAAAAGCTCAGGCTCGCACTCCGCTCTTTGGGGAATCAGGGCAATGGGGGTCGTGCGTCTATCTTCCAGTTCAAGCGCATATTCATAGCCGAACTGGCGATAGAAGTAGCCGATGCCGGTAATGGCCTGGACAAGGTCTCCTTCAGCCTCACTGCGCGCATGAACCATCCCGAAGAGCGCACGAATGAGGCCCCGGTTGCGATATGCCGGATCAGTGGCAACCACTTCAAGACGACCAACGCCTAAAGGAATATCCTCGTAGGTCCAGGTATGTTTCCACAGGCAGGTGGAAGCCACCACCGGGGACCCTTCCTTCCTGGTATCTTCAACGATACCGAAATCGTACGGCCCCATAAAGGGATAGTCTCCGTTCATCAATCCTTGCACTTGCTGCATGTAGTGGGTATTGGGCGGAGAGTCCGCGTGCTCGCGATGCACCAGACCGTGCAACGTCGCGATCCGCTCAGCATCCTCGGGGGTTGACCAGCGAAGCACCAGCCCATCGCCTAAATCACGACGAAACGAGCTCCCGATAGTTGTGTGCATAGTATTCTCCTTTTTGCTGAAAATGGCGGATAAAAAAAACAATTTCCAGGAGGGCAAAACATGCCTGGGAAGGACGAGATCATGAGGGCTACTACGAGATATACCCACTATGCGGCAGGGAGGGAATGCTACGTGTCAGCGA
>DATJHM010000177.1:0-23904 GCA_035493895.1 Ktedonobacteraceae bacterium
GTGATCAGCTTATATTCTCGCTCCTGCGTTACGATATTCTCATCGCTGTAGGGCGTGGTCTGCGCATCAAATGCTGGCGGTTGAATATCCCACTGCTTCCTCATGCTTGTTTCTCCTTTATCACCAGTTTCTCTGGATCTCCTGACCATGTACCCAGCACTGCCAGCCCGAAACCATCCAGACACTCCTGCCTTCCATCGCTGACGTTGCGCATCCAGGTGCGCTCAATCCAGGCTGCGATTGTCGCTTTATCATTCCCCCGTAGATCCAGGTAGAAGACTGTTCCGGCCGGGGCGAGACGCCGCGTTTGTTTGCGCTGCTTGAGCGCCATATCGTAGCCAGAGACGACCTGGGGCCGCTGAGTGGCAAGCGCACGCAGTTGGATCTGGCATGCGGCCTGCGCACCGAAGACTTCTGGTCGCAGCAGATCTGCGAAATAGCCGGGCGTGAGCAGAATGAGACGGCAACATCCTCTCTCGACAATGCACTGTTTCAAGGTATCGGGGCAGGGAGGAAAGGGCGTCTGGTGCGATTTCCAGGATACAATGCGCCTCTCGCCACCAAAACAGTTGAGCCCGGCGCGAAGTTGGGTTTCTGTGGTCTCCGGCTCTGACTCAACTGCTACGGCCAGAGCCAGCGGGGCAATATAAGAGTTCCATTTGATTCCCTTTTTCTCCTCGACGCTCAGGCGATCCAGATCTCTGCGCTGAACGGCTTTTGCATCCTCCCAGGGACTATTTTCCCCACGGCGGAACAGACGATGCTCCTGATGAAACTCCATGCCATGCGTATCGAAGAGGGCTCCATCCAGTCCGCTTCTTTTGCTTGAATCGATACCCACATGGACGCGCTGTTCCTGCTCGGGTCCGTTGTGTCCCAACTGACGCGCATCCCATATCGCCTCTTTCAGCGCCTGCGGCTCCTCCAACCAGCGCAAAAAACGCTCCCAGTACCAGTAGCGAGGCGCGCCAGAGAAGGGTTTATTCTGGACATACGCAGCCTGCCCGACAAGATAGAACGGATGGGAAGCCTTCTCCTCCTGTTTGCGGCGAGTGAGGGGCAGGTCCGCCAGGGCACCATCTTCGTCTTGCAGAGGCACCAGCTGGCTTACAATCACCTCATGCTGCCCGGCGGACTTTTTGGGTTGCAGTAAGAGGGCATCCAGTGGCGCGGGCACCAGCAGAGCGGCTGGCTCTAGCGGACGTTGCTCGCGATCAGCGGTCTCTACGAGCAAGGGTCCGTAGATCTGCAAGGCCTTGAGTTCGGTGAGTTGCTTCTCTACCTTCTCTTTGTCATTGGTGCCCAGGTCAAAGATGCCTTCCGCATTTGTTTTCGCCTGCGTACGTACCCCTCCAGCGGTTGTGGAAGGAAAGGGGAATGCGAGAGAGTGCGCTCGCGCTCCCGGCGTTGGACCGAAAGGGCGTCCATCGCGAAAGATCAGGGGATCGTGCGGCCTGATCAACCAGGTTTTTCGGTTGTTGCTCACACTTATGCTTCCTTTCGTTTTGTACCCAGCAACATTTCTGTCTCGGCCAGCGTTTGCGCGATCAACAATTCATTCGCAAATTCTTGAAAATCAATATTTCCGCGTGCATCTCGTATGGGTTGAATGGACACCTTGTTTCCTTCCTCTTTGTCCATCTGCAATTTTTTCCTCTGCCGCCGGGTATAATTCCTCACATCCTCAAACTGATCAGGTGTATCACAGATACGCGCCTGCAATAGCTCATAGAGCGTTGTAGCGACATGCCTTTCCGGTGCAGCGGGTGCTCTATCGTCCCTCTCCAATCCCTGATGGAGATTGAGCAGACGCCTGAGCAGAATACGCTGGATGTCGGCACGAATGATGTTTGTAGCAGACGAGGAGTCATCGCCCAGACCTTCCAGACGCTGTACAGTTTCGCGAATATCGTAGGCGATGCCTTTCGGAATACTCTGAGACGCATAGAAATGCATGAGTTGAGTAATGTAGTGATCGACATTGTTCCAGTGACCAGCAACGCTATAGTGTTCGCCACCGCGTTTCGCGAGAGTGATAGCGACGGCATCTTTTCCCTCGACGCCTTTGGCTCGCTTCTCGGCGGCGCGTGCGATATTCAACGACTCCTGCAACAGTTCAAGATGATGCACGATGGCAATACCTGCGGAAAGCGTGGCGGGTTTGCCCTCCGCATTGAGAAAAGCGCCCATATGCTCGCGAAAGGCCAGCGCCAGTTGCAAACTACATGGCAGCACACGATGGAGGGGCAGGAAGGCCATGACGTCATCGCCACCTGTGTAGATGGCAACACCTTGATTCTCTCCATTCTCCACAATGCCGCGTGCAACGCGTGCGAATTCCGCTAGCTTCTGCGTGAGCTGACGATGCTGCTCCATCCCATCACTACCATCTGCCTGATGGTCAATCACGCTCCCCATGCTGTCCCCATCGGCGATGAGTATGGCGTAGTAGGGTGAAGGGGCAATGCTATGCTCGAAGTATGAGTTGACCTCTTTAAAGAATATCTCAAGGGCCGCTTGTGCTGGAGCGAGATTCGCAGCATAATCGGTATCCTGGATGAGCCGTTCCGTGTAGAGCATACCGCCATCATAATCGCTGAGAACGGGGTGAATCGCGAACCCTTTGATGCGCTCAATCGGTCGAGTTTGTGATGCAGCCAGGGCTCGTGTTTTCTGTATATAGGCCTCCCAGGTTTCTTTCAGAGCCTGTTTTTCGGGCTCCGAAAGTCCCTTCAGACATGCGAGATAAGGGAGGGCGGCGATATGCGAGGTACTGGGAAAATCGAGCCGCTTGTTGCGGTCATCTTCCTTTGGAACTGACCCGTCACGCAGAAAGCTCCCACGGCGCTTGAGCAGATCGACGCCCGAAAGCCGTTCTGCTGGTCCGGCACCAAAAAGTCGCACGAGGAGGTCAGCATTGCGTTGTAGTTTCCTCTGTACATCAGCATGGATCTGCTCGCGGCGCATCATGCGATCTGTCGCATAGAGTTGCTCGGGAAGAACGCTCTCAAGCTCGCCGCTGATGGACGATTTGCTCTGAGCACTTCCCCAGGATGGCTGCTGAAACAGACGGACATTTTTTCTGGCGGCCATGATCGCTTCGAGCTTGAGGCGTGAGGTCGCATAGTCGTCCTTGCCAGGCGGCAGGGCAACCCAGAAATACTCGATCATATCGGATAGCTGATCCTGCACGGTCTTCCAGTTTATTTTCAGCCAATCCACCGACTCGGGCTCTTTCGCTAGCTCTCCACCGATCTTCACCATCAGTTCCGCCTCTCGCCTTGCGAGATAGCTGTCTATATTGATCTTAATCCGCGCCCCTAACACCTCTGGGCTGGCATCGGGTGGAAGATAAGCCAGCACTTTGTTTGCCACATCCAGTACGCTACCGGGTTTGAGTTTAGCCTCACTCTCCGGGGCAGGAAAAATGAGACTCTCCACAGTGTATGCACGGGCGATAGTATACGCGACCACTTTTGAGGCCTCGCTCAACAGGCCTGAACCATAGTAGAGATCTCGTGTACGACGACTACTGGCAATAAAGGCCTGGATGGGACCGATATGTGCCAGAAACAAAAAACCATCCATGACGATTGCTCCCTGCTTTCGGTTATAAAATGTGAGAAATGTTTTCTATCTTTATGAGAGTTTTCTTCCATCATACTCTCTATATGCGTAAACTTTGCCAAAATCAGGCAATAAAGAGTACTTTTCTATGGAAAATACGGTACATGGTTCTATGCCTGTTTTTTGCTTGCTTTTCACGTGTATGCGTTAACAGGAGATAGCATACCTGTTGGGGGGCAGAAACGCATCAGTAATGATATGGAAATTTTAGCCATTTTTTCCATATCATTACTGATGCGTTTCTCAGTACAGGTCGTAATGGCTTGTCGCCGGGCTGGTTCGCTTTTATAAAGCGCAGGACCTCCCCTGGATTGCACTTTACGAGCCTCGCTACAATCAGGGGATGATCGTCTATTCGCAGGTTCCTTCTCTGCAAACGGGCGATATGGTGCCTGTGGCATAGGCGCGCATTTTTGCTTCTTAATAGCCGCAGCAAGATAAGCAATTACAGATCTTTGAAAGAGAATAAATAAATTTGCGCCATGCGCGGAATGAGCTTTCGAAGTTTATTCTAGTTATTTTCAACCGAAAGAAGCCCTCCACGCCACCATTTTCTTGCTGCCCCAAAAAGTACGCTTACCTCGGGCAAAAGGATAAAAAGAAATCATCCTCACCCCCGATCGTGAACCAGCTTTCCCTCACAGTTTCTTTGTCCGAGAGAGAAAAAAATCTGCGCTGGCAGACCGAAGCCTGCCTAATCCTCCACTTGCCATTGTATAGAAAGTATTGCTCGTGCGAAGAATTGCATAAAGTCAAGAGCGGAAATGCTTCCTGATAATATTCGGCATGGCATCAAGCATAGCGCAACTGTCTCTGCTACAAGATACACTACAGCACTTTCTCTCTATTTTCTTCAAGAATAGCCTTTGAAAAGTATTAGTACATTTTATAAACTACTACCCTTTTATGAAATTACTACTTTACAAAAGTACCAACGTCCGTTATCATTAGTAACAGATTTTTTGAGTGACTGCAATACACGTATTTCGCTCTGAAATTCCGAAAAAGGGCGGCATCAGAGACCCTATTCCGGAACATCCAGGATGGCCCTCTGGAAGAATGCTTATCAGGCAAGTCACGAAATCTCTTTTTTTACGGAGAAGGATCAACATAGAAAGGTTTGATATTGTGAGAAAACGATTAGCAACGTTCTTTGTAGCCTTGTTCCTTTTGGCGGCTCCGTTGACATTTGGATTTCCTGGAATAGTGCTCGCCCAGCCCACGACAACCACGGCATCTACAGTAGCTATGGCCCCGTTAGATACGCCTCATGGTGTATGCGTAGAATTGTGTATGGGGCCGAACGAGTAGCGTTCTACATGCTCTGTCCCTGATATATTGACTCATCCGCATTTTTCGCATCAAGTTTTATACGACTGAAATCAAGGACGCTTCGATGCACTCAATCAGAAAGCTCTTTACACTGAAATGCGACAGAGAGCGCTCAGAGCGAGAAAAGTACGGATGAGTCAGAGAACCAGGCACTTATCCTTACTTACTACTGTTCAAATGGGGACACGCGAGCACCAACCAGTTCTTGCTGATACAGCGATAGTGCACCATAGTTTATTTTTAGAATAGATACAAGCCTGCCAACCGCGATACGGGCCTGGCTTCCCACAGAATCAGAGCACGATAGACTCGGTATCTGTTCTCTGATTCGCAAAAACCAGCCAATACAACAGGTCAGCCTGCTCATATTTCTCCTGTGCTTTATAAAGCATCACCAGTTCATTAAGTGACATAATCACATAAGGATGCTGTGGACCCAACGCCTGTTCTCTGATTCGCAGGGCCCGCCAAAAGAGCGATTCGGCCTGCTCATATTTCCTTTGTTCTTTATAGAGAAGAGCCAATCCGTTAAGCGCATCCGCTACCAGGAAATGCTCAATGCCCATTGTCTGCTCCCAGATCTGCAATGCTCGCAGAAAGAGCGGTTCCGCCTGCTCATACCTTCCCTGCCCTCTATAGAGCTCTGCCAGATTGTTAAGGGGATAGGCTACCCGAGGATGGTCCGATCCCAAATCCTGCTCCCAGATCTGCAATGCTCGCAGAAAGAGCGGTTCCGCCTGCTCATACCTTCCCTGCCCTCTATAGAGCTCTGCCAGGTTATTGAGTAGCGTGGCTACCTGAGGGTGTTCGGTACCCAGTACCTGTTCGCGAATGCGCAACGCTCGCTGATAGAGTGGCTCCGCCTGCTCATACTTCCCCTGCCTGAGATAGAGAGAAGCCAACCCGTTGAGGACTTCGGCTACCTGAAGATGTTCGGCACCCAGTACCTGTTCGCGAATGCGCAACACTCGTTGCAAGAGAGGCTCCGCCTCAGTATAACGGGCACACGCTAAGAGATAGATCGCCACATGACGCATCAAGGAGATAACACATTGGGCCCCATCTTCACCTTCCTGCTCGCTCAGCGCGATACATGCCAGCGCGTGAGGGAGTAGCCGCTCACAATCTTGCCAGTAGTCAGCCTGCGTCATCTCATCTGAAGGGAAAACATAACTCATGGCACACACGATACGCCACGCCCACATACGTAGGACCAACTTCGATAGACTTCCTTTGAGCACAACCTGTACCAATCGATGAATCGTCACCTCATGCGTTTCTGCATTGCGCTGAAGCAACGAATATGCCAACAGCGCCTTGATGGCAGTATCGAACGCGAAGGGATCTGCGGCCAAGGCCTCAAATGCTGGTCCCAGACGTGTAGCGCCCCTGTAAAAAAAAGCTTCAGGAATAGCTTCAGGAGCAAGAAAGGCACAAACCGTCAGTAGTTCACGAGCAGTTGAATTCTCTCGTTCAAGCTGTTCAAAAGCCACAGTAAAGGTTCTAGCCACAGATAGTGGATGATCTGCATAGGCATTACGCTCATCGAGTAACCGCAACTGTGAAGATCGATAGAGATGTAAGTAGTCGGAGGGGCTACACCGTGTGGCTTCGATGTAGGAGCCAGCCTGATCGAGCGCTAGAGGCAACCCTTCCATAGCAGAGACAATCTTTTGTGCAATTGCTCTGTCCTTTGCAGCCAGACAATCCAGAGAAGTTGTCGCATCGAGAAGTCTGGCCCGATGGAGCAGGAAGTGTATTCCTTCTTCTGGCGTCATCGGTTCCAGATTTAGCATCTGAGCGGTGAGTTCAAAAGCTTGCATGCGGGACGTAAAGAGCAAAGACCCACGGCGTGCAGAAGGCAAAAAGCCTTTCACCAGGGCTATATCATCCACATTGTCAAAGATCAACAACCACTGATCGTGGTAATTAAACCAGTGAATGACAGCAGTTATTACCCAGCTCTGCTCCTGATTTCGCTTTTCAGGCAGGTTGAGCAGATCAGCAATAGCAACAAAACTGGAAATCAGGCTCTCGTATGTCTGGGCTCCCACCCAGAAAACTGCTGAGTAGTCATTGACATATCTATAGGCATACTCAATCGCTGTTTGGGTCTTGCCTACGCCTGTCAGGCCGCTCAAGACATACGACTGACACGGCGATGTACTATGCTCATGGCTGAGACTAGCATGCAATTGGCGCAAAATATCTTCTCGACCGGTGAAGAAGGGGTTACGTTGATACGGAATATTCCACCGAGGTGAAAGCGCAGTCAAGCTGGCTTCCAGCAATTCTCGCGTTTCTTGCTCATCTAATTGCAGATGGCGAGCAATCTCTAAGACCAGTCCACGTGTTTCGGGCAAATAGGTGCCCAATTCCCACGAAGAAATAGTGTTATAGTGCACACCAAGCTTTTGTGCCAATTGCTTTTGGGTGAGTTGCCTACGCTTGCGTGCAGCTTTGAGAGCCTCCCCGAAGCTGGGGAAAAAAGGAGTCTCGCTACTCATACATTCTCCTATTCGAATATGCATGATATACATAAAATGACTTATTCATTTATTTCCATTTTCCTCTCGTATTTTTCATTGCCTCGTACAATTTCCATTCAATTCTTCATATTTGGATCGCACTATATATTATCCGAAAAATACTTAGTCAAGAAAAATATGGGAAAATTTCACAGCCAAACTATGAATGCTACCATGTAAACTTGCTCTTGGGAGTCGGTATCTCCTCATCAGGGAAATCGTGTATGACAAGGAGCACGCGTAATGGAGTCTACCACAAAGGCTGCACCCAAAACAATACCTTTGAAGAAAGCCTGCCAGGCATACCCCAACCACCTTCTCAGGAAGGCTCGTCAAGATCGTGGATGGTCTCAGCAAAAGGTTGCTGAACTTATTGAGGCACCACAGTCGTTTCTCGTCAGTCGTTGGGAAGGTGGTCGAGCCATTCCAAGTCCGATATACCGCGAGAAGCTCTGTCTACTCTTTGGCAAGAGCAGCCAGGAACTGGGATTGCTTACCCCCCCTCGTAGCGCTTGTCATTCCCAGGAGCATACAACAGGATATGATCCAATAATTCCCCCAGTGTCGCTCAACACGTCCAGACTCATTGGACGAGATCGCCTATTAGGACAACTCAAGGAATCTCTCCTGTATCCCACTGCTCACTCCGTAACGGCTCTCAGCGGTCTACCAGGCATAGGAAAAACAGCACTGGCCGCGGCGCTGGCTACTGATCCCGATATACAACAGCACTTTGCGGGAGGTATTCTGTGGACAGGCCTCGGCCCGTCTCCTCAATGGCACTCGCTATTTGCGCACTGGAGTAATCTTCTGGGCGTCCCACAAGCTAAACCCTCATCACTCATCAGCGGAGAAATGTATTTGCAAGCACTACGTACGGCGATCGGCTCACGCCGTATGCTCTTGATCATCGACGATGCCTGGAACAGAGAGGATGTCCTCACCTGTATGATTGGAGGACCATATTGCACCTATTTACTTACCACGCGTATTCCATATGTAGCGACTTATTTTGCCAGGCAGCAGGCATTTCAGGTTCCAGTTCTGCCAGGGGAAGAGAGCATCCAGTTACTCATACATCAGGTACCGGCGTTAGTGCATGTGGAGCAAGAACAAACGAAGCCGCTTGTACAGGCGGCTGGAGGATTACCACTGGCTCTGATCTTGATCAGTAATTATCTGTTACTTCACGCATCCCCTCACCAACCACGTCGTCTTCAGAACGCCATCTCTAAGCTTCAACAGGTCAAAGAGCGATTACAGATCTCTTACCCCCAGGCAGGGCTTTATCGAGACCAACGCCTTTCTGCGGGGACTGCACTCACCTTACAGACAATCATCGATATCAGCATCGCTAAGCTCGACAAAACGGCCCGGCAGGTTTTCTTTGCGCTTTCTGCGTTTCCACCCAATCCCTATTCGTTCTCTGAAGAAGCCGCGCTTGCTGTCACTGGTACGACAATCGAGACCCTTGATCTCCTGGTCGATAATGGATTATTAGAAGTCAGCGGGTCTGGTCGCTACCTGATGCACCAGACATTGACAGACTACGCACGCCTTCAGCGTACCACCACCCTGGCAGAGAAGCGCCTGATTACCTATGTGGTCACATATCTGGAGCAGCATTTGCAAGGCAAAAGAAAGTTAGAGCAGGAACAATATCTGATACTCTATGCTTTGCCACTAGCTCTTCAGCTCGATTGCCAGACTGAGTTTGTACGCTGTATTTCTGCTCTTACCCCTTCACTCTGCACAAAAGGATGGTTTCCTCTTATAGAAATGTTTCTGCAAGAGATGTGGCATATCGCACACAATATCGAAGAATATCATCGTTCGCTTACATTGATCCTGATTTTTCTGAACACCTACTTACGTGAACAAAATGTACCAGGCTCGGCAGAGGCCATATTGCAGAAGATTCAGGTCACAGCACATCCAGTGCAACCTTTGGAGAACAAAGAACCGACGAGCGAAACATAGCAATACAAGGTACAATGGGGCTGCTGAGAGACGCCCCTTTGTTTACAGACCTTCTCCCCTGCTTATCGGCTGAGTCTGATGCTTCCCCCTCCTCAGATGTCGTTGATAGACAAACACCTTCTGAGGCCATCGAGCGTCCTCTTGCTTACGAGCAATGTTCTTGATATGTGTTTTCAGGGTAGACTCTGATATGTGAAGTTGTTTTGCGATGGTAGACCGATCCAACCCCTCAGCTAATAAGGCCGTAATCTCTCTCTCGCGCGGCGAAAGCAGTTGTAGTTCGTTGCCGCGTTTTCTGGTCTTAGAAATGAGGTTCAGCATCCAGGGAAATAAGGTTGGATCAATTAAGAACGTTTGCTCAGTGGAACTGAGTGTTGCTCTCAAAAGATCGGCTGCGACATTAACTGAGAAATATCCTCGCGCTTGATGTTCATATGCATATATCAACATATCAAGATCTGGCTCATCGATGAGAAGTACAGATCTCTCTGGCGGAAGCACATTCATATCCGTAATCAACGCCTGGCTGACCACAACTAAATCGGGGTCAAGGCAAGAAAGGGACTTTTTCAATTCTTCACAGGTTGTAACTTCACATACTTCAGAGACAGCGACATCATTCCGGAAAACAGTACATAATCCGGTACGAATTACTTCTCGCGGCTCAGCCACTAACACTTTTTTCCCCATAAACTCCCTACATTCTGCGAATCAAGGATACACACTACGTAGCACTTTGAAACAGTATAGCAGACCTTTTTTCATAAAAAATATCGTTTTCTTATCGTCCTTCTATCGCTGCCAGACTAGTGAGGACGATCATCTTAGGAGGGAGATTGGAGGAAGAGACAGGGCAATCTTTTTTTAGAGAGGAGGGGTATAAAGGATCTTTTTCTATCCCCCAGATTGAGACATAAAAATCCTCCTGGAAGGGATTGTTCACCAATAAAGAAAATGGTACTTTTATTGCTATCAGGGCTTATGTGTCAAGAATGCGGAAATTGATAGCCGAAAGAGGGATTATGCTCACAGGACAAATCCTCCTCCAACTCATTACTATCCTGATTATTACTCAGATCTTTGGGCATCTCTGTAAGCGTATTGGTCAACAATGGGTCATCGGAGAAATTCTCACAGGTCTGGCCCTGGGGCCTTCACTGTTAGGTATCCTCTTGCCTGGTGCCCGAGGATTTCTCTTCCCTGCTTCAACGTTGCCAACGCTACAAACGTTAGGCGATCTCGGTCTTGTGCTCTATATGTTCTCTCTGGGGGCACGCCTGGATACACATCTCATGCTTCGCCAGAGCCGGAAGGCAGCACTGATATCGATCAGTGGCATCCTGCTCCCGTTGCTGCTTGGCGCGGTGCTCGCCTTCTTTCTCTTCCCAACCCAGGGCGGGCTGAAAGCCACTCAGACCTCCTTCATGCTCCTGGTTGGAACGGCGATGGCCATCACGGCATTTCCTGTACTTGCTCGCTTCCTCACCGAGAAAAAGATGCTGGGAACGAAGATCGGAACACTTGCGTTGACCTGTGCCGCTGTCGACGATGTTGCCGCATGGTGCCTGCTCGCCCTGGTCATCGCTATCGCGCATGCGAATGGCCCGCTCTCCGTCGTCCTGACGATCGGGCTGGCGCTACTTTTCCTCACAGCGATGCTCGTAGTTGTACGTCCCTTGCTTCTCTACGCTGAACGATCCATTCACTCGAAGCAGTTGCTGGAAGCGCTCAGCATCGTCCTGCTCTTACTCTCTGCATTTTGTACCAATGCAATTGGCATTCATCCTGTCTTTGGAGCCTTCCTCATGGGTATCATTTTGCCACGGAAAACTCTGTATGTAGAACTCGTTCGCAACATAGATCGGGTGAATGGTATGCTCTTCCTTCCGCTATACTTCGTCTATAGCGGACTACGCACCCAGATTGGCTTGATCAGTTCGCCCTGGTTATGGCTCATCTGTCTACTTGTGCTGGTAGTCGCCTGTGCGGGTAAATTGTCAGGCGGCACCTTCTCTATGCGCGCTATGGGTGAATCCTGGCACGACGCTCTCAGCCTTGGCACCTTAATGAATACACGTGGGCTGGTTGAATTGATCGTTCTCAACATCGGGCTTGATCTGGGTATCCTCTCGCCTACCTTCTTTGCGATGCTCGTCATCATGGCTTTAGTGACGACAATGATGGCATCACCTTTCTTAGCATTGTTGGGCTACAAGCAACCTCTTCCGCAAGAGGCAAAAGACGAAGTGCAGTCTAGCGATGGCCTACAAGAACGAGTTTATTGATTGGGGGACTATAAACAACGAAATGGCCTGTATACCTCTTTCAATTCATCTGGTATACAGGCCACATCAAAGGGGTAGACAAGCCCAAACATGCTATAACCGCTGTATGAGAGAGTGCCGGATCTCTGTCAATGCCGGACATCCGGCAAGGGTCATCGCCAGAGAAAGCTCGCTACGGAGCAGTTCCAGCACATGCTGAACGCCAGCTGAACCATTCATTGCTAACCCCCACAATACAGGTCTCCCAATGAGAACAGCGCGCGCCCCTAGAGCCAGAGCTTTCAGCACATCAGTCCCTCTGCGTATCCCTCCATCCATATACACTTCACATTTTCCGGCAACAGCCTGCACAATCTCTGGAAGGGCGTCAATGCTCGCCACAGCGCCATCGAGTTGACGACCACCGTGATTAGAAACGATAATGCCATCTATGCCATGCTCACAGGCAAGAAGAGCATCATCTGCCGTTAAAATGCCTTTGAGTAAAACGGGCAGCGATGTTATTGAACGAAGCCATTTGACAGTATCCCAGGTAATCACAGCTGGCTCAGGAATATACGCATCCGGGAGAAGATCCCTGGCAAAATTCGCGATACGGACAGAAGCTGGCACGGTAAACGCATTATGGATATCTCTTTCCCTTCTCCCTAAACGTGGCGCATCGACGGTAAGCACAATCGCCCGATAGCCAGACGCTTCAGCTCGCTGCACCAAAGCTTGTGAAAGATGAAGATCGCGATACACATAGAGCTGAAACCAGAGAGGGCCACAGGCGGCACGAGCAGTCTCCTCCAGGCTACAGGTTGAGAAAGTGCTGGCAACCATAACCGTATCAGCATTCCCGGCAGCACGCACGGTCGCACATTCTCCCTCAGTATGGACCAGACGGTGAAAGGCCGTTGGCGCAATCATGATCGGCATAGAAATAGGCACACCCTGTACAGTCGTATGCATATCGATAGTTGTCACATCAACAAGCACACGCGGGCGCAGATGCAGACGCTCAAAGGATGCACGGTTGCTTTTCAGAGTCACTTCATCGTCGCTACCACCTTGATAATAATCCCAGATCGCAGGTTCCATATACTTACTAGCCAACACTTCATACTCAAAAAGATTCAAGGGCTCCAATCACGACTCCTTCCGGATCTTCCACGAGCTCACATCATTCGAGCAGCACCGAGCATGCATATCCTCACAATCGTACCCATAACGCTCAGTGGAACAACGCCAGCACTTTTTCCACTGAGCGTGCATCGGTAAGTTCATCCTCATGAATTGAGAGAGAGGGCCGTACCTTCATATACTGCTGAGCTTGCTGTTTTCGTTTCAAACCACCACCTGTAATATTCAACAAAACAGAGGCGTCTGCATCAATACGTCCATGTTCCACTTCCTGTAAAAGGGAGGCAAAAGCCACCCCTGCCGCAGGGTCAATATCGATGCCTTCTGCCTCCTCAAATATCTTCATGGCCTGATACGTGGCACTATTATCAGCGGCTAACATATCCCCTCCGCTCTCAGTCAGAACGTCAAAGACACCGCCAATGATAGCATAAGGAGGAGCCTGATTTGAAAGCACCTGTGCCGCAATTTGCTGAATCTGTTTTTTCCCAAGATCGCGCTCCATCTCCACCAGACACCGCTGTTTCTGCTTCCAGGAGCGATAAATAGGGGCAAAAGGAATATTCTGACTTAACAGTAAATGGGGATACCTGTTGCCAAAGCGACCATCAGCCATAAATCGATGGGCGGTATGATGAACAGCGATTGCGCCAGCACCACTCCCGATAGCCTGACAATAATAGTCAGGCAATTGACCAATAGTATCGACAGCATCCAGTAGTGTGATCCCCAGACCATCACGTCGTGCGATATTTTTCACCCCTCCTTCTAGAACAAAACCATCGTACTGCGCGACTTGAGTAGAAAAAAGGATAGCGTCATAATAGTCGACGAAACCAGTTAAGCAAACGATCTTCACACATCCATCCAGTGAATCGGTAAATTGCATACGTGATAAACCACTTTCAGGAATAATGATCAGACAGGGGATTTTGTTCTGTGAGCAAGTATAAGCAAATGCGGAAGCAGTGTTGCCAGCAGAAGAAACGACAAGAACATCATGAAAATCCACCGGTAAACGAGAGAGGACAGTGTAAGCTTCCAATTCCTTGAAGGTACAGGTCTCTAAAAAGGCTCCCCTCTCAGGCCAATAGCCATTGAAAGAGATCCAGAGATGCGGGAGGCCAGTAATACGGCTCAAGCGTTCACTTTGGAAAGTAACAGGTTTTGCAGTACGCGACAATTTCTGTGTCACAGGAAGCCACTGTTGATAGCGATAGATGCCAGCCTCATCCTCTTGCACGCTAAAATGGGTATGGGTATAGTTCGCTCTAAGCAGAGCAGCCTCATGTTCCTGATGACATGTCAGAGTCAGGCCATCGTCTTCAAACTCATTATGACATAGTGAACAATGCAATGTATAATGTCCTGCCATCATTTACTCCTAACGGTAGTAGCTATTCATCTGTCTGTCATCCATGATCATCACCCCCATGCAAAAGAGATGGGCACATGTCATTCGGTGCTTGCAGACAGATTCTGTACACCGCACGCCATGTGCCCGATTAAAATCGAAACGGTTTCGTGATAGCCGGCTTCCTTTGCCGCAAATAGCGGTAAAAGAGTTTATATCAGAGAGCTCTCTTTCAAATTACGCTCGGTTTCACGCTTCCTGGCAATATTTTTAAGATGGGTCTTGAGAGTCGTCTCAGCAATATTGAGATGTTGCGCAATTGCTCTTCTATCGACTCCTCCCCGTAACAAATTGATAATCTCTCGCTCTCGAGGCGTAAGAAGCTCTTCGGCGACGGCATACTGTGTATCCCCGAAGAGGAACTCCAACACCCACGGTGCTAAAATCGGTTCAATCAGTAATTCCTCCTTACTGGAATGAAGGGCCATGCGTAGAAGTTCCGCAGATACATTATTTGAGAGATAGCCACGTACTCCATGTCGAAAAGCGGTCTTCAACATCACCATATCTGGCTCAGCAGCTAATATCACAAAATTCCCTCGGGGAAGAATGGTCACGTCGGTCACAAGAGATTGGTTCACTATCGCAAAATCTATATCCTGAGCACAAAGCAGTGAGCGAAGCCCTGCATAGGTTGCAGTATCGTGGACAATAGCAACACGAGGGTCCTCAATGTAGATCGTTCGCAGACCAGTACGAAGGATCTCACTAGGCTCAGCTATCAGGACGCTCAGTCCCATAGGTTTCCTCCTTACAAACACGCACGCGATACGCATCATCAATTTTCTACCCCCACTGACAACTTGTTCTTTATGGTAACCGGATCAACCCCTGTACGGGAGGGAAAGCAACATGCCTTTTTCCCTGCTGCCGCCACATTGTATATACTTTTTCTATATTAGAACATAATATCACATCTATTTTTAAAAAGTCCAGTAAACAACTATATAGTCCTTTTTGTCATTTTTACATTATTTCCCATATCATATACATAAAATCATCTATTTCTTAATAAAAAGTATCACACCATAAAAGCAAAACTCCACAATACGCGCTCAATTTTCCTTTCACGAGAAACTGAAGAGAGAAGAACACAGCATAAGTTCGATAGACGAAGAGCAGCGATCAAGCAGGAATAGTTCTGCGCCTATCGAGCTTACGCATACGTTTGTACTGACGGCTCAGCGCCTGCATACTGAGCGTTCTGAGCGGCAGAAGTCATCCTGATTGTGCGAAAAACGCACAAACACACGCTCTGCAAGCAGATACAGACCACGAGAAGTCAGGAAATAAGGAAGCAACAGAGTACTCCTGCTAATTGTGTACCAGATCACGAGGAAGCAAGATAGCGACGGGATGCAAAGAAGTTTGTGCAAGTTTTTGTGCATCATTCAAACAATTATGTACATCGCTAGAAAACTTGATCTGCTGTAAAGGAATATTGAGTGTATGCAAAATAAGTTCAGTCGCCATATCGACTTGCGATTGCCGTGCATTGCTAATTCCACTTTGTGCATCACAGCTAATAAGCATCAAGAGAGGAATTTTATAAAGAAAAACCAGGGATACAATCGTATCAACGATAAAGGGAAAGCTGCTATTTTGCATCAATAAAGCCGTATTCACGCCAGCCAGATATGCCCCGGTTGATACGCCCAAAGCCTCTTTCTCGCGCGAGCTCAAAACCAGTGTCATATCGGGATCATCGTCTGCTAGCCTCATCAGATGAGCAAAACTAGCATCAGGCACAGCAGAAAGCAACCGTATATTACACATTTTCAAAGCGCTATAAATTTTCTTGGAATTAACCAGGGATACAGGCACGTTCATCCTCCTAGCAAATAAAATTTTCTCTTCTTTAGAGAAGCGTTGCTTGCAGCATTTCTCTAAAGAAGAGAAAATAGAATAAGGGCTGCTCCTCTCACTTCTATCCGGACTTATGCTAGTAGACGAGCCAGACGCGCCATACCACGTTCAATGTCCTCAACACTACAGCAAGAGAAATTCAAGCGCATACAATGTCTGGCGTGAAGGCTCCCATTGACACTAAAGGCTTGACCAGGGAGAAATGCAACGTGTTCTTTTTCAATCGCCATCTGAAGAAGCGCATTCATATCCCCACAGCCAGGAATCTCTACCCAGATAAACATGCCACTGTGGGGGATGTGCCAGCGAGCAAATGGGGGAAAGTATGTCTGTAAAGCCTGGAGCATCGCATCACGCCTGGTTTTATATTCATGCCGTAGTAGCGCTAAGTGAGTTGGCAGTTGTCCTGTATCCAGATAGGCAGCGATAGTACGTTGTGCCAGAGTAGCAGTATTGATATCACTGCCTTCTTTTAGAAATTCCAGTGCGGGTATCAATTGTTCAGGCAGAACAATCCATCCCGTACGAAGCGCCGGAGCCAGAATCTTCGAGAAGGACCCAATATAAAAAACCCATTGATCATCGAAGGCTTTCAACGGCGGAAGCATTTCTTGCTCATATCCCAGGAAACCATAGGCATCATCTTCCAGAATAGGGATACCATAGTGACGCGCCAGTGCTGTCAATTGGCGGCGCTTCTCCAGACTCAAGCTTCCTCCCAGCGGATTATGTCCATCACTGATCACATATAAAAACGCTGGTGGTCGAGGTCCGGCAAAAGCTGAGGCAACTGCGTCTACATCAATACCGCTGTCGGCATCGGTAGGAACGGTGAGCAGATGAGGCTGCAAGGGCTCTACAGCCTGCAAGATGCCGCTGTAAATAGTCTCCTCAAGCAGGACAGTTCCATGAGGTTCGAGCAGGAGGCGCGACAGCAGGCTCATAGCCTGCTGAGCGCCTCCTGTGGTAAGAAACACTTGCTCTTCACGACAGGAGACACCGCGTTGCGCCATCAGCTGCACGATATGTCGTTTCAATGGTTGCCACGGTGGTCCATATTGAAGTGCGAGAGGGATAGTTGACAGAGCCTCCACACTGGCCTGCGCATACGCTTCGGTGGGAAATAGCTTCGCGGAAGGCAGTCCTAAAGCAAAAGAAGTGATTTCTGGCCGAGTAGCCACCGCAAGTATCTGCTGAATAGTAGTAGGCTGGATCTCACTGGCCCAACTAGCAAGAGCTACATCTTGAGCAAGTGTCTTATTTTGCATATACAGCGCTCCTTGTCACGCAGCAACCACTGCAAAAACGTTAGAGATTTCCTCGACGTGCCTGCTCACGTTCTAGCGCCCGAAACAGTGCCTGTATGTTGCCACTTCCAAAGCCACGGCCACCTTTGCGTTGAATGAGCTCAATGAAAAACGTAGGACGGCTCTGTACCGGTAAAGAAAAGATCTGCAACAGGTATCCCCACTCATCGCGATCTACAAGCACATTCACATCTCGCAAAGATTGAGTATCCTCAACAATCACGCCTACGCGCTCAGCGAGCATTTCATAATAGCTATCAGGTGCCGAAACGAAACCGACTCCATTCTCTTCCAGTGTATGAATGGTCTTAATAATATCGTGCGAATGAAGCGCGAGATGCTGGACCCCCGCCCCTTGATGAAATTTGAGAAACTCTTCGATCTGCGATTTACGCTGACCGGGCCGTGGCTCAATCAAGACAAACTTAATGCTCTCGCTACGATCCTGAATGGCTTTAGAGCTCATTGAGCTAAACTCGGTTGAAATCGCCTCTTCATGGATAGGATAGAAGTGGAACGCCTGCGTATAGAAGTCAACCCAGCGCTGAACTTCTCCAGGAGGAAGGCTAATCGCGAAATGGTCGATGGCATAGAGTCCTGTCTCTGGAGCCTTGAGAGAGGGAAGCGCCTGATACGTCGGAAGGAACGTGCCCTGAAAGCCTTCGCGCTGGACAAATGAGTGGACAACATCACCATACACGGCCACTGTCGCTCTCACGACGCGCCCCTGTTCATCCTCCAGAACAGTTGGCTCCACTAATGGCCGGGCCCCCCACTTGATCGCCTGCGCAAAAGCCTGGCTGGCATCCTTGACGCGAAACGCGATATCCTTCATGCCATCCCCATGGATACTGAGATAGTGAGAAATAGGACTCTCTGAGTTCAGCGGAGATGTCAACAGCAGGAAGCATTCATCACGCTTCATGACAATAGACAGACGATCGCGCGTCCCCGTCTCTAACCCTGCGTAAGCAACTGGCACAAAGCCAAAGGCTGTACGATAGTAATGAGCGGCCTGACGCGCATTACTCACATACAATTCAACATAATCAACACCTTGAAGTTGTGGAGTCACTGTTTCTGAAAGAGAAAGCTCGTCTTGATTAATAGTTGACATAATAATTCTCCTCAAGTTCTTGCTTCACAAAATACAACAAGTGGTAATAGTTCCGATCCGATGCATCGGGCACCTATTATGAAGCGGAGCCTCTTCCTGCCAGGCAAACCTCATGCGGGAGAGCCGATTGTTTTTGCAAACCCGAATATGCAGGGATCTTTTCTAAGAGATCTTCCTCAATCTGTACTTCTTTCAGACGCCCCAGGATATGGAGCAACACGCATACTCGTTTGCCGGGAACCGTAGAGCCAACAAAAATCATCTCCAGATCCTGGAATACGCCTCGCTTCACATGCACAAGGTCACCGGGACGAAAACGGTGAGGGGGCACATCCATGACATTTAACGTATCCAGTTGTGCAGCAATGGTTTGTACGACATAGAAAGGAACAGGTTGTGGATCGCCGCCAAACTCGACTAAGCGAAGGACACCCGGGCAGGCATTGATCTGGCTCAAGGGTACTTTCTCTAAATTTGCCTGCACAAATAGGTAACCGGGGAAAAAGGGGACTCGACGTATTTCTTTGCGCGAACGCACTTTGCTTTCCGGAAGAAAGACAAATAAATTGAGCAAACTTTGTAATGCATTGGCTGCATACATTTCTTTCCGCGACTTACAATGAATGAGATACCAGGGATCGCTGCTATATGAAATATCAGGCGTTTGATACATGACAATTAAAGATCCTCTCATCGGTTATCTAGCCGCTCATCACATCCAAAATCGGTGTGCAATAAGTTTTGCTTCGTTTCTTTGAGAGATGAAAAGAAAAAGCGGTAGGGGCTGTAGTAATCAGTAAATAATCCGGGACGTTGCAGATGCACGCATATCACGTGATTTGCGCAGATCTCTGGTGATATTCACGCGTTTCAGCCATCGATCATAGCCATCGTACTTTGCGATAAAAGATCCTCTGCCATGGACAACGCGATAATTATCAAGAAAGCAGATATCGCCAGGTTGGAAGGGGATTGCCGCAAGATGAGCGTCAATTTCATGCATAAGAACATCGAGTGCCTGCTGTGCCTCTTCATCATCATGCATGGGATCCATGAAATAAGGATCAATACGTAGATAAGGCGACGCTGGGCTTCCGAACAAAACAGGGATCTTCTCTGGCTGACAGTTCATCAGTTCTATCTTCTGATAGGCTTTTTTGAGCAACACATCAGCTTCAGCCAGCACTCTCTCCGAACTCGATCTGTTTTTCAAGAAATGCGACTCATCAGGGCGGATAGTGAAACGAGCTTCGAATAACACTTCTAGATGTCTGGGCTCCAGATGAATCCCATCAAGAGATGCATACGTCGTTTGAGCATGATACGGATTACGCAGGCACATCAGACCAAGATAATCGCCTCTATAGGAATGAAAGGCTTCCTCTGTGTGCCAGACAAGCGTTTGTTCACTCCCTGAGCCAAGTTGCTCGTACTCGTGCCCTTTAATCGGTAATAGATCGTGTACAATACACCCGTCTTGTTGCGTGGACCAGCCGAAAACGTCGCCGAGCAAAGAGCCGAACAGCACCAGCAATATTTCCTCATCGAGAGAGGGAGAGGGAAGAATTTTTTCTTTCCAATGCGGCGGAGTTCTCCCGATCGTCTCTGCATCCACAGGATATCCTGAGATGAGACAGATGCCGGGAACAGACTCTAAGAGTTTGAAGTCACGCAAGAGCGCACGTAATCTTCTGGGAAGTTCCTGTGCGAAGAGGATTGCGTCATCGAGGAACTGCGTATCTTCGACACAATTGTACTGCGCTTTGATATGCTTCAAAAGTTTCTGAATGTACACTATTTCTTCACTCGTCAGGGTGAGCCGGTACATTCTATGCTCCTTTCCCACAGATACAAAACGTCCGTCCTGGACCGTAGTTCCTCGACCTTGATCATCCGCTAAAGCGACGCTCGATGTCCGGGTAAAAACCATATGACTGCTGGTCGAAAAAAGATCGTCCCTAATGCAAAAACACTTGACCTGTTCGTGTTGCGTGTGTATACTCTCCCTCTGGGGGCAGTAGGAGCAAAATCCTTTGACGACCCGCTTGAGGGTACTGAAACTAAGGATAGACTTCTTCAAGCGCAACAAGATGCCCGGAACCATTGAGCGTCTCAAGCTCAATATCAGCCACACAGCGAACTTTCACATAATTTAATGTCAGGGTTCCCTCAACATGCACTTTGCCAGTATGCGTTTCAAAAGAGGCCCGACTCAGATCTGTCGCGTTCTTATCGACACGCACCCCCAGATCAGTTCCTCCTCGTGTGCCAGTAAACTTGATAAATACATATCCCATATCTTCTACGCGCTTCTTGAACTCTTCAAGCGAAGGTTTGGGACCGCCAACTGTCACTGGATGGTCTCCTGTAGAGAGACGTTGTACGAGGTCATCCATGGACAAAGCTCCTTCTCTCACTCATGACGACATATTCCGCAGGGCTTTTTGCTTGCTCCAGACAGATGCTCAACCTTGATTGGCGACTAACTCGCTGGAGGAGGTCTGCGACTCTTCTGTCTGCTCATAGGCATAACGCAGATCTTCAGGGATCTCAAATCGTAGATCTGTCCTGCAAAAATCCTTCCATGCCTGTGTTCCAGCATCATACACGGTGCCTTTGTCTGGTATGACAGGACTACGCACAACGGTAAAATCATCCCAGAGATACACAATATCGTCGTCTGTCAGCTCCGGCTCATTCTCTTCGCGTTTTTCAGCCCAACCACTGAACTGGCGCATATCTCGCACATGATAAGCTTTGCAGTATTTTCGCATCATGCTACCTCAAAAAATCTGTTTCTCTAAAGATAGAGCATCCCATTTTCCAAACACGATAACCAATATCGCTTCATGAGAAGCGATTACGCGCGATTCTGTTGTGCAAGTTCTTCCATACGCTTGCGCAAACTCAAGGGCCGCATATCCGTCCAAACCTCTTTGATATAAGCCAGACACTCCGGCTTCAATCCACTCTTCCCTCCATCTCGCCAGCCCAGAGGATTTTCGCGATCGGCAGGCCAGATGGAGTATTGTTCCTCATGATTAACCACCACTTTATACACGGTCTTGTCTTCTTCTTCTTCTCTGGTCATCCTTGCCACTCCTTTCCTGGGAGCCTATTTCTAGCATATTTGTACACACATCCGAACTAGATACTCCATACCGGTACGTACGTTTCTCTTCTATCCAGCAAAAACAGGCATAACCCCACAACAATTGTAAGGAAGCGGGCTAAAGTTGTGGAAAACATCTTCCTGGTAGACAGATACCCTGATGAGAGATTTAAGACTGGCGGCAGCTTTCACGCGTGTGGCCCCGTAATCCAGGCTCCGCCATATCAACACCATACGTATTGATATATGAAGCATCCATGCCTGAAGGCATTTTTAGCATTTCTCCTGTTAGAGCATAACTTACATTGCCCCCCTCCGCAATCCATCGCTGAGGTATTTTTTGTGAGTAGAGAAGGGTACATAAGTTTATCCACCAGGTTTAGCAAATTCCGGCGCATTACTAGCGCTCTAGCTACGTAGAGCATCTCATCCTAAACACGATACGATCTCATCCTTGCGCCCTTTCTACACACTGATTATTGTGCTTGATCAATACAACCTTGCAACATTTCAGCCAGTACACGCACCTGTGGCTCCTCAACCATGCTGCTATGATCACCTTTAGCTCTATGTAGCACAAACTCGCCCTGAGCCAGCGCACGCCATGTCTGTACAGGACCATCCGCAGTTTCTGTACTCTTCGGCGACTTCTCACTCATTTCTTCCAACACTCCGTCAACTCCTCTTGCACGTTCGGAAACAAAGTAGTCAATCCTGTGCGGATAGCTTTGCGGAACATACAAATGAGCGATATGACTGTTTGTTCTGTACATACGCACAAAATGCTGGAGCTGCTCCAGACTGGTATCAATGGGAATACCTTTCTGTTCCTTCGCATTTTCTATAGCCCAATGCAATCGCTGCTCAAGATCCAGCGCTTCGAAGTCAGCGGGAGGAGTCATTCTAAATTGATACAGAAGCTCGCGCAATACGTCTTCATCGCTAATCTCTATTGTCTTCTCCAGTGCTCTCTGGCGTACCTGTGGTCTCGCGATTACGCTATCGAGAATTGCGAGAAGGGTCGTTCGAGAGCCACGCTGCAACAATTGCTGTGCCATTTCCAGCGCAATCACCCCACCCATAGACCAACCAGCCAGAAGATATGGTCCCTCTGGCTGAATAGCCTGGAGCTCGGAAATATAATGAGCAGCCATGGCCTCTATGCTTGTCAATTCATGCTCCTGCCCATCAGGCATCTGTAAGCCATAGACAGGTCGATTTTGTTCTAGATGACGAGAGAGTGAGATATAACAAAAAACTGTCCCTCCCGCAGGGTGAATGCAAAACAGGGGTGTGAGCTCACCCTTTGGCTGAATGGGAACCAGCGCCGCACGCTTCCCGATAACATGCTGCTGCCGTAAAACAGTCGCAAGATCAGCAACAGTTGGATACTGAAACAGCGTTGCCAGTGGAATATCCTTACCCAACTCTTTATAAATACGCGATATCAGACGTACAACGAGTATAGAATGTCCACCCAGATCAAAAAAGTTATCTGTGACGCTAATCGGTTGCCGCTGTAAAAGTTCTTCCCAGATCTGTAGCAGGTGCAATTCGATGGTATCGCGTGGCAGCACTACAGGCTTATCCGTACTTCCAGCGCTACTCAGCGGCAACGTCGTGTTTTCTCCTTCACCAGTATCAGTCAAGAGTTTCTGGCGGTCGATCTTTCCATTGGCGGTGAGAGGCAGGACTTTGAGCATGTGAAAGCTGCTCGGTACCATATATTCAGGCAGGCGCTCACGCACAAAAGCACGCAGTTCACTCGCCTCCGGAGCTGGCATCTGCCGCGCAACAACGTAGCCAACTAATTGCGCTCCCGCCACTTTATGTTCCTGCAAGAGTACAACAGCGCTACGTATATTCGCATGCTTGCGGAGACAGGCTTCGATCTCCCCAGGCTCGATCCGATACCCTCGCAGCTTCACCTGCTGATCTTTCCGTCCCAGATAGTGGATCATCCCATCCTCTCCCCATCTCACCGCATCTCCGCTCCTATACCAGCGCGCTCCCTCTTTCCCTCCCCCACTCACAGGCACAAATCGCTCTGCCGTCTGCGCTGCCTTCCCTACATATCCCCCCGTCACGCCCGCTCCCCCTATCGAGAGCTCTCCACTCACTCCCTCCGGCACCTCCTGCCCCCGGTCATCCAACACCCGCACCTGCGTATTGGCGAGCGGCACTCCCAGGCTCACGATCCCTTCTCCCTCC
>DATJHM010000178.1:0-43753 GCA_035493895.1 Ktedonobacteraceae bacterium
AATTGCATGGTTAAGCTGCGTTTCAGGAGTTTCTGTTTTATCCACATCGTGACCTGTAGCGGCGCTGTTTATCTGCGTCCATCGGCATGAAGTAGAGGTGAGATATAGGCATGAAATGAGCGTCAATCATTCTCGTAGATACGCCGCTTGTCTGCGCCAAATATGCATCAACCGAAGAATAGGTGATATTCGAGAGGGCCGGTGGGGGACGTGGGCAGGGATAAACCGACTGCCCCTACCTCGGCTTTTCTTCGAGATTGGGGACCACATGCACCCTGTTGTCGTCCCCGGTCGCAGACCAGCCGCAATGTCACGGAAAATAAGGGGAATCTCCCCTTCTTTCCGTGACATTGCAGACAAGCAGCGCCTCTACAAAAGAATGTTATTAAAGGAGCATGAGTGGTGTAAATTGCTGCTGATGTCCTCAATTTGGGACATAATAAAACGGGTTCATCCATGCCCCGAAGCGTTGGGGTAGGAATTCGATCAGATTGGCGATATCTGGCGTGCCCAGGCCGGTAACGGGATCCCAACCAGAACCAGCAGTATAGCCCTGCACGTCGTAGGCAACGCCGTGAGTGTTTTTGCCAATGTAAGTATTGCCCCCGCGCGTGACATCGTGGAAGGCTTGCGTGAATTGATTGCTTCTATCAATCCTGTAGAGCGCAGGATTGAGCGAGCCGAAACGCCCCTGAATGGATTGATCCAGGAGAGCCGTAATGCCTGCCCACTGGGGCGCGCCAGCACTGGTACCGCCGAAAGCAACCTCCCGGTTGACTCCCTGTCCCGAGGAACTCCAGACCACCAGCACACCAGTGGCAGGATTGGCGTCATACGACACATCCGGGAGGCCACGACCCGCGCCAGCAGCGATAACGTTACTCTGATATTCAGGTCTGGCGTACACTGTGCTGAAGCCGCCACCGCTATCAGTCCAGCTGCTTTCACCGAGATATGCCCCGGCTGCTGAGGCCGTGAGCGTCGTGCCACCAACGGCTGTGACCAGGGGATCGTTGGCCGGAGTGGAAACCCCTTGCAGCAGACCCGTAGAGGCACAATTATCTATAGCGGCTCCGTCGTCGCCTGAGGCGGCGATGAGTGTGATATTCTGCTCGGCTGCCTCCTCGAAGACGGAATGCTGGACACTCAGGGCATAGGGAGACGCGCAGGTCTCATTCCCGCCGAAACTTTGTGAAATGACATCGCCCAGATTATTCTCGACGGCAAAGCGGGTCGCCTGCAACATATTTAACAGAAAGCTGGAGAAGGTCTGCGATGGATTCACCTCAGGATTAGCCAGGACAAGATTGATCGTGGCACCAGGCGCAATCGCATGGGCCCATTCCACATCAAGTGTGATCTCTGCCGCCCAGGAGACTTGCGTCGGATTTTTTTGATTGAAAGGGGCCAGACCTTCAGGCGCATAAATATTCAGTTGCGGATCAGGCAGACCGAAGATTTGATCAAATTTGTGCAGGTCGTGACGTAGCGTTGGACTCTGAAAAGCATCGATAATCACAATCGAACGACCAGCGCCGTCGATGCCATGCTGATAGAGCGGACCGGCATCGTAGGCCATTTGAATTTGCTGAGGGGTATAACAGCGATGTCGTGCCGTAGCCGACTGACAGGCGAGGAGCAGATCTGGTGTGGCAGTGCCTTCTATCGAGTATGAAGGATGGATGACATTCATAAGGAGATCATGATGAGCGTAAGTATTCTGAGCAGGGTCAAATAGCTTCTTTGACGAAATGAATATGCCAAAAGCTGCATGCAGTAATGACAGCATGATGACGAGAGAAGTGGTGTAATGGAGGAAAATACATAGATTCTTTTTCTTCATCCTCAATGTGTGCTCCTGACTAAACGCTACCCCGAATACAGATAAATATATTACCACTGTTCTATGTTAGCTATTATGTTGCGATTTTTCAAGGAAACAGAAAAATATCCTATGACGAATATTGAAACAGTATGACGCAGTAATAATGAAAGAGTATTACTGGATTTTTTATCTATTTGCATATTTCCAGACGTAGGGCATGTAGTAGCTCTATCGTGCTGTATGACTCCTGCCTATACTGGTAGTAGGAAAGATACAGGCAGTCGAGGGAGAGAACATGCGTATTGCGAAACTATTACTGATAGCTGGTCTGGGCCTGTGGGGGTGTGCTATTTTGAGTAGTTGTGATCTGGGAAGCAGTCAGGCTGATGTTTTGCCTATGCTGCATCAGGTATCGCCAGTTGATAGCTCTCCTGGCAAGCTTGGTGTAAACATTGTGCTCAACGAGGACCAGAATGCCATCGATGGGAAAGTAGCGATCGAGATGCGTTTTATGGATGCGGCGATTCGCAATCCGAACGATGTCCAATTTACGGATCGAGAGACGATTACCTGCAACGGAGTGCCACTTGTCTATGATGTGACCAGCTATACATATGACGCCGACATTCTCAGTACCAGCAATAATTATCGTTGCCTCTATACATCGCATGGCCATACGAGCACCCTGGCCGTACCTATCCAGACGCGACTTGCGCCTCGCTATGTGCTCAGGGGCCCAACACTGAACATCCGTTATAACCCGAGTAATAAAAAAGCCTGCTTCGTACAGGTCGTGGCGAGCGATAGCCTGCACGTCCAGAATGGATTGAGTCATCCCGATGACGGGCTGTACAGTACAATGGATGTAGGCGAACTGAGAGGCGCGGGGAAGCTACAATTCACGCGAACCTGTAAGGTCGTGCGTCCCTCTGTCTTTCATGCTGTCAGCGTCAGTTATCAGGCCAGCCGCTCAATCGATGTGATCTGGAAACATGCGGCCAGATAGTAAAGTGAGAATAGTAGAGCTTTTTTATGCATATATACTGAAAGCTGAATAGACCACAATCTCATATTTGAACGTGCAAACCTATTAGTCTCGAGGGAGGTGTTGTTATGTCGTTGCTGTATCGTCCGGCAAGCGCCGTTCGAGAACTGGTGCGTGGTGAGGAGCAGAAAGAGAAGACGATTCTCGTTGTAGAAGATGATGAGGAACTGGGTGAGCTGATCCTGGAGGCGCTCTACCAGGCAGGGAGATATACGGGGACGTATTATCGTATCCTGATGGCCATGGATGGTCTGGAGGCTCTGGAGCTCAGTCGGCATGCCTTGCCAGATCTCTTTCTGCTCGATTACTTTCTGCCACGTATGAACGGCCTGGATCTCTATGATCGTTTGCAGGCAATAGAGCAACTTCATGGTGTACCAACTATTTTTATGAGTGCCAATCCACCTTTGAAAGAATTGAAGAGACGCAATGTGTTGAGTCTGCGTAAGCCCTTTCATCTGCATGAGTTGCTCTATACTATTGAGTGGTTATTGGCAGGCAAGAATGAGGCGTAACGCTGCGTGGGGAAGTCGCGAAATTGGATAGACAGGCAAGCGCTACGTGGTATACTGGCGTTATAGTGCAAAAAAACGGATGCATTCTTACTGAAGGCACCTGGAAAAACTTTGAAAATCTGTGGATTTGCAGATATCTTTCGACGCTAGTAGGGAGAAATCCATGAGTGATCTATCAATTGGCCTACAGTTGTACACAGTGCGCGATAAGACCAAGGAAGACTTTGCGGGTACAGTTCGTCGTGTTGCAGAACTGGGATATACCGGTGTGGAGTTTGCCGGGTATGGCAATCTGACTGCGCAAGAGATGAAGGCGCTGCTTGCTGAAACAGGTTTGAAAGCGGCCAGCGCTCATGTTCCTTTTCAGGCATTGGAGCAAGATTTTGATGCTCAGCTACAGTATTGTCTTGAGATCGGCCTTCCTTTCCTGGTGGTGCCCTGGTTGAGCGAAGATTGGCGTAATAATGATCGCATAGGTCAACTGGGTGATCGCCTGAATGAGTTTGGTCGCCGCAGCCTTGAGCACGGTATTACGCTGGGCTACCACAATCATGCATTCGAATTTGAGCAGAGACCCGATGGAACGTTTTACGATCTCCTTCTGGCGGCGACTGATCCCGCACTGGTAAAGTTAGAGCTGGACACCTATTGGGCGGCGTTTGTGGGCATCGATCCTGCTGCGTTGATTCGTCAGCATGCTGATCGCGTTCGTCTGGTGCACCTGAAAGATTTGAGCCCGGCACGCACCTTTACTGAGGTTGGTGATGGCACGCTCGATATCGCCAGCTATTATCAGGCGGCGAAAGAAATTGGTGTGCCGTGGGCATTTGTCGAGCAGGACGCTCCTACGATTCCTTCGCTGGAGAGCGCGAAACGGTCTCTCGAAAATCTCCGCAAGATTATCTAGGCCTCGCCTGCTCCTGATCTATTTCGATGAGGTGGGGGCGCGGGCGGAGACAAGCCGCGCCTAATACGCATCAACCGAAGGGCCGAGAGGGCCGGTGGGGCTCGCGGGCAGGGATAAACCGCTGCCCCTACCTCTGCTTTTCTTCGAGGGTGAGGAACGTATGTACCCCTTTGCCCAGGAGCGGCTTAACACCACCGGGAGGGGCCAATACGCATCAACCAAAGGCCGAGAGGGGGAAATCGCCATCGCCTCCGTTGCCGTTATCGCCTGCGGAGCCAGCGGAATCGCGTGAGTTCCCAGGCACAGTTCCGTTATCACTCCACCGTGCCACTACTGGGTCTACGTCGCGTCACTGAATGCGTATGGGGTCGACCATTTCCTGCCTCGTCGTCGACCCGGTCGCAGACAAGCCGCAACGCTACAAGGGTGTGGGGGTTACGTGTTCACGCTCGCAGGACTCTTCTTGTTTTTTATGCATCTGAGCATGTAGGATACTATATAGAAAGAGGATATCCGTGCGGAAAAGGAGCGAGCTATGGAGATCGAGATTGATGTTGAACGCCAGCGGGAGGCGAGGACGTATGCCCGCTTGCGGCGCAGGTTTTCTTTTATTGGTCTGGGGTGTGGGGCGGTCAGTGTGCTGCTGGTGATTGGTCTGGGTTGGGATCGCTGGTTGCGCGATCTGCTCAGGGGAGCTTTTTCTCAGGGATCATTTCTGAACTGGCAGCCTCACACTGGTTGGTATCCTTTACAACTTGTGCTCTACTTTCTTATCGTGTTTCTGGTATACGAACTGCTCACCAGTCCACTTAGCTATTACGCTGGTTTTGTACTGCCGCATCGTTTTGGATTATCTACGCTGACGCTGGGAGGTTGGCTGAAAGATCTCTTTAAAGGGCTGGCCCTCAATATTATCCTGGAAGCGCTGGCGATCTCGCTGATTTATACGCTCCTGGCGTACCAGCCGCAAACGTGGTGGCTCTGGGTCGCGCTGGTTATGCTGTTCTTCTCGGTTGTCATGGCGAATCTTGCCCCGGTGCTACTCTATCCACTTTTCTATAAATTTACGCCGCTGCCCGAAGGCGAATTGACACAGCGCCTGCTCGCTCTGGTGACACGGGCGAAGACACGTGTGCGCGGCGTCTATACCATGCATCTCAGCAGCAAAACGACGGCGGCCAATGCCGCCCTGATGGGTCTGGGCAATACGCGCAGGATTGTGCTGGGTGATACGATGCTGGATCGCTATAGTACCGATGAAATCGAAGTAGTGCTGGCGCATGAACTGGGCCATCATGTGCATCAGGATATCTGGAAGCTTATTGTGAGCCAATCGGTGATCACGCTCGCTGGCCTCTTCGTGGCTAATCTGATTCTGCATGAGGTAGTCGATTCGCTGCATTTCTACCAGAGTCTGACTGATCCGGCGACGTTGCCCTTTTTCTTTTTGCTGGTGGGAGTTTTTAGTCTGCTGGTCATGCCACTGGGCAATGCCTATAGTCGCAGAATAGAGTATCAGGCAGATGAGTATGCGCTCCAGTCGACAAAGAATATCTCGGCCTTCAAGAGCGCCATGATTCGTCTGGCCAATCAGAACCTTTCGGACATTGAGCCGTCGCCCCTGATCGAGGCGCTTTTCTATTCACATCCGTCGATCAAGAAGCGCTTATTGCATGCGGACGAGTTCGCAGCCCGTCATGCTTCGGCCTGGGACGCCAGTTCCTCCATCAGTGCCGCCAATTGAGCCCCCGTTTCGTCGATGGAGCCCCCTGGCATCGTCAGGAGCGGCTCATCGACGCCCTGTTCACCCCAGATATCGAGCTTGCTCACGATCTCTTGAGGGGTGCCAATGACCGTCGTCGCATCCAGCATGCGTGTGCTCACCGCGGCATTGGCCGTTTTTGAGCCCTGCTGCCAGGCCGCAATAACCGTCTGGACGTCTTCGCCGAAACCGTTGCGGGTGAGCATCTCGGCATAATAGGTGCCCATCTTGCCAATATAGTAGGCCAGAGGGGCCGCAGCTCTGAGCCGGGCCATCTGTCGCTCTTGCTCGCCCGCTTCGGGAGAGAGAATGGCGCTGGTAATATAGGGCGCGATCATTGCGCTATGGGCCGGGCGACCTGCGAGGGCTGCACCCTCGTCGAGCTCGGTACGCAGTAGCCCCCATTTATCGCCGGGCCAGTAGACGGGCAGCACGCCATCGGCCAGCTCGCCGGTCTGGACGACATTTTTCGGTCCCATCGCGGCAACATAAATGGGCAGATCGGCGCGTAGTGGTGTGAAACGCAATTTAAAGCCGCGTTCAAGCTGAAAAAACTCCCCCTGATAGACGAGCTTTTCGCCGCGCAGAATCATGCGAATGATTTCGATATATTCACGCGTGCGTTTGACGGGTTTCTGAAAGGGAACGCCATGCCAGTGTTCAATCACATTGGCCCCGGACGGACCTAATCCCAGGATAAAGCGTCCACCAGAGCGCTCATCCAGCGTGGCCGCGGTACTGGCGAGAAGTGCGGGCGTGCGTGAGTAAATATTGGCAATGCCCGCGCCGATTTTGATGCGCTTCGTGACCTGAAGCAGTTCGCTGATCGAAGTAAATAGCTCATAGCCCCAGGACTCTCCGAGCCAGATCGAGTCGAAGCCGAGCTCATCGGCGATGCGCACCTTCTCTACCACTTCGCGCCACTTGCCGGGAAAATTGGGTGAGTCCGCGACGAAGCCTACATGCGAACGATACGTCTTTGTATGCTGCTCCATTTCAGATCCTTTCTATGACTCTCGGATAAAACAAGAAGCGTTTCTAAAGGAGAACTCTATGCCCGGGCTCTCTGGCTTTTGTCGGCTATACTTGATTTTTGAAAAAATCCTTCATCTCGGGATGGTCGCGCATGAGCATCTCGCCCATTTCTGGTGAGAGGGCCATAAAGGTAGCCTGAGCTTCTGCCAGTACCTTTGACTCGTCATCGGCCAGAGTAATGCTTCCTGAAGCCTGTAAGAGACGGCCCCGCTCGTTATCCAGTTTTGCGCGCACGCGTAAGAGTGGACCGAAGGGGACATACTGGCGGTATCGTACCTCGAGGCGGCCCGTCATAGACCAGGCTGGATTTTTGCTCAGAGCGCAGGTGCGATTCAGCGTTTCGTCCAGCACTGAAGCCACAATGCCACCATGAATGACGCCGGGAAAGCCCTGGTGTTCCGCTTTAGGGCGGAAATCAGAGACGATAAAATCACCTTCCTGGCGAAAGACCATCTGTAAACCGTAGGGATTGCGGAGACCGCAAACAAAACATTGCTGATAATCGGAGTTATCGTTCAGTTCCATCTTGCTCTCTTCTCAGTCACTTTCTAAAAAGCTCCACTGAGTGTACAACATTCCTACAGCGGCTACAAGCCGATTTCTGCTGTACCTTCTTGCTCTTGTGTGGCGTGATAACGTTGATGGGTAACAATTTGTGAGTTGCATTCTTGTAGGGTTATCTGGTATTGTGTTGTAGCCGTCTATCTTTTGATATAAGTGTTGAGTCAATAACGCGATCTATGATGTGCTATTTGCCATCAAGGAGCTATAGCATGCTGAAATCAACGAGAAAGCAGCCGCCGAAAGCGGAAGATGAAGCGAGGAAGCAGCGCAAAAAATTGGCGAAGCGTGAAGCTGAATTGATGCTAAAGATGGAGCAAGCCAAAAAAGATCTACACAAGGCAGAGCAGAGGCTGACGCGTGCTCGTACTGGTCTGGAGACGGCTCAGTCTGCTCTCCAGGATACTGAAATGGAGCTTGCCGAACTGCGCAATCCGGTCCAGGAGGGTGTGTCTGCTGAAAGTAGTGTGGTGCAATCAAGCGAACAAGCTGACCAGTCCGCAGTACAAGATGAGAATGGGGATCGTGATCGCGGTGAGCCGCCGGATATGGAGCAGGTTGCCGGACCCCCACCGGCCGAGGGCCGTGTTGATATTTCTGAGGAACAAGCGGCCCCTGATGCTTCTGACAGGGGAGATGTGGCTGAGTCTCATGGAAAGGCTGCAAAGTCCGCTAAAAAAGGGCATAATCAGGCAGCGTCTACAGATGAGGGAGAAGAAAAGGAGGAGCACGAGAAGAAGGATGAGCCTTCGTCTCCTCGTACGCGTCGGCGCACACGGCAATAGCAAGGGCTAAAATCAGTAATAAAATAAGCAGCAGGGCATTGGCTAAATGGTTGATGCCCTGCTGCTTATTTTATTACTGATCCCTTCAGGATGATGAGAAGGAATGCAAAAATGCTTGAAACGACGGAATGATCCAGGATATTGACGCGGTCAGTGCCTGACCGCTATAGTGAGGAGAAAGGAGGAGAGATTATGTCTGATAGAGAGGTTCGTCCGGCTCAAGCCGCAGATCGGGATGCGATCCTGGCGTTTTGTACGAACACCTGGGAGTGGGGCGATTATATCGATCGTGTCTGGGATACCTGGTTGCAGGACTCCACGGGCAGCCTGCTGGTGGCAACGGTCGAACAGCAACCGGTTGGCATTGTACATATAAAGATGCTCACCGCAACTGATGCCTGGTTGCAAGGGTTACGCGTCGATCCGGATTTTCGTGGTCAGGGACTGGCAAAGATGTTGAATGATGCGGCGCTTTTGGAGGCAATGCAGCGTGGAGCAACCTACGTGCGCCTGACGACCGATGCAACCAACACGCGCTCCATGCAGCTCGTCGAACAGAGTTTCTGGCGACGTATCGGGGCCTTTGTGCTGTATAGTGCCTCAGCATTACCTGTTTCGCAGAGGACGGCGGGTTCGGAGGAGCACACACAGCGTGCGACCCTGGACGACCTTGATGAGATTATTGAATATCTCAATAGCTCGAATAATTTTCCGCTCGTTGGCGGTCTGTATTATGCAGGATTTACAGCTGCCCCGATCAGCGAGGAACTCTTACGCGCCAAAATTGCCGAGCGGCAAATCTATTTACTGCGACGCTGGGAACGGCTGGATGGTCTGGCCATCGCTGATGTGCGTGAAGAGAGTGGACAGGTACGTCTCTCTGTCGGCTATATTGACGGCATGACAGTGGAGTCTATTAGCCTGATTGCGTATGATCTGCGTTGCCTTCTGAACGAGCTTGAAGTTGATCAGGTGAGGATCTATGCGCCCGATATTATACTGGTACGCGATGGCTTGAGCGGTGTTGAGTATGAGTGGGATGGGATGGTCTTTTATACGTACGAGCGTGGTTTGCAGTAAATAAGAGGGCGTAGCGTACTCTACGCCCTTTAAATTTTGGAGATTAATGTAGTGCCCAGGCTTTGCCATCTGGCCCGGCCGTGAGCACCTGAGGGCCCTTTTTCGTAATGGCGATCGTATGCTCAAAATGAGCGCAGGGTTGCGCATCTTGCGTGACAATCGTCCAGTGATCGGAGAGGATTTTGACATCCTTTTTGCCCAGATTGACCATGGGCTCAATGGCGATTACGGTCCCGGGCCTGAGTTCGAAGTCGCCGAGCGCCTCGTATTGCAGCGTAAAATAGTTAGGAACCTGGGGTTGTTCCCACATCTCGCGGCCGATGCTATGGCCGACCAGTCCCTCGACCACACTCATACCGGCATCCTTGACATAGCGTTCCATTTCGCGCGCAACCTGACTCCAGAGCTTCTTTTTCGGAATGAGTTCAAGGGCCAGGCTCAAAGTATTCTCAGTGATCTCCAGCAGGCGCTGTTTGGGAGCACTGATAGAACCCACCGGACGTGTGACTGCGGCATCCCCACACCAGCCGTTCAGTTTGATGCCGATATCAACGCTGACAATATCCCCCTCTTGCAATATGCGTTTCCCCGGAATGCCGTGGACCACCTGTTCATTGACGGAGACGCAGGTTACAGCAGGAAAAGGCGCTTTCCCCGAGCTATCCATGACGCCGCGAAAGAGGGGAATGGCGTCGTGGGAAGCGATAAAGTGTTCTACCGCAGTATCGATTTCGCCAGTTGTAATGCCTGGGCGTACAAGTTCCCTCGCGACTTCATGGGCCTGCCAGACCAGCAGGCCAGCCTGACGCATCAATGCGATCTCTTTATCGGTCTTTAAATTCTGCACTAAATTCTTCCTTGTCATTGCAACTTACTGCCCTGTAAATAGCCCGGGTCGGCCAAAGCCAGCCAGGGGTGAATGCTTGCCAATCGTGTCCTGATTGGTCATAGCTCTTTGAAAGAGCAAACGGCCAGAACTGTTTACTGAAACGTTTTATTATGGAGGACCAATCTGCTCTCAGCACCTGTTATGATCCAGGCAAAATCGTATGTAGTGTTTTTTCGTAGTGCGTATAGAGTTTTTCATCAAACAATACGAAGAAGATCCGTTGCAGACTGGTGGGCTTCTTGACGTGCTCGATTACCGTTTGCAAGGCAATCGGTGTGGCCTCGTGAATTGGATAGCCGTATGCGCCAGTGCTGAGTGCAGGGAAGGCAATGCTGTGTATCTGGTGTTGCTCGGCGAGATCGAGACAGGCTTGATAGGCGCTTGCGAGCAGTCTGGCATCATCTGCCAGGCGACGATAGATGGGGCCAACGGCATGATAGATATAGCGGGCCTTGAGTTTGCCAGCGCTGGTAGCCACGGCACTGCCTGTGGGACAGCCGCCGATTGCGCGGCACTCCGCGATAATACTCGCACCAGCCGCGCGATGGATTGCGCCATCGACGCCTCCGCCCCCCGCCAATGCGGAGTTAGCGGCGTTGACAATCGCCTCCGCTTCAACCTCGACGATATTGCCGTGCCGCAGGATCAGCGTTACGTTATTTACGTTATATATAGACATAAAAATTCCCTGCTTTTTGTTGAGGTCACTCTGCTGCTGTTATTGTACGCTGTAATGAAGAAAAAAGCGAGAAGAAGAGAAAGGGGAAAGAAGATATTATGCATGTAGAGGGGAGGCTTTTGCCCCTGTTGGGTTGGCAGCGTATAAATAGAATACGCATATGCCGAGCGACCCATCAGGGGCATGATACCCGGGCAGCAAGGAAATACTACAACGGACTACTTTTTGACGACGGCCTCTGATAATTCTTTGCCGGGGAAGAAGCGCACACGCTCTTTCGCGGGTACTTCTATCTCCTGGCGGTTGCGTGGATTAACCCCCCTACGGGCAGCGCTCTGGCGCACTTTGAAAGAGCCAAATCCCACTAAACGTACTTCGTCACCACTCTCAAGCGCTTCGCGGATCGCATCGAGCGTTGCCTCGAGCACATCTGCTGCCTGCTTTTGTGAGAGTTTTGTTTGCTTGGCAATACGCTTCGAGAGCTCTTGCCTGCCTATTGTGTTTGCTTTTTCTGCTTGAGTCGCATTTTTTTCGGCCATGGGTGCAAAATCCTCCTTGCAACAATCAACACACTTCGCTATTCGTCCCAGAAACCCACATTTGTTGGGCCTGTAGAGCGGCATCATAACCTCGCTGCCGTTAGGAGTATAGCACGCGATTTTCAGAAATACAAGGATGTCACCGTACCTGCGAGACTCGCATATGGTCTTATTCGGCCTGTGGAGCCAGTTTGTACCGAACAAACAAGCTAAAAACTGGCTCCACAGGCCGAATTAGCTGAATTGCATAAATGAATGTATTATGTATACTATACAAAGTTTCTCCATCTTTTCTACGGCCTTTTCATTATTGAGTTGAGTGGTGCGTAAATGAGCTGTCCATCCTGTGTTATCTGCTGCATAAGAACGCGTTGATTACACATATATTCGAGGTGAGCAATAACCTCGGCGACGCCCATGCGCCAGACGTCCGCATCGTTCAGGCGGCTCCCAAAGAGCTGACCTGCGAGCTGCGTAGCGTTTTGGGGTGTGTGCTCCAGGAGATGCAATATTTGTTGTTCGCGTTCGACATGGTGTTGTTTGATCTCAGCGACACGTGCCGCCAGACCAGTGAAAGGAGCGCCATGTCCTGGTAGTACCATACTTGCGGGCAAATCCGCAACTTTCTCCAGCGATTTCAGATAGTCATCCAGGGGATCGGGTCGAGCCTGCTCTGAATAGAGACCAATATTGGGCGTGATTCGTGGTAATACATGATCGGCGGCCAGAAATATCCGATCTTGCGGACGATAGAGACAGACCTGTCCATCGGCGTGTCCGGGGGTCCAGATCACACGGTAGTGCTGACCTGAGAGGAGAAGTTCTTCGCCATCTTCGACTGTCTGTATAGTTTCCTGGCGTGGAACGTGAATACTCTGTTGCATGGAAACCGTATTTCCGGCCTGAGCAGAGCGTAGTTTTGTAGCTGAAGAGAGGCCGTGCTGTGCAAAAAAGTGAGATGATTGCGCGAACGCATGTGGTGTGCCAAACAGCGCGAGAGTAGCTTTATCCAGAGGATGCATATAGACTGGTGCGCCGCTTTGTTCTTGTAATTCGCCTGAGAGTCCAATATGATCCGGGTGATGATGCGTCAGAACGATTGCTTGCAAACGTTTTATTGATAAGCCAGCTTGCTCTAAACCGGCGTAGAAGGCAGCTCGTGTCTCTGGAGTGCCTATGGCAGTATCGATGAGCGTCCAGCCCTCTTCGCCGATCAGGGCATAGACATTCACCGTTTTCAAGGGAAAGGGGATAGGAACGCAAATCCGGAGGATATCTTTTGTGACAGCGTCTATCTGGTCCATGGTGCGCAATCCTTTGCATTGTACATAGTATTTTACCAATCTTTCTCCGTAGTCTGGAAACCTGAGAAATATCCGCCCAGTCAGTGTACCATTTCATGGTGGGTGAAAGAAGAAACTGCCCATACACATGAAGTGGACCATCTCTCTCCTAAAGAGCGAGAGGGGTCGAGCGAGTTCGCAGGCACAGTTGCGTTGCACTCCACCGTGCCACTACTGGGTTTATGTAGTTTAACTTCATGCTATGCATTTTATACATCTTACATTGCCAGTATAAGGGAAAATATTGCAATATGATGTGATTAACAATATTGCTTGTAAAAACCTTCATGAATGATATAATAGAATAGAGTTGTAGGTCTGGGGGCCTGTTATGGATAGGCAGGGGCAACAGAAATATTTCTACTCACACTCTTTAACAAACTAGAATGCAGACCTATGTTATAATCTACGAAGGGAAGGCGATGCCAAGAAAAATCAGGCAACTTAAAACGGACCTCAGGAAAGCAGGTTTTATATAGAGATCAGCCAAAGGTAGTCATACCTATTGGGAACACCCTCAAAACCCTGACCTTTATATGACTATTTCTGGTAACGATGGTGACGATGCCGCAAAGTATCAGGAACAAGAGGTTAAAAAACTTATTCAGGAGGCAAAGCACAGACTATGAACCCGCTACATTATTCAATGCTCATCCAGTGGGATGACGAAGATAACATTTACGTGGTTAGTATTCCAGAACTCAAATTAAAAACTCATGGGAAAACACCTGAGGAAGCGATCAAAAATGTCGCAGAAGTTATCGAGCTATGGCTAGAAGTTGCCACGCGAGATGGAAGACCTATACCACCGCCGAAAAAATATGCAGCATAAAATAGACACTCACCTGGGCACTCACGTAGAAAAGCGCTCAGGCGAGTAGTATTGAGCGAGAGGTTGAATCCAGGTCGGTCGGCGCAAAATTTCATCCTCTTTTCCCTAATATTTCCTTCTTCTTTGCCGATACTCCCTGTAATCTCTCGACCGACCAGCACGAATCCTCTTCCTGTCGCATATCACAAGAGGTGATCTGGTAGAGATTGTACTCTTTTTGCTTTGTCTGCTTCTGCATACCATAAAAAAGAGTTTTTCGGTCATAAAAGCTCATCACTTTGAACGACGTTGATCACGATTATAAGTTATCCACAAGTTATCCACTTTATTAGGGAAAATTGGTGGATAACACTCTTTTCGAGAGCCCTCAAGAAATGTTACAATGAAGTGGGGAAAAGTGGGGAATGGTGGGGAACTCGTTTGACCCGTGAGAAAAGTAGTGCAGAAGGTCGAGTATACTCAGAAAAGCTCGGCCACAGCTTCTAGCGGCGATTGCATAGCGTGTAAGATGAGGAAGTGGTACAAAGCGTATGTTTCTGGGCGAGTATGAACATTCAGTAGACGCGAAAGGCCGCATGGCGGTGCCCGCAAAGTTTCGTGCGCAGATGGACCAGGGCGCGGTCGTGAGCAAAGGGATGGGGATCTGTCTTTCGATCTATACGATGCCTCGTTGGGAAGAGAAGTCGAATGAACTTGTGGCCGGGATGACCAGCGACGATCTGCGAGATTTTGAGCGCAGGATTTATCCCAGTGCCAGCGAGATCGACCTGGATGCGCAGGGGCGGATGATCATTCCCGCAAAGTTACGCGCGTATGCACAGTTGGGAAACGAGGTCACAGTTGTTGGGGTGCGTGACCACTTCGAAATCTGGGCTCGCTCGACCTGGCAGGCCTATCAGGAGCGGCTCGAAACCGAAGGGAACCGCATTCCTTTTTAAACAATTTGGTCACTATGAACAGACAACAAACACAGCATATTCCGGTTCTGCTGGATGAAGTTTTGCAGCTTCTTCAGCCTGAGCCTGGTGGTTTTTATATAGATGGAACGCTTGGTGGGGGTGGTCATACTGCGGCGCTTCTGGAGCGATCTGCGCCAGATGGGAAAGTATTGGGCATCGATACGGATGCTCAGGCGCTGGCGCGAGTACGTGAACGCCTGGCGGACGATGTACAACGTGGTCGCTTGACATTGGCGCACGGGAACTTTGCTGATATGGCTCGCCTGATTGATGAAGCGGGTTTGCATGCACAGAGCTTTCAGGGCATTTTGTTGGATCTCGGGTTTTCGTCCGATCAGATGGATGATCCACAGCGTGGATTCTCTTTCAGCGCAGATGGACCCCTGGATATGCGCCTGGATCAATCGCTCGCGCTTTCAGCGGCTGATCTGGTCAATACGGCCAGTGAGTACGATCTCGCAGATATCATCTGGCGTTATGGCGAGGAGAGCCGTTCGCGAGCAATTGCGCGGCGCATTGTGCGGGAACGTGAGAAGCAGCCGATAAGCACTACCGCGCATCTGGCGCGTATTGTAGCTTCTGGTATGCCTTATAAGCCGGGGGCAATTCATCCGGCGACGAAGACATTTCAGGCGTTACGAATTGCCGTCAATCAGGAGTTGGAGCGTTTAAAGACGGTGCTTCCGCAAATGCTCGATTTATTATCGTCTGGTACGGATAGTGAGAGGGGGGGACGGATGGCGATAATTTCCTTCCATTCTTTGGAAGATCGGATTGTCAAAGAATTTATGCGGCGTGAAGCAACGGATTGCCTGTGCCCACCGCGCATTCCTGTGTGCGTCTGCCACCACAAGGCCCACCTGCGCCTCTTGACCACCCGACCTGTTGTGCCGGGAGCGCAGGAAATTGAGCGCAATCCACGTGCTCGTAGTGCCAAACTACGAGTTGCTGAAAAAATTGTCGGTTCGTAGTGCGTCAGTGTCGAGAGTCAAGTTGTACTGGCCTCTCCTTTCTGAGAGAGATGAGATGCTGGCGCTACGGAAGCGACTCGACCTTCGCGAAGGAACGCAGAGACATGTATAGTCTAAAGGAGCGGTATGGTGCCTCTTTGGAGGTGCGCACAAAGCCTATTCTGGCCGCTAAGAGACGCCGACAATTATACCCGTTTTTTTTCCACATGGGGCCAGTCGCGCTCTCTATTACCAGTGTGCTGCTGATAGGTCTCATGGCGGTCTTGTATCTCAACCAGGCGGGTCAGGCGATTGCGGCCAATCAGGCGATACAAGATCTGCGTGCGCAACAGGCCGAGCTACAAAGACAGAATCAAGATGTGTTGAACACGATTGCGCATGAGCAATCTCCAGCTTATATTTCGGCAGAGGCGAAAAAGCTTGGTCTTGTGTCTGCTGACCCAAAGAATGTACAGATGCTCATTATAGATCATTTACAGCCTGTGCCGACGAAAGGCATAGCCAGGGATTTGCAGCCTTGAAGAATTTTTAGTGAAGTGATTGAGAGGAGTGTTGATGATGAACGTTGAGCTGCAACGTGCGCGAAGCCGCCAGATGTTCATCTTCTTGCTGGTCTTGACCGCAATGGTGATCCTGATGGGCCGCCTCTATTACTGGCAGGTGGTGCGATCTCCTCAACTGACAAAATTGGCCGATCAGGAGCACATTCAAAATAGTATTGTGCCAGCCCCTCGAGGTCTGATCTATGATAGCCAGGGGCGACTGCTGGCGACAAATATCGTGCGCGATGATGTGTATATAGAGCCGATCCCGCTGGCGAATGATTATGCCGATCTTGATACGCTTGCTACTGAGAAGGCGACGTTGATTAAGAGTATCCGTCAGGTGTTGCCGAATCTCTCGGTTGCGGACTTGAATAAGGATTTTGCGCGCAATCTCTATACTGTGCGTATTGCGACCGCGATTGATCCGGCACAAAGCCAGCAATTGCGTAATCTGGCGTTGCCTTATACCTTCTTAGAGCCACGCTCGATACGCGTCTATCCAGGGGGCGATCTGGCAGCGCAGGTCCTGGGATACGTGCAGGAAAATGCCTTGCCTGATGGTGGGGCAATTGGTCGTTACGGTATCGAAGGGGCGTTGAACAGCCAGCTCTCTGGCAAGCCCGGCAGCTTTACCGCTGAACGCGATCTCAATGGCAACCCCCTGACCGTTGGGGCCAGTACCAGTCAGCAGGTAGTGAATGGGGCAAATGTGACGTTGACGATCGATAGCACGGTACAGTATATGGTGCAAACTGAACTGGCTAACTACGTGAAGAGTGCCCAGGCCCAGAGTGGTACCGCGATTGTGCTGGATGTGCGTAGTGGGGCAGTTGTCGCCATGGCTGGCTATCCTTCGTTTGACCCGAATCACTATAGTAATTATGCAAATAAGCTGGGCTGTAATGGCACGGAAGATGTCTTTTTTAATCCTGCGCTCTACTGTGCCTACGAGCCGGGCTCGACGATGAAGGCAGTCACGATGGCGGCTGGTCTGGATCAGGGCCTGATCACGCCGGAGACAGCAATAGATGACAAGGGTGTGTTGACGTTTAAGGATCATACGCCGCCTGTCACGAACTGGGCGAATATACCCTATGGCCGGGAGACGATGACGCAGGTGCTGGAGCATTCAGCCAACGTTGGCGCGGCCTGGGTGGCGCACAACGTGTTGGGGCCGAGCCGTTTCTATCCCTATCTGAGCCGTTTCGGTTTTGGACAGGTGACCGGAATTGGTGGTCCCGAGCAGAGTGGTTTCTATCGTACAACGAGCGATAAGAACTGGTCTCCGAGCGATCTGGCGCGGCAGTCCTTCGGGCAGACCATTCTGGCGACGCCGATCCAGATGGTAATGGCCTATGAGGCGATTGCCAATGGTGGCGTAATGATGAAGCCGTATCTGGTCTCGTCTATCAGTCAAAATAATCAGGTGAAGCAGATGCAGCCTCAGGTGAAGCAGCGTGTCATGAGCACTCAGGCTGCGCACCAGTTGACGCAAATGTTGATTGCAGCGGCCAATTATAACCAGCAGGCAACGTTTCCAGGGTATAGCGTGGCGGTAAAAACTGGCACCTCTACGACACAGGGGTTGTCCGACGAGAAAACGGAGGCTTCGATGGTTGGTTTTGTTCCGGCCTCGCAGCCGCGTTTTGTCATTCTGGTGAAGTTGGATCAGCCGCAATCGACCACGTATAGTATTTTTGGTGGAACTGCTGCTGGTCCTCTCTGGAGGACCCTGGCGCAACAGTTAATGTGGCATTTCGCCGTTACACCTGACCAGGCGTAATGGCTATCCTCTAGTTAAGTGCAGAGGAGAGGTAGACATATGCAGCACGATCAAAACGAAAAACCGCCTGTTGAGGAGGAGTTGAGCGCAACGTGGTTGGAGTTGCTTGGCGCGACGGTGCCATCAAATCAGCCACAGGCGGCCACCGATGAGGCCGGTATTCCTGTGCTGGAGAGCGATCCGTGGCGCGATTTACTTCAGGGCGAAGACATTGCTCTGGTCGATTTGCAAAAAATAGCTTTGCATGCTGCCGATCAGGACGTCGAACGGGCCTTGCAAGTGATGCGCGAGCAAGCGGATGACGCTTCTCAGTGATACGCGATCTTGTCTGATAGTATACTGGAAAAAATGTTCTACGTCAAGCGTACGCATATAGCTGTAACTCTGTATGCATGGTTTATCTCGTGTATGTGGTTGAATGGTTGGTTGGCCCTGGCAGCAGGGCCAGCAATGAAGAGTGCAGGCTTTCATGTTAGATGATCGAGCGAAGAGAGAAGGGCAGACCGCAAAGACGGTGAAGCCAACAAAGAATCGTCCAGGGCGTAAGGCGCTGGTCGCGCGTTCTCCTGCTCTGGAGTCGGCTGAACGCAAAGCTCAGTTGCGTGAAGAGGAGGGCCGTAAGAGGCGCAGTGTTTCTGGCTCATTGCGTCAGCCGAGTGGCGCGCTCGGGAAAATGAGTTATGCCGCAGAGGCCGCTTTGAGCCAGACATACCGGGCACCGAAGCATTTGCCCCACAGGCGGCGCTCCCTCATTGCAGCGCTACTACCCATGCGCTTGAAGCAACAGGCCGTTCTGGATGATGCGCTCCGCATTGAGGGACAGCACAGCGTACAGGGGATCAGCGTCGAGGAGCAACAGAAGCTGTCAGAGTTGGAGATGTCTCTGCCGCGTGCTGCGGGCAAGATCGATCACTGGTTGCTGGTCGTAGTACTGGCCTTGCTTTGCGTGGGTCTGGTGATGGTCTATAGCGCCAGTTCGTTTATCTCAGCGCGCGATTATGGGGATGCCTCCTATTACTTTCAGAAGCAGATGGTATGGGCTTTTCTGGGCATTATTGCCATGCTGGTGACGATGCGCATCGATTATCGTCAGTGGCGTCGTTTCTCTCTTGCTGGTATGATGGTGGTCTTACCGCTGCTGGTCATTGTGTTAATCTTTGGACGCAATGTCTATGGGGCAACGCGTTGGATACCGCTGGGGCCATTCTTTTCTTTTCAGCCGAGCGAGCTGACGAAACTGGTGCTGGCGCTTTACATTGCGGACTGGCTGGCGCGTAAGGGCAGGCGGGCCGTGGGGACATTCTTATATGGTCTGGCACCGTTTGTTATTCTCGTGGGCGTGATCCTGGGACTGATCCTGCTGGAAAAAGACATGGGCACGGCGATCATTATTGCCGGTCTGGCCACGGCCATGTTTTTTACGGCCGGTGCGAATATTGTGCAGTTTTTACTGGCATTACTTTGTGGAGGTGCAATTTTTCTTTCGCAGGCATTTAGTAGTTATCGCTTCTATCGTTTGAAGGGATTTATGGACCCTTTCAAGGATGTCACTGGTATTAATGCGCAACTGTATCAATCTTTATTAGCATTAGGGTCTGGGGGATGGTTTGGGGTTGGCCTGGGGGCGAGCCGTCAGAAAACCGGATATCTGCCGTTGCCGTACATTGATTCTATCTTTGCCATCACAGGTGAAGAGTTGGGTTTTATAGGATGTACGTTGATCATCATGCTGTTTATGTTTCTGGCCTTTCGCGGTTTCCGTCTGGCCCGGCGCACACAGGATGTGTATGGGGCGTTACTGGCGACCGGTATTACGACCTGGCTGGTCCTACAAGCAATGATTAATATCGGAGCATCAACCGCTTCGATTCCGTATACGGGAGTGCCTCTGCCGTTTATTAGCTTTGGAGGTTCTTCGCTGGTAGTCACAATGGCGGCGGTTGGCGTTTTACTCAATATCTCGCGTTATATCCAGGAGCCGGATGCTCCAGTTTTGTCCAGGCGTACTCTTACAAAGACTATTAGTAAAAAGAAAGCATAAGGCGACAGAGCCTTATTGCACAGGTTGTATATGCGAGTCCTTATATCTGGCGGAGGGACCGGAGGGCACGTCTATCCTGCGCTCGCGGTTGCCACGCGTTTACGCGATCTCTATCAAGCTGATATTCTCTATCTTGGCAGTGACGATGGTCTGGAGACGCAACTCGTGCCTGCGGCTGGCCTACGTCTGGCGACAGTCCAGGCCGGAAAACTTCAGCGCTATTTCTCCTGGAACACCGTAAAGGGTGTGGCCCGCGTTCCTCTGGGAGTGGTCCAGGCAATGAGCATTGTGCGCAAATTTCGTCCTGAGGTTGCATTTACAAGTGGTGGTTATGTCGCTGTTCCTGCTGGTCTGGCAGCGCGTGTGCAGAATGTGCCCTTGTTAATGCATCAGCAGGACGTGCCACCCAATCTGGCTAATCGTTTGATTGCGCCAATTGCTACGCGTATTTCCGTGGCATTTGCAGGCTCATTGCCCTACTTTCCGGCTGCTAAGTCTCTTCTCCTGGGAAATCCTCTGCGGCAAGAGCTGCTCGATGTGCGACAGATTGCACCTCAAGAAGCAAAGCAAACATTGGGCTTTGCACAAGATTTGCCGCTGGTCCTGATAACGGGTGGTAGCCAGGGAGCGCGCCATCTCAATCAGGTGCTCTGTCGAGCGTTGCCTGAACTTTTGCCGTTCTGTCAGGTATTGCAGATCAGCGGTCAAAAGCTTTTTGCGGAAACGCAAACGCTCTCCGCTGAAATGCTCCAGGGCGTGAGCAGCGATTTGCAGCAGCGCTATCATCTGGTGCCCTATATGTCGGAGGAGATGCCATTAGCATTGCGGGCGGCTGATCTGGTCATCTGCCGTTCGGGAGCGTCGACGTTGAGCGAATTAGCGTTGCTGGCAAAGGTGAGCATTCTCGTGCCACTCCCACCAACGATGGGAAAATCTCCTCAGGAAGCGAATGCCGCGTTCATGGCAAAACATCGGGCCGCGCTGGTCATAAAGAATGAGGAGTTGCAGCCAGCGCCGCTGGTGGAGCAGGTGCGCTCCATGCTGTTCTCCGAAGAGACGCGGCAAGAGTTTTCTCAAGCCATCGCAGCCTTTGGGAAGGAGGATGCGACGCAGGAGATTGCGGCAACGCTTGTCAATATGGCGCAGGGTGCTACGGCTGAGGATTTAAAGAAACAAGAGGTTATACGTCATTGAAACAGAGACGCTTGCATTTTATGGGTATTGGTGGGCAGGGGATCTCAGCGGTGGCTCAAATGGCGCTCCAGGCGGGCGACATCGTCACCGGCTGTGATCGCCAGCGCTCTGCGACGGTGCGTCAGTTGGAGGAGGTAGGGATTGAGATTCAGCAGGGCCATAGTCCGGCGCATCTGGACGCCGTGGATATGCTGGTGATCAGTCCCGCGATTACTGCGCTCAATCCACATAACGAAGAGTTGGTGGCCGCGCACGAGCGAAACTTGCCCATCATTACCTGGCAGGAGTTGCTGAGTGAATACATGCGGGAGAAATGTGTGCTCTCGGTTAGCGGCGTGCATGGCAAGGGCTCGACAACAGCCATGCTCTCGCTGATCCTGGTGGATGCCGGTTTTGATCCTACCTGCGAAATTGGGGCCGTTGTTCCGCGTTTCGGGGCGAATTACCGTCTTGGGCAGAGCCCGTATTTTGTCAACGAGGCCGACGAGTTCAATCACAATTTCTGGCATTATCATCCACGGGTGGCGCTGGTCAAGGCCCTGGAATATGAGCATCCAGAGTTCTTTGCCGACTACGATGCCTTTCTCGCGGCATTTGAGCATTTTATTCGTGGTATGGATATGCAGGGAGATTGGCCGATTCCGCCCACGCTGGTCTTGAATGCCGATAGTGCTGGTTGTCTGGATCTCTATGCACGATTGCAGGATTGGCCCGGTCGTCTGGTGACGTATAGCGTTGAGGGTCTGCATCCGGCTGGATTGCCAGTGCTTGAGGCGGCAGAGACCTACACGGCGTCCGCTATTCAGCTTGCGGGACGGACCAGTTTTCGGGTGGCAGGCCGCGTTGATACCGCGCTCAATGGTCGTGAGATTCATTTGCAATTGCCGGGTATCCATAACATCGAGAATGCGCTGGCCGCGCTAACCGTGGCGCGTCTCCTTGGGACTGATCCCGATGCGTTGGTGCGTACGCTGGAGGGCTTTACGGGCATTCGGCGTCGTTTAGAGATTCGCCATCAAGGGCCATTGAACCTCAAAACGCATGTGGTTGACGATGTCATGTTGATGGATGATTACGCCCATCATCCTACTGCGATCAGTATGACGCTCGATGCCTTGCGCCAGCGTTATCCAGAGCGCCGTCTGGTCGCGGTCTATCAGCCGCATATGTATAGCCGCACAAAAACGTTCTTTGCGCAATTTGTGGAGGCGTTTGATAAAGCTGATATCGCAATTATTGCCGAGATCTTTCCGGCGCGTGAGCAGGATACGGGTCTTGTGCATGCGCGTGACCTGGTGCGTGCGTTAGCGCAACGTGAGCATTTTGCCGCTGCCGGAGGGCAGATCTTTTACGGAGGGGAGACGCTTCAGGAGACGGTGCAGCTTTTGCGCGATCAGGTGCGCTCAGGCGATCTGGTAGTGATGATGGGGGCGGGCGATGTGTATACCGTGACCGAACTGCTTTTGCAGGGTCGATCTTAGAAGAGGGAAGAAGCCGTATGTCATTTGATGTTGAGACCACCTACGCCGAGCTCCGTGCTCGCTTTGGCGAGCGCGTGCGTCGCGATGAGCCATTAGCGCGCCATTCTACCTTTGGGGTAGGTGGTCCTGCTGATATCTGGGTCTCGCTGGAGCGGCGTGAGGATCTGATCGATCTGGTGACCCGTTGTGCAGAGCAACGCTGGCCTCTTCTCATTGCGGGCAACGGTACCAATGTACTGTATGCCGATGCGGGTGTACGTGGCATTGTCGCGCGTATTGCACTGACCGGTTATACGCTTGAAGAGCATGGCGATGGTACTGCCCTGCTCACTGCGGGCGCAGGCGTGAGCTGGCCTCGTCTGCTGAACGAACTGGCACCTCTGGGTTGGCGTGGGCTGGAGTTTGGTCCGGGCATTCCGGGAACGCTGGGTGGTGGCGTCATTAGTAACGCCGGAGCGCACCAGGGCGATCTGGGGCAGGTCTTGCAATGGGTCGAGGTGCTCGACGCTCATGCGTGCGAAACGCAGGCGGTTGCGCCAGTCGTCGTGCACTATCAACACGCAGATCTTGCTTTGAGCTATCGCCATAGCCGTTTTCGTGCCGAGCGACGGGTACAATTTGACGTACAGGGAAACCCATTAGCCGCGCCACGTCGGCTTATCGAGCCAGCGGAGATCATCGTAGAGCTGGGTATTTTGTTGCAACGTGGCGATCCAAAACAATTGCGTGAGACGATTGATGCGCACAAGCTGCATCGGAAACAGACACAGCCACCACAGCAAAGTGCTGGCTCAGTCTTTAAGAATCCTATGGGGGATTATGCTGGTCGCCTGATTGAGGCGGTTGGCTTGAAGGGGGAGACTCACGGTAGGGCGCAATTTTCAGAGCGCCATGCCAACTTTATTGTGAACGTAGGAGGAGCTTGTGCTGCGGACGTAGCGGCACTAATCAAGGAGGCGCACAACCGCGTACGTGAACAGTTTGGTGTGGAAATGGAACTGGAAGTTGAGCTACGCGGTGAGTGGAGGGAAACAACATCATGACGCAGAAAAAACCGCTTCAAGAGCAAGTTGCATCGCATGCTTATAAACGACCTGTAGTGCGTGAAGCTCCTCGGACTCTGCAACGTGTCGTTACGATTCCTGAGGCCAGTCCACTAGATTCCTGGAATGAGTTTGATCTTCGTCGTAAAGAGATGGGGCAGAGGCGTACGCGGCCACGCAAATACGTAGGGCCAGTGCCACGGACCTTTGTGCAGACCGGTTCGTATGCTCCCAGCGGGCAGATGCGTACACCGCATAAGTCGCTGCCAGCCTATGGTACGCGTGTACCACGGCGTAGTGGTCGCCTGGGGTTTCGTCGTGGCTTGATCTGGAAGCTCCTGGGGGTCCTGACGGGTGGAGTGTTGCTCATGCTGGCGGCAAACTTCGCATTTGCGGGGAATGCCTTTCGTATTGAGCAAGTGACCGTCGTTGGTACCCATAATGATGCTTTGATACGTTCTATACAAAAGATGGGTATGCAGGGGCAGAATATCTTTTTGCTCAACGTGCCCATGCTCAACGAGCGTATCGCTGCATTGCCCCAGGTCAGTGCAGTAACTTTAAGTAAACAGTTGCCCAATCAACTGGTTGTAACCGTCAGCGAGCGTACTCCATTCTTATTATGGAGTACGCCGCAAGGCGTATTTAGCGTGGACAACAAGGGAGTCGTCATTGCAGCGGTAGGGGCGAGTAGTGCAGCGGCGATGAACATGGTCGTAGATGTCAGCCAGCAGAATACGCAGAAACCGCCAAAGGGAATAACAACGGTTCAACCGGGAGAGCAGTTGAATCAAGCTGATATTGCTTTTGCATCAAAGCTATTCAAACAACTACCACCAGTTCTGGGCAACAATGCCTTTACTTTGCGTTATGATGGTACAATATATGCTAATACTACCGATGAGTCCGGAAGTGCGGCTCACAGGGGAACATTTATCGTGAAAAGTGCGGATGGTTGGCTGGCGTATCTGGGTGGCGCTGATGATATTAATCCCCTGGCGAATAGACTGCTTGAGTTGCAGCAATTGCTTTTGCTTGCGCAGAAGCAACAACTGAAGATAGCAACTATCGATCTGCGCTATGGTTTGCATCCAGTTTATACCTTGAAGTAAAGATGATATATATGCCTGGTCTCGATAACTGTATTCGTAGTGCGTCTCCTACATGTACCGCCCAAGGGGAGCTTCTATCGTGCAAGAGCGGGTGATTGTCGGCATTGATGTCGGAACAACAAAAATCTGTGTCCTGGTCGGAGAATTGGATCGCGACGGGAAGCTGAATATTGTTGGCGTTGGCACCTGCCCTTCACAGGGTTTGCGCCGTGGGGTGGTGGTGAACATTGAAGAGACTGTCACTTCAATTGCTGCGGCGCTGGATCGTGCTGAACGCCTGTCAGGGAAAAAAATTCTTTCAGCTTATGTTGGTATTGCCGGAAGCCATATCGAATCGGAAAATAGCAAGGGATTTGTTGCTATCTCCAGCCATCAAGATATCTCTCAAAACGATATTAGTCGTGCGATTGAAGTTGCACGCGCGATCGCTATTCCCGCGAATCGCGAAGTAATTCATGTTATTCCGCGTGGCTATGTTGTGGATGGACAGGAGGGGATAAAGAATCCCATCGGGATGTCTGGTTTCCGTCTGGAAGTAGAGACACATATTATTACGGGGGCCGTGTCTTCCATCCATAATTTAATTAAATGCGTGCACAAAGCTCACGTGGAGATAGAGGATCTGGTGCTGGAGCCTCTGGCCTCGAGCGAAGCGGTTCTGGCCGATGGTGAGACCGATCTGGGGGTGGCTCTGGTGGATATCGGGGGGGGGACAACAGATGTTGCGGTATTTGTCGATGGCGCTATCTGGCATACCATCGTCTTGCCGGTTGGTGGTAATCTGATCACCAGCGATATTGCCATTGGTCTGCGCCTGCCGCCAGGGGTTGCTGAAGAGCTGAAAATTACGTATGGTCATTGTGATCCTTCGGTCATTGATGACGATGATATGATTGACCTCTCACAATTTATGCCTGATTGTAATGATCTTGTCCCTCGTAAGTTACTTGCGGAGATTATACAGGCTCGCGTTGAAGAGCTTTTCGCTATGGTGCATGAGGAGATTAAAAAGTCTGGCTATGACGGGCTATTGCCAGCGGGTATTGTGATCACTGGTGGAACAGCAGAACTTCCTGGTATTCTGGAGCTCTCGGGCCAGATCCTGGATTTGCCTACGCGCATGGGGACTCCGCTGGGCCTGCATGGTCTGGCGGATTCAATTAGCCGACCAGCATTTTCAACTGCTGTCGGCCTTCTCTTGTGGGGGCTGCGTCACACCTCTTTTTTAATCGATGAGGAGGAGCCAGACGATGAGGGGCCCGGGGATATTCTCTCCCGTTTCGGTCGCTGGCTGCGTGCTTTTATTCCTTAACCATTGTTTCTCACGAGAAAGAAGCCATTCTTATTCGTTTTACTTATGAGAAACTTTAAAGGGGGCCACGGAAAATGTTACCAATGGGAAATCATCAAATTGAAGGCTTCGCCCAAATCCGTGTGATTGGCGTTGGAGGCGGTGGCAGTAATGCGGTCAATCGCATGATCCAGGCCAATATGGTGGGGATCGAGTTTATCGCCATCAATACAGACGCTCAGGCGCTGTTGCTCACTGAGGCTCCGCAACGCATTCGCATCGGCGATAAGCTCACTCGTGGCCTCGGTGCAGGGGGCAATCCTGGCGTTGGCTCGAAGGCTGCTGAGGAGAATGCCGAGGAGATCTATGAGGCTTTGAAGGGCTCTGATATGGTGTTTATCACGGCCGGGATGGGCGGTGGCACTGGCACTGGCGCTAGCCCGATTGTCGCGCAGATCGCACGCGAGGTCGGGGCGCTGACGGTCGGCGTGGTGACGAAGCCTTTTTCTTTCGAAGGCAAGAAGCGTATGCTCTCTGCTGATGAGGGGATCGCAAATCTGAAGCAGCATGTGGATACGCTGATTACTGTGCCCAATGATCGTCTCCTCCAGGTTGCGGATAAGCGTACTCCTCTGGCCGATGCGTTCCGTCTGGCCGATGATGTGTTGCGCCAGGGCATTCAGGGCATCAGCGATCTGATCACGGTTCCGGGTCTGATCAACCTGGACTTTGCCGATGTGAAGACGATTATGTCCGCGGCCGGTTCGGCTTTGATGGCGATTGGTGAGGCCAGCGGAGAGAATCGTGCGACGGATGCGGCCAATATTGCGATTGCCAGCCCGCTGCTTGACATTGATATCAGCGGCGCTCGTGGTGTGCTGTTCAATATCACGGGCGGTATGGATATGACGCTCTTTGAGGTCAACGAGGCGGCCGATATTATCAGCAATGCCGCGCACCCCGAGGCGAATATCATCTTTGGTGCGGTGCAGGACCCGAACTACGATGGGAAGGTCAAGATCACGGTCATTGCCACGGGTTTTGATAGCAGCGGTTCGGCGCGTCCGCAGCCTTATGTTCAGCAGCGCCAGGATTATGATCGTAGCAGGCTCTATCCTGTCTCTTCTGCTCCTTCGAGCAATGCCAGTAATGGGAGCAATGGTTCTTCCCGTTCCCAGCAGGCGCAGAATAATCATTATTCACCGTCGCAGGTCGCGCCACTTCAGGCCGCGAGTATCGCAAAACCGTCCACTGACCCGCTGGCGAAGGGTCCATCGACGGGTCCGCGCTCTCAGCAAGCTGGTGGAGTGCAACTGCCGCCAGAGAATAACCGACCACGTCAGGTTGTCCCACAACCTCTCCCTGTGAGTGAAGTGGGTTATCAGCGTGGTAGTATGCAATCTGCGCAAAATATTCGTGAGCGTGCTTCTCTTCCCACCGAAGAGGACGATGAGGAGGGGTATTCTCTGGAGAGTGAACTGCCCGAGTCAGAGATGGGTTCGCGCAATTTACCAATGCCGGAGCCAAGCGCCCAGCCGTTGCAGCGCCCACCTACTTCTGGTCGCTCGATTCGTCGCCTGGATCGTAATTCAGAGCTGGTGCGCGGCAGCCGCAACGCACCTTCAGGGGACATCATCGATATTCCGGCCTTCTTGCGCCGCCGTTAAGAACCTGTTGTCTGTGTAAGAATTTGTAGAGGCGCGGTTTATCAGCGCCAGGGATGGCCCTATAGAGGGAAAAGAGGCGAGACCTATCCTGCACAAAGGATCGGTCTCGCCTCTTCTTTGCAGCATGCTCGAAGCTCAACCCCTTCTTCGCTGTGTTCTTTTGTCGCTTAATATGTTACGATACGACGGAACAAAAAATTTTAGTGTGACATTCATCAAACATTTCTTGGGAGACCCTGGTTATGGCTGCTACTCCATTTGCAGATCTCTATGCTGACTTGAGCAATGATGTATTTCGCGAGCAGGCGCGTCTGATTCTCGAGCGTGGCGCTGACGCCTATGCCTGTGCTATTGCCTATGCCCAGCAGGGCAAGCCAGATTTTACCCTGGCCTTTCTCCTCTTATCAGAGGAAACCTCGGACGAAGAAAAATGTGCCCTGCTTGCTCAGGCCTATGAGCAACGGGCCGCAGTAACCGATGAGAAGGCGGAAAGTTTTGACAAGCAGTTTCACCGTCCCTTCCCTCTCGTGAAACTGGAGGCGCAGAAGGATCGCATGGCCGCCAGGCAGATTCGCCAGGGACGCCGTGTGCGCCGCGAGTCCAGAGCTGTACGCGTCCAGTAAACATCGCTCACCTGGCAAAAATCATATCAAGAGCAGGGGGCCTGGGGTTCCTGTTTGTCCGGCAAAACCCGATGGACAGTGATACCGCCATCCATATTTATGCTCTCATATTGAGCGACCAGGTGAGTCGTCTGTGAATAATGATCCGTACACATCATATATACGTATCCTGAACTGGGACTGCTACTATACTGAGCGCTAATTCCGTTGCCTTGAAAGGTAATGCGTCCACTGACGCCGTCAAACGCAATTGAACTCAGGAATTTATTAAATGTGCTTTGCTGAAAATCGGCCGTTTTAAAATTTTTTGCGGTTTCAGTGAATGCTGTTGTGGCATCGTACGCCAGGATTGTATGTGCCGGAAACAGGGTATAGACTGGGGTTGACTGCGTAAGAGGTGGCTGGGAGAACACTTTTTTGTATTCAGCAATGAAGTGGCTGATCTTCTGTGCCGTACTCGGATCTTTTGAGAGTGAAGTTGTTGAGAGTGGAGATGCGAAGACTGTCGCGTAGATAGGAAAGTAGGGCGAATACGTGACGCCCGTACTATCATATAAACCATCGCCTCCGAGAATAGTAATGGCTTGTGTGCTATTCGGGTCCAGATGACGTTTTAGCTCTGTCTCCAGTATGCCCAGATCGGTATTATAATCTGGAAAAAAGATGTAGCGATCATGTTTTTTGAGCGCGTTATCTGCTGCTTGCTGAATTGATGGTGCATCATTATTTTTATAAACATCGTGATCTATGCGCACAAGTTTATTCGGACATTGTCGTTGCAGTTCGTTCTCAAAACCAACTTGCAAACTATTGCTATAGAGGTCGGGTGGTGGATCGTTCTCTGTGAATATATCAATTGGAGCAGAAGATTGATTTTTGAGCAGGGAGGAACAGAAAAATTGGGCCATGACCTGATTCTGGCTCGCATCCGGGGAAACAATATGATAAAAGTTGTTGATGTTTGAAAGCGCATTACTGGATGCAGAAGGAGAAATGATGGGTAGAGAGACAGAGGGCCAGTTTTTTGTAAATTCTTCATATGCCTCTTGACTTTGTGTACTATAGGGAAAACCTATAATGCCATGAAAGGTGGCATCGTAGTGAGCGAATTGTACAATCTGTTTGATCACTAATGAGAGTGAATAGTCAGCATTAGATGTATGATTGCTTGTTTTGTTGGCATTTGTAAGGGTGCCAAGATTGGCAATGGTGAGGCAAAGCTTTAACTGCGGATGAGAAGCATTATACTCTTGCTGTGCGAGATAGGCACCTTGCAGATCCGCTATCCCATTGTTTGCAGAGCCTGAGGGATCTTCAACGGTACGACTGAGCATCGTTACCACGGCCAGCGTGATACGCTGCGGCGTCGTACAGGTTTTTTCATCTTCTTGAAAGATGAGATTTTCAGCCTTTTTCTCTTCTCCGTTAAGGCCCGTCTGATCAAATGGGCCAGGGTTGCTATCGTAGGTGATGAGTCCAACGCGAACGCCATTAGAGAGATTAGTAGTACCTATGCCGGTGTTGCAAGCGGGCCAGGGTATCGAAGAATGTAAGCAGAGCGCATCATTGACGTTGCCGGTGAAGGTGCCGATAGCATCGTGAAGGGTGGTGACAAGCAAGGCCAGGATGAGGAGCGAAATAAAACAATTGATGGCAAATGTGTAGTGGCTTTTGAGCGAATTTATTACCTTGAAGAGCAGTTTCTCCGGGAGCCTTCCATTGAAATTTGGCAGCATTTGATCAAATTTCTCGATCGCTGTTTCGAAAAAATCCTCGAAAATTTTAGAACCGAGCAGCCCTAATGTTCCTGTTAAAATGATCGCAATAGCTGTATTATTGGCAGATGTAACGATAAGAATACATAAAGCGATAAAAAATATGATGCGAGCATAGGTGAATCTTGGGTCATGTTTTGTTTTCTTCGAGGGATCTGGAGTGAATGACATCATCTTTTCATCTTTCTGGCATCTTATGTGAGAGACGAAATAATGATATTGTATTTTTACGTCGTTAAATACAATATTTGCTGGTTTGATGGGATGATTTAAATATAATACTGATATAGGCGTGAATAGTTGCAGAAAAACAAACTTGCAATAGATTTTCTTCTAAAGTTTCATACAAGCATAAGAGAAGTATAGCATTACCATGATGAATAGGCGATTGGACGATGTTTTGCTGTTGAATTGCCCGAACTAAAAGAAGCGACAGGTATATTTGGAATATACCTGCCGCTTCTTTTTTGAGGGCACCTAAGTAATCTGAACAAGGTTGGTGTTGTAGCGTCTATTCCTCTTCGGAATCGACAATTTCTGTCTCGTCCCCAACTTCTTCGGCCTCGTCCCCAAGTTCGGCCTCGTCATCGTCCTCTTCGCTCTCAGCGTTTTCTGCTGAGAGGATTTCTATGGTACCATCCAGAACCAGCTCGTTCATTTCTTCCGCACTTAACTCATCCTCTTCTTCGTCCTGGTCGCTGGCTTTCTTGCCATTGGTGGTCGCGATAGCCACGACGCTATCCTTGGCGCCCATGGTCATCATTTTGCGGCCCTGGATATTTCGGCCTCCACGAATGATCGTGTTGACATCCATACGGATCACAACGCCGCCCGCCGAGATAATCATCAAGTCGTTATCATTGTCGGTGATGATGCGTGCCGCAGCGATACTGCCAGTTTTCTCCGTGATACGCAGGGTAATGACCCCGCTACCACCGCGATTATGGCGTGGATAGTCGTTGATGGGCGTGCATTTGCCGAAGCCTCGTTCTGTGACGACCAGCAGCTCGCTGTCCTCTGGTGTGAGGTTCAACGAGACGAGCGTGTCACCAGGAGCGAGTCGAATACCGCGTACGCCTCCACTTGTGCGTGAGGCAGAGCGCAGTTCGGCAACGGTAAAACGTGCGGCTCGACCAAGGGATGAGATCATTAACACATCATCGTCGGCACGGGCGAGCTTGGCTCCAATCAGCTCGTCGTCTTCTTCCAGGTTCATCGCGATTAAGCCCTGGCGTCGAACGGCCTCGAACTCTTCCATGACGGTCTTTTTGATTTCGCCTTTCTTGGTGGCGACGATCATAAAGTCCCGGCTCACCTCTTTCGGCACAGCGACGATGGCGGTGACCCGTTCGCGCTGTTCGATGGCGATGAGGTTGATCAGGTGCTCTCCCTTGGCTGTTCTGCCTGTATCTGGCAGCTCATATACTCTGAGCTGGAAGACGCGTCCACGATCGGTGAAGAAGAGCAGACTATCGTGTGTATGCGTGACAATGAGATGTCGAACGGTATCATCTTCACGGGTAACCATGCCCGTGATGCCTCGACCACCACGCCGCTGGGCGCGATACGTGTTCGAGGGCAGACGCTTGATATAGCCCTTTTCTGTCAGCGTAACAACGACCTCTTCGTTGGCGATGAGATCTTCGTCGCGGAAGTTGCTAATCTCAGCATCTTCGATCTCGGTACGCCGCTCATCTCCATATTTGGCCTTGATCTCTTCCAGATCCTGTTTGATCAGCTTACGAATCTCGTTGATGTCGCTCAAGAGCATGTTGTAGTAGTCGATATTTTGCAGAACTTCTTTGAGCTCTTCCTCGACTCTCTGGCGTTGCAGGGCAGCCAGACTGGCCAGTCTCATTTCGAGTACGGCTCGCGCCTGCTCCAGTGATAAGCCGAATTGCTGTTGGAGCTCTTCGGCCAGTCCTGCTGTGTCGCGCTGCGACTGACGAATGAGCGAAATGACTTCATCCAGGTGGTCGAGTGCGATCTTCAGGCCATCCAGGATATGCCGACGGGCTTCGGCTTTTGCCAGCTCATAGCGTGTGCGCCGTGTCAGGACGACCTCGCGATGGGTGATATGGTGCTGTAAAAACTTCTTCAATGTCAGCGTCTGTGGCTGGCGGTCAACCAGCGCAAGCATGTTGGCATTGAAAGCGGTCTGCATGGCGGTGTATTTGAAGAGGGCATTGAGCACGCTGCTCGCGTTGGCGTCGCGCTTCAGATCGATGACCATGCGCATACCCTGCCGATCTGATTCATCTCTGACTTCGGCAATGCCATCAATTTTTTTATCGCGTGCCAGCTCAGCAATTTTCTTGACCAGCTCAGCCTTATTGACCTGGTAGGGGAGTTCGGTCGTGATGATGCTGATGCGTCCACGTTCGGTCTCTTCAAATTGTGTACGAGCCCGTACTACCATACGGCCTCGACCATTGGCGTAGCAGTTGCGGATCCCTTCGCGGCCCTGTATGATGCCTCCTGTGGGGAAGTCGGGCCCGCGAATAATACGCGAGAGTTCTTCAGTGGTTGCTTCACTATTATTGAGCAGGTAGATAATCCCGTTACACACCTCATTCAGGTTGTGAGGTGGGATATTGGTTGCCATACCTACAGCGATACCAGTTGAACCATTGAGCAACAGATTGGGAAGCCGGGCAGGCATTACGGTTGGCTCGGTGGTCTGGTTATCATAGTTCGGGGCGAAATCGACGGTATCTTTTTCAATATCGCGCAGTAACTCGTCGGCGATGGCGGCCATTTTGGCTTCCGTATAGCGCATAGCAGCTGGCGGATCGTCGTCTTGTGAGCCGAAGTTACCCTGTCCCAATACGAGTGGATAGCGCATGGACCAGGTTTGAGCCATACGCACCAGTGAGTCATACACGGCAACATCACTATGAGGGTGATAGCTCTTAAGCACTTCGCCGACTGTACCCGCGCACTTACGAAATTGCCTGGTGGATTGCAAGCCCATCTGGTCCATAGCATAAAGGACACGACGGTGTACTGGCTTGAGACCATCACGCACATCCGGTAGCGCACGACTAACGATAACACTCATCGAGTAATCGAGATACGCGGTGGTCATTTCATCTACAATATTAACTGGCCTGATATTACCGAGTTCCATAAAAAAACATCCTCACCAAAAAAAGTCGGACATAGCCTCAAGGCGATATCGTGTTGAAGTGCTTGTATCCAGGGCCGGGGAGGTCTAGAAAATTTGATCCTACCTGTTCTTATTATATCACATCGGGCTCCTGGATACGAGTTTTGTCCATTATGGGTATGCTGAATAGGGGGTAACAGATCTCTCTGCGCCACTTCAGAACGCAAAGTTGGCAGTTCGCACTCTATGTTTTCATGGGAACGTGTGGTATTATAGATGCAAGAACGGGATTTCTAAAGGGATGCTGTCTTTACTATACGTTCGATCTGCTCTTTCAGCTTTTGTCGTTTGCTGATAGCTGCGATAGCGTAAGAACGAATGGTTTTTGCCCGCTAGATTTTGGTGAATGTTGTAAATTTTGTACATCCTGTAAATTTTGACACATGATCTGTTTTGTACACCTGTCCTGTCACATTTCGCAAGGATTGCTTTTTGAGGTGACCTATGGCCGATAGACCAAAAGAGCAGACTGCTGCTAGTGCTCCCGCCGATCCCTGGCGCTCGGGGCGTGCTCGTTTTGATTTGCGCCAATTTCGCCGGGGCAGTAATCATAAGTGGTACTTCTCGGGCCAGCAGCCTGGAGAAGAAGTGCGCCTGATTGTGCGTAAGCACTGGTGGTTTCTGGTCCGCCCTGCTCTGCCTTTCCTTGGTTCAGTTCTGCTCTTCTTTCTTTTTATCTGGGCTTCTACTGCGGTTCACATTAATCCGCTCGTGTGGTATCTGCTGGATGCTTCGGCTTTTCTTCTGTTGTTGGGCACGGGCGCCTGGTTCGCCTATAAAGATCTCGTTGCCTGGTGGTTTGAGACGTTTATCATCACGAATAAGCGCATTATTAATGCTCGCGGCCTGCTTGAACCAACACGCCAGCAAACTCCGATTGAACGCGTGACGCAGGTTGGGATCGGTGTTGAGACGATATTGGGCTTTCTGCTGAACTATGGCACGGTTCATATCTATCTCTCCGGTGGCGATCTGTTGATGCGCGATGTTCCCAATCCACGCAAGGTACGCGATGCGGTTCAAGGCATTTCCAATAGCCTGAAGGCAAATCAAAAACCGGCACCTCCTCCTGTGGAGCCGCAGGATGTTGGGATCGCTGCTGTGCTGAACGAACTGGCTAAAGGGAAGGCTGTTCAACCGTTGACGAATGCCGATGAAAATTTGCCCCCTTTACGCCGTCAGGATCGCTTCCGTGGTCCGCGTCGCACGTTTGGCGGGTTCTTACGCATTCCCTGTGATGTGCGTTATGTCTCCGGCGAATATACGGTGAAGTATATCCAGCGTTCACAGTATGTGCTGTTGCGCAATCTGGCTCTCCCTGTCGTGCTCCTGATCTTGCTGCTACCTGCCGCTCTGTTCATCCCGACCTTTGGCGTTATTCCAGTGGCTTTGTTGCAATACTGGTGGCTCGTCATGATCGTACTGATCCTCAGTTTGCTGATTATTATAGGTCTGACGTACATCAACTATGTCGATGATGTCTATATCTTGACCAATCGTCGCATTATCGACATTCAGCGTAGCTTTGTCCTGTTTTTTGAGACACGCATTGAGACGGAATACAAGAATATTCGCGATGTGCGGGTGAAGGTCTCCAGCGTATTGCAGCGCTTCCTGGATATAGGCAATGTCTATATTGAGACGCCAGGAAATAGTCCTGATATCATCCTGAATAATGTCGACCATCCTTTTGTCTTGCAGGATGAGCTTCTCGGCATTAAGGGCCACAAAGAAAAAGTTGATGCGGCCAATAAAGAGAATGCGGAGAAAGAGAATCTGAAAAAGTGGTTCAGCGTGGTTCTCAGCAAGTTAGAGGATACGGCAAAGGGCCGTGGCGCGCCAAATCTGCATAGTAAAGATCTTCTTTCCGCGCTCAGTATTGCTCAGGAGATGGGGCTGGATGTCTCTGTACACGGTGAAGCTGTCGTGAGCCCTGATATCGCTCCGGGCTGCGTCGTTGAGCAGAACCCTCCTCCCGGTACGCTTATGGAGCCGGGGAGCAGGATTGAAGTGGTTTTGAGCAAGAAACCTTCTCTGGTCGATTAAGCTTTATACAAAATAAAAAAAGGGCGGGCTTTTCAGAAGCCCGCCTATTTCGCTATTGCTGTTTGTAGTTTTTAGCGGCCACCCACACGGGCCAGAAGGGCCACGCTTTCGATATGATATGTTTGTGGAAACATATCGATGGGCTGGGCTGCCACGAGCCGATAGCGGCCGCCTGAGCACAGGGTGGAGATATCGCGTGCCAGCGTGCTCGGATCGCATGAGACATAGCAGATGGAGCGAGGGCCCATGAGCTGTAATGCCTGGAGTGCTTTGGGATGGCAACCGGCGCGTGGTGGATCAACCAGGGCCAGATCGACACGTTCTCGACGGTGGTTGAGCTGGCTCAGAATACGTTCCAGGGTCCCTTCCAGAGCGGTGATGTTGTTCTGGTTGTTCAGGGCGGCTGTAGCGCGTGCGTCCATGACGGCGCTCGGCTGCGATTCGATGGCGATGACACGCGCGGCTCGTGAGGAGAGAAAGGCCGAGAAGAGACCCACTCCACTATAGCCGTCGAGTACCGTCTCATTGCGCTGCGGCTCCAGCATAGCCAGAGCGCGCTCGACCAGAACCGCCGTCTGGACGGGATTGACCTGGAAGAAGGAGTCGGCTGAGACGCGGAAGCGGCGGCCAAGCACAACATCGGTCAAGAATTCTTGTCCGGCAAAGACCCGTCCATAACGTCCGCCTACTCTCTCGATGATGACGCCGACGATTCCCGGCGCAATGGTCATCAGTTCCTGAGCGAGCTGCTGTGAGTTCTCAAAGAGGGACCCGGGGCGCGCCTGAATGGTGAGCAGAGTGGGTACCGCTTTGGCTCCATTGGCGTTGATGCCTGTGCTGGCATTGCTGACTGCGCCGATTGCTCCACGCAGAGTAATGCTCTGAAGCATCTGACCAAGGGAGTCGCCAAAATAGTTAATCAGTTTAGCGCGTACGGCCTGGTATACCTGGTCGAGTGCGGGATGCAGCAAGGGACAATCGGTCAGATCCTGAACTTCATGGCTCTCAGCAATCTTCAAGCCCATAGCGCCATCCAACCCGATGGAAAATAAATGAATATTGCGATAATGCCATGGTGGAAGGCCAGAAGGCATGCCTATGGTTGGATGGACGAGGGCATCTGGCTGTTTTCCAATACGTACGAGCAACTGGCGAACAATATGCGCTTTCCAGGTAAGTTGCGCTGGATAGGCAATATGTTGCCACTGACAGCCGCTGTCCGTAAGCAGCGGATAGGCAGGTTCGACCCGTTCGGGGGCCGGACGTAAGATCTCTAACAAATTGGCTCGAGCGTGTCCTCGGCGCTCCTCCACAATCTCGACACGTACCCGCTCGCCCGGAATCCCTCCCGGCACAAACAGAACGCGTCCCTCGTAGCGGCCTACAGCGTCCCCCCCGTAGGCCAGGTCAGTTAGTTCAACGTCAATGCTCATGTTCACCTCGGCGGCCATCTTCCGACATCCAGCATCGTTAATGCCCGTCCCATCTTTCCAGCTTTTTTGTTGCTATTGCGTGCGGTCTTCGATTATTTTCCTGGATACCAGGAGTCGTCTGATAGCAAAAAATGCGCTTCCAGGCTTCATGCCCTTCTGCGTTTTTCTCTCTATAGACGAATAGAGCTATAATGGAAGAGGTTGTTTGGGCTGACCATAGAGTCGCGTCCCGAAGCGACTTAAGAAGACTGCACCCAACCCTAACAATCCTACTCCGATACTGATGAACCAGCCTATATAGGGGAGAGACCCTGCCAATGCCAATACTGCCAGGCCTATTGTGACCTGGACCGGGCGTGTGTTATGCTGTGGCGCGACTTTATTGATGACATATTCACCGATAAGCCAACCCACGGCGATTGTGCCTAATGCCCACCCTGCGATCAATCCTATTGCCACAATGATTGCTAATGGAATAGATATAATCAGTGCTACCAATACTGCCAGAACTGCTGGCGCAAGCAGTACACTCAATACGCCTAACAACAGGCTGCGTCGCATTTTACTTCTTGCTGTGGTGCGTACCAGCATGACATGCTCTGGTAGCAAGGAGGTCAAAATGATCCCCAGCGCTACCCACGTCAGAAGAGACCAGAAACGAAATCCAGCTCCTCCATCTCCCGCTAAAAGCAATTCTATACTTTTGGGGCAGTCAAAAACTGACCCGTATAGTTGAGATGCGCTATTTTGAGTTCTCTGCCCTCCACATAGATGAATATCCCCATACACCCGGGCCCCATTGCGTAGTGTAATATTGCCTGCATAGGAGCGTATCGTTCCATGTACTTTGCCATCGACGATCACATTGCCCCCGAAGGCGACTACGTTCCCCCTCACATCTCCGTTAATGATGATGTTGCTGCCCCATGAGGTCAGATTACTACAAATCACTTCCCCATTGTTGACAACAACGGTATCGCCAAAGGCTGGCTGCACATGCTCAACGGTACACTCTCCTGGCCTCCCCGCTCCCGGATCGTCGGATCCGGCTGCCAGCACGTCTGGTATCATAAATGTTGCTAACAGTCCCACTAGCAGGATAAGCCCGAACAGTATGAGCACGTACCAGCGTCTGTGTAAGACCTTTCTCATTGTGCTCCTCCCTATCACGGTCTCTCAACCATGATCTTCGCTTCTCCTACGCCTCCTGTGGGTGACGCATTAAGCGAAGCCACATCCCCATCATGATAACGACACTGAAGGCAACTCCTGATAGGAGCCAGTTGTTGCGACTCAGTAAATATAACGCACTGAGTAGATACTGCATCAGGATGATCAGGGCGTCAATCACTCCGTTGAGGAGCGCCAGGGCCTGTACAACGAGATCTGTCTGGACGATGGTTATTGCGAGCACTAACAATGGTATGGTGCTGAGCGTGAAGAAACTCAAGGCTGCAAAGGCCGCGCCAGCAGGCCGAAGTCTGGCGACGCGGGTTTGCTGTTGCTTGTGAATATCTTCAAGCTGCTGTGAAATTTTGCTCTGGTGCTGTATTGCCAGCATAATTGAGTCTGTCGAAATGCTTCTATGGACACGCGGTGTTACGGTTGCACTAAGCAGACTGTCTACACTATGGGCACTGTGCTGAAGGGCACGGCAGGATGGGCACATATGCAAGTGCTCTTGTAGAGCCGCCGCGTCCAACGGTGCGAGATCGTGATCACGCTGGGCGGCTAACTTTTCTTTAGCGTCGCGGCAGCGCATCGACTCGCTCCTCCTCCGGGTTCACTTTGTTTTGTTGCATGTATCGTGCCAGTAGCTCTCTTGCTCTGTGCAGACGCGCTTTGACCAGCGGCTGCGTCAGGTTCAGAGCCTGGGCGATTTCTTCATAAGAGAAGTCGTACCAGTAGCGTAACACGATGACTGCGCGATATTTGCCCGGGAGGCGTTGCAGGTAGACCTGAATCTCATCCTGCTGCTCTCCCTGCAAGGCCGATTGTTCCGGGCCCGCACCTACGTCGACGATCCATTCCAAAAATGGCACGTCGTCCAGGGGCAGCGCCAGGAAGCGTCTGCGACGTAGCTGGTCGATAGCCAGGTGAGAAGAGATGGAAAGCAACCAGGTGCTGAATTTATGCACAGGCTTGTATGTGGCGAGCTGTGTATACGCTCGTACAAAAGCTTCCTGTGTGACATCTTCAGCTTCTGTTGTGTTCCCAAGCATGCGATAGGCCAGATTCTGTACGGCATCTTTGTAGCGGTCAACGAGCACAGCAAAGACGTCTTGATCGCCGTTCAAAACCAGTTCGACAAGCCCGGCATCACTCATCGACTCCACAATCGCCCCTGTCTGCGCATTGCCGCTCAGGGCCCCTGTAATCCTTCGTAGTCCCTGACTATCTACCGCGCTCGAAACTGACCCTCGCGTCTTGCGGCGCGATTTGTTGGCCGGTTGTGCTATCGCTCCCATTCCACCCAGCATATCTGAAGCATTAACAGTTGATTCTAACATTTATCACCGCTCATTGCTTTTCTTACATCTTATTCACAAGACAAAGTCCTGAATCTTCTACCGTTCTGTACGAGTCGCGGCTAAAAAAGTTGTAATCTTGTGTTGAAGTGTAACACGACTACGGCCGAGTGACAAGGGGAAAAGTACTTCTGTGACGTGTTTTTCTGTATCACAAGATGAAATGATCTTCATATTTCTAGCCAAACCCTTCCATTTTTCGCGAATATCCCTCAATAGTATGAACAATTATTCACACTATTTCCATCCCCTTACTTGCTTAAACGTTTTTCTCTGGCCCTTACCAAATGTTCTCTCTCTATGGTAATGACATCCATATGCAAAAAGCAAAATCTTCTGATCTCAATAGCCCAAAAATATACGATTATATTTTGTGAGAAAGATGAGAAACGTTACAGTGTATACATTATCGGCCTATTGCGCTCTCTTTTTGCTAGCAGCAGAAAGAGAGCGCAATTCCATTATAAAACTGTTCTGGTTCTGTTGTTCTTACTTATCCAATGGTCCTCTCCTTGCTTGATAAGCTCCAGTATACCTGATCTCTCTCTGTGAGGTCAAATCATATATACTGCCTGTCTTGCTGGATAAAAAGAGCTGAAATGACAAGTATTGATGTAATTTGAAAATTGTTTATGTATTACGTCTATACTAGTAGGGGGTGAGCAAATCTCACTGCCTGTAAGAAAAATGGCTCACTTACAGGAAGACCCGGGAAATGCGAGGGTGTTGATGATCGCATTTATTGCCCTCATCGGTTTCGTGATTGCGCTCATAATTGTTGGTTTTATTGTTAATCTGTACCTCTACTCCCGTAAAGCGTTACGTGTTACCCCGAACGAGTTTGAGCCAAAGGACGCCGCAGAGCAGCAGCAAGACTTGCACGATATTCTCTTCAGGTGAACAATTTCTACCGAGGACGGGAGCAAAACGTTTCGGTAGCAAGTAGTCGATTTTGCCAGCATACCCCGAGGATAGGCTTATTGTGCCTATCCTTCTATTTTTGCCATGTTTCTCATTGTATATATCATAATATGCACTTATTTATGATTTTTGCTTCAAATATATTAATAACGTGAATTACAGTATTTGTCAGTATCGATTTTTGCGCTTATGCAATACCATAAATTGGTGCGACTCTGTACAATGCAATTAGTAGAGCAATGAACTGTATTGTGTCAAATAGAAGGAAGAGCTAGAGGAAAAACAAGAGGAGGAAGTAGCGGTTATGGCTTCGTTATTCCCGTTAAGTAGTCAGTTGACGAGCGAGATGTTTGCGGCTCAGGCCTGTTCCTGCTCGTGTGATCCATGTACCTGTGCTAAGGGTTGTACCTGTCAGGGGGCAGAGGCCTATCTTGGCCCGCGCTGGCAGGTGATGGGAGAGCATATTCTCTCCGGACAGCTCGACGGCGTGGATGTTTCCGGACGTACGATCGTCCAACTGGCCGTGACGACCACTGAAAAAAGTGAGGATTGGCAGGAACTGCTGCTCATTGATGAGCAGGCCACGCAGAGGCAAGTTGAGATCCTGCTGGAAGCCGTACAGCAGCGTCGGAGCATGCAGAACGTTACTGCTCAGGAGGCGGGACAGGCTACGTTGCCCGTCTATCTTGCCCCTATGCACTATTTGCTCGTAGAGCAGCGCCCGACACTCTGCGCGAGCGTCTCGCCTGATCGCCTGCACTATATCCGAAAACAGCAGGTGACCATGCAACGTCCCCTCCCCACCTGGACATACAATGGGCACGTTGCGCTACTGGAGCAGATTGACCCCAGCGCCGTTTTGAGTGCAAGTCATGTGTTGAGGAGTTCGGACCGCTAATTTTCAATCCCATCGAACAGACGAGCCGATCGATATCTTGCGTGCCTCGTCTGTTTTTTTTGTGAATGCATCAGGGAAACAGATACCAGCAAAGAGCTGCTAACAAACAGAGAACTCCAATAAGCGGGCGAAGCCATCGACTATTATGTATCTCCCGCTCAAGAAACATGACAGCCGTAAGCACGATCATAGACGTGAGATTCTTCATCCCGATGCCGAACATGATGAGCATAAGCGCAAGGTTGCTTCCCACGCAGCGCATCCCGTACTGTATCCCCTGTTGCAGGCTTGAGCGGGACGTTTCTGCTCGCGTTTGTTCACACGTCAGAGCCAGACAGCGTTTCTTCAAGGGACTCCACTGATAGATACCCGCAAAAGCGAGGGTGAGCGCGCCAATCAGTTGAGCGTGCAGATAGAGCCACCACCAGCGCTGGACCACCTGATGGATCACGGTATCCCCCAGAAAAGCCAGAAAGGCGAAGCCGGTCCAGATGCTTGCGTACCCGATGATAAAAATAGCCTGGGCACGCCAGAGCGATCTGCGAGGTGCATGGAGCAGTAACAGGTGGGAGAACGTGGCTGGTAACATCATTGCCAGCGTCATGATCTGCCAGCAGAGAAGAAAGATCATGAGCGCGAGAAGCCAGGGCAGGTGGCTGGTTCTGAGGAGATAGTCATGGTCGATCAGGGTGTTCTGGTGCGTCAGGAACGCAATTCCCAGCACGCCCCAGCTCAGCAGAATCAGCAACCAGGGCAAGAGCATTGCCTGCCAGGATGGGAACGGGGTAGCCCCATTCTCATCCTGTTGCGCTATCGGTCCATTACGAGATAGGTCTGATTTCATTATTCCGGTTGATCCCAACGTACCTGATAGTGGTGCGTCGTGCCTTCCGATTGCTGAATAATAGCCGTTTCAATCTGCTCAGGCGTCACAGCCTCGTTTGTGGTAAAGATAACTGTCGCCTCATCCTGAGGAGTACGTTCTAGCTCGACCTGCTGAGCTCCTGGAAAGGCAAGCAGCGCCGAACGAACGCGTGCATCGCAATGCTCACAGGTCACATCTTCCACAGAAAAACGATATTGGTGAGTCATAGCATCCATCCTTTTTACCCATGCAAAAGAGAAGCGTGTGTGCTCATTTCATCGCTTTCGCGCTCTTGGCTTGCTATAAATGTACATTGTACAATTTCTCTGACCACATTGTTCTTGCTGCTTCGACTTTAATGTATGTAAAAACACAGCATATCCGCATATGTATCTCCACTTCTATATTTTACATGCTTAATGCGGATATTGTGTATTTAAAAAGTATAGCGTAATAAATGCAGTTTTGTCTATTGGTATTTCTCCCTATTTTTCTTATACCTGGTCGTATATATCAACCTGAGAAAGGAGAATTGATGGGGATCGACCGCAATGTACAAATTATCCACCCCGTGACCTGCACGAGGTGGATAAAGAAGGAGACTCTATTTTAGAATACCAATACGCCTTTTTCGAGCACCCAGCGTGCATCAGCCGAAAGAAGAACCTCATGCTTACAGCAGGCACGCTGCAAGACCGGAAGCACCTTGAGGGGATTGCAGCCATAGAGATCAGCACCCCATGCTGCATTGCACTCGACGACAGCCCAGCCACGTCCCTGGATTTTGCCTATGTCCATGACGATGGCGGGCGGAATTTTGAGCTGAGGATCGGCCAGGACGCGATTGGCAAAGGCCGTCGCTGCCTCCGTCTCCTCATCGCTTGCCTCCCAGAGATTATCGGCGGAGAGGGCTAGTTGCCCATTGCGTCGATAGGGAGAAATAGCTACGATCTGACGCTCGAGGATAAAGCAGCGAAATTCGAGCTCCCACGTGACCGGTTCAGCCAGCAGAACAGGCGTATCGCCTGGCAAGGCATCAGCCGAGGGGAGTTGCGTGCCAGAATCATAGATCGATGCAGCAAACGTGTTGCCATCGACCGGTTTGACGAAAGTTGGCTGAGAAATATCACGTGCCTCAGCCAATGTCGTATAGCTAATCCAGCGCTTGCGATGCTGCTCTGGCAAGTGGACAAGCCAGTCGAAGGTTGTTTCAATTAAAGCGAGATTACACTGACCAGCAATTACCTCAGCAAAGAGCGGCTCGCCGTAGAGAACTAACTCACGCTCGTACAGACGATGCGGTAAACGCCAGATGTGCAGGCGTTCAACGTCCCAACCTGCAAGTAAGGCAGCGTTGCGCATAATAATAGAGTCAGGGGTAGTGCGAGGGGATAGGATCAGAATGGGAGTAGACATGAGCGGGCTCCAATTTGATGACAGATGTAACAGACAGAAAAAGATGTGCTACCAGCGGGCTCCATTGCCTCCCTATAATATACTGTCTTGTCGAGTCTGGCAAGGAGTGTTTCAACCATGCCTACCCCGCGTTTATGTGTAATTCTGCATATGAAAGATGAGAGGTAGACTGTGCTCTTTATTATTTGCCTCACC